>NZ_JAYFPT010000030.1:0-49417 GCF_034927565.1 Propionicimonas sp.
GGTGCCGAGGTGGCCGACGGCATCGGGTCCGAGTTCGACCAGACCACCGACGAGACGACGCAGGAATCGACTGATGAGTGAGCAGACCGACCAGGGCCGGGCGCAGGCTGGCGCTGCCGAGGAACAGATCCCCGAACTGGAGTGGGACGCCACCGCGCTGTCGGGTCCGCTGGAGGCCCTGCTGCTGATGGCCACCGAACCGGTGCCGGCGGCCGAACTGGCCCGGGCGGTGGACGCCCCAGAGGCGGTGGTGGTGGGCTGCCTGGAGCAGCTGCGCGACTTCTACGACCAGACCGGACGCGGCTTCGAACTGCGCAACCTGGCCGGTGGCTGGCGGTACTACACCCGTGCCCAGCACGCCGACCTGATCGGCGCCTGGCTGCTGGACGGCCAACCCGGGCGGCTCTCCCAGGCCGCTCTGGAGACCCTGGCGGTGGTGGCCTACCTGCAGCCGATCTCGCGCGGCCGAGTGGCCGCCGTCCGCGGGGTGAACGTGGACGGGGTGATGCGCACCCTGGCCACCCGTGACCTGATCGTGGAGACCGGCCGCGACCCGGAGAGCGGGGCGAGGCTGTTTGCCACCACCGCCACCTTCCTGGAACGGCTGGGCCTGACCAGCCTTGACCAGCTCCCGCCGCTGGCCCCCAACCTGCCCGACGCCACTGCCCTGGAGGCCGAACTGGCTGGCTTGGTCGCCGAACCCGAGACGCTCACCGAACAGGAGCCGGCATGACCCCCGAGACCGACGGCGTCCGACTGCAGAAGGTGCTGGCCCGTGCCGGTGTCGCCTCCCGGCGCGCCAGCGAGGAGCTGATCGCCCGCGGCCGGGTGGAGGTCAACGGTCAGGTGGTCAACGAGCAGGGTCTGCGAGTCGACCCGGCCCGCGACGTCATCCGGGTGGACGGCGCCCGGATCCCGCCCGAACGCAGCCACGCCTATCTGGTGTTGAACAAGCCGCGCGGCGTGGTCTCGACGATGGACGACCCGCAGGGCCGTCCGACTCTGCAGGACTACCTCGGCCGGCGCCGGGGAGAGCGGCTGTTCCATGTCGGACGACTGGACGCCGACACCGAGGGCCTGCTGATCCTGACCAACGACGGCGACTTCGCCCAGCGGCTCACCCACCCCTCCTACGAGATCCCCAAAACCTATGTTGCCGTGGTCGCCGGCAGCCTGGAGCACGCCACCCTGGCGAAGCTGCGACGCGGCGTCACGCTGGAGGACGGGCCGATCCGGCCCGACAGGATCCGGCTGGTACAGCGCGAGCGCGACCGTTCGATGGTCGAGATCACCCTCCACTCAGGCCGCAACCGGATTGTGAGGCGGCTGTTCGAGGCGGTCGGGCACCCGGTCCGCGAACTGGCCCGTACCGCGATCGGCCCGATCCGGCTCGGTCATCTCAAGTCCGGCGAGGTGCGCGACCTGACCAGCGAGGAGCTCGGCAAGCTGCTGGACACCGTGGGGCTGTAGGCCCGGGTGGAGCGGGTCTTCGGTATCGAGACCGAGTACGGGCTGCTCGGCCGCCGGGGCGCGTCCCGGCTCGGCTCCAGCGACGCCGCCGACCGGCTGTTCCGTCCGCTGGTCGACGCCTACCGCGCCACCAACGCCTTCCTCGGCAACGGCGGCAGGCTCTACCTGGATGTCGGCTCCCACCCGGAGTACGCCACCCCCGAGTGCCTCACCCCCCTGCAGGCGGTGATCGCCTCCCGTGCCGGGGACGAGGTGATGGTCGACCTGGCGGCGGCCGCGCTTGCCCGGGCCGAGGCGGACGGCGAGACACTCACCCTGCGGCTGTTCAAGAACAACACCGACGCCCACGGCAACTCCTACGGCTCCCACGAGAACTATCTGGTCAGCCGGGCACTCGACCCCAAGACGACCGCCGACCTGCTGGCCGGCTTCCTGGTCACCCGGCAGCTGCTCTGCGGCACCGGTCGGCTGGTCCGCGGCAGCTTCTGGATCAGCCAGCGCGCCGACCACCTGCACACCGGCTACGGGTCCACCACCACCCGCGCCCGCCCGCTGGTGAACAGCCGGGACGAGCCGCTGGCCGACCCGGCGAGGTTCCGCCGACTGCACGTGCTGGCCGGCGACTCCAACCTCGCCGAACCCTCGGCCTGGCTACGGCTGGCGGCCACCGACCTCGTGCTGCGACTGGTCGAGCAGGGCCACACGGAGGTTCTCCAGCGAATGCGGCTGGCCGACCCACTGGCCGCGCTGCCCGTCGTCGCGCGCGACCCGCGTGCTCCGCTGGCCAGGCCGGACGGCTCCACCATCACCGCCATCGCACTGCAGCGGGAGCTCGCGGAGGCGGTCGAACCCACACCCGACCAGGAGCCGGTGCGGTCGGCCTGGCTGCGGGTGCTGGACGCGCTGGCGGCCGGCGAACCGGATACGGTGGCCGACACCGTGGAGTGGGCTGCCAAACGCCGGTTGCTGGCCGAGTACCGCGACCGGCACGGGCTGGCGGTCGACGACCCGCGGCTGGCCGCGGTCGACCTCGCCTTTCACCAGCTGGGACCCGACGGGCTGTTCGCCCGACTGGAGGCGCACGGCGCGGTCCGGCGGCTGAGCACGCCCGGCCAGGTCGCCCAGGCGGTGACCACGCCGCCGGCCAACACCCGGGCGGCACTGCGCGCCCGACTGGTCACCGCGGCCCGGGCCGCCGGCCTGGACTACAACGTCGACTGGCTCGGCTTCACCGTCCATGAACCCGCCAGAGCCGACCACCCGGCAACCGACCACGCGCTGACCATGAGCGACCCCTTCGAGGCCCGGTCGGCAGCGGTGGAGGAGTTCCTCGCCCGGTTCGCGGGCTGATTGGACGCCACGGTAAGGTTCGAGGCGTGCATTCGCCCGTTCGCATCGCCCTCGCCGCCGTCGCCGCCCTCGCGCTGACCGCGTGCTCGTCCGGCACCGGAGCCGACAGCCCGACGCCGTCGCCGTCGCCGTCGGAGTCGACCTCCCAGACCCCGACTCCGACGCCCACGCCGACCCCGACACCGACCGTCCCGGTGTCGACCTCGCTGGACGCGATCACGGTGACCGGCAAGCCGTCGGAGTCGCCGAAGGTGGAGTTCACGGCACCGTTCGCGATCGACCAGACCCGGGTCGAGGTGCTCAAGGCCGGCGAGGGGCCGAAGTCGCTGGAGAACAGCTATCTCACCGTGAACTACCACGGCGTCGACGCGCGCACCGGCACGATGTTCGAGGAGTCCTTCGGCTCGGCGCCGGCCACCTTCCCGCTGGACAAGATGATCCCCGGCTTCACCAAAGGCCTCACCGGCCAGCAGGTGGGCAGCCGGGTGCTGATCGCCATCCCGGGCACCGACGCCTATGACAGCATGGCCGCGGTCGGCTATGGGCCGGACTGGTACCAGGTGGGCGACACCCTGCTCTTCGTGGTCGACATCCTGGACATGTCGCTCACCGAGCCGTCCGGTGAGACGGTCACCCCGCCGGCCGGGCTGCCGACGGTGAGCCCCGGCACCGGCAAGCCGACGGTCACCATCCCGGCGACCGCTGCGCCGACATCGATGACCGCCCAGCTGCTGATCAAGGGCACGGGCGCCGCACTGAAGGAGGGCGACACCATCCTCGCCCGCTATGTGGGCGTCTCCTGGAAGACCGGACAGGTGGTCGACGACGGCTTCGCCACCCCGACCACCGGCGAACTGTCCGAGGGCAAGCTGATCCCGGGCTGGGTGAAGGGGCTGAAGGGCAAGACCGTCGGCTCGCGGGTGCTGCTGGTGCTGCCACCTGCCGACGGCTACCCCGAGGGCTCGAACACACCGCCGATCGAGGCCGGCGACACCGTCGTCTACGTGGTTGACCTGCTCTTCGCCTACCAGGCCTAGCCCACCCGCGTGATGGTGGCTGCAGCCCGGCCACGGCGACGGGTGCTGGTCGGACTCGGCAGCGCGACGCTGCTGCTGGCCGGGGTGATCGGGCTGTTGGTGATGCGTTCGGTGCCCTGGATCGACCAGGAGTGGATGACCGAGGTGCTGGCCGTGCGCGGGCCGGCCGGAACCAGCGTGGCCTCGGTGTTCAATGCCCTGGGCGGCGGCGTGCTCGGCGTGGTGGTGGTACCGGTGGTCGGCACGCTCGCGCTGTGGCGGTGGCGCGGACGCTGGGCGGCGGTCTTCTTCCTGGTGGCCTCGGCTGCCAGCGCGCTGGTGGTCCAGGGGCTGAAGGCCGCTTTCGGGCGGGTCCGTCCCGAGGACATCCTGGTCGCCGTCGACTCCGGCTCCTTCCCGTCCGGGCACACCGCCAACGCCGCCACGATCACGGTGGTGCTCGGCATCGTGGCGCAGCGGTGGTGGGTCTGGCTGACCGGCGTGCTCTATACCGTGGCGATGGCGCTCAGCCGCACCTACCTCGGTGCCCACTGGCTGACCGACACCCTCGGCGGCCTGCTGGTCGGCGTCGGAGTCGCCGTCGTGGTGTGGGCGGTGTTTGCCCAT
Source organism: Propionicimonas sp. (assembly GCF_034927565.1). Classification (GTDB taxonomy): domain Bacteria; phylum Actinomycetota; class Actinomycetes; order Propionibacteriales; family Propionibacteriaceae; genus Propionicimonas. Next base: position 4,464 of record NZ_JAYFPT010000030.1, read on the forward strand.
CGACTGGAGCCGCCGGGAGGCGCCGGAGCCACTGCCTGAGAGTGCCCGATCCGGGTTTCAGACGACCGGCACCACCCAGGGCTCCCGAGGCAGCACGGACGGCTCGAACCGGTCCAGCAGCAGGCCAGAATCGACGCGTTCACCCGGGTCGGCCAGACCGAGGCTGGTCGCGATCAGGCCGAGCACCTGCTGCGGCCCGACCCCCGCCACGGCCAGGTCGGCCAGGGTGACCGCACCGTCGCGTTTGGCCAGCCGGGTACCAGTGGGGTTCACCGCCAGCGGGACGTGGGCGTAGGACGGCGGCCGACCGCCCAGCAGCCGGGTCAGCCAGGCCTGCCGGGGCGAGGAGGACAGCAGATCATCACCCCGGACCACCTGGTCGACTCCCTGGGCCAGATCGTCCACCACCACCGCGAAGTTGTACGCCCAGACTCCGTCGTTGCGGCGCACCACGAAGTCGTCCACCACGCCGGTGACCTCGCCCGCCCACTGATCGTGGACGGTCTGGACGGCAGCGTCGGCCCGGAGCCGCAACGCCGGGCGACGCTGCCGTCGTCTCGCGGCGCGTTCGGCCTCGGTGAGGTTCCGGCAGGTGCCCGGGTAGGGACGAAACCCGCCGGCGTGCGGTGCGGAGGCTGCCTCGGCGATCTCGCGGCGGGTGCAGAAGCACTCATAAAGCCGGTCGCCCACGCTCGCGGCGGCCTCCGCGTAGGCGGCCAGCCGCCGGGACTGCCACAGCACCGGGGGATCGAAGTCGAGGCCGAGGGCGCGCAGGTCGGCGAGCTGTCCGGCTGCGACGTCGCCGGCCGCGGTCACCCGGGCGGTGTCCAGATCCTCGATCCGCAGGCGGAACTCCCGGCCGGTGTGCCGGGCCATCAACCAGGCGACCAGGGCGGTGCGCAGATTGCCCAGGTGCAGCGCGGACGTCGGGCTGGGCGCGTATCGTCCGGCCATCGTGCCTCCTTTCCCGGCCAGTCAACCACGCTGCGGCGGTGGCTTTGCTACTGTGCCAGCGATGCCCCGCGCAGGGCGTCGCAGCACGAGGAAACCAACGAGATGGCGCCACGCAAGTCCGAGCGGATCATGAACCTCACGATCTGCCTGTTGATGGCGCGCCGGTTCGTCGACAAGGCCTACATCCGCCAGGCGGTGGAGGGCTATCACGGGCTCGGCGACGCCGCCTTCGAGCGAGCCTTCGAACGTGACAAGGAAGAACTGCGCGAGCTGGGCGTGCCGATCGAGACCGGCAGCAACGATCCACTGTTTCCCGACGAGGCCGGCTACCGGATCCGGCGCTCCGACTTCGAGCTCCCGGCGATCGACTTCACCCCCGCCGAGGCGGCTGTCCTCGGCCTGGCCACCCGGGTCTGGGACGACGCCACCCAGGCCGACCAGGCGGTCTCCGCACTGGCGAAGCTGCGCGCCGCAGGCGTCGACCCCGATCCCTCGCGGGTGTCCGGGCTGGCGCCATCGGTGGGCGCCAGAGAGCAGTCCTTCGTGCCGCTGTGGAAAGCCACCGTCGGCTCCACGCCGGTCAGTTTTGGCTACCGCGGCAAGCTCCGCCGGGTACAGCCGTGGACGATGGCCTACCGGCAGGGCGCCTGGTACCTGCTCGGTCACGATCTGGACCGGCAGGACTCGCGCACCTTCAAGCTCGCCCGGATCGACACCGAGGTGACGCCGATCGGCCGGCCGGGGGAGTTCGCCCGCCCGGACGTGGACGCCCGCGCCCTGCTGGACAAGCTACGGCCCTCGCCACCGGACGCCGAGGCGGTGCTCGCGATCCGCGCCGACCGCGGACCGGCACTGCGCCGGCAGGGGGTCGAAGCCGAGACCGACCGTCCGCTGCCACCGGGCTACCACGCCTACCGGGTGCCGTACTCCAGTCAGGCCGACATCGTCGGGGAGATCTGCGCCCAGGGCGCCGACGTGCTCGTGCTCGAACCCTCCGGGCTCGCCGCCGCCGTGATCGCCCAGCTCCGCACCGTCGAGGAGGCGTACCGATGACCTCCTCCGATCAGGTGTCCCGGCTGCTCAACCTGGTGCCCTATCTGCAGCGGCACGGCGGCGAGGCCGACCTCGCCGAGACCGCGGCGGTGTTCGAGGTGTCCAGCGCGCAACTGGTGAAGGACCTCGACGTGCTGTGGTACTGCGGGCTGCCCGGTGGTCTCCCCGATGACCTGATCGACGTGGACTCCGAAGGCCTGGACTCCGGCCGGATCCGGATCAGCAACGCCGAGTTCCTGTCCCGTCCGCTGCGGTTCACCCCGGACGAGGCGTTGAGCCTGATCGTCGCGCTGCAGGCCATCGGGGAACTGGCACCACCCCAGATCGGCCAGGCGGTGGACTCCGCGGTGGCCAAACTGGCTGGCGCCCAGGGGGCCGCGCGTCCGTCGGCATTCGCGATCGCCGAGCAGACCGGTAGTACCGGCATCCGGCAACAGCTGGGGCGCGCCATTGAGGACGGGCTGGCGGTGCGGCTCACCTACGACGGGCCCACCCGTGCCCGGACCACCACCCCCGAGGTCGAACCGGTCCGCCTGGTCACCCGCGACGGCTACGCCTACCTGCAGGCGTGGAGCCTGGAGCGGGGTGACTGGCGTATCTATCGGCTGGACCGGATCGTCGAGGTGACCCCCACCGACCGTCCGGCCGTCGACCGCGGCGAGCCCGAACCGTTCACCACCGGCTGGCTCGAGCAGCGAGCGGACGCCGTCCCGGTCACCCTGGAACTCACCCGGGACGCCGGCTGGATCACCGAGTACTACCCGGTGCGGGAGGCCCGGCCCACCGATCGCGGGCTGGAGATCGACCTGCTGGTCGCCGACCCGGCCTGGCTGCGGGCCCTGCTGCTGCGGCTGGGCGGCGCGGTGCTGCGGGTCGATCCGCCCGAACTGACAGCGGCGGCCCGGGAGGCGGCGACGGAGGCGTTGGGATACTACGCAGCGTTGGGAGCTGGACGGTAGGCTGGCCGGCATGGTGTGGGTGCTGGTCTTCGGCCTGATCGCCCTGGCCGGACTGGTCATGGTGGTGTGCTACGCGGTCTGGCTGTGGCACAAGGCCGGCGATCTGTTCTCCGAGCTGGAGATGCTCGGCACCCGCGCGGAGGAACTGGGGCAGATCCTCGGCAGGATCGAACTTCCCGCAGGTGGCCGGATCCCCGACTGAGGGTAGAGTTTCACTATTCCAGACGACGGGAAGGGTCGCTATGCGCTTGGGTTGGCCTGAATTGGTGATCATCCTCGTGGTCGCCCTGCTCATCTTCGGCGGTTCCCGGCTGGCCGGGATCGGCAGGAGTGCCGGTCGTGCGATCAAGGAGTTCAAGGAGGAAACCGCCGAGCTCAAGGGCGGTACGTCCACCGTGAGCCCGCCCGAGCCTCCTGTCGAGGCAGACGGCCAAGCGGACGGCTTCTCGTCACAGCCGGAGCGGAAGCCCGACCCAGAAGCCTGAGGATGCGCCGTCCGCGCCTGAACCTGGGCTGGCTGCGTCCCCCCAGACCCACTCCCGGCGGGGTGATGTCCCTTGCCGACCACCTGCGTGAGTTGCGGTACCGGCTGATCGTGTCGCTGGCCGCTGTCGTCGTGGCGGCCGGTCTGGCCGCGGTCTGGTACGACCAGCTCTACCAGTTGCTGATGCATCCCTACCTGCTGGCCCGAGACCTGTTGTCCCAGAACAATCCCGAGGTCACCACCACCACGGTGATCTCCGGGGTGACGGCCCCGTTCACGCTGGCGTTGGCGGTCTGCATGATCGCCGGGCTGGTGGCCTCCAGTCCGGTCTGGCTGTACCAGCTGTGGGCGTTCATCGTCCCTGCCCTGCTGTCCAAGGAGAAGAAGTGGGCCCTGATCTTCCTGGCCGCGGCGATCCCGCTGTTCCTGCTCGGCGTGGTGATCGGCTACTACATCCTGCCGCAGGGCATCTCGGTGATGCTGGCCTTCACCCCGCAGAGCATCCCGATCACCAACCTGCTCGACGTACGGCAGTTCCTCACCCTGACGATCCAGTTGATGATGATCTTCGGGCTCGGTTTCCTGATGCCCGTTGTCGTCGTCGGCCTGAACCTGACCGGGGTGGTCAGCGCCCGGCAATTGGCCAAGGCCAGGCCGTACATCATCTTCGCCACCTTCATCTTCGGAGCGGCGGCCACCCCCTCGACCGACCCGTTCTCAATGCTGGCCTTGGCCCTGCCGATGGCCGTGCTCTATCTGGCAGCCGAACTGATCGCACGTCTCCACGACCGCCGCGCAGTTGCCGCTGCGCCTGACCCTGCGACGGTATGAGCCTGCCAACCTACGACGGCCCCACCCTCACCCTGGTCGTCAACCCGACTGCCGGGCGTGGCCGCGCCCGCCGCATGCTGCCGAAGGTGGCCACCGAACTGCTGACCGGGATGCCCGGGGCGAACCTGCGGGTGTACCAGACCAGCTCCTTCGCCGACGCCCGGCTGCGCTGCATCGCTGCCGTCGAGCACGCCCGGCCACCGGTGGCCGGGCACCGTCCGGACTCGCTGCTGGTGATGGGTGGGGACGGAATGATGCACCTGGGGCTGAACGCCGCCGCCGGCACCCACGTCCCGCTGGGGTTGATCCCTGCCGGCACCGGAAACGACTTCTGCCGCGGCACCGGCGTCCCGAACGACACCATGGCGGCGACCCGGACGGTGGTCGCCGGCCACACCCGCCGAATCGACCTGATGGAGGCCGAGGGCCGGCTGGTGGACGGCGCCGAGCGGCGCTGGGTCGGCTCGATCGTCTCCACCGGTTACGACGGCCGGGTGAACCAGCGGACCAACCAGTTCAGCTGGACGCTGGGCGGGCTGAGCTACGCCTGGGCGGCGCTGGCCGAACTCGCCGTCTTCGAACCGCTGCCGTACCGGCTGCTGGTCGACGGCACACCCCTGGAGCAGACGGCGATGTTCATCAGCGTGGGCAACGCCGGCTACTTCGGCGGCGGCATGATGGGCTGTCCGCGGGCCGACGTCACCGACGGCGAGCTCGACCTGACGATCATCAACCCGGTGAGCCGGATGACCCTGCTGCGGCTGCTTCCCCGGATGTACGACGGTGGTTTCGTCCACGACCCGGCGGTGGAGCAGTTGCGGGCCCGCGAGGTGGTCGTCGACGGCGACGGTCTCTACGCGATGGCCGACGGCGAGGAACTCGGCCCTGTCCCGCTCCGGCTGCGGGCGGTGCCCCACCACCTGACGATCTACACCGCACCGAAGGCGAGTCCGGCGGAAGGCCGTCCGCTCACCCAGTAGTTTGGGGATGTGGACGACACCCAGAACGCGCTCGACGGTTTCCGGGCCGGCTACCCGTTCGCGCTGGACGACTATCAGCTCGAGGCCTGCGAGCACCTCGCCGCCGGGCGTGGCGTCCTGGTGGCCGCGCCGACCGGGGCAGGCAAGACGGTAGTGGGAGAGTTCGCCGTCCAGCTCGCCGTGGCCCAGGGCCGCAAGTGCTTCTACACCACGCCGATCAAGGCGCTGAGCAACCAGAAGTTCCACGACCTGGCTGCCCGCTACGGCGAGGACCGGGTCGGGCTGCTGACCGGTGACACCACGATCAACGGCGAGGCGCCGGTGGTGGTGATGACCACCGAGGTGCTGCGCAACATGATCTACGCGGGCTCGCGGACGCTGGACAATCTCGGCTTCGTGGTAATGGACGAGGTGCACTACCTGGCCGACCGGTTCCGCGGGCCGGTGTGGGAGGAGGTGATCATCTCCCTAGCCGACTCGGTGCAGTTGGTGGCGCTGTCGGCGACGGTCAGCAATGCCGAGGAGTTCGGCGACTGGCTGGCCGAGGTGCGCGGTGACGTCGCGGTGGTGGTCTCCGAGCGCCGTCCGGTGCCGCTGTTCCAGCACGTGATGGTCGGACGCCGGCTGGTCGAACTGTTCGCGAACCAGACCGATGGGGCACAGGTGAACCCCGAACTGCTGCGGATCGCGAAGGAGGAATCCCGCGGGGTACGCGACGACAGCCGCCGGCCGCGCGGTCGCTCCGGGAACGGTCGGCGCACGGTCGGTTACGGATCGGGACGCTACGGCGGTGCTGCCGCGCACAGCCGGCCGCAGTCTGGCCGGAGTCTGGTGCCTCGCCGGGACGCGACGGTCGAGCGGCTGGAGGCCTCCGGGCTGCTGCCGGCGATCTACTTCATCTTCTCCCGGCAGGGCTGCGACACCGCCGTCGGGCAGCTGATGCAGTCCGGGCTGCGGTTGACCACCGCCCCGGAACGCGCGGCGCTGGACGAGATCGCCGCCCGGCACACCCAGGGTCTGAGCCCGGCCGATCTTGTGGCACTCGACTACGGGCGCTGGTCGGAGGCGTTGCGCTGCGGGATCGCCGCCCACCACGCCGGCCTGTTGCCGGGGTTCAAGGAGGCGGTCGAGGAGGCCTTTGCCGCTGGCCTGGTGAAGGTGGTCTTCGCCACCGAGACGCTCGCCCTGGGGATCAACATGCCGGCCAAGAGCGTGGTGCTGGAGAAGCTGGTGAAGTACAACGGCGAGAACCACGCCGACATCACCGCGGGGGAGTACACCCAGCTGACCGGACGGGCCGGCCGTCGCGGGATCGACGTCGAGGGCCACGCGGTGGTCTGCTGGCAGCCTGGACTCGACCCGCGCGCCCTGGCCGGGTTGGCCTCCCGGCGCACCTACCCGTTGAAGTCGAGCTTCAAACCGACCTACAACATGGCGGTCAACCTGGTCGCCACGGTCGGACGGGAACGTGCCCGCGGGCTGCTGGAGCAGTCCTACGCCCAGTACCAGTCGGACCGGTCAGTGGTCGGAGTTGCCCGGACGATCGCCCGCAACAAGCGCGACACCGATCGGGAGTGGCGCCGCGCCGGCTGTGATCTCGGCGACTTCCAGGAGTACGCCCGGCTGCGTTCCCGGATCGGTGACCTGGAGGCCGACGCCGCCCGGGAGCGCCGGGCGGATCGGAGGTCGGAGTCGATCGGGGTACTGCGCGGCCTGCAGCCCGGCGACATCATCGACATCCCCGCGAAGCGCCGGCGGGGGTGGGCAGTGGTGATCGACCCCGGCAACGGCCCCGACGGGCCGCAACCGACGGTGATGACCGCCGACTCGCAGGTGGTGCGGCTCACCGTCATCGACTTCCCGCAGCCCCCGCAGGTCGTGGGCCGGATGAAGGTGCCCAAGCACTTCGACCCACGCTCGCCCGCGTTCCGGCGCAACCTCGGCGCAGCGCTGCGCTCGAAGCTGGAGCGGGAGCAGTACGAGTGGCAACGCCCGGCGTCCGAGCTGGCCGACGAAGAGGCGATGGCCGAGATCGCCCAGCTCCGCCAGCAGTTGCGGCAGCACCCCTGCCACGGTTGTCCCGACCGGGAGGTTCACGCCCGGGCCGCGGAGGCAGCGCTCCGGATCGAACGCGAGACGGCGGTGCTGCAGCGCCAGGCCGACCGCCGCAGCAACACGATCGCCGTCCGGTTTGACCGGGTCTGCTCGGTCCTGGAGTCGATGGGCTACCTCACCGAGGGTGGCCAGGCGGTGACCGGGGCCGGACGGATGCTGACCCGGATCTACTCCGAGCTGGACCTGGTGACCGCCGAGGCGATCCGCACCGGCGTGCTGGACGGGCTCTCAGCCCCGCAACTGGCGGCGGTGCTGTCCAGCCTGGTGTATGAGTCGCGCGGCGACCGCCGCCCGTCCCGGATGCCCGACCGGACCAGCGAGCGGGCGCAGACCGCGCTGCGCGGGCTGTGGCGCCAGGTCTCGCTCACCGAGCGCGACCACCGGCTGCCCAGCCACGCCGAGCCCGACATCGGTTTCGCCGAGGCGATCCACCACTGGACCGCGGGCAATGCCCTGGCCGAGGTGCTGGAACTGTCCGGGCTGACCGCGGGCGACTTCGTCCGCTGGGCCCGGCAGGTGGTCGACCTTGCCGGCCAGGTCGCCGAAGCCTGTGACGGCGAACTGCGCCGCTGCTGCCGCGAGGCGATCGACCGGATCCGCCGTGGCGTGGTCGACGTCGCCCCCCTAGAGGACTGACCCCGTCCCCGTCCCGGCCTACACCGTTTGTGCGGACTTCCGGGGGGAAAGCGCTCTGGAATTCCCGGCGGAAGTCCGCACAAACGCTGGGTGGCGGGGGTGGGGGACGGGAGGCGGATCTACTCTGCGGAGTTTTCGGATCGTACGGGGTCGATCCACACGCAAATGCGGTTGTCGACGTGCCCGTCCGGCGGCCACACCGAGGCGAGTCGTTTCGGGTTCACCTCTGCCGTCAGCGTGTGCGGGTGGGTGAGGATCAGGTACATCTCCTCACCATCGATCGAGAGGGGGGCGGCTAGATCCGGTCCAACCGAGCCCCACACCTTGGTAATGCCGGTCTCGGTGCGTTGATGGGTCGGACAGACCCCGCCGTAACCGCGCGGGTCCGCCAGGTTGACCGGCGTGCGCGTCTGGCCATCGCTGCGGACGCCGACACCGCGGGTCACTTCGAAGGTGCCCGGCTGGGCACAGGGCAGGTGGTCGTCGATCACCGGTTCGCGCAGGAACTCGTGCACGACAAAGCCGCCGTCGGTGGCTGTGACGCTCTCGGTGGCGTCGCCGCAGCGAGCCGTCCAGGCGATCGGAATGGTGACCTGCTCCGCGGAGCCTTCCGCAGTGGCGAGCCAGATGTGCCATTGCTCCCGGAAACCGTTCCCGTCCAGCTGTGCGATCGGGACAGCCATGTCCTCCAGTCCGTCGCCGTCGGCGTCGGAGTAGACCGGTGCTCCGATGGTATAAGTGCGGCCATACTGGTCGGGCTGGGTCAGGTCCACAGGTTCGATCCGGGAGTGGTTCTCGAACCACTGCCACGCGAGCTCGGCCGGGTTCAGGTCGCGGATCGCATCCGCGGCCGGCCCGGTGGCCGTCGGCGTCGGCGTCGTCGATGGCGCCCCCGGTGCCACCGCTGACGTCGGCGACGCCTGTGCCCCCACCGCTGACGACGGCGACGCCTGTGCCCCCACCGCACAACCGGCAACGGCCAAACCAGCGATCACGACCACTACCCCTGCTGATCCCCTCATGGTTCACCCTAACCCTCCCGGCCTGCACCGTTTGTGCGGACTTCGGGGGGAAAAGTGCTGTCGGGTTCCCGGCGGAAGTCCGCACAACCGCTGGGTGGCGGGGAGTGCGGAGGCGGGGGTGGCTAGGCTGGCGGCATGTCGATCGCCATTCGCGTGATTCCCTGCCTGGACGTCCATGACGGCCGGGTGGTGAAGGGGGTCAACTTTCGCAACCTGCGCGACGCCGGGGACCCGGTCGACCTGGCGACCGCCTACGGTGCCGAAGGTGCCGACGAGTTGGTCTTTCTGGACATCTCGGCTTCGTCCGAGGGGCGTGCCACGACCGATGACACGGTACGGCGCACCGCGGAGACGGTGTTCATCCCGTTGTGCGTGGGCGGGGGAGTGCGCGGGGTGGCCGACGTCGACCGGCTGCTGCGCACCGGCGCCGACAAGGTGGGGATCAACACCGGAGCGATCGCCCGTCCGCAGGCGATCGACGAGATCGTGGACCGGTTCGGCAACCAGGTGCTCGTGTTGTCGCTGGACGTCCGGCGCGAGGCCGGGCAGCCCTCCGGCTTCGGCGTGACCACCCACGGCGGCCGCACGTCTGCCGGGCTGGACGCGATCGAGTGGGTGAAGCAGGCCTGCGACCGCGGTGCTGGCGAGGTGCTGCTGAACTCGATGGACGCCGACGGCACCACCGACGGCTTCGACCTGGAGATCATCGAAGCGGTGAAGCAGGTGGTGGACGTGCCGGTGATCGCCTCCGGCGGTGCCGGTGCCGTTCAGCATTTCGTCGACGCCGCCCGGGCTGGCGCGGACGCCGTGCTGGCCGCCAGCGTCTTCCACTACGGCAGGTTGCGGATCGCCGAGGTGAAGCAGGCGCTCGCGCGGGCGGGCTTCCCCGTACGCTGATCGCCATGGATGACTGTCTGTTCTGCCGGATCGTGGCCGGCGAGATCCCCTCGCGTCAGGTGTACGCCGACGACACCGCGATCGCTTTCCTGGACATCAACCCCTGGCATGTCGGGCACAGCCTGGTGATCCCGCGCCGGCATGTGGCCGACCTGACCAGTGATGCCACCGCGCTCACTGAGATCGCCCCGGCGATCTCAGCCACGGCCAGCCTGCTGATCGACCGGCTGGGCGCGGACGGGCTCAACCTGCTGAGCAGCACCGGAGCCACTGCCGGGCAGGAGGTGTTCCACTTCCACGTCCATCTGGTGCCGCGCTACGCCCACCGTCCCGGGTTGCGGGAACTGATGGTCAGGGAGCCCGGCATCGACCTCGACCGGGTCTACGCCCAACTCATCCAACAGGACTGATGCGACGCTCTGGTCAGCCGAAGCTGACCACGCACTCCTTCTTGGCGTCGGACGGACAGCTGATCAGTCCGGACTCGAACTGCGCCGATGTGCCCTTGGTGAAGTCCAGCCCCGCCGAGACTTTGTTGCCCGCGTCCTTGACCGGGAAGCCGAGGTTGGACTTCTCGGGACCACCGGCATCGGTGTAGGCCTGGTCGATTCTGGCGGTCAGCCGGATGCTCCCGGTGGCAGACGACGACCACAGCACGCCGTTCTCGAACCCCGCGTACCAGCCGCCGCCCCGCTTCTGCTCGGTGGTGGTGAAGACACCGAGGGCATCGCCCTTCGAGCCGCCCAGCTTCTGCCAGCGCTTGTAGTTGGCCGATGCGGGGTCGAGGCCACCGGCGATCAACATGGTGGTCTCGCGCAGCCCGAGGGCCGACTTGAAGGCCGCGCCGGTCACCTTCTGGCTGCCCTTGCTGCCGGTCAGCGTGACCTGGGTGACCCGGCCGCCCCAGCGTCCCTTACCGTCGCGGGTGACGCTGAGCGAGGAGAAGGTGCCGATCTTGGGGTACTTCTTCTGGATCGTGGAGACCTTCACGGAGGTGGCGTACACCTGGTTCATCGCCAGGTCGTAGGGATCCGCCTTGGCCTTGATGTAGGGGTCGGTGCCGGCCACGGAGTAGCCGCCGTTGGAGGACGAGAACTCTGTCCAGGCGTACTGCCCCTGGTAGGTGAGCACCTTGGTGGCAGTGGCCTTGATCGCCGCGTCGGTGGTCTTGTACTCGGCCGAGGTGCCCTTGTAGACCTGACAGGCTGTGGTGTCGCAGATGTCGTAGGCCTTCTTGCCCTTCAGGTTGGCCTTGTAGCGGGCCGCGTAGCTGCGGGCAGCCACCGCCTGGGCCTTCAGCGCCTCGGTCGACCAGCTGGGCGGCATCTCGGCGGGCACCACCGAGCGCAGGTAGGACTCCACCGGCACCGTGTTGACGGTGATCGTCCCGGAGTCGCCCACGGCCAGGCTCAGCGAGCCGCGGTAGGTGCGGTTGCCGGCGGCGAGGTAGAGCTTGACGGTGCCGGACTTGGGGTTCTCGAAACTCCAGGTCTTCGTGGGGTCGAGGGTGAACTTCTTGTTGGTGTACTTCTTGTACTTCTTCGCGGCGTCGCGGTACCAGAGCACGTACTTCGAGCCCGACCGCGAGATCCGCCACTTGTTGTGGTTCTTGTCGTTCGGCAGGGTGAACTTCTTCCCCTTGCTGTCCTTGATGATCAGGCCCTTGGCGGAGTAGACGTACAGGTTCTTGCTGGGATTGGCCTTGAGCCAGACCCTGATGCTGCTGCCGCTGGTGAGCTTGCCGAGCTTGGTGCCGGGATAGTAAAAGGCGAGGATCTTGTCGTACTTCAGCCCTTGTTTGGCGGCTCCCCAGGCACCGTACTGCGACATGCCGCGGCCGTGGCCCCAGCCTGCCGTGGTGATGGTGAGGTACGAATTCTGCGTGCGGACCGTCTCAGCGGCCGTGGCCGTGGGCGCGGTGACGAGCCCCGAGGTGGCCATCACGGCGGCGGTGAACACGCCAAGCAGCCACCTGCCCGGGCGTGGACGTGCCGAACCGGATGTCGTGGCCATAGTGCTTCCCCTTACTGTGGACGACCCAGCCAGCATCACCCGCGAGCCCGGGAATTCTCCACCTGGATGCCGGATCCGGCGGCGAAGTCGAAGGCTGAACTTGAACCTTGCCCAGCATGCGGGCGATCCTGCCCAGAGATTGACATGATCGCGCCACCTGCGAGTACCTTTGTCCCGTGCGTTCGTTCGTGCTCGTAGTTAGAAGGCGTGTCGCCTGAGCTGTGGCTCACCCGACACGCTCCCTCGCCTGCCCACCAGCAGCGGGGGTTTTTTCATGAACGGACCCAAGAACCCACCAGTGAAGGGAGTGGAGATGACGCAGGTCGAGACACCTACGATGCTCACCGGGGCACAGGCCTTGGTCGAGTCCCTGGAGCGCGCCGGTGTAGAGGTCGTCTTCGGCATCCCGGGCGGCGCGATCCTGCCGGCCTACGATCCGCTGTTCGACTCGACCCTGATCCGGCACATCCTGGTCCGGCACGAACAGGGTGCCGGACACGCCGCCGAGGGCTACGCCGTGGCGACCGGCAAGGTCGGCGTCTGCATGGCGACCTCGGGGCCGGGGGCGACCAATCTGGTCACCGCGATCGCGGACGCCTACATGGATTCCGTGCCGATCGTGGCGATCACCGGTCAGGTCGGCTCGGCCTCGATCGGGACCGATGCCTTCCAGGAGGCCGACATCCGGGGGATCACCTTCCCGATCACCAAGCACAGCTTCCTGATCACCAAGCCGGCCGACATCCCGCACGCGATCGCGGCGGCCTTCCACATCGCCTCGACCGGACGTCCCGGCCCGGTGCTGGTCGACATCGCCAAGGACGCGCTGGCCTCGTCCGCGCCGTTCGTCTGGCCGGAGGCGCTCGACCTGCCGGGCTACCGTCCGACCACTAGGCCGCACGCCAAGCAACTTCGGGAGGCGGCCCGGCTGATCGGGCAGGCGCAGCATCCGGTGTTTTACGTCGGCGGTGGTGTGATCAAGGCGCGGGCAGCCGAACAACTGGCCGAACTGGTCACCATCACCGGGATCCCGGTGGTCACCACGCTGATGGCCCGCGGCGCCTTCCCCGACAGCCACGAGCTGCACATGGGGATGCCCGGGATGCACGGCTCGGTGTCGGCGGTGGCAGCGCTGCAGCGGGCCGACCTGTTGATCACCCTCGGAGCGCGGTTCGACGACCGGGTCACCGGACGGCTGGACAGCTTCGCCCCCGAGGCCAAGGTGATCCACGCCGACATCGACCCGGCGGAGATCGGCAAGAACCGGCTGGCCGACGTCCCGATCGTCGGCGACCTGGCGATCGTGATCGAGGAACTCACCACCCTGTTGCGGGGGGCGGATCTGCCCGACATCACCGGCTGGGTGCACTACCTGTCCGGCCTGAAGGCGAAGTACAGCCCTGATCTGGAGCCCGTTGAGGGCGGCCTGCTCAGCCCCGAGTACGTGATCCAGCGGCTGGGCGAGCTGGTCGGGCCGGAAGCGATCTACGTCACCGGTGTCGGCCAGCACCAGATGTGGGCAGCGCACCTGCTGCCCCACGAACTGCCGGGCCGGTTCCTGAACTCCGGCGGTGCCGGGACGATGGGCTACTGTGTGCCGGCCGCCATGGGCGCGAAGGTTGGCCGTCCCGGCACCGTGGTGTGGGGCATCGACGGCGACGGCTGCTTCCAGATGACCAACCAGGAGTTGGTGACCTGCGCGCTGGAGGGCATCCCGATCAAGATCGCGATCATGAACAACCAGAGCCTGGGCATGGTGCGGCAGTGGCAAACCCTGTTCTACGGGGAGCGCTACTCCAATACCGACCTGAAGTCGCTGCGGGTGCCGGACTTCCCGAAGCTGGCCGAAGCGATGGGCGCGGTCGGCCTGCGGGCCGAGCAGCCCGAGGACGTCGACCGGGTGATCACCGAGGCGATGGCGATCAACGACCGTCCGGTCGTGGTCGAGTTCGTCGTCCACAAGGACGCCATGGTGTGGCCGATGGTCGCCGCCGGCACGAGCAATGACGACATCAAGATCGCCAAGGACCTGGCCCCGGCCTGGGATGAGGAGGAGCTGTGAAGAACCACACCCTGAGCGTGCTGGTCGAGAACAAGCCAGGCGTCCTGGCCCGGATCTCGGGCCTGTTCGCCCGCCGCGGCTACAACATCGAGTCGCTGGCAGTCGGGCCCACCGAGCGTCCCGGGCTGTCCAGGATCACCCTGGAGGTGGCCGTCGCCACACCGCAGATCCTGGAGCAGATCGTCAAACAGCTGAACAAGCTGGTCGAGGTGCTCAAGATCGTCGAACTGGAGGACGACGCGGTGCGCCGCGAACTCGTCCTGATCAAGGTGAAGGCCGATCCGACGGCCCGCAGCCAGATCATCGAGATCGTGCAGCTCTTCCGCGGCAAGACCGTCGACGTCCACAACGACGCGATGACCATCGAGGCCACCGGGTCGCCGGACAAATTGGACGCGTTGCTGCAGATGCTCAAGCCCTACGGGGTTCGTGAGCTCGTCCAGTCGGGCCTGGTCGCTCTTGACCGCGGCAGCCGCTCCCTCACCGAGCGTGCGAAGATCGAGAAGGCACGTTTCGCATCACCCAACAACCAGAAGGACTGAAGATGGCAGAGATGTTCTACGACGCCGACGCCGACCTGGGAGTCATCCAGGGCCGGCAGGTGGCAGTGATCGGCTACGGCAGCCAGGGCCACGCCCATGCGCTGAACCTGCGGGACTCCGGGGTGGACGTCCGGGTCGGTCTGCGGGAGGGCTCCAAGAGCTGGGCCAAGGCCGAGGCCGAGGGTCTGCGGGTGGTCCCGGTGGCCCAGGCAGTCGAGGAGGCCGACCTGATCATGGTGCTGGCCCCCGACCAGCACCAGCGTCATATCTATGCCGAGTCGATCGCGCCCAACCTGGTGCCCGGTGACGCGCTGTTCTTCGCCCACGGCTTCAACATCCGGTTCGGCTACATCCAGCCGCCGGCCGGGGTGGACGTCTGCATGGTCGCCCCGAAGGGGCCGGGCCACCTGGTGCGCCGGGAGTACTCCGAGGGACGGGGGGTCCCGGTGATCGTGGCGGTCGAGAAGGACGAGACCGGCAATGCCTGGCCGCTGGCGCTCTCCTACGCCAAGGCGATCGGCGGCCTGCGGGCCGGCGGCATCAAGACCACCTTCACCGAGGAGACCGAGACCGACCTGTTCGGCGAGCAGACGGTGCTCTGTGGCGGTATGTCGAAGCTGGTGCAGAGCGGTTTCGAGGTGCTGACCGAGGCCGGCTACCAGCCCGAGGTGGCCTATTTCGAGTGCCTGCACGAGCTGAAGCTGATCGTCGACCTGATGTACGAGGGCGGCATCGCCAAGCAGCGCTGGAGCGTCTCCGACACCGCCGAGTACGGCGACTACGTCTCCGGTCCGCGGGTGATCGACGACTCGGTCAAGCAGCGGATGCGTGAGGTGCTGGCCGACATCCAGTCCGGCGCCTTCGCCCAGCGCTTCATCGACGACCAGGACGCCGGCGCACCGGAGTTCAAGGCACTGCGCGCCGCCGCCGAGCAGCACCCGATCGAGGCCACCGGCCGGCAGCTCCGCGGTCTGATGGCCTGGGTGAAGTCGCATGACGACGACTACGTCGAGGGCACGGCTGCGCGCTGACGCTCGCCAGCGACCGTCCTTGCCCACCCAAGGTGTGGCTGAGATCTTGACAACGGGATTTCGGCCACACCTTGTGGGTTCGGAATCCTTAGTTGACTAGCTGAGATGGTGAACTGCCGGCGGTCTCGCCGTTTTGGTGCTGGCCGCCCTCGGTTAGGCTTGCGGACATGTCGCAGCCGCCTGAGGACACACCCCGCTGGCAGACCTACCCCGGCGACGCCGAGGTGCCTCCGCCCAGAAGTGCGCCGGCATCCGATGGCCCGTCGGCGCCCTCGCCAGGGGTGCCCGCCGTGCCGCCGGCCGGATACCCGGCTCCGATTCCGCAGGGAGCCGGCAGCATCGGACGCCCCGGGTACGTCCCGCACGATCCGCTGGTGCTGGCCGCCGGTGGCAGCGGGATCAAGAAGGAGGGGGTCTGGACGGTCCCGCCCTACCTGTCGATCCACGGCGATCTCGGCAGCATCCGGCTGGACTTCCGCCGGGCCGAGGTGACCTCTGCGGTGATCTGGGTACAGGTCTCGGCCGGGATGGGATCGATCCTGCTGATCCTGCCGGAGGGTTGGGCAGCCCAGCTGGACCGGCTCACGCCCGGGATCGGGAGCCGCAAGTCGACGGTGGCCGAGGAACCGGTGGCGGACAACCCCGTCCTGGTGCTGTCCGGCTCGGCCGGGATGGGATCGATCCGGGTGCGTTACCCGAACCGGCGAGACGAGCGGCGCCTCCGCCGGCAGTTGGCCAGGGAGCAGAAGCGACTGCGGTGAGGCTTGCCGGATCGCCGGCATCGGGTTGGTTGCCGCCATGTGGCAGGCTTGCCCGGTGACCCAGACCGTCCACGTTCCTGGCCTGACCGGCGCCGAAGTCGAGGCGCGGGTGCGTGCCGGGCAGGTCAACACGCTACCGCCGCGTTCTGGGCGCACCACCTGGGACATTGTCCGGGCGAATGTGTTCACCCGGATCAACTTCCTGCTGATGGTGCTGTTCGTCCTGATCCTGACCACCGGTTCGATCCAGAATGCGCTGTTCGGCTTCCTGATCATCCTCAACTCCGGGGTCGGCATGGTGCAGGAGTTGCGTGCCAAGAAGACCCTCGACAATCTCGCTGTCGTCGGTGAGGGTAGGCCCAGGGTGCGCCGTGACGGCGCGGTCGCCGAACTCGTGCGGGACGACGTCGTCCTCGACGACGTGATCGAGATCGGTCCGGGCGACCAGATCGTGGTGGACGGCGAGGTGGTGGAGGCGTCCTACCTCGAGGTGGACGAGTCGCTGCTGACCGGCGAGTCAGATCCGGAACTGAAGCAACCCGGCGAGCAGGTGATGTCGGGCAGTTTCGTGATCGCCGGGGTGGGCGCCTTCCGGGCCACCCGGGTCGGCGCCGACTCCTATGCCGCCAAGCTGACCGCCGAGGCCAGCAAGTTCTCGCTGGTGAAGTCCGAGTTGCAGCAGGGGATCAACAAGATCCTGAAGCTGATCACCTGGCTGATGATCCCGGTCGGTCTGGCCACGATCTGGGTGCAGTGGAACCAGCCGGGCAGCTGGCAGGACCGCATCCTGGCGGTCGGCGGCGCGCTGGTGCCGATGGTGCCCGAGGGGCTGGTGCTGCTCACCTCGTTGGCCTTTGCCGTGGGCGTGGTCCGGCTTGCCCAGCGCAAGGTGCTGGTCCAGGAACTCCCGGCAATCGAGGGCCTGGCGCGGGTGGACGTGGTCTGTGCCGACAAGACCGGAACGCTGACCGAGAACGGGATGCGGTTCGGTGAGCTGGAACCGCTGAACGGTGCCGAGGCGGACGCGTTGCGCGAGGTGATTGCCCAGGTGGCGGCGGCCGATCCCCGCCCGAACGCCTCGATCCAGGCGCTGGCCCACGAGATGCCGTCTCCCGGCCACGTCTGGGAGGTGAGTGCGCAGGCCCCGTTCACCTCGGCCAAGAAGTGGTCGGGAGTCTCCTTCGCCGACCACGGCGACTGGGTGGTCGGCGCGCCGGACGTGCTCGCCCGCGACAGTGATGCCTCCCGGCGTGCCGAGGAACTCGGCTCGGCCGGACGCCGGGTGCTGCTGCTGGGACGCTCCGACCGGCCGGTGGATGCCGCCGACGCGCCCGGCGAGGTCACCGCGGTCGCGCTGCTCGTGCTCGACCAGCGGATCCGCCCCGAGGCTCACGACACCCTGGCCTACTTTGCCGACCAGGACGTCACCGTCAAGGTGATCTCCGGGGACAACGCGGTCAGCGTAGGGGCTGTCACGCGCTCGCTCGGGGTGGTGGGCGACACGGTGGTGGACGCCCGCACCCTGCCCACCGACGAGGCCGCCTTCGCCGACCAGGTCGAGTCTGCGAATGTCTTCGGACGGGTCAGCCCGCAGCAGAAGCGGCAGATGGTGCAGGCGCTGCAGGCCCGCGGGCACTCGGTCGCGATGACCGGCGACGGCGTCAACGACGTGCTGGCGATCAAGGACGCCGACCTGGGTGTGGCGATGGGCACCGGCGCCGCGGCCACCAGGTCGGTCGCCCAGATCGTGCTGCTTGACGACTCCTTCGCCACCCTGCCGCACGTGGTGGCCGAGGGTCGCCGGGTGATCGGCAATATCGAGCGGGTGGCCAACTTCTTCCTCACCAAGACCCTCTATTCGGTGCTGCTGGCCCTGCTGGTGGCGCTGTGGCGGCTGCCCTTCCCGTTCGTCCCGATCCACATCACGCTGGTGGGCTGGTTCACCATCGGCATCCCGGCGTCCATCCTCGCGCTGGCACCGAACGCCGACCGGGCCAAACCGGGCTTCCTCACCCGGGTGATGCGGTTCGGCGTCCCGGCGGCGGTGATTGTCGCGGTCACCACCTTCGTGACCTACCTGCGGGTGATCCCGCCGGCCGGAGCCACACCGCAGGTGATCGAGCAGGCGTCCACAGCGACCCTGGTCACCCTGCTGATGGGCGGGGCCTGGGTGATGATCACGATCAGCCGGCCCTACGAATGGTGGAAGCTGCTGATGATCGCGGTCTGCGTCGCGGCGACCATCGCGGTCTACACCGTGCCCCTGGAGCTGACCCTGTTCGGCTACCACCTGCAACTGCAGGAGTTCTTCTACCTGGACTCCGGCAACCAGCCCATGATGGCCACCGGCTTCCTGCTGGGCGCGATCGCCGTGGTCGGCATCGAACTCACCTGGTGGTTGACCGGCCACGTCACCGGCGGGCCGCGGCGTCAGCTGTGGAAGACCGCCAGGACCACCTGAGACTGGGTTCAGCGGCGGACGGCCGCCGTCCAGGCCTGGCCGTCCCAGTAGCGCGATCCGGTGCCGTCCGGTAGCGGGTACCAGCCGGGTGGTGCGGACTGCGCCGGTGCGGCGGTGATGGCGTAGTACTGCTGGACGGGGGCAATCAACCGGTGGGCGCCGCAGGCCTTGACCAGGGCGACGATCCAGCCGACCACCGTCCAGCCGAGCAGCAGGTTGCCGGCGAAGATGCCCCACTGGTTGGACTTGCCGCGGGTGGCCGCGATCGCCCACGGGAGCAGGTAGAACCCGGTCGCCACCGCCACCACCCACGCGACCACCAACAGGGCGGTGGACGGCGGCTGTTGGTCGGTCAGCGGCTGGGCCAGGGCCGGTGTCGTGGTCACCTGCGCGATCGGCTGGGGCGGGGTGTACGGCACCGGCAGCGCCGCCGGCTCAGCAGTGGGCTCGGCGAAAGCGTCCGGGTTGTACACCGGGAACCTCTCGTACGGATCGGGCGAGGTCTCGGGGTAGGGCGATTGGGTCATGGGGCTCCTCCCAGGAACACCCTATCCGGAGATCCGGGCCGCGATCTCGTCTCCGATCACCCAGGTCGGCCGGTGCGAGCTGCCGCGCTCGGCGATGTCGGCGTCGACCGCAGCCTCGATCCGGGCGGCGTCGTCGTTCCGACCGAGGTGATCGAGCAGCAGTGCCATCGACAAAATGGTGGCGGTCGGGTCGGCCACCTGCTTGCCGGCGATGTCGGGAGCCGAACCGTGCACCGGCTCGAACATCGACGGGAAGGCGCCGGTGGGGTTGATATTGGCGCTGGCGGCCAGCCCGATGCCACCGGTGACCGCGCCGGCCAGATCGGTGAGGATGTCGCCGAACAGGTTGTCGGTGACGATCACGTCGAACCGCTGCGGGTCGGCCACCAGGGCGATGGTGGCCGCGTCCACATGCAGGTAGTCGGTGGTCACGTCACCGAACTCGGCGGCGATCTGGTTGAACAGCCGGTTCCACAGCCCGCCGGCGTGGACCAGCACGTTGTGCTTGTGCACCAGGGTCACCTTGTGACGGCGCCGGGTGGCGCGGACGAAGGCGTCCCGGATCACCCGCTCGATGCCATAGGCGGTGTTGATGGAGACCTCGTTGGCGACCTCGTGCGGGGTGCCGGTGCGGAAGGAGCCGCCGTTGCCGACGTAGGGACCCTCGGTGCCCTCGCGCACCACGACGAAGTCGATCGGTCCGCGGCCGGTCACGCTCTCGGCCAGCGGGGTCGGAACTCCCGGGTAGAGCTTGGACGGCCGCAGGTTCACATACTGGTCGAAGCTGAACCGCAGCTTCAGCAGCAGGCCGCGCTCCAGGAGGCCGCTGGGGATCGCCTTCGAGCCGGGCGCGGCGCCCACCGCGCCCAGGATGATCGCCTGGCTGGCCCCGAGCTGCTCCAGCTCGGCATCGGGCAGCACCTCGCCGGTGCGCTGCCACCGTTCGGCACCCAGGTCGTGGTGGACGAACCTGAAGGCGTCCTCGCCGACGGTCGCAGTGAGCACCTTCAGCCCTTCGGCGACGACCTCGGGACCGATGCCGTCGCCGGCGATGACGGAGATGACGGGCGGGCTGCTGGGTTGGGTAGCGGTCACGAGAGGTGAGGGTACTGCACGGACGGATACCATGCGGTCATGTCTCTTTCGTTCCCCGTTACCGCGAACCCGTCACCGGTTTCCCAGGCCCGCTTCGACGAGATCATGGCCAACCCCGGCTTCGGCGATTACTTCACCGACCATATGGCGGTAGCGACGTGGACGAACGAAGCCGGCTGGTCCGACGCCCGGATCCAGCCCTACGGGCCGTTCCAGCTCGACCCCGCCACCGCCGTGCTGCACTACGCCCAGGAGATCTTTGAGGGCCTGAAGGCATACCGCCATGCCGACGACTCGATCTGGCTGTTCCGGCCGCAGGCCAACGCCGCCCGGCTGAACGCCTCGGCGAAGCGGATGATGCTGCCGGCGATCGACGAGGCCGACTTCCTGACCGCGATCACCGAACTGGTGAAGGCCGATCTACGCTGGGTGCCCGCCGGCGGCGGAGAGCAGAGCCTCTACCTGCGTCCGTTCATGTTCGCCTCCGAGGCCTTCCTCGGGGTGCGGGCCGCCCAGCGGGTCACCTTCTCGGTGATCGCCTCGCCGGCCGGGTCCTACTTCGCCAGCGGCGTCGCGCCGGTCGACATCTGGGTGACCGACGTGTGGGCGCGGGCCGGCATCGGCGGGACGGGCGCCGCCAAGTGTGGCGGCAACTACGCCGCCTCCCTGATCGCCCAGTACGAGGGCTACGAGCACGGCTGCTCACAGGTGCTGTTCATCGAGGCTGCCGGCAAGGACCGGATCGAGGAGCTCGGCGGAATGAACGTGTTCCTGGTCACCGGCGACGGCCGGCTGATCACCCCGGAACTCACCGGCACCATCCTGGACGGGGTCACCCGCGGTTCGATTCTGGCGGTCGCCGAGGATCTGGGGCTGCGGGCCGAGTCGCGCCGCATCAGTCCCTCGGAGTTCTTCGGGCTGATCGCCGACGGCACCGCCACCGAGGCCTTCAGCTGCGGGACCGCCGCCGTGCTCACCCCGATCGGCAGCTTCAAGACCGCCACCGACACCTACCAGTTGGCCGAGCCGGCCGGCGAGCGGACCCTGGCGATCCGCAACCGCCTGCTCGACATCCAGTACGGCCGGGTGCCCGACAGCCACAGCTGGCTGCGCCAGGTGGTCTGAGCCTCAGCCCAGCGCGGCGATCGCCGCGTCGTAGTTCGGCTCGACGTGCACGGTCGGGGTGACATCGGTGTAGCGCACCGTCCCGTGCTCGTCGGCGACCACGACCGCCCGGGCGAACAGGCCTGCGCCGGCACCGTTGGCCATCGTGACGCCGTAGTCGTCGCCGAAGCTGGAGCGGAAGGCCGACACGGTGGTGACGTTCTCGATCCCCTCGGCGCCGCAGAACCGGCCCAGGGCGAACGGCAGATCCTTCGAGACGCACACCACGACGGTGTTCGCCAGCCCGGCGGCGAGCTGGTTGAAGGTGCGTACGCTGGTCGCACAGACCCCGGTGTCGACGCTGGGGAAGATATTGAGCACCACCCGCTTGCCGGCGAGTTCGTCGCTGTCCAGGGCGGACAGGTCGGGCCGGGTCAGCTCGAAGTGCGGCAGCCTGCTGCCGACGGCGGGTAGGTCGCCGCTGGTGTGGACGGGTACGTCCTTGAAGATGGTGTCAGCCATGGCTCCATTTAACGGTGTCCGCAACCCGGCAGGGTCTGGGTCGTCCGCATGATGGCCGGTAGTCTCGTCCCTTGAAACACTCACCGAACCTCGAGGTCCCGATGACAAAGCTGCCGGTGGCACCTGACACCTTCCACGTCTTCGACACCACCCTGCGCGACGGCGCCCAGCAGGAGGGTATTCGGCTGACCGTCCAGGACAAGCTGCGCATCGCCGGGCTGCTGGACGAGTTGGGCGTGGGCTTCATCGAGGGCGGCTGGCCCGGCGCCAACCCGAGCGACACCGAGTTCTTCGCCCGCGCCGCCGACGGCGAGCTGACGCTGCGGCACGCCACGCTCGTCGCTTTCGGTGCCACCCGTAAGGTGGGCACCACGGCTGCCGAGGATCCGCAGGTGCAGGCCCTGCTCGACGCCCGCACCGAGGTGGTCTGCATCGTCGCCAAGAGCCACGACGAGCATGTTCGGCGGGCACTGAAGACCACGCTGGAGGAGAACCTGGCGATGGTCCGCGACACCGTCGCCCACCTGGTCAGCCAGGGACGCCGGGTGTTCGTGGACGCCGAGCACTTCTTCGACGGCTATCGCTCCAACCCCGCCTACGCCCTGCTGGTGGTGCGGACCGCCGCCGAGGCGGGCGCCGAGGTGGTGATCCTGTGTGACACCAACGGCGGCATGCTGCCCAGCTGGATGGGCGACGTGGTCAGCGCCGCCGCCCAGATCGGCGTCGACCTGGGCATCCACTGCCACAACGACACCGGCTGCGCGGTGGCCAACACGCTGGCGGCCGTGGAAGCCGGCGTGATGCACGTCCAGGGCACCATGAACGAGACCGGCGAACGCACCGGGAACGCGAACCTGGTCACCGTGATCGCCAACCTGCAGCTGAAGTACGGCTGGCAGGTGATCCCGCCCGAGGGTCTGGTCGAGGCCTCCCGGATCGCGCACGCGATCGCCGCGATCGCCAACGTCCCGATGAACAACCGGCAGCCCTATGTCGGGTTGTCGGCCTTTGCCCACAAGGCCGGGCTGCATGCTTCGGCGATCAAGGTGGACGCCAACCTCTACCAGCACATCGACCCCACCCTGGTCGGCAACGACATGCGGATGCTGGTCTCCGACATGGCCGGCCGGGCGAACATCCAGCTCAAGGGCAGCGAACTGGGCTACGACCTCTCCGACCGCGAACTTGCCGCCCAGATCACCGATCTGGTGAAGGCCCGCGAGATGGACGGCTATACCTACGAGTCGGCCGACGCCTCCTTCGAACTGCTGCTGCGCAGCGAACTCGGGCTGGCCGACGACCTCTACCAGGTGGTCGCGTGGCGGGTCTTCACCAGCTCGAACGTGGGCCCCGAAGGTGACTCCGAGGCCACCGTGAAGCTACGGGTCAACGGGTCGGTCGAGGGCCTGGTGGGGGAGGGGCACGGTCCGCTGAACGCCCTCGACGTGGCGCTGCGCCGCGCCCTGGTGCGGGCCTACCCCGAGGTCGACAACTTCGAGCTGACCGACTACCGGGTGCGGATCCTCGACCAGGGCCACGGCACGGACGCGATCGTGCGCACCCTGATCGACACCACCGACGGCGACCGCACCTGGACCACCGTCGGGGTCGGTTCCAGCGTGGTCGAGGCCAGCTGGGAGGCGCTGCACGACGCCTACCGCTGGGGCCTGCTGAAGAACCACGGGGTGAGCGTCCCGGCCCCGCTGGTAGCGGCCAGCTGAACCCGGGTTACGGCGCATCGATCCGCTCCAGCACGAGCGGGCCGCGAGTGAGCGGCGCAGCCGCGTAGCCAACCGCACCCTGCAACGCCTCGGCGGCCCGCGGCAGTCGCTCGGGGGTATCGGTGTGCAGGGTGAACAGCGGTTGCCCTGCGGTCACGTGGTCACCCACGGACGCCTGCCAGGTCACCCCGGCGGCGGCCTGGACGGGGTCGCCCTGCTTCGCCCGGCCGGCACCCAGCCGCCAGGCCGCCAGGCCGACCGCCATGGCGTCCATCGTCGCGATGTAGCCGGTGGCCTCGGCGGTCACCACCTCGGTGTGCCTGGCCACCGGGAGCGGGGCGTCCGGGTCGCCGTCCTGGGCGCGGATCATCGCCTTCCAGACATCCATCGCCTTGCCGGAGGCCAGAACCGTCTCGGGATCGGCTGCGATGCCGGCACAGTCGAGCATCTCGCGGGCCAGCGCGAGGGTGAGCTCGACGATGTCGGCGGGACCACCCCCGGCCAGCACCTCAACCGACTCGGCCACCTCGACGCCGTTGCCGGCGCTGCGCCCCAGCGGGGTGTTCATGTCGGTGACCAGGGCGACCGTCCGCACTCCGGCGGCCTGACCGAGCCCGACCATCGTGCGGGCCAACGCCACCGACTGCTCGTACTGCTTCATGAACGCACCCGCGCCGGTCTTCACGTCCAGCACCAGGGCCGAGGTGCCCTCGGCGATCTTCTTGCTCATGATCGAGGCGGAGATCATCGGGATCGACTCCACCGTCGCGGTCACGTCGCGCAGCGCGTAGAG
This sequence comes from Propionicimonas sp., assembly GCF_034927565.1. Taxonomy (GTDB): domain Bacteria; phylum Actinomycetota; class Actinomycetes; order Propionibacteriales; family Propionibacteriaceae; genus Propionicimonas. The sequence continues at coordinate 29,027 of NZ_JAYFPT010000030.1, forward strand.
CTTCTTGTCGGCCGGCGCCAGGCCGGACCCGGCCGCGCAGATCACCGCGCCGATGGTGTCCAGTCGGGCCAGCATCTCGGCGTTGGACAGCGCCGCCCGCCAGCCGGGGATCGCCTCGAGCTTGTCGAGGGTGCCGCCGGTGTGGCCCAGTCCGCGTCCGGACAGCTGCGGGACGGCGGCGCCGCAGGCCGCCACCAGCGGGGCCAGCGGCAGGGTGATCTTGTCACCCACGCCGCCGGTGGAGTGCTTGTCGACGCTGGGCCGGGAGAGCCGGGAGAAATCGAGCCGTTCGCCGGTGGCGATCATCGCCGCCGTCCAGGTGGAGAGTTCGCGCGGGTCGAGGCCGCGGTAGAAGATCGCCATCGCCATCGCTGCCATCTGTTCGGCGGTGACCAGCCCGTCGGTGTAGTTGCGGATCAACCACTGGATCGCCGGGTCGGACAGCCTGCCGCCGTCCCGTTTGGTGCGGATGAGTTCGACGGCATCGAACTCGAATGCCTGCGCTGCGGTGCTCATGGACGAAACGTTAGTCGTAGGGTGAACCAGACGACATCCGACCATGAGCAGGTGATGATGACCAGACGAGTCTGGCTGCCCTTCACGGACCAGCATGAGGCGTTGGCGGTGGTGGGCCCACTGCCGGACGGTATCGAGGCCGACTACTTCCTGGCTGACGGCAGCTGGCCGGAGTCGATCGGCGAGGTGGAACTGCTGGTTGCGCCGTACATGGTGGCGCCCGAGGCGAGCCTGGCGCGGATCGACGAGATGGTGAACCTGCGGGCGATCCAGCTGCTCTCCGCCGGCTATGACAACTTCCTGCCCTGCCTGCGTCCCGGGCTGCAGCTGTGCAACGCCGCCGGGGTGCACGACGCCAGTACCGCCGAACTGGCGGTGGCGCTGGCGCTGGCCAGCAACCGCAGGCTCGACCACTTCGCCCGCGCCATGACCTCAGGCACCTGGAAGACCGAGTTCACCGATTCGCTGGCCGATCGCCGGGTACTGATCCTCGGCTACGGCCGGATCGGAAAGGCGATCGAACAGCGGCTGGCCGGCTTCGAGGTCGCCTCGATCACCCGGGTCGCCCGCAGCGCCCGCACTGGTGAGGTACCGGTGCACCCGATCGAGGAGCTGCCCGCGCTGCTGCCCACGGCGGACGTGGTGTTCGTGATCACGCCGCTCACCCCGCAGACCACCGGGCTGATCGGGGCCGCCGAACTCGCCCTGCTGCCGGACAACGCCCTGCTGGTCAACGTCTCCCGGGGCAAGGTGGTCGACACCGACGCCCTGGTCGAGGCCGTCCGGGCCGGACGGATCCGCGCCGCGCTGGACGTCACCGATCCCGAGCCGCTGCCGTCCGACCACCCGCTGTGGCAGCTGCCGGGGGTGTTCATCAGCCCGCACACCGGCGGCCAGAGCACTGCCTTCTTCCCCCGGATGGGCAGGCTGCTGCGCTCCCAGTTGACGAAGTTCGCCGCCGGGGAGCCGCTGGACAACGTGGTCGCCTGAGGTCTCCCGAGACGCCGGGACGGTTCCCCGTCCCGGCTGGTGGGTCGCTAGGGTGACTTCCATGCGCGTGGCACGTTTCTCCCATGGTGGTGAGCCCCAGTACGGGGTGGTCGAGCTGGCCGAGGACGGCGGGCCGAACCCCGAGACCATTGCCGTTGTCACCGGTGACCCGCTGGCCGGGCCGGTGCACTACACCGGCGAGCGGGTTCCGTTGGCCGACGTCCGGCTGCTCGCTCCGGTGATCCCGCGCAGCAAGGTGGTGGCGATCGGCCGCAACTATGCCGCGCACGCCGCCGAACTGGGCAACGAACTCCCGCCGCAGCCCCTGGCCTTCCTCAAGCCGAACACCGCGGTGATCGGTCCCGGGGAGGCGATCGTCCGTCCGCCGGAGACCGGCGACCTGCAGTACGAGGGCGAGTTGGCGGTGGTGATCGGACGGATCTGCCGCCGGGTGCCGGTCGAACGGGTGCCCGAGGTGGTCTTCGGCTATACCGTCGCCAATGATGTCACCTGCCGGGACCTGCAGGAGACGGACGGGCAGTGGACCCGGGCGAAGGGCTTCGACACCTTCTGCCCACTCGGGCCGTGGATCGTCACCCACCTCGCGCTGCCGGAGACCGACGACCTGGAGGTCACCACCACGCTCAACGGCGAGGTGAAGCAGGACGGCAGCACCGCCCAGATGACCTACAAGGTCGACGACATCGTCTCCTACGTCTCCAGCTTCACCACGCTGCTGCCCGGCGACGTGATCCTCACCGGCACCCCTGCCGGGGTCGGGCCGATGGTTCCCGGGGACGAGGTGTCGGTGACGATCACCGGGATCGGAACCCTCACCAACCCGGTCATCGAGCAGGAGGGCTGACGTGCCGCTGCTCCGGCGGCTTGGCTCGGGGCTCGACCGGCTGGCGGTGGCGCAGCCGCCGGCAGGGGTGCCCTACTCCGAGGTGCTGGCTGGGGCCGACGGTGCGCAAGGGCCGCGCTGGCGGTCGCTGGCGGTGGGCGTGATCGGTGCGGCACTGGGGATCGTGCTGTTCCTGGTGGTCACCCCGGCCGTCGAACTCGGCGTGCTCGGCATCGGCTGGGCGGTCGCCGGGCAGCCGGGGAGCTTCACGGAGTACTACCGCGCCGGACATGCCTTCCAGACCCCGCTGGGGATGGTCGCTGCCCATCTGGGTCTGGCGATGCTGATCCCGATCACCGTCGCGCTGCTGGTCGGCGTGCACCGCGTCCATCCGCGGTGGCTGCACTCGGTGCAGCCGGGGTTCCGCTGGCGGTACGGGCTGGTGGCCTTCGGCGTCGCCTGCGTGGTGCTGAACGGGGTGATGCTCGTCTCCCAGCCGGCCACGCTGGGCGCGCTGCGCCCGCAGCCCGGCTTCTGGGGCTTCCTGGTGGCGATCCTGCTGACCTCACCATTGCAGGCCGCGGCCGAGGAGTACTTCTTCCGCGGCTATCTGATGCAGGCGCTGCAGCCGGGCCTGCGCAGTCCCTGGTTCGGTGTGGTGGCGTCGGCGCTGGTGTTCGCGCTCTTCCACGGCACCCAGAACCTGCCGCTGTTCCTCGACCGCTTCGGCTTCGGCCTGCTGGCCGGTGTGCTGGTGGTGCGGACCGGCGGGCTGGAAGCAGGGATCGCCGCGCATGTGGCGAACAACATCTTCGCCTTCACCTGGGCGGGCCTGACCAGCACGATCGCCACCGTCCGCGCCACCCAGGTGATCGGCTGGGTGGAGGCCGCCTGGGATCTCGCCGGGTTCGCGCTCTACGCGCTCGCGGCGGTCTGGGTCGGCCGCCGGATGCACCTCGCGACCACGACGCCCGGCGTACGGCAGGTCGGCTGAGTTCCCGGGACGCCGGCTCGGCTCAGTTTGGTTCGTGAGGTCTGCGTCTAGTAAAGTCGGCGGTCGCCGGCCCAACCGGGTCGGCACGTCTGCGAGTAGGGCGCCCGGGTCGCGATCCGACCACCAGCCCCGCTCAAGGACACGATGGGGTATGGGGTAATTGGCAGCCCGCCGGATTCTGGTTCCGTCAGTCTAGGTTCGAGTCCTAGTACCCCAGCGCTGTGATGGCTCGCAGTCGCTGGTAGCGATTTGGTAGTCTTCACAGGCTCGCGAGAGCGCTAGGGCCCCGTTGTGTAGCGGCCTAGCACGCCGCCCTCTCAAGGCGGTAGCGGGGGTTCGAATCCCCTCGGGGCTACCAGGTTCCCGTCCCTGTGCAGGGGCGGGTTTGCTGGTCTTCGGGCGGCTGTGGACGGCGTCAGTCCAGGCTGAACTCGCGGCTGGGAGTATCGCCGAGCAGCCACTTCCCGGCCGCCGCCAGATCGAGGTTCTCCGGCTGCCAGCGCAGCGCCTTGATGGCGGGGAGGTCGAGTTCGATCGACCGGGTGAGCGGTGTCACGCCGACCACGCCCAACTGTTCCTCGGTGAGCACTGCCAGTGAAGCGCCCGTGTCAGGCTCATGGAGCGTGCGCAGCCGGGTATCGAGATCGGCGGCTGCGATGCCGTCCTCACCGGCCTTCGAGATCGACTTCTGGGCGTCCCGGCCGATCCACAGCGGCGGTGCCGACACGGCCAGGGACCGCTCGGCGATTGTGCGGGCTGCCTGCGGGAAACCGATCCGGCGGGCGTTGGCGGCCATGGTGGCCAGCCGTTCCGGGGCGGCGAGCAGGTGGTCGATCTTGTAGCCGACGGTGGTGGCGTAATTGCAGCGGACTGCGGCACCTTCCTCCAGCAGGTAGTCGGCGTTGCGTACTTCCTGACCGGGAATCGGTTTGATCAGCACCATCGGCAGTCCCGCAGCCATGCACTCCGAGGACGACAACCCGCCCGGCTTGCCCACGAAGAGGCAGGCGATCCGCATCAGGTCGGGCATCTCGGTGGTGTAGCCGAGCACCCGGAACCGTCCGGACCCCTCGGCCACCAGCTCGTCCACCTGGGTCTTGAGCTCCTCATTGCGGCCGCACACCACCACTGTCTGGAACTGCTGCTCGCAACGCAGCACCTGACGGACCACCTGCAGGGTGTACGGGCCGCCGGCCGCACCGGCCGAGACCAGAACGACCGGCAGGTCGGGGTCCAGCCCGAAGCGCTGCCGGACGGCCGCGGCGTCCACCGGCTCGGCGAGATCGGGACCGACGGGGATCCCGGAGACGCTCACCCGGTCGGCGGGGACGCCGATCTGGTTCAGGTACGTCCTGGTCTCGTCCCGGGCGACGAAGAAGTGGCTGAACGGCGAGGTGAGCCACAGCCCCTGGAAGTCGTAGTCGGTGGCGACGATCGTCAGCGTCGCCTGCAGGTGGCCGCGGGCGAGCATCAAGGAGACCATCCGGGCGGGCAGGAAGTGCGTGCAGATCACCAGGTCGGGGTCGTAGTCACGGATCTCACGGACCAGCGGCAGGGTGTTCAGTTGGTCCCACCACTGCACCAGCGGGGCCAACCGGAACGGCGGATCCTGCTGGTCGTAGCCCCAGCCGACCAGCCACGGCACCTCCGAGACCAGCGCGAAGTAGGCGTCGTCGTAGAGCCGGTTGAACACGCTGTTGGTGGTCTCGAGGATGTCCAGCCGGCGCACCTCGCCGGCGTCCGGAATGCCGGCGAGCGCCTGCTCGATCGCGCCGGCTGCTTGGTTGTGGCCCGAGCCGACCCCTGCAGCGAGGATCAGAATGCGTCGCGTCATGCGCTGATCGTAGACGCAGCGATTGGCCGGTCGGTCGGCGTCAGTACGACCGGCCCGGGTGGTCGGGGTCGTCGGCGTCGGGATGGTTGAGGTCGAAGGCTGGCGACTCCGAACGAATCCGCGGCAGCTCAGTGAAGTTGAACCGCGGCGGCGGGCACGAGGTCGCCCATTCCAGCGTCCGGCCCCAACCCCAGGGGTCGTCGACCTCCACCAGCGGAGCGTTGCGAGAACTCCAGACGTTCCACAGGAACGGCAGGAATGCGATGCCGAGCAGGAAGGCACCGACCGTGGAGACCTGGTTGAGGAAGGTCCAGCCGTCGGACTCGCGGTAGTCGGCGATCCGCCGCGGCATGCCCTCCACCCCCAGCCAGTGCTGCACCAGGAAGGTGAGGTGGAAGCCGACGAACAACAGCCAGAAGTGCAGCTTGCCGATCCGCTCGTTCAGCATCCGTCCGGTGATCTTCGGCCACCAGTAGTAGAAGCCGGCAAACATCGCGAACACCACGGTGCCGAACAGGACGTAGTGGAAGTGCGCCACCACGAAGTAGGAGTCGGAGACCTGGAAGTCGAGCGGAGGCGAGGCCAGGATGATGCCGGTCAGGCCGCCGAACAGGAAGGTGGTCAGAAAGCCGATCGCCCACAGCATCGGGGTGTCGAAGGACAGCGAACCGCCCCACATCGTCCCGATCCAGTTGAAGAACTTCACCCCGGTTGGCACCGCGATCATGAAGGTCATGAAGCTGAAGAACGGCAGGTTGACCGCGCCGGTGACGAACATGTGGTGTGCCCACACCGACAGCGACAGCGCGCCGATCGCCAACGTGGCGGCGACCAGGCCGACATAGCCGAAGATCGGTTTGCGGCTGAACACCGGGAGCACCTCGGTGATGATCCCGAAGAACGGCAGCGCGATGATGTACACCTCGGGATGGCCGAAGAACCAGAACAGGTGCTGCCACAGGATCGCACCACCGGTGGCCGGATCCAGGATGTGCGTCCCCAGGTTCCGGTCGGCGGCCAGCACCAGCAACCCCGCGGCCAGCACCGGGAAGCAGACCAGGATCATGATCGAGGTGACCAGGATGTTCCAGGTGAAGATCGGCATCCGGAACATCGTCATGCCGGGTGCCCGCATGGTCAGGATCGTGGTGATGAAGTTCACCGCGCCCAGGATCGTCGACAGCCCCATCACGTACAGACCCATGATCCACAGGTCGCCGCCGACTCCCGGGGAGTTCACCCCGTCCGACAACGGCGCGTAGGCGAACCAGCCGAAGGCCGCCGCACCCTCCTTGGTGAGGAAGCCCGAGCAGGCCACCAGCGCACCGAACAGGTACAGCCAGTAGCTGAAAGCGTTCAACCGCGGGAAGGCGACGTCGGGGGCACCGATCTGCAGCGGCATGATCGCATTCGCGAACGCCACGAACATCGGGGTGGCGAACATCAGCAGCATCAGCGTGCCGTGCATGGTGAACAACTGGTTGAAGGTCTCGTACTTCACCAACTGCAGCCCTGGGAAGGCCAGCTCGGCGCGGATCACCAGCGCCATCAGGCCGGCCACGGCGAAGAAGATCAGCGAGGTGACGAAGTACATGTTGCCGATCACCTTGTGATCGGTGGTGGTGAGCAGCTTCATCACCAGCGCTCCCCACCGCTTGCGCTCGGCGACGGTGCGAGGACGGCTGGCACCGTCGGCGGTCACGCGTGCGACAGTCATGATCCATGCTCCTGTGTGGCGGGCACCGTCGGGACGGTGTTGGGGTACACCGGAGCGGTGATCTCGCCGATGTTCTGCGGGTCGGCCTTCAACTCGTTGACCTTGGCCACGAACTCCTCCTCGGTCACCACGTGGACGTTGAAGATCATCGCGGCGTGATAGGTGCCGCAGAGCTCCGCGCAGCGTCCGGTGAAGTCACCCAGCTTGGTCGGGGTGACATCGAAGGAGTTCGGATGGCCGGGGATGACATCCAGCTTGAAGTAGAAGTCGGGGATCCAGAAGGAGTGGATCACGTCCGCCGAGACCAGGTTGAACCGCACCGAGCGGTCCACCGGCAGGTAGAGGTCGGGGATCTCGGTGGGGGTGCCCTTCTCGTGGACGATCGCACCGACGGCCGGGTTGTCGGCCTCCATGTAGTTGAACGTCCACGACCACTTCTGGCCGACGACGTTGACCGTGTGGTCGGGATTCGCCTCCTTGCGCAGCACGCCGTTCTGGGCCTGCACGGTGAAGAAGAACAGCACACCGATGATCAGGAACGGCACCAGGGTGTAGAGCAATTCCAGCGGCAGGTTGTAGCGCGACTGCCGCGGCGCCTCGTCGGCGTGCTTGCGGCGGTAGCGGATGATCACCCAGCCGATCAGGCCCCAGACGAAGACCCCGACCACCATGGAGGCGATCCAGGCGCCGGACCACAGGTTACCGATGAAGGGGGCGCGGTCGCTGGCCGCCTCAGGCAGCCCCCAGCGCGTCCACTGTTCGGCGGTCTCGCTGCTGCAGCCCGACAGCGCGAGCAGACCAGCACCTGCGAGCCCGAGCACGAACCATCGGCCTGAGCGGTTCCGCCCCACCGTGTGCCCTTTCATTCGTGGGCGCCCTTTCATTCGTCGATGAAACCACCTGGCTTGGGGGCACCTTAACGTACCCGCACGCGGCGCCACCCCGTCTTGGCAGCCGCGATGCGCAATAGTGATCATGGCGCGCCGGACCGCCACAACGGAAGCCCCCGAAAGCAGAACACGCGACCCGCCAGTCGGCGAATCGCGTTTCCGCAGTCATGGTTCGACTCAGTGGAAGCTGTCCCCACAGGCGCAGGAGCCGGTCGCGTTGGGGTTGTCGATGGTGAAGCCCTGCTGCTCAATGGTGTCGACGAAGTCGATCGTGGCGCCCAGCAGGTAGGGAGCGCTCATCCGGTCGGTGACGACGTTCACCCCGAAGAAGTCGTTCACGATGTCGCCGTCGAGTTGGCGCTCATCGAGGGAGAGCTGGTAGCGCAGGCCGGAGCAACCGCCGGGAGCGACGGAGATCCGCAGTGCCAGATCGTCGACCCCCTCCAGCTCGAGGAGTTGCTTCACCTTGGCCGCAGCGACCTCGGTGAGGGTCACACCATCGGTGACGGTCTGCTGATCAACGCTCATGTTCGACGTCCTTCCCAGGCATGGCTACCCGGCTCAACTGGTTGTCCCGGCTTGTTATTCCGCCAATACCGTGACATCAGTGTAGGTGACCCTTACCGGCCCCTGTCCACCCGACCGCCACCCGGCGAACCGCTGTCGTCAGGGCGTCCGGCAGCGGACCCGGATCGGCGGCATAGGCGGCCTCCACACCGAAGGTCCGCATCTCGCGGCGGCTGACGCTGGCCTCGGCCGCGAACACCAGACAGGGACGTTCGGCGGCCACGGCCACCTCGGCCACGAACCCGACCACTCCCCCGCCCCGGGTGCCGATGTCGAAACAGCTGCAGCCGGTGACCACCAGGTCGGCGACGGCGACGGTTCGGTCCAGGCCGGCCAGGTCGGCGCACAGCCCGGCGCCCCGCACCGCCCGTCCGCCGAGTGCCAGGACGGCGGCGGCCGCGCCTCCGGCCGCCCCGACGCCTGGGCCGTCGCTCACCCCGAGCAGGCGCAGCCAGGCAGCCATCGCCGACTCCTCGGCGAGGATGTCGGCAGTCTGCCGGTCCTCGGCATAGCCACGGCGGACGACGGCGCCCTGCAGTCCGAGCATCGTCCAGCCGGCCTGCTCCGGCGGTACCACGGCCAGCAGTTCGGTCACGCCGAGGCGTACCGGCGTCAGGTCGACGGCGGTGATACCCAGGCGGTCATCAAAGAACGACCCGCCGTCAGCAGGACCGTTCAGCTCGGCACCGAGCGCGGCCAGCAGCCCAACCCCGCCGTCGCTGGTGTCGATGCCCGTGAGATCGAGCACGAGCCGTCGCCGGTCACCCACCGCCAGGCAGTCGGCCAGCCACGTCCCCAGATGGGCCGAGGTGCCGGACGTGAGCCCGACCACGAGCGTGTCGCCGGCGCTGACCCGCCAGCGCGGACCGTCGACGGCCTGGTCGCCGTCCAGCAGGGCCGCCAGGGCCGCACCGAGCGCGGGACCGCCATCGGCCAGTGGCACCACGGCGACCTGCGCCACCTCCGCCCAGCCGCGGGCGATCGCCGCCCCCGCCTGCGGTGGGTCGAGCTCCCCGATCGCGTCGCTGGCCACCAGCACCCGCAGTGTCACAGCAGCCCCCTCCCCACACCGGGCGGCTGCTCGAAGCCGGAGGGCCCGGCCTCTCCGGAGACGAAGCCGGAGGGCTCGGGATAGCCGTCCTGGGCAGTACGCAGCAACTCGCCGGCATCGCGTTGCCAACCGGCCAGCACCGCACCGGCCCGCCGGGCGGCCTCGTCCGGGTCGGGCAGCCGGGAGATCAGGTCCCGCTCCACCCGGCAGGCGTCGAGCTGGTCATGCAGGGTGTCGCTCAGACCGCGCAGGGCGGCTTCCCTGCCGGCGAGGTCGGCGTCCCGGGCAGCGACCCAGGCGGCGGCCTCCGGGTCGGCCAGGCGCCCGGAGACGGCCAGCCGCCGGCGGGCAGCGGCGACGGCGCCGAGTTCCTGGCGCACCTCGTGCAGGGACGCCAGCCGCTGCTGGTAGGCGACGGCCAGCGCCTCCACGCTGTCGGACGGTGCGGCGTCGGGGTCGCTGAGCAGCACCCGCAGCCGCTCCAGCAGTCCCGCCATCGGCGCCTCCCGTCCTCGTCACACCCGGTCGTCGGCCGCCGACCGCGCCACGGAGGATCACGACGGCGGGAAGACCCGGCGTCGGCGGCCAGCATGCCGCCCCCCACGATATGACCTCCCCGGTGGCCCCGGTTAGGATGAACCGACGTCACCAGCCGAAAGTTGTTCCCGTGGGATTGTTCAGCCCGTACCAACGCGATGAGGACAAGGCAGAGCCGGTCGAGAAGACCCCTGCCGTCGTCAGCACGGAGCCGGCCAAGCCGGCCAAGAAGACCGTCCCCACGCCCACCCGCCGGGAGGCCGAGCAGGCTCGGCGGGAGCGCGTCCATCCCAGCCTGTCGCCGAAACAGGCCAGGGCGAAGGACCGCGAACAGCGCGCGGTCCGGCGCGACGAGCAACTGCGCGCCACCGAGGCCGCCCCGGGCCGGGTGCTGCTGCGTGACTGGGTCGATTCCCGGCGGGGCATCTCGGGCTGGGCGATGCCGGCCATCATGGCCACCCTGGTGCTCTCCCTGGTGGCGACCTCCTGGGGTCCGGTGGCGGTGGCGGCCATCAGCTACCTCACCTGGATCATCCTGGCGGCGATCATCGTCGACCTGGTCCTGATGTGGCGCGGCTACAAGAAGCTGCACGCCGCGCGGCTGCCGCGCGAACCGCTGAAGGGGCTGCTCTCCTACGGCATCAACCGCTCGATCAACATCCGCCGGCTGCGGGCGCCCGCGGCCCGGGTGAAGCCGGGCGACAAGATCTAGCGACGGTCGTGGCGTACCGCTGGAAGGCCTCCCCCGAACCTCCCGACGCGGAGGCAGCAGACCTCGGCCTGGATCAGGACTTCCCCGACCAGTCGGCTGCCGAGCAGTGGCTCACCGGCTTCTTCGCCGAACTGGCACTGGCCGGGGTGCTGGAAGTCTCGCTCTACGAGGCGGACCGGCTGGTCTACGGGCCGATGAGCCTGGAGCCCTGAAGCAAGCCCCCAGGCTCCGGTCACACCCGGGCTTCGTCCCTGGTCGATTCGCTGATCCACAGGTAGGTCGCGAAGCCCACCACCAGCAGACCCACCACCCCGACCACCGGACGGGCACCCTGGGCGGCCTCCAGTCGTTCGTCGTAGGTCTGGATCTTGTCGCCGCCGGCGTGAGCGCAGACGTCGCCCGGTCCCATCACCACGTCGCCGCAGGTGATCTGCGGGTTTGCTCCCCAGACCACTGCCCAGCCGATCGCCACCAGCCCGGCCAGACCGAGCAGCAGATGGGCCCAGCGTCGCCGGGTCACTGCTCGCGTACCGCCGGGGTGACGAACGGCGGACGGACGACCTCGAACTCCTCGACCCGGTCCCGGATCGCCACGCCGACCCGGCCGCCCGGTGTCACCGACCGGTCGATCAGGGCCAGGCCGATGCCCGTGCCGAGGGTCGGGGAGAAGGTCCCGGAGGTGAGCTCGCCCAGCGTGCTGCCGTCCGCATCGACAACGGCCATGTGGGGACGCGGGATGCCCCGGCCGACGGCCTTCAGGCCCCGCAGCAGCCGGCTGGCGCCGGCTGCCTTCTGCTGTTTCAACGCCACCGAGCCCCAGAACTCCGGCTTGTCCCAGCCGACCGCCCAGGTCAGCCCTGCCTGTACCGCGGTGATCGACGGCGAGAGATCCTGGCCATGCAGCGGGTAGCCCATCTCGGTGCGCAGGGTGTCGCGAGCCCCGAGGCCCGACGGAAGGATGTCGAACTCCTTGCCGGCGGCCAGCACCGCGTCCCAGACTGCACCGGCGGCAGCATTCGGCACCACCAGCTCGTAGCCGCGTTCCCCGGTGTAGCCGGTCCGGCAGACGGTGAGCGAGGTGCTGGCCCAGGTGCCCTCGACGAAATGCATGTAGCCCTGGCCGACCGGGAGCCCGAGCGCGCCCAGGGTCTCGTCGGAGTAGGTGCCCTGGACGGCGATCACCGCGTAGTCGGTGTGCTGGTTGACCACCTCGATCCCGGCAGGTGCCGCGTCGCGCAGCGCGGCGACCACGGTCGCGGTGTTGGCGGCGTTCGGGATCAGCAGCACCTCGGTGTCGCCGAGCCGGTAGGCGATCAGGTCGTCGATCACGCCGCCGGCGTCGTTGCAGGCCAGGGTGTACTGGGCCTGCCCGGCACCGATCCGGTTGAGGTCATTGGTCAGGCAGGTGTTGAGGAAGCTCACGGCACCCTCGCCGCTGACCCGCACCTTGCCCAGGTGCGAGACGTCGAAGACTCCTACTGCCGACCGCACCGCCTTGTGTTCGGCGATCACCCCGGAGTACTGCAGCGGCATCAGCCAGCCGCCGAATTCGGAGAACTTCGCCCCCAGTGCGACGTGCCGGTCGTGCAGGGGTGACAACCGGGGCTCGGTCATGGGGACGCTCCTCTACCTCGACGCGCGCAGGATCTCGGCGAACTGCTCGACCGAGAGCCTAACCGGATTCCCCTTCGTGCTCGACGCCACGCTCGCGGCCTGGGCGATCGGCTCGACCTGGTCGTCGGTCATCCCCAGCGCGGCCAGGCCACTCACCCCGAGCAGGGCGACGGTCTCGGCGAACCAGTCCAGGTAGGCCTGCACGTCGCGTGTCCCGGTGAGCAGCTCGCCCACCTCGGCGTAGCGGTCCAGGGCCGGGCTGGACGGATCGGTCTCCCGCAGCATCTCGATATTGGCCCGCGAGACCGCCACCATCACCGAGGCGGTGATCGCCCCGTGTGGCGCGCCCAGCATGCCGCCGGCCGGTCCGGCGATGCCGTGGGCGGCGCCCAGCTTGGCATTGGCCAGGGCCAGCCCGCCGAACAGCGAGCAGACGCACATGTCGGTGCGGGCGGCGAGATCGGAGCCGTCCGCATAGGCCCGGCGCAGGCCGGTGGCCGCCCGCTTGATGCCCTCGCGGCAGAAGCCGTCGGTGACCGGGGTGGCGAACGGGGAGACGAACGGCTCGATGCACTGCACCAGGGCGTCGAGCCCGGAGTGCGCGGTGGTGGCCGGCGGCACGCCGAGGGTGAGCTCGGGGTCGAGCAGCGCCACCACCGGCAGCATGGACGCCGACCGCAGACTGACCTTCACCTGGTGTTCGGTGGAGGTCACCACGCCGTTGGCGGTCACCTCCGAGCCGGTGCCGGCCGTGGTCGGGACGGCCACCACGGGCAGCGAGGGCACTGCCAGCGGCTGACCGCGGCCGATCACCTCGGCGTAGTCCATCGGGTCGCCGCCGCTGGTCACCAGCGCGGCGATCACCTTCGCGGCGTCCAGGACCGCACCGCCGCCCAGCCCGATCACGACATCGGCGCGGTGGGCTCGGGCGGCCTCGGCGCCCGCCCGCACCACATCCATGGAGGGCTCGCCGGCGACGCCGAAGGCCGTCGCGCCGGGCAGCGCGTCCAGGATCGCCTGGTGGCGGGCCGGGTTCGACCCGGTGCAGACGAAGGGACGCTCCCCCAGCCCGGCGACGATGCCCGGCAGTTCAGATACCCGTCCGGCACCGAACAGGATCCGGCCGGCGGTGGCAAAGTTGAAGTTCAGCACGAAACCCAGTCTGCCCTGTTCCGCCCGGTCTTCGCTGCCCCCGGAGCCGTCACCGGATGGGCCGAGCGACGGCCCCGGCCCACCGGGCGACCAAACCGCTGGCAGGTCGCCCTCCTGACGACACCGCCCTGACGACACCACCACCTTGACTGCCGCGTGACCAGACTGCCAACAGACCGCCCGAATGACGACACCACCCGGTCCGCCGAACTCAGTCCGCCGAACTCGATCCGCCAAACAACGACACCGCCAACAGCCCGGCAGGCCCAATGACGACACCGCCGACAGCCCGCTCGGCAGTGAGCAGACTGCCCCTGGCTTGGGCACCCGTCCGACGAAGCGTGGAGCCAACCCCTGCCGCGTGCGGCCGGACCCGACTCCCCCAGCGACGCGCTGCCGAAGCCACGGGCCCATCTCTGCCGCATGCGGCCGGACCGGCCGCGACGGGCCGCTCCCGGCGAGCCGGTACGCGCTGCCCGTCCGGCCCGCGGCGCTGCCGTGATCGTCGCGGGCGCGTTAGCCTAGGAGTGCTTGAGTTTTCCCTGAGAGGATCCACCGTGCCCGCGACCCCGCTGCCGTCCATCACCCTCGCCACCACCCCGGGCAAGGACACCGACATCCTGGTCGTCGGGTTGGCCGACGCGTCGGGTACCGACGTTCTGGTGGGGGTTCCCGACGACCTCGCAGCCTCGCTGAAATCCGTCCTCGGCGGCGAGTTGGCTGAGCTGGTCCGCGGGCTGGGCGGCTCGTCGAAGAATGCGCACCCGGTGCTGCTTCCCGGTCCGTCCGGGCTGCGGGTGGTGGTGGTCGGTCTGGGCGACATCGACGTCTCCCCCGAGCAGCTGCGCCGGGCCACCGGCAGCGCGCTGCGGCTGGCCCTGGAGCTGACCGGGACGAAGCCGCTGCGGGTGGCGGTCAGCCTCGACCCGATCGAGCCGGACGTGATCAAGGGTGTCGTCGAGGGCGCGCTGCTGGGCGCGTACTCCTACCGTCCCGCCGGCCAGGGCAAGCCCGGGGTCGGCAGCATCCAGGTGGTGAGCAGCGCCGCCCGCAGGCCGGAGGCCAAACGGGCCCTCGAACTCGGCACCGGAACCGCCACCGCGGTCTGCCAGGCCCGCACCTGGATCAACACTCCCGCCAACGAGCTCTATCCGGCGTCCTTCACCGACGAGATCACCACCGTGGCCAAGGCCGCCCGGCTCGGCGTCGAGGTCTGGGACGAGAAAGCGCTGGAGAAGGACGGCTTCGGCGGCATCCTGGCGGTCGGCGGCGGCTCCGCCCGCAAACCGCGGCTGGCGCGCGTGAGCTACGCCCCGCGCGGCGCGAAGTTCCACCTGGCACTGATCGGCAAGGGCATCACCTTCGACTCCGGCGGCCTCAACCTGAAGACTGCGGACGGCATGTACACCATGAAGGACGACATGTCGGGGGCGGCGGCCGTGGTGGCAGCGATCACCGCCATCGCGCAGGCCGGAGTGCGGGTCAAGGTGACCGCGTGGGCGGCGCTGGCGGAGAACATGCCGTCCGGGTCGGCCTGGCGTCCGTCCGACGTGCTGACCATGTACGGCGGCACCACGGTTGAGAACGCGAACTCCGACGCTGAGGGCCGGATCGTGATGGCCGATGCACTGGCGAAGGCCTCCGAGGAGCGCCCCGACCTGGTGATCGATGTCGCCACCCTGACCGGCGCCTGCGTGGTCGCCCTCGGCGAGCGGGTCGCCGGGCTGATGGCCCGCGACGACGAGACCGCCGACCAGATCCTGGACGCCGCCGAGGTGGCCGGTGAGCTGTTCTGGCAGCTGCCGATCCCGGAGGAGGCCCGCGGCAAGCTGGACTCGAAGGTGGCCGACCTGAAGTCCTCCGGTGACCGCAACGGCGGAGCGCTCACCGCTGCCGCCTTCCTGTCCGAGTTCGTCCCGGCCGGGGTGGCGTGGGCGCACCTCGACATCGCCGGCCCGGCCTTCAACGAGCACGAGCCGTACTACTACGTTCCGTCCGGTGGCACCGGGACGGCGGTGCGCACCCTGGTGGCGCTCGCCCACGCCCTGGAGGGTTGATGGACGTCATCCGGACCGACCTGGTGGTGGTCGGCGCAGGTGCGGCCGGGCTGCTGGCCGCGGTCGCCGCCCGCCGCCGCGGGCTTGAGGTGCTGGTCGTGGAGGCGTCCGGCCTGGCCGGCGGCAGCACCGCCACCGGTGACGGCCGGCTCTGGCTGCCCGCCAACCACCTGATGGGCAAACTTGGCATCGCCGACTCGGTCGAGGTCGCGGCCGACTACCTGGACGCTGTGCTGGGCTCGCCGTCGGTCACCTCCACGCCGGAACGCCGCGCGGCCTACGCCGAGACGGCCGGCAAGCTGGGCCGCTGGCTGGCGTCCTCGAAGCTGCCACTGGTGGCCGAGAACCAGACGGCCGACCACGATCTCGAAGCCCCTGGCGCCCGCAGCGGTGGCCGGGTGGTGCACTGCGAGTCCTTCGACCGTCGGGTGCTGGGCGAGTGGGACGAGTGGTTGCGCTCCCCTGAGGCGGCTGGCCGCTCCGGCCTGCGCAACCGGGTGATCGGGGCGACCCTGACCCGCCATGCCAGCCGCAGCAGCGGCGAGGCACTGGCCGGCGAGTTGCTGCACCGCGCGATCGGCACCGGGGTGGAGATCTGGCTGGACTCCCGGGTCGTCGACCTGGTCGAGTCCGACGACGGCATCGGCGGGGTGGTGGTGCGCCGCAACGTCCAGGGTTCGGATGCCGAGGTGGGCATCGAGGTGCTGGCCGGACGGGGCGTGCTGCTCGCCGGGAACGGCTTCGAGGCCAACCAGCAACTGCGTGAGGAGTACCTTCCGCTGCCCACCGACGCTGCCTGGTCGGCGTCCGGCAGCAGCGATGACGGTGGCCTGCTCGCGCTGGCGATCGAGCACGGCGCCGCCACCGGTGCGCTCGATGAGGCCTGGTGGACGCCAGTCCTGGTGACCGGTGGGCGGGCCTACCCACTCGACCAGGCCCGGCGCGCACCGCACAGCCTGATCGTCGACTCGGCGGGCAGCCGGTTCTTCAACGAGGCCGGCCCGGACACCGATGCCGGCCGGGCGCTGTACGACCGCAGCCGCGGGGTGCGGGCGATCCCGTCCTTCCTGATCATGGACAGCAGGCATCGCCGGGAGGTTCCCCTGGGGCCGTGGGCAGCCGGGGCGATCCACCGTTCCGAACTCGACACCGGGGACGTCATGAAGGCCAGCACGCTCAACGACCTGGCCCAGCAGCTCGGGATCGACCGGGCCGGGCTGATCGGGACGGTGGTGCAGTTCAACGCCTTCGCCCGCAAGGGAGTCGACCAGGACTACCACCGCGGCGAGGTTCCCGGCGCCCGCCGGAAGGCCAACGCCTCGCTCGGCAAGGTGGAGAAGTCTCCCTTCTGGGCGGTGCGGGTCTACCCCGGCGACCTGGGCACCAAGGGTGGCGTTCTGGTGGACGCCGATGGCCGGGTGTTGCGCCCCGACGGTTCGGTGATCGCCGGCCTGCACGCCTGCGGCGGCACCGCCGCCTCGCTGATGGGCCGCACCTCGCCCGGTCCGGGAGCCGCACTCGGCGAAGCTCTGGTGGGCGCCTTCCGCGCCGTCCTGAAGCTCAGCGAGGCCGCCTGACCCAGCCGACGGTTACGTCGAACCGCGGGTCAGTGGCGGGACGAGCGCTGGCGGGCGTTGTAGTCGCGCATCCGTTGCGGGTAGCCGACCACACCGGCGTCGTAACTCGGCAGGCCGTGTTTGGTGGCGAACTTGCGGGCCCACTCCACCGACTCGACGCTGCGTCGGGTCCACTCGCCGTCGTAGGCGATCAGCAGCAGCGTCGCCCGAGCCATGGTGGTGGGCAACTCGATGAACGCCTCGACACCCCGCCGGGTAGCCAGGAACTGCTCGAGATGGGCGATCGTGGCAGCCTCGACCTCGCTGGTGCGCGCCTGCGCCTCAGCCTTGTGCCGACGTCTGGAGAACCACCCCACGCAGACCATTATCCCTGAGTGGGCCAGCTCGCCGCACGCGCCGGGCGAAGAGCGCTGACAGTTCGACCAACTGTCGCCCGGTACCAGCCCACCACACGCGCCGGACGAAGCTCCTCGATCTCCTTGCCGACCTCGATCAGCCGACCAGCCCGCCACACGCGCCGGGCGAAGACCGCCGACAGTTCGACCAACTGTCGCCCGGTACCAGCCCGCCACACGCGCCGGGCGAAGAGCGGACGCGCCGGTCTCACCCCACCCCAGCACTGGCTCACAGCGCAGCGTCGCCACACCGGTTCACGAGCTCCCAGACCGGTCCGGGCCGGGCCCGGCTCGATTCCGGCCGCGGACGGTGGTGTGTTGCCTGTCGCGGCTGCGGGATAGTCTGATCCGGAGACAACTGCACGAGACGCCGAAGGAGCTCACGCCATGTCCACTCCCGTCCCACTGCCCGCGCTCGGGGAGAGCGTCACCGAGGGAACCGTGTCCCGGTGGCTGAAGCGCGTTGGAGACCCGGTGGAGGTGGACGAAGCCCTGGTGGAGGTGTCGACCGACAAGGTCGACACCGAGATCCCGTCCCCGGTCGCCGGGGTCGTCCTGGAGATCCTGGTGCCCGAGGATGCCACTGCCCCCGTCGGCGCCGTGCTGGCAGTGATCGGTGAGGCGAGCGAGGCCGGCAGCAGCGCCCCGGCGCCCGCCACCCCCGCTCCCGCGGAGCCCCCGGCCGCGCCTGCCGCCCCCGTCGCGCCTGCGGCTCCTGTCGAGCCCCCGGTTGCCGCTGCGGCCCCCGCCGAGCCCCCGGCTGCGCCGGCCGCCGCTGCTGAGCCCGCTGCCACACCTGCAGCCCCGGCCGCCTCCGATGCCGTCGAGGTCGTGCTCCCCCAGCTGGGCGAGTCCGTCACCGAGGGCACCATCTCGCGCTGGCTGAAGAACGTCGGCGACACCGTCGAGGTTGATGAGCCGCTGGTCGAGGTCTCCACCGACAAGGTCGACACCGAGATCCCGTCCCCGGCTGCCGGTACCGTCCTGGAGATCCGGGTGGAGGAGGACGCCACCGCGGCCGTCGGGTCGGTGCTCGCGTTGATCGGCACCCCGTCGGCCGCCCCCGCCGCGCCCGCCGCCCCCGTGGCGCCCGCCGCACCCACTCCGGCAGCCCCTACCTCCGATTCCGTGGCCCCGGTACCGGCTCCTGCCCAAGCCCCCGCCGCTCCCTCTGCAACGGCACCGGTTGCTCCGGCCGCTCCGGTTACGGCAGCCGCTGCGTCCCCGGCTCCCGCAGCCACCCCCGCGCCCACTCCGGTGCCCGCAACACCCACGCCTGCACCCGCAGCACCCTCGCCTGCAACCCCTGTACCCGCAGCACCCACGCCTACAGCCCCCGCACCCGCAGCACCGGCTCCCGGCTCCGGCAGCCCGGCTCCGGCCCGCCGCCTCGCCGAGGACCATGCCGACCTGGTCTACGTGACCCCGGTCGTCCGCAAGATCGCGGCCGCCAACGGGGTCGACCTCGACACCGTCACCGGCACCGGGG
The DNA here is from genome assembly GCF_034927565.1 of Propionicimonas sp. GTDB lineage: Bacteria > Actinomycetota > Actinomycetes > Propionibacteriales > Propionibacteriaceae > Propionicimonas. Next base: position 47,963 of record NZ_JAYFPT010000030.1, read on the forward strand.
TGGGCGGACGGATCCGCAAGCAGGATGTGCTGGCCGCCGCCGAGGCGAAGAAGGCCGCCGAGGCTGCTGCTGTAGCGGCTGCCTCAACTCCGGTGGCACCGGCGGCACCCGAACCGCCCGCTGCCGCGACGAGCCCCGCTCCGGCTTCGCCGGATGCCGCCAAGCGTGGCACCACCGAGAAGATGAGCCGGATTCGGGCCACTATCGCCCGGCGCATGGTCGAGTCGTTGCAGGTGTCGGCTCAGCTGACCGCTACCGTCGAGGTCGACCTGACCGCGATCTCCAAGCTGCGGTCCAGCCAGAAGGACGCCTTCAAGGCCCGCGAAGGTGTCAGTCTCAGCTACCTGCCGTTCATTGCCAAGGCCGCCATTGAGGCACTCAAGCAGTACCCGAAGGTGAACGCCACCATCGACACCGAGGCCGGCACGATCACCTACGCCGACGGCGAGCACCTGGGTATCGCGGTCGACACCGAGAAGGGCCTGATGGTCCCGGTCATCAAGGACGCCGGCGACCTCAGCGTCAGTGGACTGGCCAAGAAGATCGGCGACCTGGCCGCGCGCAGCCGCAGCAACAAGGTAACCCCGGACGAGCTCTCCGGCGGCACCTTCACGATCACCAACTACGGCTCGGCCGGCACCCTGTTCGATACCCCGATCATCAACCAGCCGCAGGTGGCCATCCTCGGCACCGGCGCGCTGGTGAAACGCCCGATGGTGGTCAAGGATCCGAACCTGGGCGAGATCATCGCGGTCCGCGACATGATGTACCTCTCGATGAGCTACGACCACAGGCTGGTGGACGGCGCGGAGGCCGCCCGCTTCCTGAGCTTCGTCAAGGCCCGGCTCGAGGAGGGTGACTTCGGGGCCGAGTTCGGCCTGTGACCCGCGAACAGGTTGCCGACCCGCGCCCGGTCGACTACCGCTACGTCGGGCTCGGCAAGGACGAACTCACCGACTACCACCAGGCCTGGGAACTCCAGCGTGAGGTGCACGCCCGGGTGGCCGCCGGAGAGTCAGGTCCACAGGTGCTGTTCGTTGAGCACCCCCCGGTCTACACCGCCGGACGGCGAACCGAGCCGCACGAGCGTCCGGTCGACGGCACCCCGGTGGTGGCGGTTGACCGGGGCGGCAAGATCACCTGGCACGGTCCCGGGCAACTGGTCGGCTACCCGATCGTGTTCCTGCCCCGAGGGGTCGGCGTGGTCGACTACGTCCGCCGGGTCGAGGAGGCCCTGATCCGGCTGCTGGTCGAGTACGGCATCACGTCCGGACGAATACCAGGCCGCACCGGCGTCTGGCTGCCCCGCGAGGGACGCAGCCCGGAGCGCAAGATCGCCGCCATCGGCATCCGGGTGATGCGCCAGACCACCATGCACGGCTTCGCGCTGAATGTCACCAGCGACCTGAGTGGCTTCGCCAGGATCGTGCCCTGCGGCATCCCCGACGCGGGGGT
>NZ_JAYFPT010000094.1:0-22500 GCF_034927565.1 Propionicimonas sp.
CCGGACAGCTTGGAAACTATAGCAACGAGGTCTCGGCTTCGCGAAACCCGTCAACACGGCTCCGGGTCCGTCGCCGGCTGGGCGAAGATGGGGACATGACCTCAACTCCGCAGCCCGCCCGTGATGTCGTCGAGCTCTGCCGCGACCTGATCCGGATCGACACCTCGAACTACGGCGCCGGCAATGCCAAGGGGGAGCGCGAGGCCGCCGAACTGGTGGCCGCGCAGTTGGCGGAGGTGGGCATCCAGGCCCAGTTGTTCGAGTCCGAGAACCGGCGCACCTCGCTGGTCGCGCACTGGGAGCCGGACGGCTGCGACACCGGGCTGCCTCCGCTGCTGATCCACGGCCACACCGATGTCGTTCCCGCAGTCGCGGCCGACTGGCAGGTCGACCCGTTCGCGGCCGAAGTGATCGACGGCTACCTCTGGGGACGCGGGGCGGTCGACATGAAGGACTTCGACGCCATCGTGTTGTCGGTGGTCCGCGACCGGGTGCGCACCGGACGCCCGCCCCGCCGTCCGATCCGGCTGGTGTTCACCGCCGACGAGGAGGCCGGCGGCCCGCTGGGCTCGGGCTGGCTGGCCGAGCACCACCCCGACCTGCTGGCCGATTGCCCCGAGGCCATCGGCGAGGTGGGCGGTTTCTCCCTGACCGTCAACGACCGGCGGCTCTACCTGGTGCAGGTCGCCGAGAAGGGGCTGGCCTGGCTCAACCTGATCGCCGACGGCCAGGCCGGCCACGGCTCCTTCCGCAACGACGACAACGCGATCACCGCGCTCGCCCGGGCGGTGACCAACATCGGCAGCTACCAGTGGCCGGTCCGCATCCACCCGGCGCTGCGGCAGTTCCTGGACGCCGTCGAGGACGCCCTCGGCGTCCCGGTCAACGCCGACAACGCCGAGGAGACCCTGGCCAGGCTGGGCTCGATCTCCCGGATGGTCGGCGCCACTCTCTCCAGCACTGCCAACCCGACCATGCTGGGCGGCGGCTACAAGCTCAACGTCATCCCCGGCCAGGCCACCGCGGGGATCGACGGACGGTTCCTGCCCGGCTATGAGGACGAGTTCTACCAGACCATCAGCCGGCTGATCGGCGACCGGGTGCATTACCAGAAGGCAGTCGCCGACATCGCCGTCGAGACCGAATTCTCCGGCGACCTGGTCACCGCCATGCAGGACGTCCTGGCCGCCGAGGATCCAGGCTCGGTGGCGGTGCCGTTCGTGATGAGCGCCGGCACTGACGCCAAGGCCTGGTCGAGGCTCGGCATCCGCTGCTTCGGCTTCGCCCCGTTGCAGTTGCCGCCCGAACTCGACTTCATCGCCCTCTTCCACGGTGTCGACGAACGGGTGCCGATCGCGTCGCTGGAGTTCGGCTGCCGGGCGCTGGACCGCTTCCTCGACCGGGCCTGACGATGGACGAGACCCGCGCCACCTCCTTCGGCTCGGCCGCCGGCGCCTATCAGCTGGGCCGGCCGGAGTACGTCGACGAGCACGTCGCCTGGCTGGTGGAGGGCGTCACCGGACGGGTGCTCGATCTGGCGGCCGGCTCGGGCAAGCTCACCCGCGCGGTGGCCCGGCTGGGCTTCGCGGTGCTGGCCGTCGACCCTGACCAGCGGATGCTGGCCGAGGTCGGCGACCTGCCCACCCTGGCCGGACGGGCCGACGCCATCCCGGTGCCGGGCAGCAGTTTCGCCGCGGTGACCATCGGTCAGGCCTGGCACTGGTTCGACCCGGCCACCGCTGGTCCGGAGATCGCTCGCGTCCTTGAGCCGGGCGGACGGCTCGGGCTGATCTGCCATGCTCGCCGGCGTTCGGGAGCTACTCGCCAGCCATCCGCACACCGCCGGCAGGCGGAGCTTCGGTTACGCCCTCAACACCACCGCCTACCGGGCCGATCTGCTTCGCTGACCTGGCGATTCGTGCGGCATGCCCTGGGGGGCGGCCGGGTGGGTCAGGCAAGCTGATCAGTCCTCCGCCGTGCGCAACGCGTTCGGCCCGCCCGACACATCGTCCAGGGCGGCGACGATCTCCGCGGGCAGCGTGCTGTCCTCGACCTCGAGATAGGGCTCGAGTTGGGCGACCGTCCGCGCGCCGAGCAGGGGAGCGGTGACCGCGGGCGCGTCCCGCACCCACAGCAGAGCCACCTGAGCCGGGGTGAGATCCAGCCCGTCGGCGGCGACCGCGACGGCGTCGGTCACCGATCGCGAACGGGCCTCCAGGTAGGGCTCGACGAACCATGAGAAGTGGCTGGCGGCGCCCCGCGACCCCGTCGGGATGCCGCGCCGGTACTTGCCGGTCAGCACCCCGCGGCCGAGCGGCGACCAGGGCAGCAGCCCCATCCCGAATGCCCGGACGGCGGGGATCACCTCCACCTCGGCCCGCCGGGCCAGCAGCGAGTACTCCACCTGCGCCGAGGTGATCGGCGTCCGTCCCGGGAAGGCGTTCTGCCAGGTGGCTGCCTGGGCGGTCTGCCAACCGACGAAGTTCGACACCCCGGCGTAGCGCACATCGCCGGCGCTGACGGCGGTGTCGATCGCCGCCAGGGACTCCTCCAGCGGCGCCTGTCCCCAGGCGTGCAACTGCCACAGGTCGATGTGGTCGGTGCCCAGCCGGCGCAGCGAACCACGCAGGTCGGCCAGCAGTGCGCCTCGCGAGGTGTCGACCACCCGCTCGCGGTCGCGGATGCCGAAGCCCGCCTTGGTGGCGATCACCACCTGGTCGCGCGGGACATCGCTGCGCAGCAGCCGGCCGAGGATCCGCTCTGCCTCGCCGGAGCCGTAGGCGGATGCGGTGTCGACCAACGAGCCGCCGGCGTCGACGAACCGCCGCAGCAGGGCGCGGGCGTCGTCCGGGCGGGTGTCCCGTCCCCAGGTGAGGGTTCCCAGGCCGAGCCGGGAGACCTGCAGGCCACTGTGGCCGACCGCCCTGCGCCGCATCAGGGCTGCACCTGGTTGGTCAACAGCAGCGCAGCCACCCCAGCGGCCAGCACCAGCCGGTAGACGACGAAGATCGTGAAGCTGTGCTTGCTGACGTACTTCAGCAACCAGTGGATCACCGCCAGCCCCACCACGAAGGCCAGGCCGGTCGCGACCGCGATCGGCCCCCACTGCAGGGTGGCGTCGCTGCCGACGTCCTTCAGCTTGTACAGCCCCGATCCGAAGACCGCCGGGACGGCGAGCAGGAAGGCATACCGGGTGGCTGCCGGACGGGAGTAGCCCAGGAACAACCCAGCGGAGATCGTGGCTCCGGAGCGCGAGACGCCCGGGATCAGGGCCAGCGCCTGGGCGAAGCCGAGCGCGATCCCGTCCCACCAGGTGAGTTCAGTGAGTTCATAGCTGTGCCGGGCCAGCCGGTCGGCCAGCCACAGGAGGATGCCCACCCCGGCCAGCATCGCGACGGTGATCCACAGGTTCCGCAGCGCGGTGTCGATGGTGTCCTCGAACAGCAGGCCGAGCACCACGATCGGAATCGAGCCGAGGATGATCAGCCAGCCGATCCGGGCGTCGGGGTCATTGCGGGGGATCCGGCCGACCAGAGCGAGAACCCAGTTCTTGATGATCCTGCCGATGTCCTTGCCGAAGTAGACCAGAACCGCTGTCTCGGTGCCGAGTTGGGTGATCGCGGTGAACGCGGCCCCCGGGTCGTGGCCGCCGAAGAAGAGTTGCCCGACGATCGACTGGTGGGCGCTGGACGAAATCGGGAGGAACTCGGTCAGTCCCTGCACAATCCCCAGCACGATCGCTTCGAGCCAGTCCATGCCACCCTCTCTCACCCGGTCCGGCCCCTACCCTACGGTGCGGGCAGCCGGGTCAACTGCCCGCAACACCCGGGTAGGCTGCGATCCGTGCGCGCCTGGCCCCGTCCCGAGATTCCTGTCCTCCCGTCGCAGCCCGGAGTGGTCCGATTGCATGACAGCCTCGGTGGGCACCTGGTGCCGATCGCCCCGGAATCAGGGACGGCACGGGTCTACGCCTGCGGCATCACCCCCTACGACGCGACCCATCTGGGGCACGCAGCGACCTATGTGGCAGTGGACCTGCTGAACCGGGCACTGCTGGACTGCGGACTGAACCTGCGCTACGCCCAGAACGTCACCGACGTGGACGACCCGCTGCTGGAGCGGGCAGCCGAGACTGGCGTCGACTGGGTCGACCTGGCGGCCGACCAGACTGAGCTGTTCCGCACCGACATGACGGCCCTGCGCGTGCTACCGCCCGATGACTACCTGGGCGTGGTGGAGAACCTCGGCCTGGTCACGGCCTCGCTGACCGACCCGCGGATCCGGGAACGGCTCTACCAGATCCCCGACCTGGCCTACCCGGACTGGTACTTCGAGGTCACCGCCGACGACCTGGACCTGCCGATGCTCGGCCTGGACGAGAGTTCCGCCCTGGCGCTGTTCGCCGAACGCGGCGGCGACCCCGACCGTCCCGGCAAGCGCAACCCGATGGACTGCCTGGTCTGGCGGCTGGCACGCCCCGGTGAGCCGGCCTGGGAGTCCCCGCTGGGCGCCGGCCGTCCGGGCTGGCACATCGAGTGCACCTGCCTGGCCACGGCGGCGCTCGGCCCGGAGTTCGACGTGCAGGCCGGCGGCAGCGACCTGGCCTTCCCGCACCACCCGATGTGTGCGGCCGGGGCGCGGGCGCTGACCGGGCGGCCCTTCGCCCGCAGCTACCTGCACACCGGCATGGTTGGGCTGGACGGGGAGAAGATGAGCAAGTCCCGCGGGAACCTGGTCTTCGTCAGCAGCCTGCTGGTGGAGGGTTTTGACCCGATGGCCGTGCGATTGGCGTTGCTGGCGCACCACTATCGCTCCGACTGGGAGTTCACCACGGTGGAGCTGACGACCGCCGAGCACCGGCTGGCGAGCTGGCGCCGGGCGGTGAGTGCTCCGGCCGGCCCGCCGGCCGAACCGGTCCTGCGCGCCCTGCGGACCGCCCTGCGGGACGATCTGGCTGCCCCACAGGCGCTGGCTGTGGTCGACGACTGGGCCCAGGCCGAGGGAGCGGGCGGCGATTCCGCGGCGCCCGCGCTGGTCGCGGCAGCGGTCGACGCCCTGCTCGGCATCCGGCTCACGTCCGGGCCCGGGGGGACAGCCCCGGCGTCCACCGCGTAGCATGCTGGCCGTGAGCAAGACCTTCGACGGCCTTTTCGCCGAACTGCTGCACCGGGCTGCTACCCGTCCCGAGGGATCGGGCACGGTCCGGGCGCTCGATGCCGGCGTGCACGCGATCGGCAAGAAGATCGTCGAGGAGGCGGCCGAGGTCTGGATGGCGGCGGAGTACCAGTCCAAGGAGGAGGCCGCCGAGGAGATCAGCCAGCTGCTCTACCACGTCCAGGTCATGATGGTGGCCCTTGGCCTCGACCTCGACGACATCTACGAGTACCTCTGAGCAGGGCGCGAGTACGTGAACGGAACCGAATTGCTGAAGATCGCTGTGCCCAACAAGGGCTCGCTGGCCGAATCCGCCACCCAGATGCTGCGTGAGGCCGGCTACCGGCAGCGCACCGACCTCAAGGACCTCGTCCTGGTCGACGAGACCAACGGCGTCGAGTTCTACTACCTGCGGCCCCGGGACATCGCCGTCTACGTGGGAGAGGGCACCCTCGACCTGGGGATCACCGGACGCGACATGCTGCTCGACTCCCAGGCCGAGGCCGACGAGGTGATGGCGCTCGGCTTCGGGGGCACCCGGTTCCGGTTCGCCGCCCCCGCCGGTGCGGGGCTGGATGTCGCCGGGCTGGCCGGCAAGCGGATCGCCACCTCCTATCCCGGCCTGGTCCGGCGATACCTGGACTCCGCAGGCGTCCAGGCCCGGCTGATCCACCTGGACGGCGCGGTCGAGAGCTCCATCCGGCTCGGTGTCGCGGACGTGATCGCGGACGTCGTCGAGACTGGCAGCACGCTGCGCAAGGCGGGTCTGGAACTGTTCGGGGAGGCCATCTTGGAGTCCGAGGCCATCCTGATCCAGCATCGCGGCGCCGACCCGGCCCAGGGGCTCGACCTGCTCAAGCGCCGGCTCACCGGCGTGATCGCCGCGCGCAACTACCTGATGGTCGACTACAACGTTCCGCAGCAGCGGCTGGAAGCAGCGTTCGCGATCACCCCGGGAATCGACTCCCCAACGGTCTCCCCGCTGGCCAAGCAGGGTTGGGTGGCGGTCCGGGCGATGATCCCCGCCGGCCAGGCGCAGCGGATCATGGACGAGCTCTGGGAGGCGGGCGCCGACGGCATTCTGGTCACCCAGATCCACGCCTGCCGGCTGTAGGCTCGGCGGCGTGGGTACCGTGTTGCGGCCACGTGCCGCACTGCTGATGGCCGTCGGGCTCTCGGTGATCCTCGTGCTGGCCACCGTCCTCGGCTGGGCTCTGCTGCCGGGCAACGTCAAGGAGCTGTTCACCGGCCCGCAACTGGCGACCCTGGCGCTGTTCGTCCTGGTGATGATCGCGGTGATGCTCGGGGTCGGCCTCAGCAGCGTGCGGGCCGACGCCCACGGGCTGGTGATTCGCAACGGGGTTCGCACCCACCAGGTGCCCTGGCGCCAGGTCACCGGTTTCCGGTTCACCGCCGACGACCCGTGGGCCTACGTCCTGCTCTGTGACGAACCGGGCTCGCGTCCGCTGATGGCGCTGCAGCGAGTGGATCGGTCCCGGGCCGTCCACGGCCTGGCTGGCCTGAAGGCGGCGCTGGCGGACTACCGCCGCCGGAGCGAGGGATGAAGACCCTCGCCAACCCTGGTGCGGCCTTCGCCGGCGACCGGGGCGACCCCGACCCTGCCGTGCGCGCCCGGCTGGCCGACGCCGGCGAGGCCGAGTCCTACCCCCGCGCGGTGGCGGCGCTGTGCGGCACCCGGCTGCTGCTGCCGGTGGTGGCCACCGGCAAGGAACAGCCGGGGGAGCCCGCCGAACTCGCGGCGGTGATGATGACCTCGACCACCGGCCGCACCGGTCTGCTGGTGTTCACCGGGCTGGACGCGCTGCTGGCCTGGAACCCGCAGGCCAGACCCGTCCCGTGCACCCTGGACGAGGTTGCGGCGACGGCGGTCGAGACCGGCTCGGCAGCCATTCTGGTCGACCTGGCCGGCCCGCACCCGCTGGTGATCGACCAGGAACTGATCGGCGACCTCGCCGCCGGGCGGCGGCTGGTCGAACTGGACGACGGTGGCTTCGGCTGGCTCCAACTGGCGCCGGTCGAGGCCGAATAGGCCGCCGACGGCACCTGCTGTTACACTGAACGGCGTTCGGTCAGCCGAGGCTGGCCCCCAAAGAGGAGTCCTGAACTCCCACCTTGGTGCCCCACGGGTGCCGGGTCGGTGAAGCTGGCCGGTGAGCGGTCGCTGTTTCGGGGTCTCCGCATGCGCGGGGGCCCTTTTCGACTGTCCGGCCCACCACCGATTCCTTGGAGGACTCATCAGCACTGAACCACGTATCAACGAACGCATCCATGTACCTGAGGTGCGCCTGGTCGGCCCCGCCGGCGAACAGGTAGGCATCGTGCGGATCGAGGACGCCCTGCGGCTTGCCCGCGAGGCCGATCTCGACCTGGTCGAGGTTGCGCCGATGGCGCGTCCCCCGGTGGCCAAGCTCATGGACTACGGCAAGTTCAAGTACGAGGCAGCCCAGAAGGCCCGCGAGTCGCGGCGCAACCAGGCCAACACCGTCATCAAGGAGATGAAGCTCCGGCCGAAGATCGACAGCCACGACTACGACACCAAGAAGGGTCACGTCGTGCGCTTCCTCAAGGCCGGCGACAAGGTCAAGATCACCATCATGTTCCGCGGCCGCGAGCAGAGCCGTCCCGAACTGGGGTTCAACCTGCTGAAGAAACTGGCAGCGGATGTCGCCGAGGACGGCGTGATCGAGTCCCCGCCCAAGCAGGACGGCCGCAACATGTTGATGGTGCTGGCCCCGACCAGGAAGAAGACCGAGGCCAAGGTGGAGGTTGAGGCGGCCAAGGCCGCCCGGGCCGCCAGCCGGGCCGCGGACGCCGAGGCGGAACGGACGGAGCAGGCCGAACTACGCGCCGCCGCCCAGGCCAAGGCGACCCCGAAGAAGAAGCGTGGTCCGGCCGACAACATGGACCCGGACATCGAGCTGTAACCAGCTGTCACCAGGAGAAAGAGAAACATGCCCAAGATGAAGACCCATTCCGGGGCCAAGAAGCGCTTCCGCGTGACCGGCACCGGCAAGGTGATGCACCGCCAGGCCGGCAAGATGCACCTCAACGAGCACAAGCCGACCAGCCAGACCCGCCGTCTCGACGGCGACAAGGTCGTGGCGAAGGGCGACGCCAAAAAGGCACGTCGTCTCCTCGGCAGCTACAAGGCCAAGTGACCCACGAGAAGTTCTGCAAGGAGTAATCAGTCATGGCACGCGTGAAGCGTTCGGTCAACGCGCAGAAGAAGCGCCGCGAGGTTCTCGACCAGGCCTCCGGCTACCGTGGGCAGCGGTCGCGGCTCTACCGCAAGGCGAAGGAGCAGTTGCTCCATTCCTACACCTACGCCTACCGGGACCGCCGGGCACGCAAGGGCGATTTCCGCTCACTGTGGATCCAGCGGATCAATGCCGCGGTCCGCGAGAACGGGATGACCTACAACCGATTTATCAGCGGCCTGAAGAACGCCGGTGTGGAGGTGGATCGCAAGATCCTGGCCGAGTTGGCCGTCTCTGACCCCAAGGCGTTCACCGCGCTGGTCGACATCGCAAAGGCGAATCAGGCCGAGGCAGCCTGACCCGTCCACTTTCCTCCAGCGCGGTCCGACACGCGATCGGGACCGCGCTGGAGCCATGCCCAAGCCCTTACGGAGGTGTGCGTCGATGACCGCCGCGCCAATCCAGTTGCCCGAACCCAGCCAGGCGACCCTGCGCGCTGCCCGGGCGCTGCAGCGCCGCACCGAGCGCAAGGAGACCGGCCTGTTCCTCGTCGAGGGACGCCAGGCCGTCCGGGAGGCGCTCGCCGTCCCCGGGGTCGTGCAGGAGGTGTATTTCCGCTGGGACGCGGCGATCGCCAATGCCGACCTCTTCGAGACCGCCCGGGACGCCGACGTGCCCTACTACGGCGTCAGCGAGCAGAACCTCGCCACGATCACCGACACGGTCACCCCGCAGGGCGTGGTGGCGGTGGCGCGGACCATTGACGTGCCGCTGTCCAGCGTGCTGGGCAGGAAGCCGGTCAACCCCGACAAGCCGAAGAAGAAGCACCGCCGCAGGGACGTCTCGCTGGTGGTGATCTGCGCCCAGGTGCGCGACCCGGGCAATGCCGGGACGGTGATCCGCTGTGCTGACGCCTTTGGAGCCGACGCGGTGATCCTCAGTTCCGACTCGGTCGAGGTGTACAACCCCAAGACCGTCCGGGCATCGGTGGGCAGCCTCTTCCACCTGCCGATCGTGGTGGGGGTCGACCTGGCCGAGGCCATCGAGGCCTGCCGCAAGGCCGGGATGCAGATCTTCGCCACCGACGGCAGCTCCGGCACCGACCTCACCGACCTGACCGACGAACTCGGACGCCCCACCGCCTGGGTGATGGGCAACGAGAGTTGGGGGCTGCCGGTGGAACACCTGGCGCTGGCCGACCGGACGGTCGCCGTCCCGATCTACGGCCACGCCGAGAGCCTCAACCTGGCGACCGCTGCTGCGGTCTGCCTGTACGCCAGCGCGAGCGCGCAGCGGGCGTCCAACTGAAAGGACCGACATGGGCCTGAGCCCACGCGAGATCGAACAGGTGGTCAGTGAGGGTCTCGCGGCCTTCGCTGCTGCCGCCTCGACGGCGGACCTGAAACAGGCCCGGCTTCACCACCTCGGCGAGCGGTCGCCGCTGGCGTCGGCCAGCAAGCAGATCGGCACCCTGCCCGGCCCGGAGCGCAAGGACGCCGGGCTGCGGATCGGCGCCGCCCGCACCACCCTCACCGAGGCTTTTGCCGCCCGGCAGGCCGAGGTGGAGGCCGCGGAGTTGGAGCGGGTGCTGGCACAGGAACGGGTGGACGTCACCCTGCCGGTCGACCTGGCCCCCGAGGGCGCCACACACCCGATCACCGCCCTGATGGACCTGATGTCGGAGGTCTTCGTCGCGATGGGCTGGGAGATCGCCGAGGGCCCGGAGGCCGAGGGCGAGTGGCTCAACTTCGACGCCCTCAATATCGGGCCCGACCACCCGGCCAGGGCCACCTCCGACACCTTGTTCATCGACCCGGTGGAGAGCCACCTGGTGATGCGCACCCACACCTCCCCGGTGCAGATCCGGTCCCTGCTGGACCGTCCGCCGCCGGTCTACGTGGTCTGCCCCGGCAAGACCTACCGGGCCGACGAGTTCGACGCCACCCACGTCCCGGTCTTCCACCAGATTGAGGGCCTGTGCGTGGACAAGGGGATCTCGCTGGCCCACCTGCGCGGCACCCTCGACCATCTGGCGAAGGCGATGTTCGGCGACGACATCCGCACCCGGATGCGTCCTCACTTCTTCCCGTTCACCGAGCCCAGCGCCGAGGTCGACCTGCAGTGCTTCGTCTGCAAGGGCGCCTCGGTCGGCGACCCCGACCACCCCTGCCGCACCTGCAAGTCGCAGGGCTGGATCGAGTGGGGCGGCTGCGGCGTGGTGAACCCGCGGGTGCTGGCCGCCTGCGGGATCGACACCGAGGTGTACTCCGGCTTTGCCTTCGGGATGGGCATCGAAAGGACACTGATGTTCCGCAACAACGCCGCCGACATGCGCGACATGGTCGAGGGCGATGTCCGGTTCAGCCGTTCGCTGAAGGGGGTTGCGCGATGAGGGCGCCGCTGGGATGGCTGCGGGAGTACGCCGACCTGCCCCAGGACATGACCGGACGCGAGCTCGCCGAGGTGCTGATCCGTGCCGGGCTGGAGGTTGAGACCGTCGACGAGGTGGGTGCCGAGATCACCGGCCCGGTGGTCGTCGGACGGGTGCTGGCCTTCCTCGACGAGCCGCAGAAGAACGGCAAGACCATCCGCTGGGTGCAGGTTGATGTCGGCCCCGACTTCAACCAGCCACACCCCGACTACCCGGCGGGTTGCCGCAGTGTGGTCTGCGGGGCGCACAACTTCGCCGCCGGTGACCTGGTCGTGGTCTCGCTGCCGGGTTCGGTGCTGGCCGGAGGGTTCGCGATCAGCGCCCGCAAGACCTACGGTCATCTCTCCGACGGCATGATCTGCGCCGAGGACGAGCTGGGGATCGGCCACGACCACACCGGCATCATCGTGCTGCCGGACGTGCTCGACGACGGCACCGAGCTCAAGCCCGGCGACGACCCGGCCGAGGCCCTGCTGCTGCGCGACGACGTGCTCGATATCGACGTCTCGCCCGACATGGGCTACTGCCTGAGCATCCGCGGGCTGGCCCGGGAGACCGGCCAGAACCTCGGCGTCGGCTTCCGCGACGTCATCGACCGGCCGACCCCGACCGCGAGGGCCGGCGGCTACCCTGTCGAACTGCAGGATCCCTCCTGCCCGCTGTTCGTGGCGCTGACCGTGACCGGGATCGACCCGGCCCGCCCCACCCCGCGCTGGATGGCGCGCCGGCTGGTGATGGCCGGCATGCGGTCGATCTCGCTGGCGGTCGACATCACCAACTATGTGATGCTCGAGACCGGCCAGCCGCTGCACGCCTACGATGCCGACAAGCTCTCCGGCCCGATCCGGGTGCGCAAGGCCACCGCGGGGGAGCAACTCGTCACCCTCGACGACGTCACCCGTACCCTGCACCCCGACGACCTGCTGATCACCGACGACTCCGGCCCGATCGGGATTGCCGGGGTGATGGGTGGCGCCACCACCGAGATCTCCGAGACGACCACCAGCATCGTGCTGGAGGCGGCCCACTTCGAGGCGCACAGCATCGGCTGGACGCTGCGGCGGCACAACCTGCCGTCCGAGGCCTCCAAGCGGTTCCACCGCGGCGTCGACCCGGCCGCTGCCTACGCCGCCGCCCATCGCGCGGCCGCCCTGCTGGTCGAGCTGGCCGGCGGCGGCCTCGCGGACGCCGAGACGGTCGCCGGCCAGGTGCCGGCGATGCCTGCCCAGACCATTGCCGCCGACCTGCCCGCGCGGATCCTGGGCACGGACGTGAGCGCCACCAGGGCAGCCGAGCTCCTGACCGCTTCTGGTGTCGCCGTCGAGCAGACGGAGGACGGTTCTGCTTCCCGGCTTCACCTGGTCCCGCCGACCTGGCGTCCCGACCTGCGCGACCCGTACGACTACGTCGAGGAGGTCGGCCGCAAACTCGGTTTCGACACCATTGGTGCGGTGGTTCCCTCGGCCCCGGTCGGACGGGGATTCACCCGCGAGCAGCAGGCCCGCCGGGCGATCAACGATGCGCTGACCAGCTCGGGCTTCGTCGAGGTGATCACCTTCCCGTTCCTGGCCGGCGAGGATCTCGACCGGATGGGGGTGCCTGCCGGGGACGAACGCCGCAGCCTGGTCAGGTTGGCCAATCCGCTGGCCGAGACCCAGCCCTACCTGCGGACCACCATCCTGCCCGGCCTGTTCGCCGCGGTGGCGCGGAACACCTCCCGCGGCAACGACGACCTGGCGCTGCACGAGATCGGCAGCGTGTTCCTGGCCGGCTCCGGCCAGCCGGCGCCGATTCCGGCGGTCGACCACCGTCCCTGTGACGCCGAACTGGCCGCGATCGAGGCGGCGCTGCCGTCCCAGCCGCGGCACCTCGGGGCAGTGCTCACCGGCTGGTGGGACCGTCCCGGCTGGCGAGGCGAGGGGGTGACTGCCGGCTGGCAGCAGGCCCTGGCACTGGCCGAGGTTGCTGCTGCCGCTGTGGGGGCGACGCTGGTGCGCACCGCCGCCGCCCAGGCCCCGTGGCACCCCGGACGCTGCGCCGCGCTGAGCGTGGCCGGCGAGGTGATCGGCTACGCCGGAGAACTGCACCCGAGCGTGGTGAAGGAGTTCGGCCTTCCGGCGAGGGCCGCCGCCGTCGAGCTCGACCTCGACGCCCTGGTGCGGCTGGCGCCGCAGCGGGGGAGCATCACGCACGTCTCCCCGCGTCCAGTGGCCAAGGAGGACGTCGCCCTGGTGGTTCCCGAGATCGTCGCGGCAGCGGACGTCCAGGCAGCGCTGGCCGACGGCGCCGGTGACCTGCTGGAGTCGATCAGCCTGTTCGACGTCTTCACCGGCGGCCAGGTGCCTGCCGGCCACAAGTCGCTGGCCTTCGCGCTGCGCTTCCGTGCTCCCGACCGCACCCTGACCGATGCCGAGACCGCTGCCGCCCGGGCAGCGGCGGTCGCCGAGGCGACGGCCCGGACCGGGGCGGAACTGCGCGCCTTCTGAACTGGGCAGGCAGTAGCCGGTGATGGAAGACTGGTGTCATGCGGACCGTGCGCGACATCGAATGCTTTCTCACCGACATGGACGGCGTGCTGGTGCACGAGGAGGAACCGCTGCCGGGTGCGGCTGAGTTGATCGACCGCTGGGTGACCACCTCCCGGCGCTTCCTGGTGCTGACCAACAACTCGATCTTCACCGCCCGCGACCTGGCGGCCCGGCTGGCCCGCTCGGGGCTGAACATTCCCGAGGAGAACATCTGGACCTCGGCGCTGGCCACCGCCTCGTTCCTGCGCAACCAGCCGGGTAACAAGACCGCCTTCGTGATCGGTGAGGTGGGTCTGACCACCGCCCTGCACGAGGCGGGCTTCGTCCTCACCGACGTCGACCCCGACTTCGTCGTGCTGGGGGAGACCCGCAACTATTCCTTCGAGGCGATCACCAAGGCGATCCGGCTGATCACCGAGGGCGCGCGGTACATCTGCACGAACCCGGACGCCACCGGCCCCAGCAAGGACGGCATCCTGCCGGCCACCGGGGCGGTCGCCGCGATGATCACGGCTGCCACGAACCGGCAGCCCTACGTCGTCGGCAAGCCCAACCCCATGATGTTCCGCTCGGCGATGAACCGGATCGAGGCGCATTCGGAGACCACCGCGATGATCGGCGACCGGATGGACACCGACATCGTTGCCGGGATGGAGGCCGGTCTGCTCACCGTCCTGGTGATGACCGGGGTCACCACCGCCGACGATGTCGAGACCTTCCCCTTCCGGCCCGACCTGATGCTGCCCGGCGTGGAGGACCTGGTCAAACTCATCTGACCCTGCCCGGCTTCTGCGCGGATGGTGGCTGGGCACGGACCGGACGCAAGTGGAATATTCATTCGTGTTCTGGCATAGTCATTCCCGTGACCTTTACCGTGGCCGTCGCGGGCGCCACCGGCTATGCCGGGGGCGAACTGCTGCGCATCCTGCTCCACCACCCGGACGCCGAGATCGGCAACCTCACCGCGAAGACCAGCGCCGGTGACCTGCTGGGCGCCCACCACCCCCACCTGCGCCCGCTGGCCGACCGCCGGATCCTCGACACCACCGTGGAGCACCTCGCCGGGCACGACGTGATCGCGCTCGCCCTGCCGCACGGCGCCTCCGGTGCCCTGGCGGCGGTCCTGGAGGCCGCCTCCCCGGGCTCGGTGCTGCTCGACCTGGGCGCTGACCATCGGCTGGAGTCGGCCGAGGCCTGGACGGCCTATTACGGCGGCCAGCACCCCGGCACCTGGACCTACGGAATGCCCGAACTGCTGCTGGCCGACGGTGCCAGGCAGCGTGACCTGCTGCGCGGCACGAAGCGGATCGCCGTCCCGGGCTGCAATGTCACCGCCGTCACCTTCGCCCTGGCGCCCGGGATCGCCGCCGGCGTGATCGAGCCGACCGACCTGGTGGCGGTGCTGGCCAACGGGGTGAGCGGGGCGGGCAAGTCCCTCAAGCCGCACCTGTTGGCCGCGGAGATCCACGGCTCGGCCAGTCCGTACTCGGTGGCCGGCGCGCACCGGCACATCCCCGAGATCGAACAGAACCTGGCCAAGTCCCACGGCGATCGGATCCGGATCAGCTTCACCCCAACCCTGGTGCCGATGGCCCGGGGAATCCTCGCCACCTGCACGGCCAGGCTGGCACCGGGAACAGACGCCGCCACGATCCGGGCGATCTGGGACGAGGCCTACGCCGCCGAGCCCTTCGTGCACCTGCTCCCCGAGGGGCAGTGGCCGGCGACGTCGTCCACCCTGGGCGCGAACACCGCCCTGGTGCAGGTCGGCGTCGACCAGCGTGCCGGACGGCTGGTGGCGATCAGCGCCATCGACAACCTGGTCAAAGGGACGGCGGGCGCCGCCGTCCAATCCATCAACCTTGCCCTGGGCCTCCCTGAGGTCACAGGCCTGACCACCGTGGGAGTGGCACCGTGAGCGTGACAGCAGCAAAGGGCTTCGTGGCCGCCGGGGTGGTGGCCGGCATCAAGGACTCCGGCAGCCCCGACCTCGCCCTGGTGGTGAACCAGGGACCGCTCGCCCACGCGGCGGCGGTGTTCACCGGCAACCGGTTCAAGGCCGCCCCGGTGCAGTGGAGCCGGCAGGCGCTGGCCACGCCACGGCTGGCGGCGGTGGTGCTCAACTCCGGCGGCGCCAACGCCTGCACCGGCGATGCCGGCTTCGCTGACGCTGCTCAGACTGCCGCCTGGGTGGCGGCGGAAGTCGGCTGTGAGGTCGAGGACGTGGCGGTCTGCTCAACCGGCCTGATCGGCGTCCGGCTCCCGATGGAGGCGGTGCTGGGCGGCATCCAGCTCGCCGCCCAGGATCTCTCCCAGGCCGGTGGGCCGTCGGCCGCCGAGGCGATCATGACCACCGACACCGTCGCCAAGCAGGCCGAACACGGCTCTCCGTCCGGCTGGACGATCGGCGGCATGGCGAAGGGGGCCGGGATGCTCGCCCCCGCGCTGGCCACCATGCTCGTGGTGATCACCACCGACGCGGTCGTGGAGTCCGCCGAACTCGACCGGGCACTGCGCACCGCCACCGGGTTCACCTTCGACCGGACCGACTCCGACGGCTGCATGTCCACCAACGACACCGTGATCCTGCTCGCCAGCGGAGCCAGCGGCGTGAGCCCCGACCCGGCCGAGTTCAGCGAGGCGCTGACCGGCGTCTGCGCCTCGCTGGCCCGGCAGTTGCTGGCCGACGCGGAGGGCTCCTGTCACGACATCGAGGTGCGGGTCGAGGGCGCCGCCACCGAGGCCGACGCGCTGGAGGTGGCTCGCGCGGTGGCCCGCAGCAATCTCTTCAAGTGCGCCATCTTCGGCAACGACCCCAACTGGGGACGGGTGCTGGCAGCGGCCGGCACGACAGCGGCCGGCTTCGATCCCGACCACGTCGATGTCGCATTCAACGGCGTGCGGGTGTTCGCCGACGGACAGCTGGGCGCCGACCGCTCCGAGGTCGATCTGACCAGCCGTGACGTCCTGGTCGAGGTCAACCTGCACGCCGGCGGTGAGGCGGCGGCGATCTGGACCAATGACCTCACCTACGGCTACGTCAAAGAGAACGCGGAGTACTCCTCATGACCCCTGACGCGCTGACCAAGGCCAGCATCCTGGTCGAGGCCCTGCCCTGGCTGGAGCAGTATGTCGGCCGGACGCTGGTCATCAAGTACGGCGGCAACGCCATGGTCGATGACGCGCTGAAGGCTGCCTTCGCCACCGACATCGTCTTCCTGCACCGGGTGGGCGTCCGCCCGGTGGTGGTGCACGGCGGTGGGCCGCAGATCTCCTCGATGCTGAACCGGCTCGGGATCGAGAGCGAGTTCCGCGGCGGGCTGCGGGTGACCACTCCGGAGGCGATGGATGTGGTGCGCATGGTGCTGATGGGACAGGTCAACCGCGAACTGGTCGGCCTGCTCAACGCTCACGGCCCGCTGGCGGTGGGCCTGTCGGGCGAGGATGCCGGCCTGCTCACCGCCGAACGCAAAGGCCTGGAGCTGGACGGGGAGGAGATCGACCTCGGCCTGGTCGGCGAGGTGACCCAGGTGCGTCCTGAAGCAGTGCTCGACCTGATCGATGCCGGCCGGATCCCGGTGGTCGCCACCGTGGCCCCCGACGAGGACGGCCAGGTGCACAACGTGAACGCCGACACCGCCGCTGGTGCGCTGGCCGCGGCGCTGGGAGCGGAGAAGCTGGTGGTGCTGACCGATGTGGAGGGGCTCTACGCCGACTGGCCGCACAGCACCGAGATCATCCGGGAGCTCACCGCCGGTGAGCTGGCGACGCTGCTGCCCGGTCTGGCCTCCGGAATGATCCCCAAGATGGAGGCCTGCCTGCAGGCGGTGCGGGCAGGCGTCCCGAAGGCCACCGTGATTGACGGCCGGGTGCCGCATGCCCTGCTACTGGAGATCTTCACCAACGAGGGCAACGGCACGATGGTGCGCGGCGAGCCCGAGACCACCCGGGTCGCGCCATGACCGTCCAGGCAGTCGAGGGCGGCAACGCCGCCGTCACCGCCCGCTACCAGGCAGTGATGATGAACACCTTCGGCCCACCGAAACGGGTCTTCGTCCGCGGTGAGGGGGTGTGGCTGTGGGACGCCGACGGCAACCGCTACCTCGACCTGCTCGCCGGGCTGGCGGTGAACGCGCTCGGCCACGCCCACCCGCAGGTGCTGGGCGCGATCTCCGCCCAGCTGTCCACCCTGGGCCATGTCTCGAACTTCTTCGCCACTCCCACCCAGGTAGCCCTCGCGGAGAGATTGGCCTGCGTTGTGACAGCCAATTCTCCGGGGCTGGCGGCGAGAGTGTTTTTTGCGAACTCGGGCACCGAGGCCAACGAAGCCGGCTTCAAGATCACCCGGCTGACCGGCCGCACCCGGCTGATCGCCATGGCCGGCTCCTTCCACGGACGTTCCCTTGGCGCCCTCGCGCTGACCTCGAACCCGAAGTACCGCGAGCCCTTCGAGCCGCTGCCCGGGGAGGTCACCTTCGTGCCCTATGGGGACGCCGAGGCGTTGGCCGCCGAACTCGACCAGAGTGTCGCGGCGGTCGTGCTGGAGCCGATCCAGGGCGAGAACGGTGTGGTGGAGCCGCCCTCCGGCTTCCTGGCCGAGGCGCGCTCGCTGACCCGCCAGGCAGGCGCACTGCTCTGGGTGGACGAGGTGCAGACCGGAATGGGCCGCTGCGGCGACTGGCTGGCGTCCGCGGCGTCCGGGATCACCGCCGATATCGTCACCTTCGCCAAGGGGTTGGGCAACGGCTTCCCGATCGGCGCCTGTGTCGCCACCGGGCCGGCGTCCGAGCTGTTGCAGCCCGGCTTGCACGGCACCACCTTCGGCGGCAACCCGGTGGCCGCGGCGGCCGGCCTGGCGGTGATGTCGATCATCGAGCGGGACGGCCTGCTGACCCGGGTCACTGCCCTCGGAGACCGGCTGGCGGCCGGGATCGAGGCGCTGGGGCATCCCGAGATCGTGGCGGTACGCGGCCGGGGGCTGCTGCGAGGCGTCGTGCTGGCCCACGACCTCGCCCCGGCGGTCGCCGACGCCGCGCTGGAGGCCGGGTTCGTGATCAATGCCCCGCGGCCGAATGTGCTGCGGCTCGCCCCCCCGCTGGTGATCGAGGAACGCGAACTGGACGGCTTCGTCGCCGCCCTACCGGCCCTGCTGGACGGCGTGCGATGACCGAGCCGCGCAGTCCGCTGACCAAGCCCGCCCGGCAGGCCAGGATCGCCGAGTTGATCGAACGGTCGGTGATCGCCAGCCAGACCGAACTCGCCGCCCGGTTGGCCGACGAGGGACTGGTGGTCACCCAGGGCACGTTGAGCAAGGATCTGCTCGAACTGGGTGCAGTCCGGGTACGCGATGCCGACGGACAGTTCCGCTACGCGCTGCTGGCCGGCGAGGGTCCGGCCACCGCGGGCAGCGTCGCGGTCAATCGGCTCTCCCGGCTGTGCGGGGAGTTGCTGCTCTCGGCCGAGGCCTCGGCCAACCTCGTCGTGGCGCGCACCCCACCCGGTGCGGCCCAGTTCTTCGCCTCCGCGATCGACAAGGTGGGCTGGCAGGCCGTCCTCGGTACGATCGCCGGGGACGACACCGTGCTGCTGATCACCCGCGACCCGGCCGGCGGGGCTGCACTGGCCGAGACCCTGCTCGGGCTGTCGGCCAGCTGAGCGCACACCTGCCGGAGTTCGACGCCGTCGAACCCGGGACCACACGACTGGAGAAGAGATGAACTCATCGATCGCCGACGGCCGCCTGTGGGGCGGCAGGTTCGCCGGCGGCCCCGCCGAGGCGATGTTCGCGCTCAGCAAGTCGACCCAGTTCGACTGGCGGCTGGCTCGCCACGACCTGGCCGGCTCGCGGGCACATGCCCGCGCACTGCACGCCGCCGGCCTGCTGACCGACCAGGAGCGGGACGCCATGCTGGCCGGGCTCGACCAACTGGAGGCCGATGTGGTCTCGGGGGCGTTCCGGCCGGCAGACACCGACGAGGACGTCCACGGCGCGCTGGAACGCGGGCTGATCGAACGGGTGGGCGCCGATCTCGGCGGCCGGCTGCGGGCCGGCCGCTCCCGCAACGACCAGATCGCCACCCTGATCCGGCGCTACCTGCGCGAGGCCAACCAGGTGCTCGCTGCCGACGTCACGGCCGTGGTCGAGGCGCTGGCCGGCCAGGCCGAAACCAATCTCGGCGCGATCATGCCGGGCCGGACCCATCTGCAGCACGCCCAGCCGGTACTGCTCAGCCACCACCTGCTCGCCCACGCCTGGCCGCTGGTCCGTGACCTGCAACGGCTGCGCGACCTGGACGGCCGCCTGGCGCTCAGCCCCTACGGTTCGGCAGCCCTGGCGGGCACGTCCCTGGGACTGGATCCCGAACTGGTCGCTGCTGACCTGGGCTTCGCCGGCAGCGTGCCGAACTCGATCGACGGCACCGCTGCCCGCGACCTGGTCGCCGAGCAGGCCTACGTGCTCGCCCAAGTGGCGGTGGACGTTTCGCGGCTGGCCGAGGACGTCATCCTGTGGTGTACCCACGAGTTCGGCTTCGCCCGGCTGGACGACGCCTGGTCGACCGGCAGCTCGATCATGCCGCAGAAGAAGAACCCTGACGTCGCCGAACTCGCCCGCGGCAAGGCGGGCCGCCTGATCGGCAACCTGGCCGGTCTGCTGGCCACCCTCAAAGGCCTGCCGCTGGCCTACAACCGTGACCTGCAGGAGGACAAGGAACCGATCTTCGACGGCCTCGACCAGTTGGCGGTGCTGCTGCCGGCGGTGGCCGGGATGGTCGCCACCCTGACCTTCGATACCACCCGGATGGCGGCCCTGGCGCCACAGGGCTTCTCACTGGCCACCGACCTGGCCGACTGGCTGGTCCGTCGCCGGGTGCCCTTCGCGGTCGCGCACGAGATCGCCGGCGCGGCGGTGAAGTACTGCGAGGCGCACCGGCTCGAGCTCGGCGACCTCAGCCCGGAGCAGCTGTCGGCGATCTCGCCCGAACTGACCGGGGAGGTGCTGTCAGTGCTCACCGTCGAGGGCTCGGTGGCTGCCCGGAACGCCCGCGGCGGCACCGCCCCCGAGGCCGTCCGGGCACAACTTGTCGAACTGCGCGCCGCCCTGGCGGAGTTGCGGCTGTCGTGACGTAGCCGCTCGTCGCGGCCCGCGGGCCGAGTTCCAGCGCGCGGGCTACCGTCCGAGTCCCGGATCAGTCAGCGGCAGCCACCGTCCACCCGCCCGCCGGTACACCCGCAGCCCGACTGTCTCGGCGACCGCCTCGACGCCGGCGGCCATCACCATCGCGGCCTGCCAGGCCCTGGCGTCCTCCTCGGCGTCGTTCCCGGTCGGCTCGAGAAAACGCACCACCACGCGCGGGATGCCGTCGCCGCGCAGCAGCGGTTCGACGTCGACGAAGGCGTCCTCCACCTGTCGCACGGCGGCCAGTGCCGCCCGCGCGGTGTCGAGCACGGCCTCGGGCGGCACCCCCGGACGGGCATCGACGATCCCCAGACTGGCCCGGAACGACGGCATCAGGAGCTCCCTTCGTGACGACGACACCATGACCCTACGGTGCCGGGCTGACGTTTCTGCCCGATGGCTCCCGCCGATAGGCTTGGCACTCGTGAACCAGGTACTCGACGAACTGCGCTGGCGGGGCTTCATCGCCCACTCGACCGAGCCGGAGGCGCTGCGCGCCCGGTTCGACGAAGGTCCGGTCACCTTCTACGTCGGCTTCGACCCGACGGCGCCGAGTATCCACATGGGAAACCTGGTCCAGCTGATGCTGGCCCGCCATCTGCAGGCCGCGGGCCATCGCCCGATTCTGCTGGTCGGCGGCTCCACCGGCCTGATCGGCGACCCCAAGCAGAGCTCTGAGCGCAATCTCAACCCCAAGGACCTGGTCCAGCAGTGGGTGGAGCGGATCCGTGCCCAGGTCAGCAGGTTCGTCAGCTTCGAGGGCGCCAACGCGGCCACGGTGGTCAACAACTACGACTGGACGGTCGGGCTGTCGACCCTCGACTTCCTGCGGAACATCGGCAAGCACTTCAGTGTGAACCGGATGCTCGACCGCGAGGTGGTGCGGGCCCGGCTGGAATCCGGGATCTCCTACACGGAGTTCTCCTACGTCCTGCTGCAGTCGCTGGACTACCTCGAACTGCACCGCCAGTACGGCTGCGAACTGCAGACCGGCGGCTCGGACCAGTGGGGCAACCTGACCGCCGGCGTGGAGTTGATCCGGCGAGCTGACGGCGACCGGGTGCACGCCCTGGCGACCCCACTGCTCACCAAGGCGGACGGCACCAAGTTCGGCAAGACCGAGTCCGGGACGGTCTGGCTCGACCCCCAGATGACCTCGCCGTATGCCTTCCACCAGTTCTTCCTCAACGCCGAGGACGCAAAGGTGGGGGAGTACCTGCGGATCTTCACCACCCGCTCGGCCGGCGAGATCGCCGATCTGGAGGAGCAGACCAGGACGGCCCCGCACCTACGGGCCGCCCAACGGGCCCTGGCCGACGACATCACCGACCTGGTGCACTCCGTGGCCGAGCGCGAGGCGGCGGCGGCGGCCGCCAATGCCCTGTTCGGGCGGGGGGACCTGGCCTCGCTCGATGGCAGCGTTCTGGCAGCGGTGACCAGAGAGCTGGGCGACCACACCCTGGCCGCCGGTGCCGACCTGCCGGGCATCGTGGACGCTCTGGTGGCCGCCGGGGTCGTGGCCAGCCGGTCCGCCGCCATGCGGGCGATCGACGAGGGCGGCGCCTATCTGAACAATGTGAAGGTCTCAGACCGGAATGCGCGCGTCACCGCCGACGATCTGCTGGCCGGGGAGTACCTCGTGGTACGCCGGGGAAAGCGGACGGTAGGCGCCGTCAAACTGCTGCGCTGAGCCCGAGGCGAGAGCGACACGCCCGGGGTCAGCGCCGATTTGACCCTGGGCCGCGACCTGCGTAATGTTCATCAAGCGCTGCCGGTGATACGGACGGGCCAGGGAAAACCTGGCGAGGCCGGATCGGAGCGCCGAACCCACTCTGACTAGCGCGGATACGGTGTGCCTCCATGCCAGGAGCCATCAAGATCCGAGTCTTGTTGCGGGCGGGGGAGGGCAAGGAACTCGGTTTGACACCGGGGGACGAGCCAAGTAAAGTAAGACGAGTTGCCCCAAGCGGCGGTGAGAGCCAAAGCGAGGTG
>NZ_JAYFPT010000069.1:0-24030 GCF_034927565.1 Propionicimonas sp.
GTGGAGCTAACGGGATTCGAACCCGTGGCCTCTTCCATGCCATGGAAGCGCGCTACCAACTGCGCCATAGCCCCTTGTCGTTGCGACGGGTTCTGATTGTAGTCAACCCCGGGCCGGGAGGGAAATCGACCGACAGGCGACCGTCCGGGGCCGCGGACGAGCTGCACGCGCAGCCGGTTCGCCTGCTCCGCAGGGCCGGTTGCGATCTGCACACCGAACCGGCGAGGCAGGCTCAGGACTCGGCGATCCGGTTGTAGGCGTTCATCCGCCAGTGCTCGCCGGAGCCGCCTGCCCAGCCGACCGCACCGTCGGGCGGCCGCAGTTCCACCCAGCCGCAGTTGGCCAGCCCGCCGAACAGCCGGGCGTGGGAGTAGTCCAGCCCCATCAGCAGCAGCGCCGCCACGCGCAGCGACAGCCCGTGCCCCACGACCAGCAGGAGATCGTCCTGGCCGGCGGCCGCGGCATGTTCGACGACGGCACCAGCCACCCGCTGCCCGGACTCGGTGGCCGTCTCCCCCTCGGGCGAGCGGCGGAAGTCGCGGCCCTCGCGCAGTGCCGGCCAGAAGTCAGGGACGCGTTCGCCGACGGTCTTCATGTCCAGCCCTGACCAGGAGCCGACATCCACCTCGCGCAGCCGGGGGTCGAGGCCGACCGCCAGCCGGCAGGCCGATGCCACGGCCTCGGCGGTCTGCCGAGCGCGCGAGAGGTCGGAACTGACCACCTGCGTGATGCCGTAGCCAGCCAGCACGGCAGCCGCCCGTTCGGCGAGCCGGACGCCTTCGGCGCTCAGCGGGATGTCGGTGTGGCCCTGGAAGCGACCGGCATCGTTCCACTCGGTGACGCCGTGCCGCAGCAGGATGACCCGCTGCGCCGTCATCGCGCCGCGGCGTCCTCGGGCAGCCCGAGGTCGATCCGGGGACAGTCCTTCCAGAGTCGCTCCAGCGCGTACAACGCCCGCTCCTCGCTGTGCTGGACGTGGACCACCGTGTCCAGGTAGTCCATCAGCACCCAGCGATTCTCCCGGTCACCTTCGCGCCGGACGGTCTTCAGCCCGTGCTTGAGCAACTCCTCCTCGATGCCGTCCACCACCGCGCCCACCTGGCGCTCGTTGC
Organism: Propionicimonas sp.; assembly: GCF_034927565.1. Lineage (GTDB taxonomy): Bacteria > Actinomycetota > Actinomycetes > Propionibacteriales > Propionibacteriaceae > Propionicimonas. Next base: position 1,113 of record NZ_JAYFPT010000069.1, read on the forward strand.
CGGCGGCCACGATCAGGAAGACGTCGGTGATCGCCAGCCGCTCGGAGACATCGAAGGCGACCGGATCCAGCGCCAGCTTGTCGAGGGCTGCCTGTGCGGCCAGCCGTGCGATCCAGGTGGCGTGGTCGGTTGCCGTCATGAATCTCCTTGGTCGTTGCGATAGAGCCCGCGTTTGGCGATGTACTGCACGATACCGTCCGGCACCAGGTACCAGATCGGCAACCGGTCCTGCACCCGCTGCCGGCAGGCGGTGGACGAGATCGCCAGCGCGGGGATCTCCAGCAGGCTCACCTTGTCCTCGGGAAGGTGAGCGATGTCACTCTCCCCCAGCGGAATGCCGGGACGTGACACGCCCACGAAGTGCGCCAGGTCGAACAACTGGTCGGCGCCCTTCCAGGTCAGGATCTGACTGAGCGCGTCCGCACCGGTGATGAAGTACAACTCGACATCGTCACCGCGCTGCACCCGGATGTCGCGCAGAGTGTCCACGGTGTAGGTGGGGCCGTCGCGCTCGATGTCGACCCGGCTGACCGAGAACCGCGGGTTGGACGCGGTAGCGATCGTGGTCATCAGGTAGCGGTCCTCCGGCTGCGAGACCTGCTTACCCGCCTTCTGCCAGGGCACGCCGGTAGGAACGAAGACCACCTCGTCGAGGTGGAATCGGGCCTGCACCTCGCTGGCCGCCACCAGGTGCCCGTGATGGATCGGGTCGAAGGTGCCACCCATCACCCCTAGTCGCAGTGGCCTGCCGGTGTGCCGCGCGACGATTGGGGTCTCACTCATCAGGGGTCTTGCTGTGCGGCCGGAACGCACCGACCTGCCGGACGAAACCGAGCCCGGCGAGCAGAATCAGAAGGAAGAAGCCCCCCACGACCACGGGAACAGTGAGGTCGTACGTAGCCTCCAGGACAGTGTGCATGGCGGGATGCTATCCCGGCCGGCCCACCACAGGCGAGCACCGACCGCGCTGCGCGGACAGCCTGGCTCAGGCGCGGGTCTGGCCGTCGCCCTCCACCACGTACTTGGTCGAGGTCATCTCGGCCAGCCCCATCGGGCCGCGGGCATGCAGCTTCTGGGTGGAGATGCCGATCTCGGCACCGAAGCCGAACTCGCCGCCGTCCACGAACCGGCTGGAGGCATTCACCAGCACGGCAGCGGCGTCGACTTCGGCGACGAACCGCTCGGCCGAGCGGCGGTCCTCGGTCACGATGGTCTCGGAGTGCCCGGTGGTGTGGGCGCGGATGTGCTCGATCGCCTCGTCCAGCGAGCCGACCAGCTTCGCGGCGAGGTCGAGCGAGAGGTACTCCCCATCGAACTCGTCGGGACGGGCCGGCACCACCGCCGGTGAGTAGCCGGTCACCTCCGGCGTGCCGTGGATGGTCACTCCGGCCGCCGCCATCGCCGCCAGCGCCTTTGGCACGAACTCGTCGGCAATCGCCGTATGCACCAGCAAGGTCTCCAGGGCGTTGCAGACGCTCGGCCGCTGGGTCTTGGCGTTGACCAGGATGCCCAGCGCCATCTCCTGGTCGGCGCTGGCGTCCACGAACAGGTGACAGTTGCCGGTCCCGGTCTCGATCACCGGCACCTTCGAGCCGTTGACCACCGCGTTGATCAGCCCGGCCCCACCCCGCGGGATCAGCACGTCGAGGTAGCCGCGGGCGGCCATCATCTGCTCGGTCACCGAGCGGTCGCCCTCGACCAACTGGATGGCGGCGGTCGGCAACCCGGCTGCTGCCAGCCCGGCATGCAGCGCCGCGGTCACCGCCCGGTTGGAGTTGATGGTGGACGACGAGCCGCGCAGTAGCGCGGCATTGCCCGACTTCAGGCAGATCCCACCCGCGTCCGCGGTCACGTTGGGACGCGCCTCGTAGATGATCCCCACCACGCCGAGCGGCACCCGCACCTGCCGGACGCGCACCCCGTTGGGGTTGGTCCAGCCACGCACCACGTCGCCCACCGGGTCAGGCAGCGCGGCCAGGGCACGCAGCCCGTCCGCCATGCCGACGATCCGGGCCGGGCTGAGCGCCAGCCGGTCGATCATGGCGTCCGAGGTACCGCTGGCCCGGGCCTGCTCGACATCGACGGCGTTGGCGGCCAGGATGTCGTCCGAACCCGCCAGCAGGGCGTCGGCCATGGCAATCAGGGCGGCGTCCTTGGCGGCGCGGGTCAGCGTGGCGAGGGTGCGCGAGGCGGTTTTCGCCGCCGCTGCCTGGTCGCGGAAGGCGGTGCTGTGGGTGGTCACGCCTCGCAGGATACCTGTGCGGTTCCCGATCCCGGGAGCCCCGCCGGCTCGGGGCGGACGAACAGCGGCCGCAGCCCGAAGCTGCGCAGCAGCCACCAGACCGCGTTGAACAGGGCGATCAAACCGGTGGCGACCGAGGCCATCACGGTGCCCTGGTCCTGCACCAGCACGCCCCAGGCCAACCACAGGATCTGGTTGGTCAACTGGGCGAACAGGAAACCGGGGGCAACCCCGGCGATCGACCGCGAACGAACCAGGTCGACCCCCTGACCGGCGTTCGCGACCACAGCGACGACCATGGCGACCAGTCCGTAGCCGGTCGTCCCGAAGAGCAGGTCGACCCCGACCATGACCGCGGCAGTCACCACCCCGGGCAGGAACACCCGCACCGGCCGCAGTCCGCGTTCGCGCAGCGTGAGCACCAGCACGACGGCCGCCAGGACCACGCTGATGGCATTGGGGACGATCATGTTGAGGGCATCGAGCAGGAACCCGTGAACGGTCCAGGCCAGGGTGATGGCGAGGATCGCCTGCCAGGCCAGCAGCGACAGACCGGCGGTGCTGCGGGTGCGCACCAGCAGGATGATCTGGGGAATGCTGATCGAGATGGCAACCAGCGCGGCCATCCAGCCGACGATGTCTGCGGCGGTCACGAGGCTCCGGTCTTCTTCCTGGGCTTGAGGATGAGGTCGTCGCGGTGGACCACCTCGCGATCGAATTGTGGCCCGAATTCCGCGGCCAGGTCACGGGTGGTACGTCCGATCATCACCGGAAGTTCGGCGGCATCGTAGTTGACCAGGCCACGGGCGATCACCTGCCCGCTCTGGCTCACCAGCCGGATCGGATCACCGGCTGAGAAGGTGCCCCTGACTTCCACGATCCCGGCCGGCAGCAGCGAGGCCTTGCGTTCGGTCACCGCCCTGACCGCACCGTCGTCCAGCACCACCTCGCCTTGGGAGGTGGAGGCGTAGGCCAGCCACATCAGCCGCCGGGAGCGGCGCTTGTCAGTGGGGTGGAACAGGGTGCCAACCGGCTCCCCGGTCAGCGCATTCGCCACCGACGACGCAGCTGCCAGCACGACCGGGATGCCGGACGCGGTGGCGATCCGGGCAGCACCAAGCTTGGTCTGCATCCCGCCGGTTCCGACCTCGGCGCCCTTGCCGGCGGTGTCCACCTCGAGACCGTCGATGCTGGCCACCTCATCGATCCTCCGGGCCTCCGGGTTCGAGGGGTGGGCGGTGTAGAGCGCGTCGACGTCCGACAACAGCACCAGCACGTCGGCACCGACCAGGTGGGCCACCAGGGCAGCCAGCCGGTCGTTGTCGCCGAACCTGAACTCGTGGGTGGCGACGGTGTCGTTCTCGTTCACCACCGGCACGACGCCGAGTTCGAGCAGCCGGTTGAAGGTACGCAGCGCGTTGCGGTAATGGTCGCGGCGCGCGACGTCCTCCGAGGTCAGCAGCACCTGGCCGACGGTGAGGCCGTGGCGGGCGAACAGCGAGCCGTAGTGGCCGACCAGCAGGCTCTGGCCGACCGAGGCGGCGGCCTGCTTGCTGGCCAGGTCCTGTGGGCGGTGCTTCATCCGCAGCGGCCGCATCCCGGACGCCATCGCGCCTGAGGAGACCAGCACCACGTCCTGCCCGCGCTGCCGGACGCCGGCCAGCGCGTCCACGATGATCTCCATCCGCGCGGGGTCGAGCGCCCCGTCCCGTCCGGTGAGGGAGGACGAGCCGACCTTCACCACAATCCGGCGCGCGCCGGTGAGCTGGGGCCGCAGGGTCGGCGAGGCCTCCTGCGAGCCCCTGGCGCGCTTAGTCATCCTCGCCGTCCTCCAGGCCGTCCGTGGCCAGCCTCGTCAGCTTCTCCGCTTCCCGCTCAGCATGGTATGCCGCATCCTTGACCTTGCGGCGGACGGCGGCCGGCCGTGGGACGTTCAGCCGCTGGTCCTCGCCGCGGCGGGCCAGGATCTCCGCGCCGATCTCGACCTGCGGGGCGAAGTCGAAGACCACCGGGTCGTCGGCGCCGATCGCCACCGCGTCCCCGGCCTGCGCACCAAGGGCGAGCAGTTCCTCCTCGATCCCGAGCCGGGCGAACCGGTCGGCGAGGTACCCGACCGCCTCGGCATTGCCGAAGTCGGTCTGCTTCACCCAGCGTTCGGGCTTGGTACCCCGCACCCGCCAGACGAGACCGCCCATGCCGTCGCCCTGCCGGGCGATGGTGAACTCGGGGCCGCTCTGCCCGACCGGTTCGGGACGCAGCACGATCCGGGCCGGAGCCGGTGGCGGCGCCTCCCGGCGCTGCCGGGCGACCAGGTCGGCCAGGGCGAAGGTCAGCGCATTCAGGCCGGCGCCGGTCTTGGCGGAGACGGCGAACACCGGCAGCCCACGGGCCACCAGGTCGGGGGTGACCAACTCGGCCAGGTCGGCGGCGTCGGGCACGTCCACCTTGTTCAGCACCACCAGCCGGGGACGGTCCTCCAGCCCGCCGTGGGCGGCGAGTTCGGCCTCGATCACGTCCAGGTCGGTGACCGGGTCCCGTCCGGGTTCATAGGTGGCGCAGTCGATCACGTGGACGATCGCCCGGCAGCGTTCGATGTGGCGCAGGAAGTCGTGACCGAGGCCCCTGCCCAGGCTGGCGCCCTCGATCAGCCCCGGGACGTCGGCGACGGTGTAGGTGGTCTCCCCCGCCACCACCACGCCCAGGTTGGGCACCAGCGTGGTGAACGGGTAGTCGGCGATCTTGGGCCGGGCCCGGGAGATCGCGGCGATCAGCGACGACTTCCCGGCGCTCGGGAAGCCGACCAGACCGATGTCGGCTACCACTTTGAGCTCGAGGGTGACGGTGCGGCTCTCGCCCTCCTCGCCCAGCAGGGCGAAGCCGGGAGCCTTGCGCGCCGAGGTCGCCAGGGCAGCGTTGCCCAGCCCGCCACGGCCTCCTGCGGCCACCACCGCTTCCGTGGTGCCGCCGGTCAGGTCGGCCAGGACCTCCCCGGTGTCGGCGTCGCTGATCACCGTGCCGTCAGGTACCAGCAGCACCACGTCCTCGCCGCCCGCGCCGTTGCCGAAGTCACCGCGGCCGGGCTGGCCGTTCGGCGCCTTGCGCTGGGACTGCCGGTGGTACTCGACCAGGGTGGTGAGGTTGGGATCGACCCGGATGACGATCGAGCCGCCGTTGCCGCCGTTGCCGCCGTCTGGTCCACCGAGCGGTTTGAACTTCTCGCGGTGGACGGAGGCACAGCCGTGTCCGCCGTTGCCGGCAGCGACCCGCAGGGTCGCCCGGTCGACGAAGGACGGAATGGCCATCTGGACTCCTCACGAACGGGGCCCGTCGAGTCTACCCAGAGGCCGTGTGTCTGGGCGCCGGCGATCACCAGGCTGGGCCAGGGAACCGTCCCCCGTCCCGGGCGGTTCCCCACCCACGGGAGGCTAGCGAGCCGCGTCGATCTCGGCGCGGGTCGGCATCGAGCTGGTGGCGCCGGACCGGGTGACGCTGATCGAGGCGGCCACCGTCGCCACCTGCAGCGCCTCCGGCAGGTCCGCGCCCTCGGCGAGCAGGGTGGTCAGCACGCCGACGAAGGTGTCACCTGCGGCGGTGGTGTCGAGCGCCTCGACCCGGCGGCCCGGGATCCGTGCCGTGATCCGGCCGCCGCTGGCCAGCGCGGCGCCATCCCCGCCGAGGGTGACCACGACGTCGCGACACAGCTCGCTGAGCACCTGGGCCGCCTCCAGCGGGTCGTCCCGGTCGGCCAGCATGCAGGCCTCCAACTCGTTCGGCACCAGCAGGTCGACGGTGCGCAACAGTTCCGCGCTGAGCGGGCGCGCAGGCGCGGGGGTGAGCACCGTCCGCACCCCGGCGGCGTGGGCGCGGGCCAGCGCGACCTGGACGGTGGCGAGGTCGAGTTCGAGCTGGGTGACCAGCCAGCCCAGGCCGTCCAGCACCTCATCGGTGACTTGGTCGGCGCTGGTCAGCAGGTTCGCCGCCGAGACCACGATGATGCTGTTCTGGCCCTCGGCATCGACGGTGATGTGGGCGGTGCCGGTAATGCCCTCCCGCCGCAGTTGGCCGACGTCCATCCCCTCGTCGGTCATCAGGTCGGCCAGTGCGGTGCCGTAGCCGTCGGTGCCCACCGTCCCGATGAAACTGACCCGGCCACCCGCGCGGGCGGCGGCCACCGCCTGGTTCAGACCCTTGCCACCGGGCACCGTGATGAAGGAGGAGCCGAAGATGGTCTCGCCCGGCCGGGGCGGCGCCGCCACCCTGACCACCAGGTCCATGTTGGCGCTGCCCAGGACGCCGATCGCCGCACGACTGCCATTGTCAATGTTCACGCCTGCGATTATTCCGTACTCGACGGTGCCCAGGTGGGGCTCGCGGCAGGTTCGGCGGTTTCCGCGGCGGGCGCCCACGGACTGGACGGCAGCCCGGCCGCGGGCGCGTCCCGGTCCGGCACGGCGGCGGGACGGTCGGCCGGAGGCGGTGGCTCGACGAGGTCGGCAGGCTGCGGTGCCCATGCCTCGGACGGCACCACCTCCCAGCGATCGGTCTCGGCCGGCGGCCCCCAGGCTCGCCGCTCCGCGGCGGCATCCGGAGCCGGCTCCGCCACCGGTTCGTCGACGACCTCCGCGGTCTCCTCCGGCTCCGGTGAGGAGGATCGGCGGGACAGTCGCCACCACACCAGCCCGGCCAGTCCCAGCAGGATGGCCGCCAACGCCACGATCGGTCCCCAGCGCGCCGAGAGCACCCAGATCGAGGGCGTGTCCTCCCCGACGGCCAGCAGGCCCTCGTTCTCGAACAGGTCGTGCGGGTCCTGCCAGGTCACCGTGGTGCCCGAGACCGTGCTGGAGCCGTTGTGCTCCAGCACCTCGCCGGGGAAGGTCACCGAGACGGTGAGGTCGTCCATCAGGTCGGGTAGTTCGGGACTGGCGAAGGGCCACCACCGGAACTCGAACCGTCCATCGGCATGGCTCAGGTCGAAGCCGCCGTCAGCCGGCCGGTTCCCACTGAAGTCGTCAAGGCTCTCGCTGCCACGAAGCCGGCAGCCGACGCGATCGCCGGCGCGGGTGGGCAGGACGTCAGTGGCACCCTCGAACCAGTGCGCGCCCAGGGCGAAGCGGTCGCAGAGGTTCAGCGTTCTGACCGAGCCGTCCCACTGGCCGCTCTGCTCCAGCGTCTGCACCGGTACCTCGACGTAGAGGTCGTAGTCGACCGTCTGCTGCGAACCCAACTGCAGAGTGACCTCCAGGGAGACGCAGCCGTAGAGCAGCGGCAGCGCCGCCAGTGTCGCCAGCACCCGGCCCCGCCATCCCATGACAGCCACCCTAGAGCGTCGGACGGCCAGTGCCGTCGCCGGTGCGGCGCACCTGGACCGCAGGCTGATGACTCGCCCGGTCGGGAACGCCACGAGGGCCGCCCCTGACGGGACAGCCCTCGTGAGTTGGTTCTGGAGCTACTCGGCGATCGCGATGTTCACCACGCGGCGACCACGCCGGGTGCCGAACTCGACCTTGCCGGCGCGCAGCGCGAACAGGGTGTCGTCGCCACCGCGACCGACGCCCTCACCGGGGTGGAAGTGGGTGCCACGCTGCCGGACGATGATCTCGCCGGCGTTGACCTGCTCGCCGCCGAACCGCTTCACGCCGAGCCGCTGGGCATTGGAATCCCGACCGTTGCGGGAGGACGACGCGCCCTTCTTGTGTGCCATCTGTCAGCTCCTCACTTGATCCCGGTGACCTTGACCTGGGTGTACCGCTGGCGGTGACCCTGGCGCTTCTTGTAGCCAGACTTGTTCTTGTACTTGACGATGCGGATCTTCGGACCCTTGGTCTCGGCCAGCACCTCGGCGCTCACCTTGACCTTGGCCAGCTTCTTCGCGTCGGAGGTGACCGCGTCACCGTCGACCACCAGCAGGGGGACGAGATCGATCGAGGAACCAACCTCGGCCTCGACCTTGTCGACCTCCAGCACGTCCCCGACAGCAACCTTGTGCTGGCGTCCGCCACTGCGCACGATCGCGTACACGACTGACCCACTCTCAACGAACCTGATACGTCATGTCGGTGCTCACCAGACCACCGAAGGTGTCGGCGCCGAGAAAACGGCACAGCGAGCACCGAGGATCAAGGATACGTTCCGGCGTGCTGGAGGGTCAAACCGGCGACCGGACGACCGGCGACCGGGCTCGGGCCGCCGACCCTCATTCCGCCCACTCCAGCCCATCCCCCCTGCCTGCGCGCCGTAGGTCACATCGCGCGTGTTCTGACAGGCGCAACGTGACATTGGGCGCGCGATGTCGCCTTGACGGAAGAGAAGAAAGGCAGCGGGTTTCGACGTTCCGGCTGCGCCTGACGCGCTACTGTCTATAGTGGATATAGACAGTAAGGACGGACGGATGCGGATCATCGTGTCGAACGCGTCGCCGCTGCCGATCTACGAGCAGATCGTGCAGCAGGTGCAGCAGGCGATCCTGAGCGGGGAGGTAGCCGAGGGCGAGCCGCTGCCGTCCATCCGGAACCTCGCCCGTGACCTGCAGGTCAGCGTGATCACCACCACCCGCGCCTACAACGACCTGGCCCGCGACGGCTTCCTGGTGAGCGTCCCGGGCAAGGCCGCCTTCGTCCAGGCCGTGGACCGCGCACTGGTGCGCGATCAGGCGCTGACTGCCATCCAGCAGCACTTCTCCGAAGCCGTCGGACGGGCACGACTGGCCGGGATCGGGCCTGACGAGCTCGCCGCGCTGCTCACCGCCGCGCTACGCGAGAAGCTACCGAACGAACCGCACCACACCGAGGAAGCACCGTGAGCCAGATCAGCACCGCCGTCCCCACCGCGGCCGCACAGCTACTTCACTTGGACAAGCGGCTGGGGAACTTCCGCCTGCAGGACGTCTGCCTGAGCGTGCCGACCGGGCTGATCACCGGTTTCGTCGGACCCAACGGCGCCGGCAAGACCTCCACCATCAAGTGCCTGCTCGGGATGATGCACCCGGACGCCGGGGAGGTGACCGTGCTCGGCCGGGCGGCAGGCACCCCGACCGAGGAGATCGGGATCGTGCTGGACGCCCCGGCCTACGTCGGCGAGTGGACAGTCGACCAGGTCAGCCGGGTGGTGGGGAACTTCTACACCACCTGGGACCAGGGCCGATTCGCCGAGTTGTGCGTGCGGTTCGCCGTCCCCGGTGCCCGCAAGGTCAAGGAACTCTCTCGCGGTATGGCGATGAAGCTGCAGTTGGCGGTCGCCCTCTCCCATGACACCCGGCTGCTGGTCCTCGACGAGCCCACTTCGGGCCTGGACCCGCTGGCCCGCGACGACCTGCTCAGCCTGCTGCAGGAGTACCTGCTGGACGAACGCAACGCGGCGTTGTTCTCCACCCATCTCACCACCGATCTGGAGCGGGTCGCCGACAACGTCGCCCTCATCAACGACGGACGCATCCTGCACGCCGAACCGAAGGACGATCTGCTCGCTCGATACGCGATGGTCCGGGGTGGCCCGTCCGATCTGCCCGGCGAGAGTCGGCGGCTGATCCACGGTCTGCACGTCCACCCCTATGGCTTCGAGGGGTTGGTCGCCGTCGACGACCTGCAGCACTTCGGACGTGGGGTGGAGGCCACACCACCGTCCCTGGATGAACTGGTCATCCACCTGTCGCGAAAGGACGCAGCATGAGTCGCCTCCCTGCCCAATGGACGCTGGAGCTGTGGACGCTACGGCCCTACTCCCGACAGTTCGTCCTGCTGCCGGTGATGGGTCTGCTGCTGGGCTTCATGCAGGACAGCTTCGTGCCGATCATGGTGATGATGGCGGTACTGACCGGCTCCTACGGCTTCTCGATCTCCGAGAACGCCCATCTGGAGAGCCTTTACGCCACGCTGCCGATCTCCCGTCGGCAGGTGGTGATCGCGCGCTACGCGGTGGTCCTCGGGATCGTGGTCGGGCTCGGTCTGGCCGGGGTCGTCTTCGACGCAGTGGCCGCTGTCATCCGCCACCAGAACTGGTCGCCGGTGTCCTCGCTGGCCTTCCTGGCGGCGAGCATCGCCGTCGCTGGCCTGGTGGTTGCCGTCCAATTCCCGTTCTTCTTCGCCCTGGGCTACCTGCGGGCCCGGTTTGTGACCTGGCTGGCGCTCGCGCTGGTGATCGCAGCGGTCGCGCTCCTGATGATGCCGGTATCCCCCGGCTCCACCGGGATTATCGCCACGATCGGCCAGATCGGCCCGTTCTGGCCGCTGGCCGGGCTGCTGATCGCGCTGGCCACGCTGACCGGATCCGCGGAGCTCTCCATCCGGCTCTACCGCCGCAAGGACCTCTGACCTGGGTCGTCCGCGTTCGGCCTGGGTTCTCCGCCTCTCGGCGACCGCCTGCCCATACGTCGACCGCCTGGCCCTGGGGACAGGCGGTCGACGGGAAGGGTGGCGATCGATGAACTCCACAGTGCGACGGACAGGCCTTGTGAGGGATGACCGGTGGCCCGAGAATGAAGGAGACCGGTCGCCATCCTCGGTTGCCCGGCCCCACCTCGCTCTTCCCGCCGGGAACGGCCCCGGCGACAGGCTCCCAGAAAGGACTACCGATGAATCCGGCAACCACCGCACTCGTCCTGATCGAGTTCCAGAACGACTTCACCAGCGAGGGCGGGACGCTGCACGGCGCCGTCTCGGAAGTGATGAACGCCACCGGCACCCTGCCCAACGCCAAGGCGGCGCTGGAGGCCTCCCGGGCGGCTGGCGTCACCATCGTCCACAGCCCGATCTCCTTCCAGCCGGGCTACTACGAGATCAGCGCCCACCCCTACGGCATCCTCAAGGGTGTCGTCGACTCCACCTCCTTCGTGAAGGGCACCTGGGGTTGCGAGATCGTCGGCGACGTCGCACCAGCCGAGGGCGACATCGTCCTGGAGGGCAAGCGCGGCCTGGACGCCTTCGGCTCCACCAACCTCGACTTCATCCTGCGCAGCAAGGGCATCACCACTATTGTCCTGGCCGGCTTCCTGACCAACTGCTGCGTCGAGTCGACCATGCGCTCGGCCTACGAGAAGGGCTTCGAGGTCTACACCCTCACCGACGCGGTGGGTGCCACCTCGCTGGACGAGCACAGCAACGCGATCAGGTACGACTACCCGATGTTCTCCAAGCCGATCACTACTGCTGAATACGTGGCGGCTCTCGCCGGGGAGACTGCCACGGCCGACGCCTCGCGCGGCTACTGACCGGCCCCAGCACGGGTCCGGGCGGACGTCCCGGGCGGGTTGGCGGCGCCCTCCGCAGTTGCACCTGATGACTGCGACCGGGCCTGCCGGGTAGCTTTGCGCCATGGCGAGGCCCGAGGCCGGCGTCACCCTGCACCGCTACGCCGTCCGCACCGCCCCGAAGAAGTGAGAAGAGTGCCGGTCACCGATCCTCACCCCGCAGAAGCGCAGGGCGAGAATGGAACGCCACCATCAAACCGAAGGGACCGCCCGGTTACCAGCGGATCCCAGCGAGAATCCGCGCTGACTCCCTGTGCTAGCATTCCTCAGGGAGGTGCTAGCACATGGCTACAATCACGGTACGCGGATTGGACGATGAGGTGCGGGCGGCGCTGAAGCGTCGTGCACATCGTCACGGTCGCTCCATGGAGGCCGAAGCGCGTCAGATCCTGACCGACCAGGTTGCCGTCGATCTCATCTTCCCCAATGCGTTGGTGGAGTTCCACGCCGCCATGCGCAACGATCCGGTGGAGTTGGAACTCCCCGAACGAAGCTACGAGCCCCCTCGGGTGCACTTCTGATGCAGCTGGCCCTCGACACGAACGTGGTCTCCGAACTCGCCAAGCCGGACTGCAACGAACAAGTCTTCGCCTGGAGCCAGACCCTCCGCTCGCAGGATCTCTTCCTCCCCTCACCGTGCTGGGCAGAGTTGCAGCGAGGCGTCCACCTGCTACCGGCAGGCCGGCGACGCGACCGCATCACCGCCAGTCTTGAGTCGCTGATCGGCTCACTGGGCGGCATCGTCGCGTTCGGCCGTGCCGAGGCACAGATCTACGCCGAACTGACCAGCCAGCCCGGACGCCCCCGGCCACCTATCGACGCCATGATCGCCGCGATCTGTCGCACCCACGAACTGGCCCTCGCCACCCGCAACACCCGCGACTTCGACGACTGCGGCATCGACCTGGTGAGTCCCTGGCAGTACGTCAGTCGCTCGTGGGACCACGCCCAAACGGGTTGACCACCTTGAGGCCGAGGCGGTCGAAGGGCCCGACATCGCGGGTAGCGATGGCGAAGCTGTGATGCAGGGCGATCGCCGCGATCAGCGCGTCGAACGGGCTGATCGCCACGCCTGACGCAGCCGCACGCGCACGCAGCCCGGCGTACACCGCGCTTTCCGGCTCATCGAACCCCACGATCCGCCCGGCGAAGGCCGGCAGAACCTCGCCCTCGAACCGCTCCCCCAGCATCGTCCGGCGCCGGCCTTCGGGGAGCCGGGCGATGCCGAACCGCACCTCGGCCACCGTGATGGAGCTCAGATAGAGGGTCTCCGGCGCCTGGGCGTCCAGCCACGCCACGACGGCCAGGTCCGGTGCGGGCCGCAGCGGCTCGGAAACCACGTTGGTGTCGAGCAGGATCATCAGAAATCGGGGACATCGCGGTCCACGAACTCGCGCTCCAGGCAAAGATCGACTCCGCCCGCGGCCTGGCCGATGTCCGCCAACAGCGACCCCAACCCGATCCGCGGCGCGACCGCGCCGTCGAGGATCGCACGCACCTCGGCTTCGGTGCTGCGGCCGTGGGCCGCCGCGCGCGCCTTGAGCGCCCGGTGCGTCTCAGCGGAGAGGTTTCGGACGGTGATCGCAGGCATGGGCACCCCCTTCGTGATATCAATCTGCAGGAATGATAGCACCGCCGCTGGAGAAGGCGACCTGAGGAGAGTTCCGGCGTGGGATGCTGTTCCTGAGCTTCAAGGAGGGTCGATGGACTTCTTCAACCTGTACACCCACGGGTTCGCGCGGGTGGCGGCGTGCACGCTGCCGATCACCATGGTGCAGCCGCAGCGGAACGCGGAGGCGGTGCTCGCCCAGGCGCGTGAGGTCGCGGGCCAGGGCGCGGTGCTGGCGGTCTTTCCGGAGCTGTGCCTGACCGGCTACTCCATCGACGACCTACTGATGCAGGACATCGTGCTGGACGCCACGGACGCGGCCCTGGGCTGGCTGGCTGACAACTCCGCCGACGTCGGCACGGTGATCGTGGTCGGGGCGCCGCTGCGGGGGTTGAACCGGATCTACAACTGCGCGGTGGTGCTGCACCGCGGCGAGATCCTGGGCGTGGTCCCGAAGTCCTACCTGCCCACCTACCGGGAGTTCTACGAGGCCCGCCAGGTCGCGGCCGGGACGGACGTCACCGGCGAGATCGCGGTGGCGGGACGGCTGGTGCCGTTCGGCGCCGACCTGCTGTTCGCCGCCCTGGACCTGCCCGACTTCGTGCTCAATGTCGAGATCTGCGAGGACATGTGGGTGCCCATCCCGCCGGCCGCCGAGGCCGCGCTGGCCGGGGCCACGATCGTGGCCAACCTCTCCGGCTCCCCCATCACCGTGGCCAAAGCCGAGGAGCGCAAGCAGTTGTGCAGCGGCAACTCCTCGCGCTACCTGACCGGCTACGTCTACGCCGCCGCCGGCGAGGGCGAGTCCTCCACCGACCTGGCCTGGGACGGGCAGACTCTGGTCTACGAAGCCGGCACCCTGCTGGCCGAATCCGAGCGGTTCCCGATGGGCCCGCGGGCGTCGGTCGCCGACCTCGACCTCGGCACGCTGGCCATGGACCGGCTGCGGCAGGGCACCTTCGACGACAATCGCCGGGTCCACGCCGAACGCACCGACGCCTACCGCTGGGTGGAGTTCGAACTCGGCGTGCCGTCTGGCGACCTCGGCCTCAGACGTCCCCTCCCCCGGTTCCCGTTCGTCCCGGCCGATCCGGCCCGGCTCGCGCAGGACTGCTACGAGGCCTACAACATCCAGGTCAGCGCCCTGGAACAGCGGCTCAAGGCGATCGGCCAGCCGAAGATCGTGATCGGGGTCTCCGGCGGCCTGGATTCCACCCACGCGCTGATCGTCGCCGCCAAGGCGATGGACCGGATGAACCGGCCGCGCACCGACATCCTGGCCTTCACCATGCCCGGTTTCGCCACCTCCGAGCACACCAAGGGCAATGCCACCGACCTGGCCAACGCGCTCGGGGTGACCTTCGCCGAGCTCGACATCAAGCCGGCCGCCCGGCAGCTGTTGGCCGACCTCGACCACCCGTTCGCCGACGGCGAGCCGGTGTACTCCTCGCTTCGCTCGTCAGGACCTTCCCTGCCCTCGGACGACGCCGAGCGAGCTCGGCTCGCCGCTCGGGCTGCGTCGGTCTTCGACGTCACCTTCGAGAACGTCCAGGCCGGGCTGCGCACCGACTACCTGTTCCGGCTGGCCAATCAGCGGGGCGGCATCGTGCTGGGCACCGGCGACCTCTCCGAGCTGGCGCTGGGCTGGTGCACCTACGGGGTGGGCGACCAGATGTCGCACTACAACGTCAACGGCGGGGTGCCGAAGACCCTGATGCAACACCTGATCCGCTGGGTGATCGCCTCTGGCCAGTTCGACGACCACGTGGGACGCACCCTGCAGGCCGTCCTCGACACCGAGATCACCCCGGAGCTCATTCCGATCACCGATGGCAACAGCCCACAGTCCACCCAGGCCACGATTGGTCCGTACGCGCTGCAGGACTTCACCCTGTTCCACGTGCTGCGGCACGGCGCCAAGCCGTCCAAAATTGCCTTCCTGGCGATGCACAGCTGGGCGGACGCCGCGGCCGGCGACTGGCCGGCTGGCTTCCCGGACGACGAACGGGTCGGCTACGACCTGGCCACCATCAAGAAGTGGCTTCAGGTGTTCTGCAGCCGGTTCTTCGGGTTCGCCCAGTTCAAGCGGTCCGCGCTGCCGAACGGCCCCAAGGTGGTCCGGGGCGGCTCGCTGTCGCCGCGCGGCGCCAGGCGGATGCCGGCCGACCCCTCGGCGGCACTCGGGCTGGAGGATGTCGCCCGGATCCCGGACTGACGCACGGGCGCGTCTCCCCGGGCCGCATGACCTAGCCCTGCCAGCGGACCGGGTCACGAACGCGGCCGACGAGCGAGCCCACCGGCGCGCCCCGCGACCTACACGCCTTCGGCAGCCTCGACCGGCTCGACCGGCAGATCCACGTCCGGCGAGGACGGAGAAGTCTCCGGCGCGTCGACGATCTCGGGCAGAGTGGCGAGTTCCAGCTCGACCGGCACCGGCTCGGGCTCAGCCTCCACCACCGTCACGGGAACGGGGAAGGGCAACTCGTCGACCACCACATCGGTTTCGGCGGCGACCTCGGGCTCGTGGTGCTCGAGATGGGCCAGCTCGGGAGTGACCGGGTGGGCCAGCGTCGCCGCCACCACAGCCGCCAGCTCCGGGGCGGGCTTGCGCACCTTGGCCGGACGCTGCCGGGACTGCGACTGGCCACCACGCGATCCCCGCTTGGCCTCGCGGTCGCCGCCGTCTGCCGGGGCCTGGGAGGCTACCGGCACGTCATGGGTGTGGTAGCCGCGACCCTTGCAGGTCTCGCACGGGACGGTGAACGCCTCGGCGAGGCCGGTTCCGATCTTCTTCCGGGTCATCTGCACCAGCCCCAGCGACGTCACCTCGGCAACCTGGTGGCGGGTGCGGTCGCGTCCCAGGCACTCGACCAGACGGCGCAGCAACAGTTCGCGGTTGCTGGGCAGCACCATGTCGATGAAGTCGATCACGATGATGCCGCCGATGTCCCGCAGCCGCAGCTGCCGGACGATCTCCTCGGCGGCCTCCAGGTTGTTGGAGGTGACGGTGGCCTCGAGGTTGCCCGAGGTCCCGGTGAACCGTCCGGTGTTGACGTCGATCACCGTCATCGCCTCGGTCCGGTCGATGATCAGCGACCCACCGGAGGGCAGGAAGACCTTGCGTTCCAGCGCCTTGGCGACCTGCTCGTGTACCCGGTGGACGTCGAAGATGTCGCCGCTGGCAGCACGATCCCAGCGCTGCAGCCGGTCGGCCAGGTGCGGCGCCACATGGCCGACGTA
Source organism: Propionicimonas sp. (assembly GCF_034927565.1). Lineage (GTDB taxonomy): Bacteria > Actinomycetota > Actinomycetes > Propionibacteriales > Propionibacteriaceae > Propionicimonas. Next base: position 17,445 of record NZ_JAYFPT010000069.1, read on the forward strand.
GGCCTCCACGGTGTCCCAGGTGTCGTCGCCGTCCACGATCAGGGCGGCAAAGTCCTCGGTGAACAGGTCACGGACGATCCGGACGGTGAGGTCCGGCTCGGCGTAGAGCAGCGAGGGGGCGTGCCCGGCGGAAGCCTTCTTGTCGATGACCTCCCACTGCGCCTTCAGCCGGTTGACGTCGCGGACCAACTCCTCCTCCGACGTGCCCTCTGCGGCGGTGCGGATGATCACCGAGGCGTCCGGCCCGATCAGTTCGTCGAGAATGCTCTTCAGCCGCTTGCGCTCGTTCTCCGGCAGTTTGCGTGAGATGCCCGACAGCTGGCCCCCGGGCGAGTACACGACGTACCGGCCGGGGATCGAGATGTGCGAGGTGAGCCGCGCGCCCTTGGCCCCCACTGGATCCTTGGTGACCTGGACGAGCACGGTCTGGCCCGACTTGAAGACCTTCTCAACCTTCTTGTCCTGGCCGGTGACGCCGTAGGACGCCCAGTCCACCTCACCGGCATAGAGCACTGCGTTGCGGCCGCGGCCGATGTCGATGAACGCCGCCTCCATGGACGGCAGCACGTTCTGGATCCGGCCCAGATAGATGTTGCCGATCATCGAGGTTGCCGACGCCCGGTCGACATAGTGCTCCACCAGGATCCCGTCCTCCAGCACGGCGATCTGGGAGTAGTCCTCGGCCTGGCGGATCAGCATCGTGCGGTCGACCGACTCGCGGCGGGCCAGGAACTCGGCCTCGGACAGGATGGCGGTCCGGCGACGGCCGGCCGCCCGTCCCTCACGGCGGCGCTGCTTCTTGGCCTCCATCCGGGTGGAGCCCTCAATGCCGGTGACCTCGTCGCTGACGCTGCGGTTGCGGCGTGGCTCGCGGACCCGGGCCACCACCTCGATGGACGGATCGTCCTCGGCATCGCCGTTGTCCTCGCCACGGCGGCGACGACGGCGACGACGACGGGCGCCACCCTCGGCGGCGGGTTCATCGGAGCTCTCGGCCTCCGCGTCCTCGGGCTCCTCACCCTCACCCGCCTCAGCTTCGGGCTCCTCGCCCTCGGCGCCGGCCTCGCCGTTGCCACCGGAGCGACGGCGCCGGCGGCCACCCCGGCGGCGACGACGGCGACGCGGCTCGCCCGGCGCTTCATCGCCGGCTGCCTCATCGTCGGTCTCGGCGGCGTCCTCGTCGAGTTCGCCCTCCTCACCGGCTTCGGCGTCCTCGACCTCGTCGGCGTCCTCGGGCTGCTCGTCCTCGGCGCGCGCCACCGTGCCGGCACCGATGGCTGCCGCCAACTGGCTCAGTACCTCGTCGGGGTTGACGTCCGCCGCCAGCCCGAAGGTCTCCACCTTGACCGCACGGCGCTTCGCGGTGCGCTGTTCCAGTTCGGCCAGGCTGGCCGCGACATCGGCCTGCTCCTCGATCTCGGCGGCAGGTTCGGCAGTCTTCTTCGTCGTCCGCTTGCGGCGGGCCGGCTTGGCCTCGGCCTCGGGCTCGGGCGCGAGCTCCAAGGTGGGCTGAACGTCGGCTCCGGCAGGCTCCTCGGCCGCCGGCTCCGCCACTGGCTCGACGACCTTGGGCTTCCTGCTGCGCGAACGCTTCGGGGCGGCCTTCACGGTTTCGGCCGGGCCGTCCTGCGGCTGAGCATCCGCGGCAACCGGCTCGACAGCTGCCGGTTCAGCCGGGGCCGGTTCCGAGTCAGTCGCTGCCTGGACAGGCCCGGTCGTCTCCGTGTCGTTCTCGGCGGCGGGTTCTGCCGCAGCCGGTGCGGGCTCGACCGGCGGAGAGGGCGGGCCGGCCGGCCGGCTGGCCGCGCGCCGGCGGCGCGTCGGGGCGGCGGGGGTCTCCTCGGCAGCAGCGGCGTCGCCGAGGGTTGGTGTCTGGTCGTCATCGAGCATGGTGCGCTCCTTCAACGGCAACCGGGGTCGCCGTTCGAGTCAACTGCCGAAGCAGCAAAGCTTTCATGGGGTGGGTACATGCCCCGTCCTCACCCCCGCGGTCGACTGCTCGTCGCGGTGTGGTTCGGCGGGCCGACCGAGCTGTCACCTCGTTCGTCGCACTCACGGGCGGTCTTCTGGTGGAATCCCGGCCTGCCTCGAAGTATTCCATACTGACGCCACTTCCAGCGACGAAACGCCCGAGTTTCCGTTATCTGAGCGTTATCTTTCGCCGGTTCTCAGGGTTTGCACCGGCTCAGTCCCCGGTCGCCGCCGGGACCGGGTCGACCACCGTCCGGCCATCGAACCTGCCCTGGGCGGTCCGGGTGAAGACCGGCGGATCAACCGGACGGAACTGGTCATCCACCGCCGTCAGTGCCTGCACGACATCGTCGGGGCGAACCAGCGGGGTGCCGATCGCCGAGACCAGTTCGAGCAACCCCTCTCCCACCGTCTCCAGCCGCAGGATCGCAGCCCGGACATCGAAGGTGCGCAGGCCGGTCTTGGTCATCCGCTCGACCTCGAACCGGGGCTCGGTCAGCAGCGCGGCCACGGCACGACGGGAGGTGTCCACGTCCACCCCCGGCACCTGCAGGCGCCAGCAGGACGCCTGCAACTCCTCGCTCAACGAACCACCGGGAGACTCGTCGATGCCCACCACCTGCAGTCCGTCGGGCATGGCGTCGTTCAGCTGCCGGCGAACCTGTTCAGGATCGAGCCGGACCGCCAGACCAAGTTCGAGGTACTCCGACTCACTCGCGGCACCGGTCGGGCTGGCGCCCGCGTAGGAGATCCTCGGGTGCGGGGAGAAGCCGGACGAGTAGGCCATCGGGATATCGGCCCGGCGCAGGGCTCGCTCGATGGCCCGTCCCACGTCGCGGTGGGAGGCGAACCGGGCACGGCCCCGCTTGGCGTAGCGCACCCGCAGCCGCTGCTGCGGGGGTGCCTGCTGTTCGGGTTGGGGACGTGCCACAGCGCCAGAGGATAGCGCCCCGGATCAGGCGCCGGTGATCGAGCTCAGCCAGGCACCCTGGACACCCAGGGCATCCTGCCAGGCCGCCGCCTTCCTGGTGACGGTCTTCGTCCGGCCGTTGGCGAAGGTCGCACGGATCGACTTGGCCTGACCGCTGGAATAACGTGCCGTGACGGCCAACTTCTTCACATCACCGCCGAAGACCTGCTTCGCCTTCGCCTGGGACAGCGACCTGGTCCAGGCGTTGAGGCTCTTCGGTGCCGCCTTGGCCGAGTACGAGTCTGAAACGTGTACCAGGTACGGCAACGCCGGCACCGGGAAGACGTCGCTGTTGTTCGCGGTGCCGCCGTAGCGCGTGGAGCCCACCTGGTACGAACCAGAGGACGCGAAGTAGACGGTCTCGGCGAAGCCAGAGCCGCTCGCCGAAGAGGTTCGGACGATGTCCACGGCGCTACCACTGGGGAAGGTCGCCGATGCTGTCACCTTGTGCACGGTGGCGTTCACTGCCGCCAGCCACGGCTGATTGGCCGCCGGGCCGGCCTTCGTCCAGCCGGTGAAGTTCTGGCTGCGCGTGTCGTCGTAGACGTGGCAGTCGCAGGCCGGGTCGACAACGTTGCCGGGCCGCTTGGTCACCTGGACCAGCGCGTAGGTGCGGGCGGCGATCACCTGCGCCTTGAGCGCCTCCATGCCCCTGACGGTGGAGCCCCAGGACGCAGGCATCTCGTCGATGCCGTAGAGATACTCGGTGTTGAGGACCAGTTCGTTGACCACGTTCACCCGGCCGCTGATCGCCGTCGCCTGCAGGTTGCCGTAGCGGTACTGCACGTCCACCTTGCTGTTCGCGGCCCGGGCGCCGGCAACCCTCACCGTCGCCTTCGTCGTGTCCCAGTCGAACCGCAGCCGGGCAGCGGTGACGGTCGTCGTTCCCTGGGTGGCTGTCACCTGGGAACCGCTCACCGCGATGATCACCGGTTTCCCGGACGCCGTCGTTACCGGCGTGGCGCCGCCGGTGATGGTGAACCCACCGCCGGTGGGGGTCAGCGTGGTGGTCCTGGCGTCGGTGGACGAACCGAAGACCTGCACCTTGATCTTGCCGGCGGTGCCGGTCGGCGTCGCGGTGGCTCCGGGGTTGTTGGCCAGGCCGGGCGCCGCGCCCTTGTAGTAGTACTTCAGGATGTCGGTGGCCACCTTGCCGTCCAGGGCCATCCGGTAGCTGCCGTACTGTGCCATGCCCACCCCGTGCCCGCTGCCCGAGCCCTTCACGGAGAAGGTCGCCGGGATGAAGTGCACGGTGAACGCCTTGCCGGTCTTCTTCCCGGTCACCTTCACCCGGTAGGTGCGATCGGTCACCCCATGTTTGACGGCCACGGTGCCTTTGCCCTTGGTGAGCTTCACCTTCTTCTCGGTGACCCACTTCGAGCCCTTCTTGTACTGCAGCAGCGCGGTCGCCTTCGCGACTGGCTTGCCGCTCTTGGTGAAGGTCACGGTGATGGTGCATGCCAACTTGCTGGTGGTCGTGCCGCAACTGCGGGCTGTGAGCGCATAGGACGCGGCCTGGGCCGGCTGGACGGTGATCAGCCCGAAGGCGGCCACCAGGGCCCAGAACAGCACCAGCACGGTGACGCGTCGCAGCGCCGTGGAACGAAGAGCAGACATCATCGACAGTCTGGCACAAACCGGATGGTCCGCGACCACCCGACCTCCCCCAACCGTCCGGCGGCCGGCGATGCGCCTCAGGCCGACCGCTTCACCACCGTCAGCGGCAGCAGCGAACGTCCGGTCGGGCCGATCTGGATGTCGGTGCCCATGGTCGGGCACACCCCGCAGTCGTAGCAGCCCGACCAGCGGCAGTCCTCCACCTCGGCGCCGCCGACGGCATCCTGCCAGTCCTGCCACAGCCAGTCCCGGTCAAGGCCGGAGTCGAGATGATCCCAGGGCAGAATCTCCGCCTGGCCGCGTTCCCGGGTGGTGTACCAGGCCAGGTCGACGCCGTGGTCGGCCAGGACGCGCTCGGCGCACTCCACCCAGCGCTGGTAGGAGAAGTGCTCGCTCCAGCCGTCGAAATGCCCGCCGTCCCGCCAGACCGCCTCGATCACGTCGGCCACCCGACGGTCGCCGCGGCTGAGCAGCCCTTCGATCATGCCCGGCTTCCCGTCGTGGTAGCGCATCCCGATCGCCCGGCCGTACCGCTTGTCCTCGCGGATCCGGTCACGCAGGGCGTGCAGCCGGCGGTCGATCGTGTCGGGGTCGGCCTGGGCCGCCCACTGGAACGGGGTGTGCGGTTTGGGGACGAAGCCGCCGATGCTGATCGTGCAGCGGATGTCCCGGGTGCCTGCCGCCCGCCGGCCGGTCTCGATCACCCGGGCTGCCAGGTCGGCGATCGCGGTCACATCCTCGTCAGTCTCGGTGGGCAGGCCGCACATGAAGTAGAGCTTCACCTGCCGCCAGCCCTGGCTGAAGGCGGCGGCGACGGTGGTGATCAGGTCGTCCTCGCTGACCATCTTGTTGATCACCTTGCGCATCCGGTCGGTGCCGCCTTCGGGTGCGAAGGTGAGCCCGGAGCGCCGGCCGTTGCGGGAGAGTTCGCCCGCAAGGTCGATGTTGAAGGCGTCCACCCGGGTGCTGGGCAGCGAGAGCGAGACCTGGTCGTCGGCGTAGCGGTCGGCCAACTGGTGGGTGATCTCACCGATCTCGGAGTGGTCGGCGGACGACAGGCTGAGCAGCCCCACCTCCTCCAGGCCGGTGGCGGCCAGCCCGGCCTCGACCATCCGGCCGACGGTCTCGATGGTGCGCTCTCGCACCGGCCGGGTGATCATCCCGGCCTGGCAGAACCGGCAGCCGCGGGTGCAGCCGCGGAAGATCTCCACCGAGTAGCGCTCGTGGACGGTCTCCGCTAGCGGCACGATTGGTCTGGCCGGATAAGGCCACTCGTCCAGCTCCATGAGCGTGTGCTTGGCCGGCCGCGCCGGAACGCCGTCGCGGCTCGGCACGACCGAGGCGATCGTCCCGTCCGGCGCGTAGCTGACGTCGTAGCAGGACGGAACGTAGGCCACTCCGCTGCGCGCCAGCCGGAAGAGAAGCTGATCCCGTCCGCCGGGCCTCCCCTCGGCCTTCCACTGCCGGACGATCTCGGAGAGCCGGACGGCTGCCTCCTCGCCGTCCCCCAGCACCGCTGCATCAATGAACGGGGCCACCGGTTCAGGATTGAAGGCAGCGTGTCCCCCCGCGATCACCAGCGGATGTTCGGGCCCGCGGTCGGCCGCCCGCAGCGGAATGCCTGCCAGATCGAGGCTCTCCAGCAGATTGGTGTAGCCCAGCTCGGTGGAGAAGCTCACCCCGAGCAGATCGAAGGCCGCCACCGGAAGGTGGTTCTCCAGGGTGAACTGCGGGATGTCGTGCTCCCGCATCAGCCCGGCGAGGTCGGGCCAGATGGTGTACGTCCGCTCGGCACAGATCCAGTCGCGCTCGTTGAGCAGTTCGTAGAGGATCGCCAGGCCCTGGTTCGGCTGGCCGACCTCGTAGGCGTCGGGGTACATCAGCACCCACCGCACCTCGGTGTCGGCAAACGGTTTGGGCTGGGAGTTCAGCTCACCACCGGTGTACTGCACCGGCTTGGCGACCCTGGCCAGCAGGGGTTCCAGGCGGCTGAACAGCGAACTGGGCGCGATCTCGACACTCATGGTG
>NZ_JAYFPT010000057.1:0-14789 GCF_034927565.1 Propionicimonas sp.
TGCAGTGGAGGAACCCGGCGCCCGGCGGTGGCCGCTCCCGGTGGCATGCGGCGCTCGCCGGCTGCCGCCGGCTGACCCGGGCCTGGCCGGATTGGCTGCGTGCCGCGACGGCGGTGCTGCTCGTCGGGCTCAGCGTCGGCCTCGCCGCGACGCTGTTGACGCTTCTGCTGCACCTGGTGCAGCAGCTGGCGTACGGCCAGTCCGAGGAGGCCTTCGGGGACAACGTCGCGCACGCCGACCCGCTACGGCGGGTGCTGGCGCCAACGATCGGGCTGGGGCTGTGCGGGCTGGTCTGGTGGTGGCTGCGCCGCCGTCCGCTGCCCCAGGTGGCTGGCGCGGTCGGCGCCCGTCCGCGCCGGCTCCCGCTGGGCAGGACGTCCCTGGACGCCGTCCTGCAGATCGTCGCCGTCGGAGCCGGTGCATCGATCGGACGGGAGGGCGCTCCCCGTCAGGTCGGCGGCGCGCTCGCCTCCACGATCAGCAGCTTGTTGGCAGTACCCGTCGGGCTGCGGAACCGGTTGGTCGTCGCCGGTGCCGGCGCCGGCCTGGCGGTGGTGTACAACGTGCCGCTCAGCGGTGTGCTGTTCGCCACCGAGGTGCTGGCGGGCGGGTTCGGACCGACCACGCTCGTGGTCTCCGTCCTGGTCTGCGCGGTGGCGGTGGTGACCTCGTGGCCGGTGCTGGGACTGGCCGCCACCTACAGCTACCCCGGGACGGACGTGGCCTGGTCCGGTCTGCTGTGGGCGGTCGTGGCCGCCCCGCTGTGCGCCCTGGTGGGCGTGTTGTTCAACCTGCTGATGCGCTGGTTCAGCCGGTTCCGGCCCCGGCCCGGGTGGCGGCTGCCGCTGTTCACCGCCGTTGGGGGCCTGGTGGTGGGGGTTGGCGCGATCTGGTTGCCGGCGCTGCCGGGGAACGGGAAGGGAATCGTCCAGCTCGCGCTGGTCGGCGGGGGTTCGCTGGTCGTCTTCTTGACCCTGGTCGTGCTCAAACCCCTGGCCACCGGGATCACCTACGGCAGTGGCGTGACCGGCGGCTTCCTCACCCCGGCGCTGGGGACGGGAGCCGCCCTGGGCGCGGCGACAGCCCTGGTTGGTGAGCAGTTCGGCCAGGCCTGGTCGGTGGCCGGCTTCGCCCTGGTCGGTGCGGTGGGGGTGCTGGCGGTTACCCAGCGGGCGCCCTGGTTCGCGGTGGTGTTCGGCTGGGAACTGGCCCGGCCGCCGATCGCGATGGCGGCTCTCCTGCTGGTCGTGGCCTGGGGCGCGTTCCTGATCGCCGAACGGCTGCCGTCCGGCGCCAGCCGGACCGGACCGGAACTCCGGCCGTCCTCGTGACCGATCCGGTGCGTGTGCCGGGCGGTTCCGGCGCCGAACCGACACCGCCGCTGGATAGACTTCCGGCACGATCCCGGCTGAGAGAGCGCTGTGCGTCGGCCGGCCGCCCCGAGGAAAGGCAATGATGAAGAGACTGCTGTCCGTGCTGGCAGCCGGAGCGCTGGGTCTGGCTCTGGTGGCCGGCGGGGCTCCGATGGTGGCCCACGCTGCCACGAAGCCCGCGAAGGTGCTGGTGAACGGCAACACCACCTATCTGGTGGCCAAGGGCAAGAAGGCGAAGGTCAAGCCTCAGATCATCACCGAGGGCAAGGTGAAGGTGAAGTCGGCGAAGATCACCGTCAAGCAGGGCAAGAAGACGGTCGCCAAGAACAAGTCCAGCGTCAACCTCAAGGCCGGCACCTACAAGGTCACCACCACCGTGAAATACACCAAGAACGGCAAGAAGAAGGTGTACACCGGCAAGAAGACGCAGACCGTGAAGGTGCAGGTCTTCTCGCCCTCGAAGGAAGCCACCAATCTTGTCGGCGCGATCAACAAGTACCGCGCCAAGGCCCTGAAGAACAGCGGGCTCAGTTCGACTGCACTGACTCCGAACGCGACCCTCAATGTGCTTGCCCAGCAGTACGCCGCCCAGGCTGCGAAGGCGGACAAGGGCAGCAGCACCGCGTTGCCGGACTTCACCAGCTTCCAGAGCCAGTTCTGGGGCCTCAATGTCGCCGGGATCTGGACGGGCAGCCCCTACAAGTCCTATGTCAGCACTGCATCCTCCGTGCTGCTTCAGACTGGTAGCCCACTGGGTGAGTGCGGGCGGGATGCCAACCAGGCGCTCTCCTGCGCTGCGGGCAACAACTACAAGCACGTCGGGGTCGGTTTCGCGATCAGTAAGTCGGGCAAGATCTACACGTGGGTGTTGGTCGCCAGCGGTACGCGCTGAGCGGGACGGTCACTGACCGACGAGGGCCCTGCTGGTGAGAGCTGGCAGGGCCCTCGTGCTGTTGCCGGCCGCGCCAGAGGGCTGCCTCCTGGGCGGTGGCGAGCCTGCCTCGGGATGTTCCTGAACGACGCTGTGGCGGACGCCCGGAGATCGGAGCTTCAGTCACAGCATGACGGGGGTGGCGTGCGGACGGGCGAGTGTCCGCGGGCTCGTCTACCCTGACTCCGTGTCCGTCACTGCGCCACTCGATCTCCTGCGTACCACCTTCGGGTACGACGGCTTCCGCGGCGAGCAGGCGGCGATCATCGACCACGTTGTCGCCGGTGGTGACGCTGTCGTCCTGATGCCCACCGGTGGCGGGAAGTCGCTGTGTTACCAGATCCCGGCCATGGTGCGTCCCGGCGTGGGCATCGTGATCTCGCCGCTGATCGCGCTGATGCACGACCAGGTGACAGCCCTGGAGAACCTCGGGGTGCGGGCCGGGTTCCTCAACTCGACCCAGGGCTTCGACGAACAGCGCACCACCGAGCAGCTGGCGCTCGCCGGTGAGCTCGACCTGCTGTACCTGGCGCCCGAGCGTCTCGACCTGCCGCGGACACAGGAGTTCCTCGACCGGCTGGTCGTCTCCGTGTTCGCGATCGATGAAGCCCACTGCGTCTCGCAGTGGGGACATGACTTCCGTCCGGAGTATCTGAAGCTCGCCGTGCTCGGCCAGCGCTGGCCGGGGGTGCCGCGGATCGCGCTCACCGCCACCGCCACCCCGGCCACCCGCCGTGAGATCGTCGACCGGCTCGGCCTGGCGGATGCGCGCACCTTCGTGTCCAGCTTCGACCGGCCGAACATCCGCTACCGCATCGAACCCAAGCAGCAGCCGCTGAAGCAACTGGTCTCGCTGATCCGTGCCGAGCACGACGGCGATGCCGGGATCGTCTACTGCCTCACCCGCAAGTCGGTCGAGGCCACCGCGGAAGCCCTGGTCTCCGAGGGGATCGAGGCGCTGCCCTACCACGCCGGGCTGCCCGGCTCGGTCCGGTCGGCCAACCAGTCCCGCTTCCTGCGCGCCGACGGCATCGTGATGGTCGCCACCATCGCCTTCGGCATGGGGATCGACAAACCGGACGTCCGGTTCGTCGCCCACCTCGACCTGCCGCGCAGTATCGAGGGCTACTACCAGGAGACCGGACGGGCCGGACGCGACGGCCTGCCCGCCACCGCCTGGATGGCCTACGGTCTGGCCGACGTGGTGCAGCAGCGGCAGCTGATCGAGGGCTCGGACGGCGACGCCGCGCACAAGCGACTGCTCGGCCAGCACCTCGACGCCATGCTCGGGTTGTGCGAGACGCTGCGCTGCCGCCGCCAGTTGATGCTGGAGTACTTCGGCGAGGCCAGCGAACCGTGCGGCAATTGCGACACCTGCCTGAACCCGCCGACGCCATGGGACGGCACGATCGCCGCGCAGAAACTGCTCTCCACCGTGGTCCGGCTCAAGCGGGAACGCCACCAGCAGTTCGGTGCCGGGCAGCTGATCGACATCCTGCACGGCCGGCGCACCCCGAAGGTCGCGCAGTGGCACCACGACGAACTGAGCACTTTCGGGATCGGCACCGAGCTGACCGACCTGCAGTGGCGGGCGGTGGTCCGGCAACTGCTGGCAGCCGGGCTGTTGGCGGTGTCCTCGGACGGCCACCACACCCTGCAGCCCACGGACGCCTCGTGGCCGGTGCTGCGCGGTGAGCAGCCCGTCTGGTTGCGTGAGGACGCGGTGGTGCGGGCCGGAACCGGCCGGAAGCGGACTGCGTCGCCCGCGAAGGGACCGGCGGCCGCGGGCGACCTCACCGAGAGCGAACGGGAACTCTTCGAGCGGCTGCGCGGCTGGCGGGCGGAAACCGCCCGGGCAGCGTCGGTTCCGGCCTATGTGGTGTTCCCCGACACCACCCTGGCGGCCATCGCCCGGCACCGTCCGGGCACCCTCGACGAACTCTTCGCGATCAGCGGGGTGGGGCAGAAGAAGCTGGAGACCTACGGCGACGACGTCCTGACTGTGGTCCGCGACTTCGCCTCCTGACCGGCTGTTCTCCCACCGGCTGGTGCGCCTGTGTCCGAGTTCGAGCGGCGCCGGCCCGGGTCCGGTGGTGCTGGTCAGGCCGGCCCGTCGACCAGCAGGAACAGATCGCTGCGCAGCGTCGCCGGGTCGGTGTCGGGGGTCGGAGCGGTGACGTAGACCTCAAGCCAGCCCACCGGGGTCATCCCGCGAGCAGCGGCCTCGGTCGCCAGCCGTTCCCAGCTGGCGGGCAGGGAGTCGTAGGAACCCCGGTGGGTGATGGCGAGCGCCGGGCCGGCTGGCAGCGTGGACGGCATCACCGTCGGCTCGCCCGGCAGCGGGGCGGGCAGCGGCTCCGACACCGGAAAGCCGATCTCCAGGTCGAAGACCTCCGACGGGTCGCCGCGGTAGAGGGCGTACGCCGGGCCGGTCAGGGCGGCCCCGCTGGCGGCGAGCGCCCGGTAGCCGGCGTCGAACAGCGCGGGCAGTTGCGGGATGGTGACGTCCCGCTGACGGATGACGACAGCCGGTTCGGGCTCGAGGACGACCGGAGTCGGCTCGGACAGCGCCTCGGAGATGATCATGCGCTGATCCTGCCCTGCCCGTCGGCCAGAGCCAACCCCGGCTGGCACCGGCCGAGCCGCAGTCGCGGCCGGGGTTTCGCTGCGTTGCCCACGACGTCGGGCCGGGCCACACCCGCGGGAACCGGGGTATCGTCGCAGCAGAGCGGCCGGGGAAGAAGGTGCGATGGACAGCAGCGACGATCCGTTGCCGGCCCGGGATGCCGGGCGTCCGCTGATCGACCCGGTGGGCACCGGCGGCGGCGATCCGGCCTGCTGGCTCGCCCAGGTCTGCCCGCAGTGCAACGCCCTGGTGGAGGGCCCGGTCGGTACGCCCTGCTGGCACTGCGGGATGCCATTGCCCGAGCAGTAGGGTGCGGCGACCAGGATTCCTGTGAACCTCCTTTGTTGTGGACCGGGGCGGAGTAGGTTGCTGGACAAGCCACCCATGCGACCTTTGGAGACAGATGTTCACCACCCGAATTCTCGCCGCGGCCAGCGTGCTCGGACTCGTCCTGATGGTCGGCTGCAGCGCTGCCCCGGTCTCGGTGTCTGCGTCGACAGCACCGTCCGGCCCGGCCTCCGCTGCCCCGTCCGATCCGGCTACCGCCTCGGCTGACCCGACCACAGCCCCGGCCGATCCCACGACCGCCCCGGCCGATCCGGCCACGCCGACTACAGCCGGGCGGGCGCTGCGGGAGGAATGTGTCACCCTGAACCTCACGCTGCTCAAGGCCGCGGATGCCATGCAAGAAGCCTCCAAGGAGGCGGAGTCGGATCCGAAGAAGGCGGTGAAGGCGATCGAGAAGTTTGTCGATTCGGTGGAGGGGGCGGTGGCCGACATCACGTCCCCGGAACTCAAGAAGCAGGCCGACACGATGGTCGCGGCGGGCAAGGCGATGCTGAAGGCGCTGAAGGCCGCCGTCAAGGACCCGAAGAAGGCCAGCAAGTACGTCGACGCCCTCGACACCTTCCAGAAGGAAGCCGAGTCGATCGACACGATCTGTCAGGGCTCGTGATGGCCGACTGCTGGTTCGCCCAGGTCTGCTGACAGCGCAACGCCCTGGCCGAGGGCCCCGATCGGCACGCCCCGCTGGCACCGCGGGATGCGGTTGTCCCAGCCGTCGGGGCCCCTGTCCGGGCGATCTGGCGGTAGCTGCCAGGACGGCGGTGAGAGAGCCTCAGGCCGCGCGCGCCGTCTCCTCGGTGGTGAAGTGATGGCGCAGGATGCGTGCCCATTTGTTGGACGGCAGGTCGTCGCGCAGGGCGGCGAGGCAGGTGCCGTACTTGCTCACCGAGTCGGGACGGTGCCCGAGCCGCCACAGCAGCCGATCGATCCCGGACGGGCGTGAGCCCGCCTTGGTCTCGACGATGACCAGATCGGGGATGCCGAGCTCGCGCTCACCATCGCTCCAGGCCAGGTCGGTGTCGATGGTCACCCGCACCCCGGTCTCCGGGGGCAGCAGGGTGGCCCGGGTGTACCGGGTGGTCAGCGCGGGAGCGAGTTCGTCGGCCAGGCCGGCGTCCAGCCCCTGCCCGGACAGCGTCCGGGCGGTGTAGTCGCGACCGGTCTGGGTGAGGTGGTCCCGGGCGGCCATGTCGTAGCCGATGCGCTCCTTGACGGTGACCTCGCGCGGCCCGCGGGCCTTGACCTCCAGGAAGGCCTGGCGGGAGTCGAGGTAGCTCCGGGTGCGCACCTTGAACCGGCGTCTGCGGCCGGTGGCTGCCTGCCGGTAGCTGACCAGGTCGGGGGTGTCGAAGTACACCGACTCGTAGTGGAAGCGGCGCCGGCCGTCGATCGTCAGCACCCGGGTGCGGGGGTCGAGGTGGTCGAGCAGGCCGAGGGTCTCGTCGAGCCGCAGGACGTACTTGCGGTCGACCCGGGTCAGCAGTTCGGCCTCGCTGACCAGTTCGTCGAGGCCGACGCTGCCGAAGCGCTCCAGCGGGAGGGTACTCATCGCGCGACCAGCCCTTCGAGCTCGCGTGCCGACTCGGTGCGGGCGGCGGTGACCTGGCCGGCCGGCCTCCCGGTGCGGTACTGGACGTCGACCACCGTCAGGTCGCGCACCAGGTCGAGCTGCCGGACGGTGACCTGGTCGACCCGGGCCCCCAGCAGGCTGGTCAGCTCGCTGCGCAGTTCGGCCTCGTCGGTGATCGCCCGGTCGAGGGTGATGGTCTGCTGCCGGCTGCCGTGGAACAGCGACGGGTGGTCGCCGAGCCACAGCGCGGCGAGGATCATGGCCATCAGGCCGCCGGCCAGCGGAAGGCTGGTCGAGAGCCCGGCGATCAGGCCGAGGGCCAGGGCTGCGAAGTAGTAGGCCACCTCCCGCTGGCTGATCTCGGTGGAGCGCAGCCGGATGATCGACAGCACTCCGAACAGGCCCATGCCCAGCCCGATGGTGGTCTGGACCGTGCCGAGCACGAGGGCGACGGCAAGCACTCCCACGTTCACCCCGAGGAAGGCGGTGACCAGGTCGCGACGCCGGTGCCTGCGGAAGTAGACCAGGGCCAGCATGGTGATGGCAACCAGGTCGGCGGCGATCAGGGCAAGGGTGGTCATGGGAGTCTCTCCTTCTCTGTGCCCGGACGGGAACTTGGCTGACCCCTATCCAGCCAGTCGGACCTTGGCTTTGTCTGTGAGGCCACTGTGGTGCCGCAACGGATCGGAGAAGGCCACGGCCGCCCTCAGGGAGCGAGGGATCCTGGCCGCGGAGAAGGGCTGGCGTCGGCATATCGGCCTTTGTCCTTGCCTGGGTCTGCGAACATGGGAGTATGGCTGAGTTGGTAGCGCTCTACGGGGACGACGGCCACCCCACCGGCGAGGTGGTCGACCGCGCGAGGATGCGGGCGGAGAACCTGCGGCACGCGGCCACCGCCGTGGTGGTCCGCAACTCCGACGGGCTGGTCTACGTCCATCGCCGCACCGACACCAAGGACGTCTATCCCGGACGCTATGACTTCGCCGCCGGCGGCGTGCTGCAAGCCGGTGAGGAGCCCTACGACAGCGCCGTCCGCGAGGTGGCGGAGGAACTCGGGGTGACCGGGGTGGAACTCCGTCCACTGTTCGAGGCCGACTACGCCGACGACCACACCCGCTACCACGGGTTCTGTTACGAGTGCAGCTGGGATGGGCCGATCAGCTGGCAGCCCGAGGAGGTCGCCTGGGGAGAGTGGGTAACCCCGCAGCGGCTGCTGGAACTGCTGGACGAGCGCAGCTTCATGCCTGACACGGTGAGCTGTCTGCGTCCCTGGCTGGACGCCTGGCGCTGACCGCCCCGCACGAACCATGACTCACGTGGGGATGACTCAAGGAGGAACCGTCCCCATTCGAGTCAGTCACCCACGTGAGTCAGCGGGCGGACGGGTCGCTGGAGGCACGCACCACCAGTTCGGGCTGCAGCACCACCTGCTGGTGAACGTGCCCGGGGTCGCCGGAGGAGTGGTCGAAGAGCAGGTGGGCGGCCCGGTAGCCGAGCTCATCGACCGGCTGGCGCACCGAGGTGAGCGGGACGATCCAGTCGGCCGCGAAGGTGATGTCGTCATAGCCGACCAGGGCCACGTCCTCCGGCACCCGCACCCCGGCCGCGGCCAGCCCGCGGTAGACCCCGAAGGCCAGCATGTCGTTGCCGCAGAAGATCGCGCTCGGCACGCCCCGGGCGAGCAGCCGCTCGGCGGCCAGCATGCCGTCCCGGATACCGATCGAGGAGACCGGCTCCTCGACCAGTGCGGTGGCCGGGTCGAGACCGGCGGCGACCACCGCCTCGACCGCTCCCCGGAGGCGCTGGTCGAACTGGTGCAGCACCCGGCTGCCACCCACGAAGGCCACTCGCTCATGGCCCAGCCCCAGCAGATGTGCCACGGCCCGGCGGGCGCCGGCCACGTGGTTCACTGACACCGAGCAGTGCTGGGCGGAGTCCTTGAAGTCGAGGAAGACGATCTGCGGGCGCTCGCTGGCCGGCGCCTCGCGGGCGATCCGGACGTCGGCGCTCGCCGGTGTCACCAGGACGCCGCGCACGCGCTGGGCGGCCAGCATCTGCAGTAGCCCGGCCTGCTTGGCGATCGAGTTCTCCGAGTCGCACAGGATCATCATGTGCCCGGCTTCGTTCGCCGCCCGCTCGACCGCGCTGGCAACCTCCATGAAGAAGGGGCTGAGGATGTCCAGCACGACCAGTCCGATCACCTGGCTGGAGGCGCCGGTGAGTACCCGGGCCTGCTGGTTGGGGACGAAGCCGAGTTCGGCGATCGCCCGTTCCACAGCCTCGCGGGTGAGCCTGCGCACCCGCTCGGGACGGTTGATCGTGTTGGACACGGTGCCGATCGAGACCCCGGCGAGCGCGGCCACGTCGCGAATGCTCACCCGCGCGTCGCCCCGAGGACGGGGGGACGCCGGGAGCCTGGCCCCGGACGGCCGATCATTCATTGATCGTCACCTAATCGTGATCTGGTTCCGCGTCGTTCTCGTTGCGGTTGAGATGACTTAAGCATACAGTTTGAAGCGGTTCAAGATATGAACCGCTTCAAACAGCAAGGCTGCTGCAAGGAGTTGACATGGCAGACACCGCAGGTCTTCGGCACTGGTACGTTCCGGACGCCTTCATCCCGGTGGTGAGCACACCGCCCGAGCTCTCGCACGAGTCCATCTGTGTGCTGAACCCGTCCGAGACCGACGCCGAACTCACGGTCACCGTGTACTTCGCCGATCGTGAGCCCGAGACCTCGGCCCCGATCATCCTGCCCGCCCGGCGCGACGCGCACCTGCGCACCAGCGTCCCCGAGCAGGTGGGCGGGCTCCGGATCGAACCCGGGATCCCCTATGGCATCGAGGTGGCGTCCGCGTCCGACCTGCAGGTGCAGTACTCCCGCCTGGACACCACCCAGGCGGCCTACACCCTGATGACGGCGATGCCGTCGCCCCGCTGACCGCGACCGTCGCCGCACGGCCGCCTGAGATCGAATCCGATCATCCCCGCAGTAAACCCGGATGCCGACGGCACCCGAACCATAGAAGGAGAAAGCATGAAGCAAGGACGCTTGGTCGCAGGAGCGCTGAGTGCGGTCGTTGCGCTCGGACTCACGCTCACCGCGTGCTCGAGCACTCCGGCCACCGAGGGCAGCCAGGCGCCGTCCGCTGACGGCGGCAGTGGCAAGGCCTACACCATCGCGATCGTCCCCAAGGACTCCACCAACCCGTGGTTCGTCCGGATGGAGACCGGGGTGAAGAAGTACCAGGAGGACCACAAGGACTTCACTGTGTACCAGAAGGGCCCGGCCGAGACCGACGCCACCCAGCAGGCCCAGGTCATCCAGGACCTGATCGCCCAGAACGTCGACGCCATCGGCGTCGTCCCGGTCGACCCGGGCGCGCTGGAGACGGTTCTCAAGGAGGCGCTGGACGCCGGCATCGTCGTCGTCACCCATGAGGGCGCCAGCCAGCAGAACACCATGTACGACATCGAGGCCTTCAACAACTCGGCCTACGGTGCGTTCATCATGGACAACCTCGCCGAGGCGATGGGAGAAGAGGGTCTCTACACCACCATGGTCGGCCACGTCACCAACGCCTCCCACAACGAGTGGGCGGACGGCGGCGTCGCCCACCAGAAGGAGAAGTACCCGAACATGAAGCTGCTCGAGGCCCAGCCTCGGGTGGAGTCCCAGGACGACGGCGAGACCGCCTACCAGGTCGCCAAGGAGCTGCTGAAGACCTACCCCGACCTCAAGGGCATCATGGGCACCTCCTCCTTCGACGCCCCCGGCATCGCCCGGGCGATCGACGAGCTGGGCCTGAAGGGCAAGGTGTTCACCGCCGGTACCGGTATGCCGGCCGCCAACAAGCAGATCCTGGTCGACGGCTCCGTGGCCGCGCTGACCCTGTGGGATCCGGCTGACGCGGGCTACGCGATGGCCGACCTGGCCCGCCAGGTGCTGGACGCACCCGACCACAAGATCACCGCTCCGGTGAACCTGAATGTGGACGGCTACAAGGAGATGAAGTTCGCCGAGGGCTCCGACAAGGTGCTTGAGGGCAACGGCTGGGTTGTCATCACCAAGGACAACGTCGACAGCTTCGGCTTCTGATCCACACGCCGTGGGCGGCGGGAGGGCTCTCCTCCCGCCGCCCACGTCTCGGCGGCGCGCTCACGCCTGCCGGGGTGAGTGACAGTGAAAGGAATGGCAGGTGGCTGACAACGTCATCGCGGTCCGGGACGTGAGCAAGTCGTTCGCCGGGGTGCATGCCCTGAAGCGAGTCAACCTGGAGATCAAGCCCGGCGAGATCCACTGCCTGGCCGGCGAGAACGGCTCCGGGAAGTCGACCCTGATCAAGGTCATCTCCGGCGTCTACACCCCGGACGAGGGCACCATCGAGTTCGGCGGGGTGCCGTACAGCAAGGTCACCCCGATCGAGGCGATCATGAACGGGGTCCAGGTGATCTACCAGGACTTCTCGGTCTTCCCGAACCTCACGGTGATGGAGAACCTCGCGCTCAACACCGAACTCGCCGACAAGCGCAAGCTGGTCAACTGGCGGCGGTTCCGGCAGATCGCCGAGCAGGCGGTCGCGCAGATCAACTTCCAGGTCGACCTGGATGCCAAGGTCGGCACCCTGTCGGTCGCCGACAAGCAACTGGTGGCGATCAGCCGGGCGCTGATGCACGACGCCAAGCTGATCATCATGGACGAGCCGACCACCGCCCTGACCAAGAAGGAAGTTGACGCCCTCTTCCGGATCATCCTCGACCTGAAGGCCCGTGGGATCGCGACCCTGTTCGTCAGCCACAAGCTCGAGGAGGTCTTCGAGATCTCCGAACGGTTCACCATCATCCGCAACGGCGAGGTGGTGGCGGACTGCCTGCCGTCCGAACTCGACCGCAAGAAGTTCTCCTTCTTCATGACCGGACGCGAGTTCGAGGAGTCCCACTTCACCGGAGTGGCCTCCACCGAACCGCCCGTCCTGGAGGCCGTGGGGCTCGGCCTGACCGGCGGCTTCAGCGACGTCAGCTTCGCCCTGCACCGCGGCGAGATCCTCGGGATCACCGGCCTGCTGGGCTCGGGGCGGACGGAACTGGCACTCACCCTGTTCGGCGCCTACACCGCCGACGCCGGTGAACTGAAGGTCAAGGACAAGACCGTTCACCTCAAGGGCGTCCGCTCGGCCATCGAGGCCGGCATCGGCTACGTGCCGGAGGACCGGCTCACCGAGGGCCTGTTCCTGGAGCGCTCGATCGCCGACAACATCGTGATCTCCGAGATCGACGACCTCACCGGTTTCCTCGGCTCGATGAACGCCGGCAGGCAGCGGGCTGAGGCCGGGCACTGGGTCGACGCGCTGAAGATCGCCACGCCCAATCCGGACAACGCCGCCAACACCCTCTCCGGCGGCAACCAGCAGCGGATCGTGCTGGCGAAGTGGCTGGCCACCAAGCCCGACATCCTGATCCTCAACGGGCCGACCGTCGGGGTCGACATCGGCTCCAAACACGACATCCACCAGACCCTGCAGAAACTGGCCGGGGAGGGGATGGGCATCATCATCATCACCGACGACATTCCCGAGGTGCTGCAGAACTGCAACCGCGTCCTGCTGATGCGGGGCGGACGGATCGAGGCCGAGATCGACCCGGCGACCACCACCGAGGCCGAGCTCGCCGACCTGATCTCCCGTGAGGCGACGGAGGTGGCGCTGTGAACGCTGGCAACGCTGTGAACGGCGTGAAGAAGTGGCTGGCAAAGGTCGTCCGGTCCAACGAGTTCTACGTCCTGCTGGTGATCCTCGTGCTCAGCCTGGTGATCCAGGTGCGGTCGGGGCAGTTCTACACCGCCAACAACCTGGTCGACATCGCCAACGCCATGGTGGTGCCGGGGCTGTTCGCGGTCGGCGCCTACATGGTGATCGTCTCTGGCGGCATCGACGTCTCGTTCCCGGCGCTGGCGTCCCTGGCGGTCTACGCGACCACCCGCTACCTGGTCGACAACGGCATCGAGGGCCCGATCTTCATCCCGTTCGCGATGGTGATCGTGCTGGGAGCCATCCTGGGGGCGTTCAACGGCCTGTTCACCGCCCGGCTCGCGCTGCCGACGCTGATCATCACGCTGGGCACCTCCAGCGTCTTCTCGGGGGTGATGCAGGGCGCGCTGAACTCCGTCCAGATTCCCGACATCCCCGACTCGATGGACGAGTTCGGCCGGGCCACGCTGTTCGTGGCCACCAACCGGCAGTCGGGGCTCACCTCGAGCATGCCGGTGTCGTTCCTGCTCCTGGTGGCCGTGGTGGCGATCGTCTTCTTCGTGATGCGCTACACCATGTTCGGCCGCGGCATCTACGCCATCGGCGGGGACGAGAGCGCTGCCGCCCGGGCCGGCTTCAAGGTCAAGCAGATCAAGTTCTGGCTGTACGTGATCGTCGGCGTGATCGCCGCGATCGCCGGCCTGATCCGCACCTCGATGATGGGCCAGATGCATCCCACCAACCTGCTCGGCATGGAGATGATGGTGATCGCCGCCGTCGTCCTGGGCGGGACGGCGATCACCGGTGGAACCGGCTCGCTGACCGGCGTGATGCTCGGCACGCTGCTGATCACGATCGTCCAGAACTCGATGATCCTGCTCGGTATCCCGACCTTCTGGCAGGGCTTCGCGCTCGGCCTGCTGATCATCGTCGGTACCGGAATCTCGGCCTACCAGGTGACCCGGGCGAGTGGTCGCCTCCGGGCAGCGGTGTAAGGAAGGACTGCCATGAGCACCAACGTCGTTGACCCCAAGCCGACCAGGCAGTTCCGGGCGCTCCGCGCCATCACCCGCGACACCCACCTGACCCGGCTGATCCTGCTGCTGATAGCGATCTTCCTGTTCTTCACGATCATCAAGACCGGCAGCTTCCTGAACCTGCGCACCTGGCAGTCGATGGCCATCCAGTTCCCCGAGTTCGGGTTGATGGCACTCGGGGTGATGCTGACCATGATGACCGGCGGCATCGACCTGTCCGTGGTCGGGATCGCCAACATGACATCGATCGGCGCGGCCGTGATCATGCTGAGCCTGGCCGCCGACGGCGGCTCGGTGACGGTGGCGATCATCGCGGCGATCGCCTTCGCGCTGGTGGCCGGTGCCCTCGCGGGCGCGCTCAACGGCTTCCTGGTGGCGAAGGTGAAGATCCCGCCGATCCTGGTCACCCTGGGAACGCTGGAGTTGTTCGGCGGCATCGCCATCATCATCACCGGCGGCAAGCCGGTCTCGGGCCTGCCGTCCGCCTGGGGTGACACCTTCGCCAGCAAAGTGGGCGGCCTCGTCCCGATGCCGCTGATCGTGTTCATCCTGGCGGCGATCGTCGTCGGGCTGGTGCTCGGCCGGACCTCCTTCGGCACCAAGATCCGGATGCTCGGCACCAACGCCACCGCGGCTGGCTTCTCCGGCCTGAACACCACCAGCCTGCTGGTCCGCACCTATATGTTCTCCGGGCTGTGGGCGGCGCTGGCCGGCCTGGTGATGCTGGCGAACTACAACTCGGCCAAGGCCGACTACGGCTCCACCTACACCCTGCTCACGGTGCTGATCGTGGTGCTGGGCGGGGTGAACCCCAATGGCGGCAGCGGCCGGCTGTCGGGTGTCGTGCTGGCGATCGTGATCCTGCAGATCCTGTCGTCGGGCCTGAACATGTTCCCGGCGATCAGCAACTTCTACCGGCCGCTGATCTGGGGCGGCGTGCTGCTGGCGGTCATGGTGCTGAACTACTTCTCGAAAGATGGGCCGGGTGGACGTTCCGGCAAACGGAAAGGTGAGTGAAGGATGAAGTTGGCGCGCGACAGGTTTGTGGTGGTCGGGGCTGATTTTGCGGGGTTTCCGTTGAAGGAGGCGGTGAAGGCTCATCTGGTCGAGCGTGGCTGGACGGTGGAGGATGTGACGCCGGAGTTGGCGAGTGCGCCGAT
>NZ_JAYFPT010000071.1:0-6690 GCF_034927565.1 Propionicimonas sp.
TGTTCCGGAACTTCGGCAACAAGAGCAACCTGATCAGCGCAGCGATCAGGCAGCGCGTGAGCAACATCGAGACCCAATCCCTGCGGTACACCGGCGACCTCGAAGCCGACCTGATCCGGCTCGCCACCACCTACCGCGACACCTGGACGGCGTTCGGGTCGTCGGCGCGGATCCTCATTACCGCAGCGGTCGATCCCGAGCTGGCGGAGATCGGGCCGATGATGGGCCGGATGTTCGCCGTGATCCGCGACCTGCTCGGCCGCTACCAGGAGGAGGGCAGGCTTCGTTCCGAATCCGGCGATTCGCTGCTGTTCGCCTTCCTCGGTCCGATCGCGATGCCCTTCGTGCTCGCCGCCGTGGCCAACGGTGGATCGGTTCCGCCACTGGACGTGACCGCCCACGTCAACCGCTTCCTGCACGGCCGGCTGGCCGGTCGCGAGGACGGCGATGATTCGTAGAGCTGCTCTGGTGATCGCGCTGATCACCGCCTTCGCACTGCTTGCCGGATGCAGCACACCCAGCAGTGGCGTCACCGTGACCGGCGAGGTCGTCGACTCTACTGAGGTGGTGACCGCGCCGCTGCTGGCCGTCGCGGTGGTGAACCCCAACGTCGGCTTCGGCGACTCCACCGAGAGTGCCCCGACCTCCGACGTGGCCAGCGTCCTCGGCCTGGGCTCCACCGTCCGGATCGCCTCAGTGGCGGTGGCCGAGGGAGACACCGTGAGCGCGGGCCAGGTCGTCGCCACCGTCGACCCGGGCACCCTCCCGGCTCAGCTGGCCGTGGCGAAGGCCGACCAGGCAGCGGCCAAGGCCCAGATCGGGGTCCTGGCGGCGGCGATCGACGACACCTACGACAAGGCCCAGACCGTCGCGGAGAACAAGCAGAAGGTCGACGACGCGATCAAGAAGCTCACCGCCATGCAGGGCAAGGTGGCCAAGGCGCTCAAGCAGCTCAAGAAGACCCGGTCACAGCTGACCGCCAAGCTGAACCAGGCCGAGCAGTTGCTCGCCAACTACCCGCCGGTGGCTCCGCCGGGTATGCCGACCCAGGAGGAACTCAAGGCCGCCATCGCCCAACTGAAGGCCGGGCTCACGAAGGTCAACGCCGGAATCAAGCAGGCCACCGCCGCCCAGCCGAAGCTGAAGAAGGGCCTGAAGCAGGCTCGTCAGGGACGCCGCAAGCTCAATGACGCCGCGGCCACGATCGTCGACGTCCGCGCGCAACTGCAGGATGCCAAGGAACTGGCGACGATCGCCGCCGCTGCGGCGCAGATACCGGTTGACCTGGCTGATGCCCAGCTAGCGCTGACCGAGCTGACCGCTCCGGTGACCGGGGTCGTGATCGACGTGGCACAGGTCGGCGATCAGCTGGGTATCGGGGCGCCGGTGGTGACCATCCGTCCCGACGTCCCCAGCCGGATCACCGCCTGGCTGTCGCCTGCCCAGGCAGCCCAGGTCTGCACCGACGACACCGTCGCCATCGTCGGCGACTGGATGCCGGAGGCGTCCAGTGTGAGCGGGACGCTGACCCGGCTGGGTGATGCCTCTGTGTACCCGCCCAGCGATGCGGCCACCGACGAGATCCATCTGACCCGCGCGCTCGAGGCTGAGTTCACCAGCTCGGAGCAATTGCCCGCCGGGGTTCCGGTGGACGTCACCATCGACGGCTGCCGCGAGGCGACAGCCACCAACGAAACGAACGGATGACCCCCATGGCAACGACCAAGCGCAAGCGTCCCCCGAAGGCCGTCATCGCAGTGGTGGTGCTGCTGTTGGTCGGCGGTGGCATCTGGTGGTGGTGGGACAGCCAGGCCAGCGCCGAGACCACCACCACCGAGACGCTGAGCGGCTCCATCGAGGCCACCCAGTACCAGATCTCACCGGCGATCGCCGGACGGGTGACGAAAGTGCTGGTGGCCGAGGGGGACACCGTCACCAAGGACCAGGAGGTCGTCCGGCTGGACCGGACCGCCCTGAAGTTGACCGTGACGCAGGCCAAGCAGGGGGTGACCGCCGCCAAGGCGGCGCTGACCAACGTGAAGAATGACGACGACTCCACCAAGGCCGATGTCACCGCGGCCAAGGCGAAGCTGAAGCAGGCCGAGGCGCAGGTCGAGCTCGCCCAGGTTCAGCTTGCCTACACGATCGTCACCGCCCCGCAGGCCGGCACGGTCACCTCGGTGACAACCAACGTCGGCCAGAACGCCGCCCCGGCGAAGACCCTGCTCACCGTCCTCGACCCGGCCAGCCTGTTCGCCCGGGTGTACGTCTCCGAGACCGAGATCGGCAACGTCAAGGTCGGCCAGGACGTGACGCTGGTCACCGACTCCAGCACCTCCCAGTTCAAGGGCACGGTTTCCTACATCGCCAGCGAGGCGCAGTTCACCCCGAACACGATCCAGACCAAGGAGCAGCGGGTCAAGCTCGTCTACGAGGTACGGGTCCGGATCGCCGACGACAGCGGAACGCTCAAGCCCGGCATGCCGGTCGACGTCACACTTTCCTGAGCATGGACGACGAGCAACTGGCGGTCCGGGCCCGGGGGCTGCGGCGCAGTTTCGACGACACCGTGGCGGTGGACGGCGTCGACCTGGACATCGCCGCCGGGGCGGTGTTCGGCCTGCTCGGCCCGGACGGCGCCGGCAAGTCGACCCTGATCCGGATGCTGGCCACCACGCTGGCCCCCGACGATGGCGATGCCGAGGTGTTCGGGCTCTCGGTGACCCACCAGGCGCCGGCCGTCCATCCCCGGATCGGGTACATGTCGCAGCGGTTCTCGATGTATCCCGACCTGTCTGTGCTGGAGAACCTGACCTTCTTCGCCACCATTCGCGGGGTGCCGCGCGCCGAGCTCCGTGGTCGGGCACAGACGCTGCTGACCTCGATGGGGCTGGCCGAGTTCGCCGGCCGGCAGGCGATGCACCTTTCCGGCGGCATGAAACAGAAGCTGATGCTGGCCACCACCTTGATGCACGAACCCGACCTGCTGCTGCTGGACGAGCCCACCACCGGCGTCGACCCGGTCTCGCGGCGGGAGTTCTGGCGGATCCTCGCCGGGCTGCACCGCGAGGGACGGACGGTGCTGGTCGCCACGCCCTACATGGACGAGGCCGAGCGCTGTACCCGCATCGCCTTCCTCGAGCAGGGCCGGATTCTGCAGTCCGGCACCCCTGCCGAGATCAAGGCGTTGGTGCCGGGACGGCTCCTCGAAGTCCGCACCTCCGACGCCCGGGCGGCGCTGCCGGTGGTCGCCGCGGTCACCGGCGTGACCTCCGCCCATCCACTCGGTGACACAGTGCGGGTGCTGTGGGAGGGCGGCGACGAACCGTCCGCGTCGTTGACGGCGGCCCTGGCCGACGCCGGCATCGCGGACGCGACCGTCCGCGAGATCGCCGCCGACATGGAGACCGTGTTCGCCCACCTCGCCACCAGCGGCGCGTCCGGCAGGGGGACGGCATGAACGGCAGCCTCACCCGGGTCGGCGCCATCGTCACCAAGGAGTTCAAGCACCTCGGCCGCGACAGGCGCATGCTGGCAGCCGTCGTGCTGCTGCCGATCCTGCAACTGTTGCTGTTCGCCTATGCGCTGAGCTTCGATGTCGAGAACGTGCCGACCGTGGTGATCGACCTGGACAAGACGCCCACCAGCCAGCAGTACGTGCAGCGCTACGAGGAGTCCGCGTTCTTCCAGGTGGTCGGCCACCCGGAGCGCATGAGTGACGTCGACACCGCCTTCGCCGAGGGGACGGCGCGGGTCGCGGTCATCATCCCGGCCGGTTTCGAGCAGACAATCCTGTCCGGCCAGCACGCCGAGATCGCGGTGCTGATCGATGGCAGCGAACCGACCTCGGCTCGGGTCGGCAGATCCTATTCGGTGGCGATCAACCAGGTCTTCTCCGGCGAACTCACCCGCGAGTGGGCCGCTGACCAGGGTCTCGACCTGTCCGCCGTCGGTACCCTGGAGCCCCGGCTGCGGACCTGGTACAACCCCGACCACCGCTCGTCGGACTTCCTGATCCCAGGCCTGATGGTGGTCATCCTGGCCATCGTGACCGTTCAGCAGACCGCCGTCACGCTGGTCCGGGAACGCTCGCTCGGCACCGAGGAACAACTCGAGGTGAGTCCGCTGCGCAAGCTGGAACTCATGATCGGCAAGCTCATCCCCTGGACCCTGCTGGCCTTCGTCGACGTCGTCCTGATCACCGCCATCGGCGTCTTCGGCCTGGGCGTCCCGCTGCGGGGCAGTGTGCTGGCACTGGCCCTGGGCGCCACCTTGTTCATCCTGTCCTGCCTCGGAATGGGACTGGCTGTCTCCGCCGTCGCCCCGAGCGAGGACACCGCCAACATCGCAGCCATGATGATCGCCATGCTGCCGTCCTTCCTGCTGTCGGGGTTCGTATTCCCGCTGGAGCAGATGCCGACCATCGTGCAATGGATCGCGTATGCCTTCCCGGCCCGCTACATGGTCGCGCTCTCTCGCGGGGTGTTCCTCAAGGGGGCCGGACTGACCGAGCTGTGGCCGCAACTCGGCGCGCTGGCGCTCACCTCGTTCCTCCTGATCGCGATCTCCACGGTCCTGTACAGCAGAAGGGCACGGCAATGAAAAGCCTGCGACGCCTCCGGCTGCTGATCTGGAAGGAGTTCCTGCAACTGCGTCACGATCCCTTCCTGGCCGGCATCCTGATCGTGGCGCCGGTGGTCCAGCTGATCATGTTCGGCTACGTGGTGGCGGTCGACATCACCCATCTCAACACCGCCGTGATCGACCTCGACCACACCGTCACCTCGCGCGCCATCGACGCCTCCTTCGCCAGTTCGGAGTACTTCACCGTCACCCAACGTCCCGGCAGTGAGGACGAGGTGCGCCAGTTGTTGGATCAGGGCACCATCCAGCTCGCGGTCGTCATCCCCGCCGGCACCGAGACGGCGCTCACCCAGGGCGAGACCGCACCGATCGGCGTGATCGTCGACGGCTCGGACTCCCAGGTCTCCGCGCTGGCAGGTGGCTACGCCTCGCAGATCATCGCCGGCGTGAACAGCGCCCGGGCCGCACAGCTGGGTGCCACCGTCGCCGGAGCGCCGGGCATCGACGCCCAGGTACGCGTCTTGTTCAACCCCACCCTGAGTTCGATCAACACCATGGTCCCGGGCCTGGTGGCGGTGATCTCCATGCTCTCGCTGATGATCGTGATGAGCCAGGCCGTGGTGAAGGAGCGCGAGTCCGGCACCCTGGAACAGATGTTCGTCACCCCGATCCGGGCCGGGGAGTACATCATCGGCAAGATCACCCCGTACGTGCTGCTGGCCATCGCCCAGATGCTGATCGTCGCCTCGGTCGGCATCGGCTGGTTCAAAGTGCCCTTCGCTGGCAGTGTCTGGGTGGTCGTGGTGGGGATGCTGCTGTTCATGCTGACCAGCATCGGGCTGGGGTTGCTGGTCTCGCTGATGGCCCACACCCGGCAGCAGGCCCAGCAGGTCATCGTCTTCCTGATGATGCCGTTCATGATTCTTTCCGGGTTTATCTTCCCGATCGAGTCCATGCCGGCCTGGCTGCAGCCGGTCAGCCGGGCGATCCCGATGACCTACGCGCTGGAGATGCTGCGTGGCGTCTTCGTCAAGGGCAGTGGCTTCGCCGACCTCGCCACGCCATTGCTGGCCCTGGCCGGGTTCGGCGTCGTCATCTTCGGCACCGCTGTGGTCGCCACCCGCCGCCGGATCACCGCGTGAGGAGCCCGATGAGCCACACCACCAGCGACGTGCCGGCGGTCTCCGTACGGGGACTCACCAAGACCTTCGGCGACTTCACCGCCGTCGACGGAATCGACCTCGTCATCCCGGCCGGCCAGATCTTCGGCTTCCTCGGCCCCAACGGCTCAGGCAAGACCACCACCATCCGGATGCTCACCGGCACCATGCGTCCCGACGCCGGCAGCATCCGCATTCTCGGTGAGGACGTGACGCGGCACCCCCACCGGGTGCAGCCGCGGATCGGCTACATGAGCCAGAAGTTCGCCCTCTTCGAGGACCTGACCGTCGAGCAGAACCTGAAGTTCTACGCCGGGGTCTACGACCTGCCGGCCGAACGCTACGCCGCGCAACGCGACTACATCCTGGCGATGGCCGACCTGGTCGGACGCGAGCACGAACTCACCAGCAACCTGTCCGTTGGCTGGCGGCAGCGCCTCGCCCTCGGTGCGGCCACCATCCACGATCCCGAGCTGCTCTTCCTGGACGAACCCACCTCCGGAGTGGATCCGGTCGCCCGGCGGCAGTTCTGGGATCTGCTCTATGACCTGGCCGGACGGGGCGTCACGCTGTTCGTCACCACCCACTACATGGACGAAGCCGCTCACTGCAACCGGCTCGCCTTCATCTACCGCGGTCGCATCATCGCCGATGGCAGCCCAGCCGACCTGCGCAGCCGGCACAGCCAGCGCCGCATCCTCGACATCACCGTCGACGACACCGACCGGGCCCTCGCCTGGCTCGAACACAACGACGAGATCGACGACGCCTACCTCTCCGGAGCGACGCTCCACGCCGTCCTTCCCGAAGGATCCACCACGACCGGAGAACAGATCCGGCACGACCTCGTCGCCGCCGGCTTCAGCGACGCGCATGCCGCCGAGATCGAATCCTCCATCGAGGACATCTTCGTCAACCTCGTCACCGAGGAGCAACGAGCTGCCCG
>NZ_JAYFPT010000003.1:0-137679 GCF_034927565.1 Propionicimonas sp.
CGCCGTGCTCGGCTTCCTCGGCCTGGTGCTCGCCCTGCGGCTGGTGATCAGGCTGTTCATCCCGGACCGTCGCGACTCCTGAACCGGCCGCCAGGCCTTTCACCCGGCCCGGTACGCTGCCGTCCATGTCTTGCCCGGTCATCATCGACACCGACACTGCCCAGGACGACTGCGTCACCATTCTGTGGGGCCTGCTCGATCCGGCAGCCGACCTGCGGGCCATCACCATGGTGGCCGGCAATGTCAGCTTCGAGCAGCAGGTCGCCAACGCCCATCTCACCCTCAACGTTGCCGGACGGCTCGGCGAGGTGCCGATCCACGCCGGCTGCCGGCAGCCCATGCTGCGGGAGTGGGCCTCGGCCGAGGACGTCCACGGGGACGGCTCCGGCGGACTGCGGATGGACCTCTCGCAGACCGCGCTCGACCCCGAGCACGGCGTCGACGCCCTGCTGCGGATCACCGCCGAGGCTCCCGGACAGGTGCACATCGTCGCGATCGGCCCGCTGACCAACATCGCCACCGCCTGCGTGCTCGACCGCGGCTTTGCCAAGCGGGTGAGAAGCCTGTCGATCATGGGCGGCTCGATCAACGGCCACGGGAACATCACCGCCGCCGCCGAGTACAACATCTACGTCGATCCGGAGGCCGCCCAGATCGTGCTGACGGCGGGGTTCGAGGATCTGCGGCTGCTCACCTGGGATCCGGTCACCCTGCGCGACGCCACCATCAACCGTGCCGGGTACGACCGGCTGGCAGCGATCGGCACCCCGCTGGCGAGGTTCTTCAAGGCGGTCTGCGACACCACCTTGGACTTCAACGAGGAGGTGGGGGTGGATGGCTCCACCCATCCCGACTCGATGACCCTGGCCACCCTGCTGCATCCCGAACTGGTGCAGCGCCAGGCGGCGTACCG
Organism: Propionicimonas sp.; assembly: GCF_034927565.1. Lineage (GTDB taxonomy): Bacteria > Actinomycetota > Actinomycetes > Propionibacteriales > Propionibacteriaceae > Propionicimonas. Next base: position 914 of record NZ_JAYFPT010000003.1, read on the forward strand.
GGTGGACGTGGAGACCGCCTCCCCCCTTACCCGCGGGGCGACGGTGATGGCCTGGCCCAAGTTCGGACTGGAGCCCAACGCGACCGTCTACCAGGCGGTCGACGGGCCGGGCTTCTTCGCCCTGCTGGAGGACTTCCTGCGGGTGGAGACCGCGCCGAACCTGCCGATTGCCGGTCTGTAGGTCAGGACGCGAGGTCTGCCTGCCAGGCCTCAGCGTGCCAGCTGCGCAGTGTCTCCAGGGCGTGCTCGCAGATCCGGCGGGCCGAACTGATCGAGGTGTCGAGCTCGGCGGCAAGGTCGCGATAGCTGTGGCACCTGCCGTCCGCGAACCCGAACCTCAGCCGCAGTGCCTCACGCTCCTGCCCGGGCAGCCGGGCCAGATCAGCGGCAATCCGGTCGGCGTCGACCCCGGTGTCGAAGTCCTGGCTGCTCCCCTCGTCCGCCCACCGGGCCACGGCTGCCTGGTCGAGCGAGGCCTGGACACGGTGGCCGAGCAGCCGGCGGGTCCGTTCCACCGAGGTTCCCAGAGCATCGGCGACCTCGGCGAGGGACACCTCCCGTCCCCGCTCCTGGCCGAGGGTGTCGGCCAGCAACTGCGCCCGGCGCAGTTCGACCGCGCGACGGGACGGGATGCCCAGCCGGCCGTCCCGGGAGCTGGTGACCTCCACCAGGTGTTGCCACACCACCGATGTGGCGTAGGTGCTGAACCGGCCACGGGTGTGGTCGTAGCCCTGCACGGCGCGAGCCAGCGCGAGGAAGCCCTCCTGGAAGAGTTCGTCGGCCTCCACCCCGCCGTGCCCTTCCGCCCGGCGGACCAGGTTCCCGACCAGCCGCAGGTTGACGAGCAGGAAATGTTGCCAGGCCTGCTGGCCCTCGGCGACCAGCGCCTGCAGCTCGGCCAGGCTCGCCCCGACCGGACCGGTGTTGTCGGCGAGCGCGGCGCCGGCCAGGACGCCGGCCTCGATGGTGCGGGCGAGCCGGGACTCCTCCTGCGCGGTGAACAACGGTGGCAGATCGGGAAAGCGGTGCATCGCCACAGACTGGTCGGGAGTGTTGCCACCAGGCCAGAGGTCACCGGTCGATTGACAACACTTCGACAGCACCCGGCTCCGACAGCGCCCGGTTACAGCGCCGGCCCGGTTGCCAGGCCCAGCAACTGCTTGCGCCGGGACTCGAGCTCGATCAGGGTCTGGAACATTTTCTGGTGGGCGGCCGGGTCGTCCACCGGGTTGGTGCGCTGCAGCCGCGACTTCAAGGCGGCGATCCGTCGTGCGGTGGCCTGCAGCCGCACTCCGGCGGCGTACTCGGCGGCATAACCGGCAGTCGGTTCCCGCAGCACCGGCTCGACCGCCAGGGTGACGACCAGCTGGGCCAGGACGGGATCGAGTTCGCCGGCCAGCTGCTGGGCCCAGTCGCCGGTGCGGTCGGTGACCGCCCCGATCCGTTCGAACAACGCCCGGTAGGCGGGGTGCGCGAAATCGTCGGCGACCAGGTCGTTGAGCGTGGCGGTGAAGATCTCCGGCGCGCGGAGCAGCAACCGCAGCGTGCCGCGCTCGGCCTCAAGCCCCCGGTCGCGCGGGTCGGGGATCGGCAGCGCGGTCGGTGCCACCGGCTCCGGTCTGGGCTCGACCGGACGGGACGGCCGGGCTCCGGCATGCACCCGCTTCACCTCGGCACGCACCTCGTCCGGGTTCATCCCCAGCATCCCGGCCAGTTCGCGGACGTAGCCAGAGACCAGGGAGGCGTCCCGGATGCTGCTGACCAGCGGAGCGGCGGCACGCAGCGCGGCGACCCGTCCTTCCACGCGGTCGAGGTCGAAGCCGGCAATGGTGTTGCGCATCACGAACTGGTACAGCGGCACCCGGCGGGCCACCAGTTCGCGCACCGCCGCGTCGCCGTGCTGGATCCGCAGGTCGCAGGGGTCGAGCCCGGTCGGTTCGACGGCAACATAGGTCTGGGAGCTGAAATGCTGGTCGCCCTTGAACACCTTCAGCGCGGCGGCCTGTCCGGCCGCGTCGCCGTCGAAGGTGAAGATCACCTCGCCGGACTGCACTCCCTGGGTGTCGATCAACCGGGCGAGCATCCGGGCGTGGTCGTCGCCGAAGGCGGTACCGCAGGAAGCCACCGCGGTGTCCACCCCGGCCAGGTGGGCGGCCATCACATCGGTGTAGCCCTCCACCACCACCGCCTGGCCCTTCTTGGCGATCGAGCCGCGCGCCAGATCCAGCCCGTACAGCACCGAGGACTTCTTGTAGACCGGCGTCTCGGGGGTGTTGAGATATTTGGCCGGCATCCGGTCGTCGTCGAACAACCGCCGAGCGCCGAACCCCAGCACAGAGCGGCCGGCGTCCCGGATCGGCCACAGCACCCGGCCCTGGAAGAAGTCCCAGCCGCTGTCGCGGACCAGCCCGGCCCGTACCAGTTCGGCGTCGGAGAAGCCCTTCGCCTTCAGATGGCTGCCCAGGGATTTGCCACCGCGGGGTGCGAAGCCGATGCCGAAGTGAGTGGCCGCGTCCTCGTCGAACCCCCGTCCGGCCAGGAACTGCCGACCCGGGAGACCCTCGGGTGCCCGCAGTTGTTCGGCGAAGAACTCCGCGGCGATCCGGTTCGCCTCCAGGATGCGCAGTCGCAGCCCCGGTTCGGGACGGTTCGGACCGCCCTCGGCGTAGCGCAACTGCACGCCGGCCCGGTCGGCGAGCCACTCCACCGCCTCGACGAAGGTGACGTTCTGGATCTTCTGGACGAAGCTGATCACGTCCCCGCCCTCCCCACAGCCGAAGCAGTGGAAGAAGCCCCTGGCCGGGGTGACCCGAAAACTCGGGGTCTTCTCCTCGTGGAAGGGGCACAACCCGGTCAGCGAACCGCCACCGGCCGGACGCAGGGTCACGTAGGCGCCGACGACCTCGTCGATCCGGGAACGCTCCCGGACGGTCGTCAGGTCCTCCTCGTTGATCAGCCCGGCCACGGCCATGAGTCTATGCGCCCGCGCCCCCCGTTCCGGGGCGGTGGCCGGATGCCGGGGTGGCAGCCAGCCGATTCGCGCTCAGGCGTCCCGGCCGATCCCCTTCGGCAGCTTGTCCGGATCCCAGTCGAGCAGGGTGATCGCCTGTTCGAAGGCAAACCGGTCGGTCATCCCCCCGACGTAGGTCACGGCGGCGTGCACCCGGCCCTGGTCGTCCAGGTCGGGCGCGCCGAGATCGGACGGCAGCCCGTCCGGATGGCTGATGTAGTGGTCGACCAGCGCATGCAGCACCGCAATCACCGCCCGGGACTGCGCGACCGCGTCCGGCCGGGTGTAGATCCGTTCGTAGTTGAAGGCCCGCAGTGCGGCCAGCGCCCCGGCCTGGACGGGCGGCATGCCCACCCGTCCGGTGGCGGCGGTGGCCCGGATCACCGAACGGACGAAGCAGCTGAGCTGTTCGCGGCGGCTGCGCCCGGCCACCTCGACCACCTCGGACGGCAGGTCGTCGGGGTCGATGATCTGGGCACTGGCGGCGTCCTCGACGTCGTGGGCGCAGTAGGCGATCCGGTCGGCCCAGCTCACGATCTCGCCCTCGACGGTGGCGGGGGCAGGCCTGGACCAGGAATGGTTGCGCACCCCGTCCAGGGTCTCGGCGCACAGGTTCAGCGAGGTGAGCACCACGTCCGCACCCCAGGGGCCGTGGTCATAGCCACCCGGCAGGAAGGCGTCGAAGGCGTCCTCGCTGGCGTGGCCACCGGGGCCGTGGCCGCAGTCATGGCCCAGCGCAATCGCCTCGGCCAGGGTGACGTTCGCGCCGATCCCGCGGGCGATCGAGGTGGCAACCTGGGCCACCTCAAGGGCGTGGGTGAGCCGGGTGCGCTGGTGGTCGGACGGGAACACCACCACCTGAGTCTTGCCGGCAAGCCGGCGGAAGGCCGTGGAATGGACGATCCGGTCGCGGTCGCGCTCGAAACAGGTGCGTTCGGCGTCCGGCTCCTCGGGGATCGCCCGGTTGCCGGCACCGCGTGCCCGGGCAGCACCGGGACGCAGCCGCTCGGCCTCGATCGCCTCCCGCTGCTCGCGTCCGATCGGTGGCGCGGGCTCGATCGCCGTGGTGGAGTCGGCGTGTGCGCGCACCAGTCCGGCATCGGCGTGCCCGGCCATGGTTCCGGCCCAGGCGGCGGCCCTCGGGGTCAATTCGGCCATGACCCCCATCTTGGCATCCGCCGCGAGTGGTGCACGCCGTCCCAACGCCACGGGCGACGATAGGCTGGGGTGCATGTCGAACGACTATCCGGGTAAGTACACCCCGCCCACCAGCCCGACGCCTCAGCAGCCCTCGGACGGTGGGACCGGGCAGTACCCGACCACGCCGTCCTACCCGCAGTCGAGTCCCTACCCCCAGGGCCAGCAGAACCCGCAGGGCGCGCAGTACCCGCAAGGCCAGCAGAACCCGCAGTACCCCCAAGGCGCGCAGTACCCCCAGAGCCAGCAGTACCTCCAGGGCGCGCAGTACCCGCCGGCCAATCCCTACCAGCAACCCGGTCAGTACCGGCAGCAGCAGCCGCAGGGTCACCAGCCCTGGGGCGCGGCGCCCACGCCGTACCCGACCACGCCGTACTCCCAGTCCTCGGTGTACGCCCCCGCCCCGGCCACGCCGAGGCCACCCATGCTCGGCATCGTCGGCCTCGGCCTGGTTGCCCTCGGGCTGATCGCCGGTATTGCCCTGTCGATCGCGATGGGGCCGACCTTCGGATCGATCATGACCTTCGTGCCGCCGGGCGCCAGCCAGGCCGAGATCGAGCAGATCCTCCAGACGCTCCCCGAGGAACAACTCCAGGCCATCGGGATGGCGGTCTCCGGTCCGCTGACCGGGATCGTGCTGGCCAGCCTTGCCGGCACCGTCGGCTGGATCATCTCCATCGTCGCCGCCGCCACCAAGCGCGGACGCGGCTGGGGCATCGCCGGCATCGTGCTGGGCGTGCTGGCGCCAGTGGTGATCATCCTCGCGATCGGCTTCGCCGCCGCAGCAGCGATCTCCTGAAAGAGCCGGGTACAGCTAGCCGCCGGAGGCGTCCGACTCCGCCGAGCTGAGGTCCTCGTCGCCCAGTTCGACCGAATCCAGCCAGCCGTAGGGCAACACCACCTTGTCGCGTGGGGTTCCCTGGCGTCCCCGCGGGCTGGCCAGCTCGGTGACCGGGAAGGGCTGGGCCGGGTCGAGACGATCCAGCAGCTCGGACAGGTCAGCCAGGGACGAGACCATCGCCAGGCTGCGTCGCAGGTCGCCGCCGACGCCGAAGCCCTTGAAGTACCAGGCCATGTGCTTGCGCAGGTCGGTCAGGCCGTGCCGCTCACCGTACAGCTCGGCCAGCAGTTCGGCGTGCCGGCGAACCATGGCCGTCACCTCGCCGAGGGTGGGCAGCGTCTGCGTGTCACGTCCGGCGAAGGCGTCGGCCAGGTCGCGGAACAGCCAGGGACGCCCCAGGCAGCCTCGTCCGATCACCACCCCGGCGCACCCGGTCTGCCGCACCATGGCCAGCGCGTCCGAGGCCTCCCAGATGTCGCCGTTGCCGAGGACGGGTATGTCGACCGCGTCGACCAGGGCGGCGATCGTCTCCCAGGCGGCCTGGCCGGAGTAGGCCTGCTTGACGGTGCGGGCGTGCAGGGAGATCGCGGCACAGCCGGCGTCGGAGGCGATCCGTCCGGCGTCCAGATAGGTCAGGTGATCGTCGTCGATGCCCAGCCGGGTCTTGATCGTGACCGGGACACCGTAGGGTTCCGCAGCCCGCACCGTCGCCGTGAGGATCGCCGCCAGCCGGTCGCGTTTCCAGGGCAGTGCTCCCCCACCACCCCGGCGGGTGACCTTGGGCACCGGGCAGCCGAAGTTGAGGTCGATGTGGTTGACCCCGAACTCCTCGCACAGGACGGTCGCCGCCTTCGCCATCACCTGCGGGTCGACCCCATACAACTGGACGGAACGCACCGTCTCTCCAGGGTCGAACCGCAGCATGGCGAAGGTCTTCGGGTTCCGCTCCACGATCCCGCGAGAGGTGATCATCTCGCAGACGAAGAGGCCGGGAGAGCCGTGACTCTCGCCGAGCAGGCCTGCGCGCGGGGAGGACGCCGACCCGCGCGTGGCCTGCTCACGGCAGAGTTGCCGGTAGGCAGCGTTGGTGATGCCGGCCATCGGGGCCAGCACCACCGCAGTGGCGATGTCCAGAGTCCCCAGCCGCAGCGGCGTTGGCACCGCTGTCGTCGCGGCGGGCGTTCCGGTCTTCACAGTGCTCCTTGGAGATTGGGCTGACCCAGCGAGGATAGTTGCTCGACCCAGCAGCCTCTCGCGCCTCCCCGACACACCCTGTGACTGAACCCCCGACCACGGCAGCACCGTCACAGCCTGTCGCCGAGACAACACCCCGAAGCCCCTCCACCGAAGCAAGCTGTGGCTGAACCCCCAAGTACGGACGTTCAGCCACAGCTTGTGGGGACGTGGGCGCGGGCGCCAGCGGCGCGTTCTTGACGCAGGGCGCCAGCGGGAGCGTCCTCAGACGCCGATCAGGCGCTGGGCGAGGTAGTCCTTCACCTGGTCAAGGGCCACTCGTTCCTGGCTCATGGAGTCACGGTCACGGATCGTGACGGCCTGGTCGTCCAGGGTGTCGAAGTCGACGGTGATGCAGTACGGGGTGCCGATCTCGTCCTGGCGGCGGTAGCGGCGGCCGATCGCCTGAGCGTCGTCGAACTCGATATTCCAGTACTGCCGCAGTTCGGCGGCCAGATCACGGGCCTTGGGCGAGAGCTGCTCATTGCGCGACAGCGGCAGCACAGCGGCCTTCACCGGGGCCAGCCGCGGATCGAGTCTGAGCACCGTTCGGGTATCCATGCCGCCCTTGGTGTTCGGCGCGGAGTCCTCGGTGTAGGCCTCCACCAGGAAGGCCATCAGCGACCGGGTGAGACCCGCCGCCGGCTCGATCACGTAGGGCAGGTAGCGCTCACCGGTGGCCTGCTCGAAGTAGGACAGGTCCTGTCCGGAGTGCTTGGAGTGGGTCCCGAGATCGAAGTCGGTGCGGTTGGCGATCCCCTCCAGCTCACCCCAGCCGTCACCGCCGGTGAAGCCGAAGTTGTACTCGATGTCGACGGTCCGTTTGGAGTAGTGGGACAGCTTCTCCTTGGGGTGCTCGTAGTGCCGCAGGTTCTCCGGCTTGATGCCCAGCCCGACGTACCAGTCGGTGCGGGTGTCGATCCAGTGCTGGTGCCATTCCTCGTCCGTCCCGGGCTTGACGAAGAACTCCATCTCCATCTGCTCGAACTCCCGGGTCCGGAAGATGAAGTTGCCCGGGGTGATCTCGTTGCGGAAGCTCTTGCCGGTCTGGCCGATCCCGAACGGCACCTTCATCCGCGAGGTGTTCTCGACGTTCTTGAAGTTGATGAAGATACCCTGGGCGGTCTCCGGGCGCAGGTAGTGCAGACCGGACTCGTCCTCGATCACGCCGAGGTAGGTCTTCAGCATCATGTTGAAGTCGCGCGGGGCGGTGAACTGGCCAAGGTTGCCGCACTCGGGACAGTTGATCTCCTCCAGCCCGGTGGGCTTGCGTCCCTTCTTGTACTCGAAGTTCTCCTCGAGTTGGTCGGCGCGGAAGCGCTTGTGACAGTTGAGGCACTCGGTCAGCGGGTCGGAGAAGACACCCACGTGACCGGAGGCCACCCAGGTCTGCCGCGGCAGAATGATGGACGAATCCAGCCCCACCACGTCGTCGCGGCCCTGCACCACCTGACGCCACCACTGGCGCTTGATGTTCTCCTTCAGTTCCACACCGTAGGGGCCGTAGTCCCAGGCGGCACGGGTGCCGCCGTAGATCTCGCCGCACGGATAGACGAACCCGCGGCGTTTGGTGAGGGTGATGACATTGTCCAGGCGGCTGGCCACGTGTGCTCCTTGTCGCACGGCGTTGCCCGGCTGGCAACGCACAAACTCGGCCTAGCGTAGCCGGGATCGCACGACTTCCGCCCGTCGCGCCCGATCAGTCGCGGAACCTCGGCAGGTTCTCCCCCACCTCGTCGGCGGTGGCGTACGCGCTGGGCTCGTCGATCGCCTCGCTGAGCAGCGGGACGAGCACCAGCTTGGCCTCATAGCCGTTGAAGCTGCGCCGGTAGGAGCCGACATCGACCCAGCGGGAGGTGATGGTCCACAGCTCCGGATCGTCCAGGTTCCGCAGCAGGTCGACCTGTTCACATCCCGGACAGGACGCGAAGTACGCTACCGCTGTCCGGGCGCGCTCAGCGAACCCGGCGGTGGCTTCCTCCTGGACCCGGAATCTACTGATGGCGAGCACGCGTTTACCCTACCGGGACGGGTCGGCCCACAGGGGCACCGCATCGGACGCCCGGTACCCACATCGCACCCGGGGAGGAGCCGGATGACCGATTCGACCACCACCTCCACGACGCAGGGCCCGCCACGCCGCGACCTGGCCGACCTGTTGTCGTCTTCACCGGTGATGAGGTTCATGCGGACGGAGTCCGGCAGCGCCGGGCTGTTGGTCGCAGCCACCCTGATCGCCCTGATCTGGGCGAACTCGCCGTGGTCGGGGATCTACCACGACCTGCTGGAGACCCCGGTCAGCCTGCTGGCCGGCGACATCGGCGTGAGTATGAGCCTGCACCACTGGATCAACGACGGGCTGATGGTGGTCTTCTTCTTCGTCATCGGCATGGAGGTGCGGCACGAGTTCTCCGTCGGTGAACTCACCGAGCGCCGCCAGATCGTGGTGCCGCTGATCGCCGGTGTCGGCGGCATGATCGTCCCGGCGGCCATCTACCTCGCCCTGAACCACACCGGCGAAGCCGCGCATGGCTGGGGTGCGGTGATCGGCACCGACACCGCCTTCCTGCTCGGCGTCCTGGCGCTGGTCGGGCCGACCGTCTCCACACAGCTGCGGGTGTTCCTGCTCACCCTCACGGTGATCGACGACATCGTCGCCGTGAGCGTGATCGGCATCGCCTACACCGACCACCTCAACCTGGCACCCCTGATCGTGGCGGCGGTCGCCCTCGCCGGACTGGTCGTCCTCGACCGGCTGGATGTCTGGCGGGCCTCGCCCTACCTGGCGCTGGTGGCGTTGGCGTGGTTGTCCACCCTCGACTCGGGCGTGCACGCCTCCATCGCCGGGATGCTCGCCGGGCTGCTGATCCCCGCCTCCGAGCCCAGCCGCGCCCGGGTGGAGGCCGCAGCAACCGGGTTCCGGGCCTTCCGGCAGTCCCCGCTGCCCAGCGTCCAACGGGCCACCCGTGACCTGCTGAACCGCACGATCAGCGTGAACGAGCGGCTGCAGGAGGCCCTCCACGGCTGCACGAGCTACGTCGTGGTGCCAGTCTTCGCCCTCGCCAACGCGGGGGTCGATCTGCGTGGCGGCGTGCTGGGGGAGGCCTTGGGGTCACCGGTCACCTGGGGTGTCGCCGGCGGCCTGGTCCTCGGCAAGCTGATCGGCATCGGGACGGGGGCGCTGAGCGCGGTGCGCCTCGGGCTGGGCAAGCTCCCGCAAGGGGTCGGCAGCGGGCATGTGCTGGCCGGTGGAGCCTTGTCGGGGATCGGCTTCACCGTGGCACTGCTGATCATCGAACTCGCCTTCGATGACCCGGCCCTGCGCGACCAGGCGACCGTCGGTGTTCTGCTCTCGGTGGTGCTGGCCACCGGTCTGGGCTGGGCGCTGTTCGCCATCGCGGCGAGGTTCTTCGGGCAACGGGACGCCGAACGCCCGCGGTTCCTCAGCGAACCCGTGGACCCGGGCCGGGACCACATCTACGGCCACTCCTCCGCCGAGTTCACTCTCGTGGAGTACCTCGACTTCGAGTGCCCCTTCTGTGCCCAAACCACCGGTGTGACCAGGGATGTCTGCGACCACTTCGGGGACCGTATCCGCTATGTCCCGCGGCACTTCCCACTGACCGACATCCATCCCCACGCCGACCTCGCCGCGATCGCCGCCGAGGCAGCCGCAAAGCAGGGCACGTACTGGGAGATGCACAACCTGCTGTTCGCCCACCAGGACGAACTCGAACTCGAAGACCTGGTCGGCTACGCCGGGCAACTCGGCCTGGACACCGAGCGCTTCCTCCGCGACCTGCAGGACGATCGGGTCGCCCGCCGGGTGCGCCGGGATGTCGCCAGCGGCATCGCCAGCGGGGTTCGCAGCACTCCGACCTTCTTCATCGGCAACCAGCGCCATGTCGGCCCCTATGACGCCCAGAGCCTGATCGCCGCGCTCGAATACAACGCCAGCCACCCCGACGCCGTGAACACCTACGAGGACGAGGACTGATCCCGGCTACCGCTCGACATGGCTCAGCGAGCGCAGCCCGCGGTCCAGGTGCCAGGCGACGAAGGCCGCCACCAGCCCGCTGCCCTGCCGCACCGTGGACTCGTCGGCAGCCCGGGTGGCCGGCCAGTCGCCGGTGAGCAGGGCACTGAGATAGCCGACGGTGCCCGGCGCCGGGCGGGTCGAACCCGGCGGACGGCAGGCCCGGCAGACCATCCCGCCCATCGCCGGGCTGAACGCCCCGTGCGGTCCGGGCGCCCCGCAGCGCGCGCAGGCGTCCAGGCTGGGCGCGTAGCCGGCCAGCGCCACCGACCGCAGCAGGTAGGAGTCCATCACCATCACGCCCGGACGGGGGCCGTCCGCTGTGCCGCTGGTCAGCGCGTGCAGCGCCCCGACCAGCAGTTGGTACTGCTGCAGTGCCGGCTCGCCCTCCTCGGTGACCAGCCGGTCAGCGGTCTCGATCATCACCTGCCCGGTGGTGTAACGCTCGTAGTCGTGCGACAGCGGCTCGGAGTAGGGATGCAGGGTGACCGCCTGGGTGATCACGTCCAGCGACCGGCCGGTGGCGAACTGCAGGTCGACATGGCTGAACGGTTCGAGCCGGGCCCCGAACTTGGACGAGGTGCGCCGCACCCCGCGCGCCACCGCCCGCACCTTGCCGTGCTGCCGTGAGAGCATGGTGATGATCCGGTCGGCCTCGCCCAGTTTGTGGGTGCGCAGCACGACCGCCTCGTCACGATAGGTAGGCACGCCGCCATTGTCTCCCAGGAGCACTAGGATTCCTCGCAGGCTGCCACCAAGGAAGGATCAACGATGACCACCGGCCCCTCGGACACCACCATCCGCGACGCCATTGAGAGCGGAAACACCGCGCTGGGGATCGAACTGGGCTCGACCCGGATCAAGGCGGTGCTGATCGGACCGGATGCCTCGCCGATCGCCACCGGCAGCCACGACTGGGACAACCAATTCGTCGACCGGGTCTGGACCTACTCCCTGGATGCTGTCTGGGACGGGCTGCGCGCCTGCTACGCCGCGCTGGCCGCCGACGTCCAGGCTCGCCACGGCCTCACCCTGCAGACCGTCGGAGCACTCGGTATCTCGGCGATGATGCACGGCTACCTCGCCTTCGACGCCGACGATCAGTTACTGGTCCCCTTCCGCACCTGGCGCAACACCATCACCGGCCCGGCCGCTGCCGAACTCTCCACGCTGTTCGGGCACAACATCCCGCAACGCTGGAGCGTCGCCCACCTCTACCAGGCGATCCTGAACGGTGAGCCGCATGTGCCGTCCCTGGCACACATCAACACCCTCGCGGGCTACGTCCACTGGCAACTCACCGGCGAGAAGGTGCTGGGGGTCGGCGACGCCTCGGGCATGTTCCCGATCGACATCGCCACCGGCAGCTGGAACGCGACCATGCTCGACCAGTTCGGAGACCTGGTCGCCGACCGCAGCCTGCCCTGGACGCTGGCCGGCCTGCTGCCCACCGTCCGGGCTGCCGGCCAGGAGGCTGGCCGGTTGACCGAGGCCGGGGCGAGGCTGCTCGATCCGACCGGCACGCTGCAGCCCGGCATCGCGTTGTGCCCACCCGAGGGCGACGCCGGCACCGGCATGGTGGCGACCAACTCGGTCTCCCCGCGCACCGGCAACGTCTCGGCCGGCACCTCGATCTTCGCGATGGTGGTGCTGGAGGGCGAGCTGAAGAAACAGCACGCCGAGTTGGATCTGGTGACCACCCCGGCCGGAGACCTGGTCGCGATGGTGCACTGCAACAACGGCGCCAGCGAACTCAACGCCTGGGCAGGGCTGTTCGGCGAGTTCGCCACTGCCCTGGGAGCCTCGGCCGATTCCCAGACGGTGTTCGAGACCCTGTTCCGCGCCTCCCTGGCCGGTGACCCGGACGCGGGCGGACTGCTGGCGTACAACTACCTGTCCGGGGAGCACATCACCGGGTTCGAGGAGGGCCGGCCGCTGTTCGTCCGCACCCCGGATTCCCGACTGTCGTTGGCGAACTTCATGCGGGCCCAGCTGTTCGCCTCGCTGGCCACCCTGCGGATCGGGATGGACGTGCTGCTGCAGCAGGAGAAGGTGCAACTCGACACCATGTTCGCCCACGGCGGGCTGTTCAAGACCAAGGGCGTGGCCCAGCGCTACCTGGCCGCAGCGATCGACGCCCCGGTCTCGGTCGGCGATATTGCCGGCGAGGGCGGCGCCTGGGGCATTGCCCTGCTGGCTGGCTTCGCCAAGGACGGACAACCCGGCCAGCGGTTGGGCGACTACCTGGCCAGCGAGGTCTTCGCCACCGCCGGGCTGGAGTCGATCTCCCCCGATCCGGCCGACGTGGCCGGCTTCGAGGCGTTCATGCAGCGCTACACCGCCGGCTCGGCGGTCGAGCGGGCCGCGGTCGACAGCCTCTGACCAGACTGCTCCCAACGAGTCTGCGCCTGACCCGTCTGCGCCCGACGAGACTGGTCAGCGTCCGGTGCCGGCCAGTTCGCGCAGCGCCTCGACCACCAGAGCGTGGTCCTCGGTGCCGGCCAGCCCGGAGACGGCGGCCGTCCCCACCAGGCCAACCCCGCGCACCCGGACCGGCACAGCACCGCCGTGGGCGGCATACTCCTGGAAGGGCAGCTGGGTCTGGGCATTGAAGTCCTGACCCTTGGCGATGAACCGGTAGCCGACCAGCAGGGACGCAGCGTCGTAGCGGCGGACCACCGCCGCCTTGCGCCGCAGCCAGGAGTCGTTGTCGGCCGAACTCCCATCCAGCGCGGCGTGGAAGAGTTGCTGCTCGCCCCGCCAGATGTCAATCGCCACACCCAGCCCGCGTTCGAGGGCGAGATCGCGAATCCGGCTGCCGAGCCGCCAGGCGTCGGCATTGGTGAACGAGTCGAGCAGCAGATTGCGGTTCTCCGCCTCCAGGGCGGCGATCCGGTCACCCAGATCGGGGATGTCAGTGGTCATGGGCGCATCGTGGCACGGACCGGTGCGGTTTGTCGCGGGGCGCGGGTCCGGACGGTCCGCCACCGCACCCCCTATGCTCCTGGGATGGGAACTCTGCGCATCAGCATCGACGACTCCGTGCGGGTCACCGCCGACTCGGCCCGGCTGCACGTCCGGGTGAAGGGCACGTCCGCGGTCTTCGGCAATGCCGCCACCAAACAGGCCCGTGAGGTCCGCGACCTGGTCGAGGCACTGGCCGGCACCGGGCTCAGCGAGGACGCGATCGAGGTCACCGGGGTCAGCCTGACCTCCCGCAGCGGGGCGCTGGGGAAGAACCAGTCCGCGGAATACCTGCTGGCGATCACCACCGCCCCGGAACAGCTCGGGTCGGTGATCGGGGTACTCGCCGACCGCCCCTCACTCGTTCTCAGCGAACTGGAATGGGTGTACTCCTCCTTCGAGGCCAGCATTCCGGCCACCTCCCAGGCGATGGCCAAGGCCCGCCGCAAGGCCGACGCGGTCGCTGCCGCGGCCGGGCTGAGGGTCATCGGCATCGCCGCGATCAGCGACTCCTGGAACCTGCCGAGCCCGCGGTTCTCCTTCGAGGCGGCCGACGGCATGATGATGAGCGCCCGCTCGGCGAAGGCCGCCCCGGTCGAACTGGGGGTGGATTTCTCCGCCACGCAGGAGCTCTTTGTTCATCTGACGGTGGATTTCGAGATCGACACCTAGGCTGGTCGCCATGCAGCGCATCTCAACGTTGAGGGTGTCTCCACTGTGTCTGGGTGGCAACGTCTTCGGATGGACCGCCGACACCGCCATGTCCGAACGCATTCTGGACGCGTTCTGTGACGGCGGTGGCAACTTCGTCGACACCGCCGATTCCTACTCCGCCTGGGTGCCGGGCCATCCTGGTGGTGAGTCGGAGAGCGCCATTGGAGTGTGGCTGCGGCAGGGCGGCAACCGCGACCGGGTGGTGATCGCCACCAAGGCCGGCAAGCATCCCGTCCATCGTGGCCTGCGGCCGGCAAACCTGCGGATCTGCCTGGACGGCTCCCGCCGCCGGCTGGGCGTGGAGACGATCGACCTCTACTACGCCCACAAGGACGACCCTGGCGTACCGGTCGCCGAATGGGTGGGCGCCTTCGACACCATGATCAAGGCCGGGGCGATCCGCCACTACGGACTCTCCAACTTCACCGCCGAACGGGTCGCCGAGGTGATCGAGGTGGCCACCGGAGAAGGGCTGGCGCTGCCGGTAGCCCTGCAACCGCACTACAACCTGGTGCATCGCGCCGAGGTGGAGACCAGCGGCCTGGCCGAGTTGGCCCAGCAGCACCACCTGGCGGTGGTGCCCTACTACGGCCTGGCGGCCGGATTCCTCACCGGGAAGTACGCCCGCGACGAACTCATGCACGGCCCCCGCGCCGGGCAGGCGAAGACCTACGCCACCGAGCAGGGCTTCGCCACGCTGGACGCCTTGTTCGCGGTCGCCGAGGAATCGGGTGCAGACCCGGCCACCGTGGCGCTCGCCTGGCTGCGGCAGCAGCCCGGGGTGGTGGCACCGATCGCCAGCGTCAGCGACGTCGACCAACTGCCTGCGCTGCTGGCGTCGACCACATTCAAGCTGACCAGGGGCCAGGTCAACCGGCTCAGCCGCGCCTCTGCCGGCCTGTAGCGATCCGGACACCGCACAGGCCCGCTCCCCTCGACGGGGAGCGGGCCTGCATGCCGACGTCAGGCCTGGGCCTCGACGGTGCTCTCGATCTCGGTGGGCATACCGGTGTGCGCCACCGTGATCTTGCGTGGTTTGGCTTCCTCGGCGACCGGGATGATCAGGCTGAGGACGCCGTCGGAGTAGTCCGCGGCGATCCGGTCCAGGGCCACCCCGTGCCCCAGGGTCAACTGCCGGGCGAAGGTGCCTGCCGGACGCTCGTGGACCAGCCACTTCTGCTCGCCCTCGCCGGTCGGGGTCTTGCGCTCGGCCCGGATGGTGAGGGTGCGGTCCTCGACGTCGATGTCGATCGAGGACGGGTCCACACCGGGCAGGTCGATCCGGGCGATGAACGCCTCGCCCTCGCGATAGAGGTCCATCGGCATCGCAGCGGATGCGGGCGTCCGGACAACATCACCGAGCCAGCGGTCCATCTCACGGAAGGGATCGAAGGTACGTGCCATCTTTGTCACTCCTCTGGGTAGTTCTCTTAGCACTCTGCCTACATGAGTGCTAACACCTTCCAGTGTGCGTCGATTCCCGACGTTGTTCAAGAAGTTGAGTGGATCAGGCTCAGGTTGAATTCTCGGCCTCTGCTGTCGGCGGGGAAGGCGCTGGTGGGTAGGCTGCGTGGCCGTGAAGAAGGTTCCCCGCCCGCCGATCCCGCACCCGTCCGGAGCCCGGCCGCCCGTCCTCGATCCCCGGCTGCTACCCCGCCATGTCGCACTGGTGATGGACGGGAACGGCCGCTGGGCGAAAGCCCGCGGGCTGGCCCGCACCGAGGGACACGCCCGGGGCGAGGACTCCCTCTTCGATGTGATCGAGGGAGCCATCGAACTGGGCATCCCCTATCTGTCGGCCTACGCCTTCTCCACCGAGAACTGGCGGCGCTCCCCCGACGAGGTGCGCTGGCTGATGGGCTTCAACCGCGACGTCATCCACCGCCGCCGTGACCAGTTGGACGCGATGGGCGTCCGGATCCGCTGGGCGGGCCGCGTCCCCCGGCTGTGGAGGTCGGTGATCCGCGAACTGCAGGAGGCCGAGCAGCAGAGCCGGGACAACACCGTCCTCACCCTGCAGTTCTGCGTGAACTACGGTGGCCGGGCCGAGATCACCGACGCCGCCCGGGCGGTCGCCGAGGCAGCCGTGCGGGGTGAACTCGACCCGTCCCGGCTCACCGAGGCGAAGTTCCGCACCTTCCTCGACGAGCCCGAGATCCCCGATGTCGACCTGTTCGTCCGGTCATCGGGCGAACAGCGGACGTCGAACTTCCTGCTGTGGCAGTCGGCCTACGCCGAACTGGTCTTCCTCGACACGCTGTGGCCCGACTTCGACCGCCGCGACCTGTGGCGCGCGGTCGAACTCTACGTCCACCGTGACCGCCGCTACGGCGGCGCGGAACCCAACCCAGTCTGACTCAGGCGCCGGTGGAGTGCAGGCCACCGTCCACGTGGAGCATCTCACCGGTGGTGGCCGGGAACCAGTCGCTCAGCAGCGCCACCACCGCCTTGGCGGTGGGAGTGGTGTCGCGCGGATCCCAGCCGAGCGGGGCGCGCTCGGACCAGATGTCATTGAACGACTCCGCCCCCGGAATGGCCTTCTTGGCGATGGTCTCCAGCGGGCCGGCAGCCACCAGATTGCTCCGGACGCCCTCGGGACCCAGGTAACGGGCCAGGTAGCGCGAGGCGCTCTCCAGCGCGGCCTTGGAGACCCCCATCCAGTCATAGGCGGGCCAGGAGTAGCGGGCATCGAAGGTCAGACCGACCACGGACGCGGTGTCGCCGAACAGCGGCTTGCAGGCCATGGTCAGGCTGACCAGCGAATAGGCCGAGACCTGCAGCGAGGTGCCGACGTCGCCGAAACCGGTGGTGAGGAAGGCGCCGCCCAGGGCGGTCTCCGGGTTGGCGAAGGCGATCGAGTGCACCACCCCGTCAAGGTGGTCGACGTGCTCGCGAAGCCGATCGGCCAGCGTCGCCAGATGCTCGTCGTTGCTGACGTCGAGTTCGATCAGCGGGGGCATCGGGTCGAGCCGTTTGAGCACCCGCGCGGTGAGGCTCATCGCCCGTCCGAAGTTCGACACGATCACCGTCGCGCCCTCGGCCTGGGCCAACTCGGCCACCCGGTAGCCGATCGAGGTGTTCATCGTCACCCCGGCAACCAGGATGTTCTTGCCTTCCAGAATGCCCATCGTCTCTCCTTCGTTCTTCCTGTCCCTGCCCTGACCGCCGCGTGACGCCGGGCCGGGCTCCGATCGCCACCTGCTGGTCGAGCCCGCGCGGCCCCGCCCAGCCGGTGGCGGACCCTAGTGGCCCATTCCCAGCCCGCCGTCCACCGGCAGCACGGCGCCGGTGATGAACCCGGCCGCGTCCGAGGCCAGGAAGGCGACAGCAGCAGCCACCTCGTCCGGCCTGCCCAGCCGTCCGGCCGGGGTGGAGGCGGTGTACCGGGCGACCAGGTCGTCGCCGAGCACCGCTGTCATGTCGGTCTCGATGAAGCCGGGCGCCACCACGTTGGCCGTCACCCCGCGGCTACCAAGTTCCCGGCTCAGCGAGCGCGCCATGCCCACCAACCCGGCCTTGGACGCGGCGTAGTTCACCTGCCCGGGCGAGCCGTACAGCCCGACCACCGAGCCGGTGAAGATGATCCGTCCCCACCGGGCGCGAATCATCGACTTCGCCGCCCGCTTGGCGATCCGGAAGGAGCCGGTCAGGTTGACGTCGAGGACGCCGGCGAAATCCTGCTCGCTCATCCGCAGCACCAGGGTGTCCTTGGTGACGCCGGCGTTGGCGACCACCACCTCGGCCGGGCCGTTCGCCTCCTCGGCGGCCTTGAAGCCGGCCTCCACCTGCTCGGTGTCGGTGACATCGACGGCGATCCCGAGGGCACCACCGGGCGCCTCGCCGGCCCGGGAGAAGGCGGCCACCCGGTGGCCGTCGGCGACGAATCGTTCGACGATCGCACGTCCGATGCCGCGGTTGCCGCCGGTGACGATGACACTGCGTGGTTGACTCACGGGCGCCACGCTAGCGGGTGGCGGCCGGGTTGGTCGTGACCGCTCAACCCTCGACGCCGCGCCAAATCCGGTTGCAGACCGCAGCTGGAGGGAAGATCCCCCTCGATCGGCAGTCTCGAACCGGATTCGGCATCTGCCTGCGCCGGGGCTGAGCGGATCCCGGCAATGGCCAGGTGCCTAGACTGGCACTGTGAGGAGCACTGACAGGCACCACGACGCACCGGTGATCACCACCGCGCGGGTCAGCAGGTCGCTCGACACCAATGCCCGCCGCACCCGCTACCTGTGGACGATGGCCGCCCGGGTCGCCTGCTTCCTCGCGGCCTGTTTCACCCCACTGCCGTGGAACCTGCTACTGCTGGTCGCCGCAGCCGTCCTGCCGGCCATTGCCGTGATGCTGGCCAACGCGATCGACCTGCGCGCGAACCCGCCGCAGCCGCCCGCCGCGACCGGCGACCGGCCGGCACTGACCAGTCCCGGCACCCTGCCGGGTTCGGTGGTGGACGACGAGTGAGGAACCCGCTGTCCCAACCGATCGGGAGCCGGCCGACCGGCAGGGTCTGGCTGCGCTGGTTGGTCCTCGCCCTGGCCGTCGCGGGGTTGATCACGGCGTTCGTCAACCTCGGGTTCTGGCAACTCGACCGGCTCGACCAGCGCCGGGGACGCAACCAGACCGTGCTGTCCCACGAGGATGCCCCCGTCCGTGACTACACCGAGGTCTTCGGGCCGGTGATCACCGAGGCCGACCAGTGGCAGCGGGTACGAGTCAGCGGCACGTTCGACGCCGCCTTCTCCTGGATCGTGCGCTACCGGTCCAACGCAGGTCAGCAGGGCTACGAGGTCGTCACCCCGCTGCACACCACCGACGGCCAGCAGGTGCTGGTCGACCGCGGGTTCGTCGCCCGTCCTGCCGGGGAGGACTTCCCGGACGCGGCTCCGCAGCCTCCGCTAGGCGAGGTGACCGTCGTGGGCTACGTCCGGCGGAACGACGACGGCCCGCAGAACGCCATCGTGCCCAGCGAGGGCACCGTCCGGCTGGTGAGTTCGGTGGGGATCGGCCAGGTGGTGCCCTACCCGCTGCTCGACGGTTACGTCACTGTGCTCGAACTGGCCCCGGCCGCCGAGACCGGGCTGGAACCGATCCAGCCCCCGGAGCTGACCGAGGGCAACCACTTCTCCTACGCCATCCAGTGGTTCACCTTCAGCGGGATTGCCGCGATCGGCCTGGTGATCCTGATCCGCTCGGACCTGAAGGGCAAACGGCCGAAGAAGCAGGCGGCATGACGCTCCAGGCGGCCGACGGCCTGCTCGCCTGCCCGCACTGCGGCGGCAGGCTGACGGTCGGCGACCGCGTGGCCTGTCCGCGCGGGCACAATTTCGACATCGCCCGGCAGGGCTATCTCAACCTGCTCGGCGGGCCGCAGCCGAAGCATGCCGATACTCCAGCGATGGTCGCTGCCCGTCGCCGGGTGCTGTCCTCGGGAGCTTTCGACCGGATCCTGAACCTGGTCGCCGAACACAGCCGGCGGGCGCCTCGCGTCCTCGAGGTGGGATCGGGTACGGCGCAGTACCTGCGTGGTGCGCTCGGCGAGGACCCGTCCCGCTGCGGGGTGGCGTTGGACATCTCGACGGCAGCCGCGAAGGTTGCGGCCAAGGCTGATCAGCGGATTGCCGCAGTGGTCGCCGATGTCTGGGGACGGCTGCCGCTGCTCGACCACTGCGTGGACGAGGTGCTGTGCGTGTTCGCGCCGCGGAATCTGGCCGAGTTCGCCCGCATCCTCGCCCCCGGCGGACGGCTGGTGGTGCTGGCGCCGAACCCCGGCCACCTGGCGGGGCTGCGGGCCCGCTACGGCCTGCTGGGAATCGAGGCCGACAAGCAGGAACGGTTGCTCGCCTCGACCTCCGAGTTCTTCGAGCGGACGGTGACCTCCCGGCTGCTGCACTCCGTCGAACTGCCGGCCGAGCTGGCCGGCGATGTGGTGGCGATGGGACCCAACGCCTTCCATCATCCGCCCGTGCCCGAGGGTGTCATCGCCGACCAACTCGACGTCACGCTCTACGTCTTCGAACCGCTGCCACCGGCCGGCGACCTGCGCTGACCGGGCGGACGCATCCCGGCCCGGCGGCGGGGTTGGGTGAAGAATGGGCCGCATGACCTGGCCAAGCCCTGAGGCCGCGGTGTTGCTGGCGAAGCTCACCGCAGGCATCGACGAGGTGCTGCCGCAGGCGCTTCTGCTGCGCCGCGCGTTGCATCAGCATCCTGATCTCGGCGGGGCCGAGCAGCCCACCGCCGACCGGCTCCGGCGGGCGATGCCCGAGCTGGAGCCCACCCGGATCGCCGGTACCGGCTTCCTGGTCAGGACGGGGCCGGACGGGGGCCCGTCCGTGGGGCTGCGGGCCGAACTCGACGCCCTGCCGGTGGTCGAGCAGACCGGGGTGGACTGGGCTGCCAGCAATGGCGCCATGCATGCCTGCGGCCACGATGTCCACCTGGCGGCGGCCTGGGCGCTGCAGCGCGCAGCGAGTCGGCTCGACCTCCCGGCCGGCCTGGTGTCGATCTTCCAGCCCCGGGAGGAGATCCAGCCCTCCGGCGGCGAGGACGTGGTGGCCTCCGGCGTCCTGGCCGACCACGACGTCCGCGCAATGATCGGCGTGCATGTCCAGCCGCGGGTGCCCGCCGGGGTGGTCAGCACCGGCACCGGCGGGGTGAACGCGGCCGCCGACGAGTTCGACATCACCGTCCACGGCCAGCCCGGGCACGGCGCCTACCCCCACATCACCATCGACCCGATCCCGGTGCTGGCGGCGATCATCCTCGGCCTGCAGGAACTGATCGGGCGGACCATCGACCCGATCCGGCCCGCCCTGATCACCGTGGGCGAGGTGCAGGCCGGCGCCACCCACAACATCATCCCGGCCAGCGGCTCGCTGCACGGCATCATTCGCACCATGCATGACGACGACCAGCAGCACCTGCACGCGGCGATCAAGCGGCTCGCCGACCACACCGCCCGGGCCCGCGGCGCCCGCGCGGAGGTCCGGATCATCACCGGCGACCCGGTGCTCGCCAACGACGCCCGGCTCGTGCAACTCGTCGATCCGCTGCTGGCCGGCAGCGGCATGCTGCTGGCCCACGAACCCTTCCGGTCGCTCGGCGCGGACGACTTCTCGCACTACGCGAAGGTGGCGCCCAGCCTGATGACCTTCGTCGGCACCGGGCCGGGCACCACTCCCGACAGCCGCTACGAGGTGGGTCTGCACCATCCCCGCTACCTGCCCGGCGAGGACGCCGTGCGGCGCTCGGCGCTGGCCTTCGCGGCAGGTTATGTCGGCGGGGCACAACTTGCGGGTGCGCTGTAGCGCGCAGCATCACGTCGCCCATGGTCAGGCGAGGGAATATTCCCCTCCGCGGGGATTCCGGAACCGGTTTCGGCGGCCGACACGAGACGGGATCAGGCCCGCGACGACGGTGACCACTCAGGCCAGCGACACCAGATCGGCGTAGTCGGGGTTCCAGAGGTCCTCCACCCCGTCCGGCAGCAGCAGCACCCGGTCGGGGGTGAGGGCTTCGACAGCCCCCTCGTCGTGGGTGACCAGGATGACCGCGCCGGCGTAGTCGTGGATTGCCTGCAGCACCTCGCGCCGGGAGGCCGGGTCAAGGTTGTTGGTCGGCTCGTCCAGCAACAGGACATTGGCCGCCGACACCACCAGCATGGCCAGCGCCAGCCGGGTCTTCTCCCCGCCGGAGAGCACCCGGGCGGGCTTGTCGACGTCGTCGCCGGTGAACAGGAAGGAGCCCAGGATCTTGCGCACCTCGGTCTCGTTGAGCTCCGGCGAAGCGGTCACCATGTTCTCCAGCACCGTCCGCGACACGTCCAGGGTCTCGTGTTCCTGGGCGTAGTAGCCGAGCTTGAGCCCGTGGCCCGGGGCGACCTTGCCGGTGTCGGGCGGCTCCAGGCCGGCGAGGATCCGCAACAGGGTGGTCTTGCCGGCGCCGTTCAGCCCCAGCACGACCACCTTCGAGCCGCGGTCGATCGCCAGGTCGACGTCGGTGAAGACCTCCAGCGAGCCGTAGGTCTTCGACAACTCGGACGCGGTCAGCGGGGTCTTGCCGCTGGGCGCCGGCTTGGGTAGCCGGATCTTCGCCACCTTGTCGGCCACCCGCTGCTCCTCCAGCCCGGCGAGCAGCTTCTCCGCCCGCTTGGCCATGTTCTGGGCGGCGACCGCTTTGGTGGCCTTGGCGCGCATCTTGTCGGCCTGGGCGAGCAGCGCCTCAGCCTTGCGCTCGGCGTTGGCGCGCTCCCGCTTGCGGCGCTTCTCGTCGGTCTCGCGCTGCAACAGGTAGCGCTTCCAGTCCATCGCGTAGATGTCGAGTTCGGCGCGGTTGGCGTCCAGGTGGAAGACCTTGGTGACCGTCGCCTCCAGCAGCCCGACATCGTGGGAGATCACGATCAGCCCGCCGGAGTAGGTGGACAGGAAGCCCCGCAGCCAGACGATCGAATCGGCGTCCAAGTGGTTGGTGGGCTCGTCCAACAGCATGGTGTCGGCCCCGGAGAACAGGATGCGGGCCAACTCGACCCGGCGGCGCTGGCCGCCGGACAGCGTCCGCAACTGCTGGCCGAGCACCCGGTCGGGCAGACCCAGGTTCGCGGCGATCCGGGCAGCCTCCGACTCGGCAGCGTAGCCACCGGCAGCGGCGAGTTCGGCCTCGGCGCGGGCATAGGACGCCATCGCGGCCTCCTGCTCCTCACCGGCGGTCTCCGCCATCGCGATCGTGTAGCGCTGCAGCCGCCGCAGGATCTGGTCCAGCCCCCGGGCGGACAGGATTCGGTCCTTCGCCAACTGGTCGAGGTCACCGGTGCGCGGGTCCTGCGGCAGGTAGCCGAGCTGTCCCGAGCGGGTGACCTGACCGGCGGCAGGCAGCGACTCGCCCGCCAGAATGCGGGTCAGCGTGGTCTTTCCGGCACCATTGCGTCCGACCAGACCGATCTTGTCCCCTGCCGCCACCTGGAAGCTCACTGGGGACAGCAACAGCCGGGCCCCTGCCCGTACCTCGACCTCTCGCGCGACCAGCACGATCAACCATCTTCCCAGCCGGGCGGGCACCGACCAAACCGGGAGCGGGCAACGCGGGTTACTCGCCGGGTCCTGCGGCTTCCCCGGTCACCACTGCGACGTCGTCGGCCTCAGTCCCGGCACCGGGTTCGTCGCTCCCCTCCGCTTTCCGGGTCCAGTCGAAGCCGCTGTCCCGGGGAGCTTCCGTTCTCGCGTTCTGCTGCGGGATCACGAACCGCTGCAGCACCAGCAGGACGGCGGCTGCCACCGGCACTGCCACCAGGGCGCCCAGCAGGCCCAGCAGGGCAGCACCGACCATGGCGGCGATGATCGAGAGCGAACCGGGCACCGACACCTGCCGGTTCATCAGCCGGGGACTCATGATGTAGGCCTCGATCTGCATGTAGCCGAAGTAGGCAACCACGAAGATCAGGCCGGTCACCGGTGAGCCGAGCAGCGCCACCACGCCGGCGATGATCAGGAACAGCACCGAGCCGATCATCGGGATCATCGTGATGAACAGCGCCAGCACGGCCAACAGGACGGCGAAGTCGACACCGAGGACGGTCAGCAGGATGAAGGCGAACACGGCATTGCAGGCCGCCAGGATCAGCATGCCCATCACATAGCTGCCGACCGAGACGACGATCTGGTCGGCGACCTCGCCGAGCACCGGACGGGAGTAGGCCGGCAGCAGCCGTCCCAGACCGGAGCGGATCGAGCGCAGCGTGGCCAGGAAGTACAGCGTGAGGATGAACGTCATTCCCACGCCAGTCAGGCCGGACGCCACCCCGCTGCCGACCGCCAGTGCCCCACCGCCCAAGGCCAGCAGGTTGTCCGGGTTGGAGATATAGGAGCGCACCTCGTCGATCACCCGGCTGACCGCGTCCTCGGTCCCCATCAACGCCAACAGGTTGTTGAACCAGTCGGACTGCTGGATGCCCTCGATCCAGCCCGGCACCGCCTGGGCGAACCCCACCACCTGGTCGATCGCCGTCGGCAGGACGATGGCGATCAGCCCGCCGAAGACCACCGCGAACCCGGCGAAGACGATGCCGATCGCCAGCCCACGCGACAGCCCCCGGCGTTCCAGCCAGCGCACCAGCGGATCGAGCGCAAGCGCCAGGAACACTGCCACGCCGAGCGAGACCAGGACGGTGGTGAGCGACCCCAGCACCATCGCGAGGGCGTAGGCGACCAGCGCCCCGGCAGCGGCCATGAAACCCCATCGGAACGGGTGGCCCAGGTTAACCAGGAGGCGGTGCCGAGGCGCTCGCTGCGGGGTTGCCGAAAGGTTGTTCACGGCACGAGCGTAGCGGTGCGGGACAGCCCCGCCACGACCGATCCGACTGACGGCGCGGGACGTGTGCGGGGCTGTGGGCCGCCACCGCTGATCGCGGCTCGGGGCGGGTTAGGCCTTGGCCAGCGCCGCGGCCTTCAGCGCCGCGAACTCCTCGGCGGTGATCGCGCCCCCGTCCAGCAGCTGCTTGGCCTGGGCGATCTCGGACGCAGGGCCGGTCCCGGCGACCGAGCGGACGTAGTCGTCGGTCGCCGCCTTGGTCGCGGCCGCCTGCGCAGACTGCCGCTCCCCCATCCCCTTGCCGCGGACGATCAGGTAGACCAGCGCTGTCAGGAAGGGCAGGAAGATCAGGAAGAGCAGCCAGACAGCTTTCGCAATGCCGTTCAGCTCGCGGTCACGGACGAGGTCGCCGATGATCGAGAACAGTGCCATCAGGTAGGCGATGAACACGAACGCGGTCAGGAACCACCACAGGATGTTCCAGATGTTGGAGAGGAAATCGAGCATGATTGCTCCTTTCCGCGCCCGCACGGGCGCAGTCGGGCCGGCGCTGCCGGCTTGATGGTTGTCAGGCGGACCGTGCTGTGTCTCTCGCCAGGTACTTCAGAAGCAGCCATCCGGCGAGCGCGGTGATCAACCACACGATGAGGGTCGCGAGCACCCAGCTGCCGATTCCGCCGGAAATGGCGATGCCGCCGGGGAGCAGGGTAGCGACCAGCAGCGCGAGGAAGGTCGAGACCAGACCGACCAGGCTGATCCAGGACGGCGCCCACTTCTTGGCAACCGCTGCGACGATCGCCCCGAACAGCAGTTGCAGCAGGGCGAACACAACGATCCCGACAATGAAGCCCGAAGCCGAGATCACGAACCCGGGCAGGACGAGCCAGGCGGCGAGGACGCCGATAGCCGCTGTCGCAAGGAAGACGGCAGCCCGGGTGAGGAGCTTGATCATGGTGACCGCCTTTCGACGGCTGAAGAGAGAGCCAATACGGCTCAGCTGAGCCTAGGGGTGAGGCCGCGCCAGCGCAATGTAAATCTCACGCCGATCGACAGCAGAAACGGCACCGGTGCGCGGCGAGCATCCCGGCAGGCCGCCGCAGCCCCACCCCCGGTCACTCTGCGGCGGTCGGCCCTTTCGCCGGGCGGCCCCGCTTTGGTGACGGACCGGCGTCGGTGGGGTTGCGGCCGGCGGCCTTGAGTGCCTGGCGCAGCAGCATGTCGATGTGCGCGTTCAACGAGCGCAGGTCGTCGGCCGCCCAGCGTGCCAGGGCGGCGTGGACGGCCGGGTCGAGTCGAAGCAGCACCGGCTTGCGTCCAACCCGGTCGGCTGCCACCTCGTCCGCGTTCTCCGCCATGGCCTCAGGCGTACAGCGTCCCGGTGTTCACCACAGGTGTCGCCTGGGACGAACCGCACAGCACGACCAACAGGTTTGACACCATAGCGGCCTTGCGCTCCTCGTCCAGAGCGACCACATCGTCCGCCTCAAGTTGGCGCAGCGCCCCCTCGACCATGCTCACCGCACCTTCGACGATCTTCTCGCGAGCCGCGATGACTGCCGACGCCTGCTGCCGCTGCAGCATGGCGTGGGCGATCTCCGGCGCGTAGGCGAGACTCGAGATCCGGGTCTCGACGACTTCCAGGCCGGCGATCGTGATCCGTTCGGCAACTTCCTTTGCCAACTCGGCAGCAACCACGTCGGTCGAGCCGCGCAGCGACTCCTCACCCGGGCCGGCATTGTCGTAGGGATGAGACGATGCGACGTGGCGGAGCGCAGCCTCGGACTGGGTCTCGACGAACTCGGTGTAGTTCTCGACCGCGAACACGGCCTTGGCGGTGTCGGCGACCTGCCAGACGATGATCGCGGCGATGTTGATCGGGTTGCCGTCCGCATCATTGACCTTCAGCTCGTTGGTCTCGAAATTGCGAACCTTCACCGAGACCCGTTTCCCGAGCGTGAACGGTCTGATCATCGACAGGCCGGGCGTGCGTACGGTGCCGGTGTAGCGCCCGAAGAACTGCAGGACGCGGGTATCGCCCGGGCTCACGACGGTGATCGCCGTCGCCGCGACGATGCCCACCAGCAGCACCACCACGCCGCTGACGCCGAAGGCGGTTGCGTCCCGGCCGGCGGCGTCGGCGTTCCCGGCCAGCACGAACAGCCAGACCGCGGCGGCGAACAGCAGGAAGCACAGCAGCACGGAATACAGCCCGTTGGCCGTCCAGGCCTTGCTCTCCTCGATGTCGACTCTCGCACCGGCGTGCCCCACCGGGACACCGGCGGGCGCTGCGCCGACAGCGTCGTCTGTCAGTCTTCCCTCAACGTTCTCGCTGGACATCTGCGTCACCTCTCACGGAGAAATTTGATATCTAAGTGATATCACATTATCTCGTCTGGGGTTCCCCGTCCACGCCCTGCCAGCCAGGCACCGACCGCGACCAGCAACGCGAGCACGCCGATCCAGGTCACCGGCACCACCACCTGCCGGATGGCTGCGCCGTAGAAGGCATCAAGCGCTTCGCCGCCGGCCACCCCGGTGGCCTGCAGTGCCGACCGCCCGACCGCGAGGACCGCTCCGAGCAACGCCATCAGGACGGCGAGCGCGGCGCCCGTCCACACCAGCCAGCGCAACCGCTGCCCGGCGACGGCGATGCCCGCGACCAGCAGCACCGCGGACGCGACCGGTAGCCACACCCCCAGGATGTCGACGGCGCGGTAGAGAGCAGGCAGCCGGCCCAGGCCCTGCACCTCGGCGAGCGGCACAAAGACCTGGGCATCGGCAGGGATCAGGTGGGCGAAGGGAACGCCCTGGCCGACCAGCCGGCTACGAACCTGCTGCAGGACGGGACCGAGTTCGAGCGCGACGGCGTCATCGTTCAGGCTCACCACCGCTGCCGGGTCACCCCGCAGCGTGGCGTTGAGGGTGGCGTGGCTGGCCCGCAGGCTGGCCCGCCAGACGTCGGCGAAGCTGGACGAGGTCACCACCTGGTCGACGGCCGAGGTCACCACCCCGCGCAGGGCCTGCAGCGCGGTGAGCTTCAGCAGCCGCAGCGCAGCCGTGGTCGGGCGCGAGGCGCCCTGCGAGACCAGATCGTCGATCAGCGAGTCGGCGACGGCGGCGAGGTCGACCCGGGTGGCCACCGCCTCGACCACCCCCCGGGTCACGGCGTCCTGGACGCCCGGGTCGTCGGCCAGCGGGGCGAAGGCGGCGACGAAGCTGTCGGTGTCGGTCAGGATCGTGCGGGCGTACTGCGAGCCGACTGCCACCGGAGCGAGCAGCAGCCCCAGCACGACCAGGACTGCGGCAACGGGGGCACGCCACCGCGCGATCGGGGTCGTGGGCCGGGTCACATCGTCACGGCTGTTCTGCCAGGGTGATCGTGGCGTCCTGCCGATTCCCGTCCCGGACGTAGCTGACCGGGACCTCGGCACCGACATCGGCTGTGACCAGCACCCACGCGAGCGAGACGCTGGTCGCCGCCTCGCCGCGGATGGTGGTGATGATGTCCCCGGCTACCAGGCCGGCCTGCGCGGCCGGGCCGTCAGCCGTGACCGCCTGCACGAACAGCCCGGCTGAGGTGCCGAAGGCAGCTGCCGCCTGCGGCGAGACCTCGGCCGTGTCCGCGCCGATCCACGGGTGGGTTGCCCGCCCGTTGGCGACCAACTGGTCGACGATGTGCCGGGTAGTCGACGCCGGGACCGCCCAGCCGATACCCACGCTGCCACCACCACCCACACCGTCCGCGTTCGGAACGGTGGAGATCGCGGTGTTGACCCCGATCTGCAGGCCCGTGCAGGTGACCAGCGGCCCGCCGGAGTTACCCGGGTTGATGGCGGCGTCGGTCTGCACCGCACCGGTGAGGACGGTGGTGCCACCGCTCGCCTTGGGCACCGGGATGCTGCGGTTCAGGGCGCTGACGATGCCGGCCGTCACCGTCCCCGACAGCCCCAGCGGCGCACCGAGCGCGACGATCGGCTGGCCGACCTGGAGCGGCTCCTCCGGGGCGATGGTCAGCGTGGGCAGGGTGCCGTGATCGATCTTCAGCACGGCAAGGTCGGTCATCTCGTCGGTCCCGACCAGTGTGGCGGGCACCTGTTCGCCGTTGTTGAGCAGCACCTGGATGCTGCCGGAGGGGACGGCGTCGGCGATCACGTGGTCGTTGGTGACGATCAGGCCGTCCGGGGTGATGATCGAGCCGCTGCCCGAACCGCCGCCGGAGGGACCGTCCACGAAGACGGTGACCACCGCCGGGAGTGCTCGTGCTGCCAGGGCCTGGGTATCGCAGGAACCAGACGCAGGAGCGAGCCTGAGCCCGGCGAGTGCGCCCAGGCCGCCGGCGACCAGCGCGATCGCCACGGCGATGCCGATCAGGGCCGGCCAGGCCGGCCTGGGTCCGAGCGCTCCCGCAGTAGCGGCAGGGGGCTCAGGCACTGCTGGAACAGCATCATCGGGGCCGGGCGTACTCGCCCTGGTGGGGTCGGTCACAGGCTCAGCGTAGGGCGAGCGCCGCCGGCACGACAGCCTAGAGGTTGTATCCGATGGAGCGGAGCTGCTCGCGTCCCTCGTCGGTGATCCGGTCGAGAGTCCACGGCGGCAGCCACACCCAGTTGATCGCCACCCCGCTGACCAGCCCTTCCAGCGCGAGCTGGGTGTCGTACTCCAGCCGGTCGGTCAGCGGACAGGTCGGCGAGGTGAGGGTCATGTCGATGGTGGCGACGTTCTTGTCGTCGACGGTCACCCCGTAGACCAGGCCGAGGTCGACAACGTTGACCATCAACTCGGGGTCGACCACGTCCAGCATCGCCTCGAGAATCTCGTCCTCGCTGGCCCGCTTGGTGGTCACCTCGTCGGGGAAGGTGTCCTGAACCAGATCGGACGGACGAACGGTGTCACTCATGACTGCTCCTTGAGATCCACGCCGGCGGCGGCCTGCGCCACGGCGTCCTTGAAGGCCGACCAGCCCAGCAGGGCGCACTTCACCCGGGCTGGGAACTTGGCGACGCCGGCGAACGCGATCGCGTCCTCCAGGGTCTCCTCGTCAGGTTCGATCTCACCGCGGCTGTGCATCAGCTCGGTGAACTCCTCATGCAGGGCAAGGGCGTCGGTGACGCTGCGGCCGATCACCAGGTCGGACATCACCGAGGTGGACGCCTGCGAGATCGAGCAGCCCACGCCCTCGTACGACACGTCTGTCACCAGATCTCCGTCGAGGGTGACCCGGAGGGTGACCTCGTCGCCACAGGTCGGGTTCACGTGGTGGACCTGGGCACCGAAAGGCTCCCGCAGGCCGCTGTGGTGCTTCTCCCGGTAGTGCTCCAGGATGATCTCCTGGTACATCGCTTCGACGCTCATCGGTGCCCCTCGAAGAAAGTGCGGACGTAGATCAGCCCGTCGGCCAGCGCATCGATCTCGGACGGCAGGGTGTACAGGTACACCGACGCCCGGGTGGACGCCTGGATGCCGAGCCGCTCGTGCAGCGGACGGGCGCAGTGGTGGCCGCCGCGGACGGCGACCCCCCGGCTGTCCAGCAATTGCATGACGTCATGCGGGTGGATGTCCAGCCCGTCCCGGGTGGCCAGGGTGAAGGCCAGCGCTCCGCCGCGGTCCAGCGCCTCGGTCGGCCCGAGAATCCGCAACCCCTCGATCGCCAGCAGCCGCTCCAGCGCGTAGCCGGTGAGCTCGCGCTCGTGGGCGGCCACCGCGTCCATCCCGAGGCCAGCGAGGTAGTCGACCGCTGCCCCCAGGCCCACCGCCTGGGCGATCGGCGGCGTCCCGGCCTCGAACCGGCGCGGCGGCGGGGCGTAGGTCGAGCCGGTCATGGTGACCACCTCGATCATCTCGCCGCCTCCCAGGAAGGGCGGCAGCGAGGCCAGCAGCTCGTAGCGTCCCCAGAGCACGCCGATGCCAGTCGGGCCGAGCATCTTGTGACCGGTGAAGGCCAGCAGGTCGGCTCCCAGGCCGGTGACCGAGGTGGGCAGTTGCGGCACCCCCTGGGAGCCGTCGACCACCATCGTCGCGCCGACCGCGTGGGCCAGCGCCGCCACCTCGCCGACCGGGTTCACCGTGCCGAGCACATTGGAGACCCAGGCGAGCGAGACGATCCGCGTCCGCTCGTTGATCAGGCCCTCGGCCCGCGCCCGGTCGAGGTCGAGCCGACCGTCGTCGGTGATGTCAAACCAGCGCAGCGTTGCCCCGGTGCGTTGCGCGAGCAGTTGCCAGGGGACGAGGTTCGAGTGGTGCTCCATCACCGAGACGACGATCTCGTCGTCCGGCCCCAGCCCGGCGCCCAGCGTGTGGGCGGCCAGGTTCAGGGCCTCGGAGGCATTCTTGGTGAACACCACCTCGTCGGGGCTCGCCGCGCCGATGAACCCTGCCAGCTTCGCCCGGGCGTCCTCGAAGGCCTCGGTGGCCTCCGCTCCCAGGACGTGCATCGCCCGGGCCACGTTGGCGTTGTGTGCCAGGTAGTGCGTTGCCACCGCATCGACCACCTGGCGAGGCTTCTGCGAGGTGTTCGCGGAGTCGAGGTAGGCCAGCGGATACTCCCCCACCCTGCGGGCGAGGATGGGGAAGTCGTCGCGCAGGGTGGCGACGTCGAGTGCCACTGCCTCAGGCATCAGCCTTCACGGCCTTGACGAACCTGTCGTAGCCCTCGATCTCCAGGCTGTCGGCCAGCTCGGGGCCGCCCTCCTCGGCCACGCGGCCGTCCACGAAGACGTGGACGAAGTCGGGCTTGATGTAGTTCAGGATGCGGGTGTAGTGGGTGATCAGCAGCACACCCCGGTCGCCGTTCGCGGTGTACCGGTTGACGCCCTCGGAGACGATCCGCAGCGCGTCGATGTCCAGGCCGGAGTCGGTCTCGTCCAGCACCGCAAACTTCGGGTTCAGCAGTTCGAGTTGCACGATCTCGTTGCGCTTCTTCTCGCCACCGGAGAAGCCCTCGTTCAGCGAGCGGGAGGCGAAGCTGGAGTCCAGGCCGAGCTGGTCCATCGCATCGTTGACCTCCTTCACCCAGGTGCGCACCTTCGGCGCTTCGCCGGACAGCGCGGTGCGGGCGGTGCGCAGGAAGTTGGCGACCGACACCCCGGGCACCTCGACCGGGTACTGCATGGCCAGGAAGAGCCCGGCCTTGGCGCGCTGGTCCACGGTCAGCGCGGTGAGTTCGACGCCGTCGAGGGTGACCGAGCCCGAGGTGATGTGGTACTTCGGGTGGCCGGCCAGGGAGTAGGCCAGCGTGGACTTACCCGAACCGTTCGGTCCCATGATCGCGTGCACTTCGCCGGACTTCACGGTCAGGTTGACCCCCTTGAGGATCTCCTTGGGACCGTTCTCGGTCTCGACCTCGGCGTGCAGGTCGGTGATGGTCAGTGAGGACATGGGCGTTACTGCTCCTGGGTCTGGATCGGGTTGTCAGGGTCAATGAGGATGTCGCCGGCGTCCACCCGCACCGGGTAGACAGGGACGGGAACCACCGCCGGCAGTTCCAGCGGGTTTCCGGTGCGCAGGTCGAACCGGGAGCCGTGCATGTAGCACTCGATCGTGCTGCCCTCGACCTCGCCCTCGCTGAGCGGGACCTCGCCGTGCGAGCAGCAGTCGAGGATCGCGTAGACGCCGCCGTCAGTGTTCACCACAGCGATCTCGGTGTCACCCAGGACGACGGGCGCCGCCGTCCCGACCGGCACCTCGGCGAGTGCGCAGGCACGCACAAAGGTCATGCGGGCACCTTCTCGGCGTGCTCGGGAGCACCGATGGTGAGTTCGAGTTCGCGCTCGATGGTGCGCAGCAGCCCGGACTCCACCTCGGGGACACCGATCCGCCGGATGATGTCAGCGAAGAAGCCGTGCACCACCAGCCGGCGGGCCTCCTCCTCGGGGATGCCGCGGCTGCGCAGGTAGAACAACTGCTCGTCGTCGAACCGGCCGGTCGTGGACGAGTGTCCGGCGCCCTGGATCTCGCCGGTCTCGATCTCCAGGTTCGGCACCGAGTCGGCCCGGCAGCCGTCGGTGAGCACCAGGTTCTTGTTCGACTCGTAGGTCTTGATGCCCTCGGCGACCGGGCGGATCAGCACGTCGCCCACCCACACCGAGTGGGCGCCAACGCCCTGCAGGGCGCCACGGTAGTCGACGTTGGAGACGGTGTTGGGGGCATTGTGGTCGACGAACAGCCGGTGCTCGATGTGCTGGCCAGCGTCGACGAAGTAGAGGCCGAACTGCTCCAACTCGCCGCCGGGGCCGTCGTACTCGGCGGTCTCCACCAGTCGGATCAGGTCGCCGCCGAGGCTGGCCGAGACGGTGCGGACGTGGGCGTCACGGCCGATCTTCAGCCCGACGTGACCGGCGTGCACGGCGTCGTCGTCCCAGTCCTGGATGGAGACGAAGTTCACCGTGGCGCCCTCGCCCACCAGGACGGAGACGCTGGCCGCGTAGCGCGCGGAACCGGTGTGCCGCAGCACGATCGTGACCGAGGCGTGCGCACCGACGGCGAAGACCAGCTGGCCGTAGACCAACGCGTCGCGGTCTTCCCCGTGCAGCCGCACCACCACCGGGCCGTCGGCCTCCAGACCGGCCGGAACCTCGACCTTCACTGCGCCTCCGGCGAGGTTCGCCGCCAGCGCACTGGGGCGGTCGACCGGGGCCAGCACGTCGAGGTCACGGACCTGGTCGGCGGTGAGTTCGCCGACGGTCACGCCCTGGGGAAGCTCGGTCTCCCAGCCCAGGTGGCGCTGGCTCGGCTTGCCCTCCAGCAGGCCGCGCAGTCGCTTCAGCGGGGTGAACCGCCACACCTCCTCCCGGCCGGTGGGGACCGGATGGTCCGCCAGGTCGAAGGAGGCCACCGGATGAAGGTGGGAGGCCACGGTTTCGATCGCCCCTGCCACATTGGGCACAGCAGTCACAGTCATTCCTCTTGTCTTGTCAGCCTTCGTAGCCTGCCGGGGCGTCAGCCCACGGCCCCTTCCATCTGCAACTCGATTAACCGGTTGAGCTCCAGGGCGTACTCCATCGGGAGCTCCCGGGCGATCGGCTCGATGAAGCCGCGGACGATCATGGCCATTGCCTCGTCCTCGCCCATGCCGCGACTCATCAGGTAGAAGAGCTGGTCGTCGCTCACCTTCGAGACGGTCGCCTCGTGAGCCATCGCGACATCGTCCTCACGGACGTCGACGTAAGGGTAGGTGTCCGAGCGCGACACGGTGTCGACCAGCAGGGCGTCACACTTCACCGAACTGGCGGAGTGATGGGCGCCCTCCTGCACCTGAACCAGGCCCCGGTAGGAGGCCCGTCCGCCGCCGCGGGCGACCGACTTGGAGATGATGGAGGACGAGGTGTGCGGCGCGGCGTGCACCATCTTGGAGCCGGTGTCCTGGTGCTGGCCCTCGCCGGCGAAGGCGATCGACAGGGTCTCGCCACGGGCGTGCTCGCCCAGCAGGTAGACGGCCGGGTACTTCATGGAGACCTTGGAGCCGATGTTGCCGTCGATCCACTCCATGGTGGCGCCCTCCTCACAGGTGGCGCGCTTGGTGACCAGGTTGTACACATTGGTCGACCAGTTCTGGATCGTGGTGTACCGGACGCGGGCGTTCTTCTTCACGATGATCTCCACCACCGCCGCGTGGAGGGAATCGGTGGAGTAGATCGGTGCCGTGCAGCCCTCGACGTAGTGGACGTAGGAGTCCTCGTCGGCGATGATCAGCGTGCGCTCGAACTGGCCCATGTTCTCGGTGTTGATCCGGAAGTAGGCCTGTAGCGGGATCGAGACGTGCACGCCCTTGGGGACGTAGATGAACGAGCCCCCGGACCACACCGCGCTGTTCAGCGCGGCCAGCTTGTTGTCGCCGACCGGGATCACCGAGGCGAAGTACTCCTCGAAGATCTCCGGATACTCCCGCAGACCCGAGTCGGTGTCCAGGAAGATCACGCCCTGGCGCTCCAGTTCCTCGTTAATCTTGTGGTAGACGACTTCGGACTCGTACTGGGCGGCGACGCCGGCCACCAGCCGCATCTTCTCCGCCTCGGGGATGCCCAGGCGGTCGTAGGTGCGCTTGATGTCGTCGGGCAGGTCGTCCCAGGAGTTGGCCTGCTTCTCGGTGGCCTTCACGTAGTACTTGATGGTGTCGAAGTCGATATCGGACAGGTCGGCACCCCACACCGGCATCGGCTTGCGGTCGAACAGCCGCAGCGCCTTCAGCCTGGTCTGCAGCATCCACTCCGGTTCGTTCTTCATCGCCGAGATGTTGCGCACGACGTCCTCGGTCAGGCCGCGCCGGGCGTTGGCGCCTGCGGCGTCGTTGTCATGCCAGCCGTACTGGTAGTGACCCAGCGCCTGCAGGTGCTCTTCCTGGGTGGCACCCAGGCCGGGTGCGGTCGGGGCTGTCGATGTCATCGAACTGCCTTTCCTTCGTCTGTCGATTGCGTGGGCGGATGCACCGGCTTGGGGACGTGGGTGGTGCACACCCCGTCCCCGTGAGCGATGGTGGCGAGCCGCTGCACGTGGGAATCCAGCATCTGTGAGAAGGCACGGGTCTCGGCCTCACACAGCTCCGGGAACTCGGCCGCCACATGGGCCACCGGGCAATGGTACTGACACAGTTGAACACCGCTGGCAACGGGTTGCAGGGACGCAACGAAGCCCTTGGCGGTCAACGCCTCTACCAACGCTTCGGTGCGCGAGGAGTATTCCCCCCGGATGGCATCGAACCGGTGCTCGACACCGGCCACCACCTGGCGGGCGAACTCCTGCACGGCCTCCTCGCCGGCGACCTGCTGCAGGTAGCTCAGTGCATGGATGGCGAGTTCGTCGTAGGCCTGGAAGAACTCCGCGCGACCTGCGTCGGTGAGGGCAAAGACCCGCGCCGGCCGTCCCCGGCCGCGATGGCCGTAGACCCGCTGCTCGCGGGAGGTGAGGTGGCCCAAGTCGATCAGCACCGTGAGGTGCCGGCGGATCGCCGCCGGCGTCAGGTTGAGCCGCTTGGCCAACTCGTTGGCGGTGGACGGGCCGTACTGAAGGATCGATCGCGACACTCGCTCACGGGTAGAGGCGTCGGATTCTGTCTGGCCTGGATCCACCGGTTCCCCGAGCGGGGTCTCGATCACACCAGGAGCATTTTTCACAACACCATTCTGTCCATATTCTGGCTGCCACTCAAGCCGACTGCCCACCCATCGAGCGATTTCGGCTCATCTTTTGAAGATGGTGTGAAAAGTACGACGCTGCGTCGTAGGCTGCCATGGGCGAAAGTGGCCTTGTCAAAGCTCAACCGACTTGGTCGCCCCGTCCGCCAAAACAGAAGCCGTTGTCCTAAGGAACGCTTGTGACTACCGCCGCATCGCCTGATGCACACTCCTCACCTCACCGCGCCCATCGTCGGGTCCGGTCCGCACTGCTGGGCACCCTTGGCCTGGCCGCTCTCACCCTGACCGGCTGCGCCGGCGGGACGGGAGAACCCTCGCACACCGGGCACACCAGCGAGTTCGACCTGCCCCTGCCCGATATCTGGGGCTCCACCGTCGGTGGGGTCAACGGCGGCTGGCTGCTCGTCATCGGCCTGCTGATCTGCCTGGCAGGTTTTGCCTTCGGCCTGATCAGCTACATGAAGCTGAAGAACCTGCCGGTGCACACCGCGATGCGCGAGGTCTCCGAGCTGATCTACGAGACCTGCAAGGCCTACCTGCTGCAGCAGGGCAGGTTCCTGCTGATGCTGTTCGCCTTCATCGGCGCGGTGATCTTCGTCTACTTCGGCTTCCTGAACACCACGGGCGGCTGGGGACGGGTGGTCATCGTCCTGCTGTTCGCGATCATCGGCATGGCCGGCTCCTACGCCATCGCCTGGTACGGCATCCGGCTGAACACCTTCGCGAACTCCCGCACCTCCCACGCCGCGCTGCGGGGCAAGCCCTTCGACGTCTACAACATCCCGATGCGCTCGGGCATGAGCGTCGGCATGGTGCTGATCTCCACCGAGCTCATCATGATGCTCGCGATCATGCTGTTCCTGCCGGCCGACATCGCCACCGCCTGCTTCCTGGGCTTCGCGATCGGCGAGTCGCTGGGCGCCTCCGCACTGCGGATCGCCGGTGGCATCTTCACCAAGATCGCCGACATCGGCTCCGACCTGATGAAGATCGTCTTCAAGATCGGCGAGGACGACCCGCGCAACCCGGGCACCATCGCCGACTGCACCGGTGACAATGCCGGCGACTCTGTCGGCCCGTCCGCCGACGGTTTCGAGACCTACGGCGTCACCGGCGTCGCGCTGATCACCTTCATCCTGCTCGGTGTGCAGGACGGTCTGCAGGCCCACTTCCTGGTGTGGATCTTCTTCATCCGCGCCATCATGTTGGTCGCCTCGGCGCTGTCCTATTTCGGCAACAGCCTGTGGGCCAAGTCGAAGTTCGGTGATGCCGACGAGATGGAGTTCGAGACCCCGCTGACCTCGCTGGTCTGGCTCACCTCGATCGTCTCGATCGCACTCACCTTCGGCATCTCCGCCTGGTTGATGTCCGACATCCCCGGTCAGCCGAACCTGTGGTGGCAGCTCGCGCTGATCATCTCCTTCGGAACCCTGGCCGGCGCGATCATCCCCGAGTTGGTCAAGGTGTTCACCGGTGTCAAGGCCAAGCACACCCAGGAGGTCGTGAAGTCGGCCAAGGAGGGTGGGGCCTCGCTCGACATCCTCTCCGGCCTGGTGGCGGGGAACTTCTCCGCCTACTGGCTGGGCATCGCGATCGTCGCCCTGATGGCCGGCGCCTACGGCGTCTCCACCCTGATCCCGGGCGACATCATGCTGGCCCCGGGTGTCTTCGCCCTCGGCCTGGTCGCCTTCGGCTTCCTCGGCATGGGCCCGGTCACGATCGCGGTCGACTCCTACGGCCCGGTCACCGACAACGCCCAGAGCGTCTACGAGCTGTCGCAGATCGAGCAGATTCCGGACATCGAGGAAGAACTGCAGAAGGACTTCGGCATCACCGCGAACTTCGAACGGGCCAAGTACCTGCTCGAAGCCAACGACGGTGCCGGCAACACCTTCAAGGCGACCGCCAAGCCGGTGCTGATCGGTACCGCCGCGGTGGGTGCCACCACGATGATCTTCTCCATCATCATGGGCCTGACCAGCGAGCTCACCACCGGCATCGAGAACCTCTCGCTGCTGCACGTGCCGTTCCTGCTGGGCCTGATCACCGGTGGCGCGATCATCTACTGGTTCACCGGTGCCTCCACCCAGGCCGTCACCACCGGCTCCTTCAGGGCGGTGGAGTTCATCAAGCAGAACATCAACCTGGAGTCCTCCGAGAAGGCTTCTGTCAAGGACTCTCGCCGGGTCGTGGAGATCTGCACCCAGTACGCCCAGAAGGGGATGTTCAACATCTTCCTGGGCATCTTCTTCGCCACCTTGGCGTTCGCCTTCGTGGAGCCGTACTTCTTCATCGGCTACCTGATCTCGATCGCCATCTTCGGGCTCTACCAGGCCATCTTCATGGCCAACGCCGGTGGCGCCTGGGACAACGCGAAGAAGATCGTCGAGGTCGACCTGCAGGCCAAGGGCACCGACCTGCACGACGCCTCGATCGTGGGCGACACCGTGGGCGACCCGTTCAAGGACACCAGCTCGGTGGCCCTGAACCCGGTCATCAAGTTCACCACCCTGTTCGGCATGCTGGCGATCGAGCTCTCGCTCATCATCGGCAACCCGGCGATCAACGCGGTCCTCGCGGTGGTCTTCGGGCTGGCCAGCATCTACATGGTGTGGCGTTCCTTCTACCAGATGCGGATCGATGCCCCGATGCTGACCAAGGACGACTTCAAGGCTCTGGACACCAAGTCCGGGCCTGAGCTCGCCCCGACCACCGAAGACGCCATCGCGTCCCCGGCCAGCAACGCCTGAGCCGCAGGTTCTGACCAACGCCGGTGCCCGGTTCCCGCAAGGGAGCCGGGCACCGGCGTTGTGCCCCGATCGGCGGATGGTGTGACAACGGGAGCCGCCGGTCTGAATAGACTGACCGGCGTGACCGACCCGACAGCACTCATCCTCCAGGGGGTATCGCTTCGGTTCGGCGATCACGTGGCACTGGACGGGCTGAGCCTGACCGCGGCAACGGGTGAGGTGACAGCCGTGCTGGGCCCCAACGGTGCTGGCAAGACCACCCTGGTGCGCTGCTGCACCGGGCTGCTGGTCCCCGCCGCCGGCTCGATCTCGGTACTGGGGGTCCCGGCAGGCTCTCCCGGCGCCAACGACCGGGTGGGCCTGATGCCGCAGGCCACCGGGGCCTGGTCAGGGGTGCGTCCCGGCGAGTTGCTGCGGTACCTCGCCAGCCTCTACTCCGATCCGCTGCCACCCGAGAGGCTGATCGAGTCGCTGGGCATTGCCCCGTTCGCCGCCACGCCCTACCGACGACTGTCCGGCGGCCAGCAGCAGCTGGTCAACCTCGCCGGCGCGATCATCGGTCGCCCCGCCCTGGTCTTCCTGGACGAGCCCACCGCCGGCCTCGACCCGCACGCCCGCCGGGCGGTGTGGGCGCTGATCGCACAACTGCGCGAGGCTGGCGTCGCCGTCGTCCTGACCACCCACGCCATGGACGAAGCCGAGCAGCT
Source organism: Propionicimonas sp. (assembly GCF_034927565.1). Taxonomy (GTDB): domain Bacteria; phylum Actinomycetota; class Actinomycetes; order Propionibacteriales; family Propionibacteriaceae; genus Propionicimonas. Next base: position 39,800 of record NZ_JAYFPT010000003.1, read on the forward strand.
CGCCGACCAGGTGGTGCTGCTGGACGCCGGACGGGTGGTGGCGGCCGGGACGGTGCCAGAGCTGACCGTCCAGGGCAGCCTGGAAGAGCTGTTCCTGCGCCTGACCAGCCCGGCGCAGACCCTGGCGCCGGCCACCCCGACCGGGGCGTCGGCCCGGCAGCGGAGCTCCGGTAGCGCGGTACCCCCCGAGCCGACCGGCGGCCGCAGCGAGCCGACAGCACGAAACGGCGGGGACGCCCGGTGACCGCCCTCGACCTCGCCCCCGCCGGAACCACAGCACCCCGCCGGCTGCGGGTGTGGCGGCATGCCCTGATGGAGGCGAAGCTGATCGTCCGCAATGGCGAACAGCTGCTGCTGGCCCTGGTGATCCCACTCGGGCTGCTGATCGCCCGGGCCGCTGCCGGCGATCGGCTGGGGATTCCGCGCGAGGCCTTCGCCGCGTCGGTGATCGCCCTCGGCCTGTGGTCCACCGGCTTCACCACGCTGGCGGTGGCAACCGGTTTCGAACGCCGCTACGGCGTCCTGGAGCGCCTGGTCGCCACCCCGCTGCGGCGGGTCGACCTGCTGCTCGGCAAAGCGGTGTCGGTGACCCTGCTGGCGCTCGGCCAGGCGGCGGTCCTGGCCGTGACCGCCCTGGTGACCGGCTGGGCGCCACGGCCCAGCGTCGGTCAGACCCTGGTCGTGGTGGTGGCGGTCCCGCTGGCCCTGCTGAGCTTCGCTGCCCTCGCGCTCGCCCTGGCCGGCAGCCTGAGCGCCGAACTCACCCTGGCGCTGTCCAACCTGGTCTACCTGGCCGGTGCGGCGCTCGGCGTCCTGGTCCCGTCGGCCCAGTTCCCCGCGTGGCTGCGACCCGTGGTCGACCTGCTGCCGACCACGGCCCTCGCCAACGCCCTGCGGACCTGGGCTGACGGCGGTCTCGACCCGTTGCCGCTGGCCGTCCTCGCAGTCTGGGCGGTCGTCGGCCTGGCACTAGCCCGTAAGGTGTTCCGATGGACCTCGTGAAGTCGCCCACGTCGCTGCGCCGCTGGACGGTGGCCTCCCTGGTCGCCAACCTGGTGCTGGTGTTCACCGGCGGGCTGGTGCGGGTCACCGCCTCAGGGCTCGGCTGTGACACCTGGCCCCAGTGCGAGGCCGGCTCCTACGTCCCGCACTCCGAGGCCGGGGCCCACCAGTTCATCGAGTTCGGCAACCGGACGCTGACCTTCGTCCTGATCGCCATCGCCATCGCCACCTTCGTCGCAGCCTGGAAGGCGCGTGACGCCGCGGGAAAGCCACGCCGCGACCTGCGGATCCTGGCCTTCGTGGCGGGCATCGGCATTCCCGCCCAGGCGGTGATCGGCGGGCTGTCGGTGCTGTCCCGGCTCAATCCGTGGGTGGTCTCGCTGCACCTGCTGGACTCGCTGGCGATCATCGTCGTCTGCGTGGCCCTGGTGAGTCGGGCCTACGATCGCGAACCGCTCGCGGTGACCCCGGTTGTCGGCTGGCTGGTCCGGTTGGTGTTCACCCTCGGCGTGCTGGTCGTGGTGCTCGGCACCGTGGTCACCGGGGCCGGCCCGAACAGCGGGGACGGTGGCGCCGAACGCAACGGGCTGGCCCTGGAAACGGTCGCAAAAGTGCACGCCGGCAGCGTCTGGGTCACCCTCGCCGGCCTGGTGCTGCTGCTGGTCCTGACCCGCGGCGGGCGAGCCCCGGCGGTCTACCGCGCCAGTCACATCGTCTTCGGCATCTCACTGTTGCAGGGGGCGATCGGCTACGCCCAGTACTTCCTTGGCAACCCTCCTGCCCTGGTCGCCTGCCACATGGTCGGAGTGGCACTGTTCACCGCCGCAGTGGCCAACCTGCTGTTCTGCTGCCGTCTGGCCCCGGCTCCCGCCGGCTGACGCACCCGGCTGTGCCCGCTGCACCTGCCTGCCAGTACCGTTGGCCGGGTGCTCAAGGATTTCTTCGCCGGGATCACCGACCTTCTCGCCGGTCTCGGGCTGTGGCGCTCGCACCGTCGGCTGATGACCACGGCGCTGCTGCCCGCGCTGGGTGTGCTACTGGTCTGGGGCGGCCTGCTGTTCTGGCTGGGTAGCTGGCTGATCTCGCTGGTGCCGGGGTGGACCGGGTTCGCCGAGGATTGGCCGGGCTGGCTGTCTGGGATCCTGCGGTTCGCGATCGACGCCGGCCTGGTGGCGGCGCTGGTGGTCACCTTCGCCGTCACCTACACCGCGATCACGCTCGCCGTGGGTGATCCGTTCTACGGCAAGATCTCGCTGGCCACCGACGAATTGCTGGGTGGCCCAGTGCCGGACCACTCCCCCGGCGGCCCGACCTGGCTGGTGGACACGCTGTCCATGGCCGGCCTCGGGCTGATCATCGGCATCGGCGCCGCGGCTGTGAGCCTGCTGCCGGGCGTGGGGGGCGGGCTCGCGACCCTGGTGGGCTTCGTCGGTTCCAGCTGGGCGCTGGCCGCCGGCCTGACCGTGAACTCGCTGGAGCGCCGCGGCTACGACCGACACGCCCGGCTGCGGCTGTGGCTGGCCCGCCCGGGGCGGCTGCTCGGCTTCGGCCTGATCGTCCAACTGCTGTTCCTGATCCCGCTCGGCGCCGTGCTGGTGATGCCGGCGGCCGCCTCGGCGGGTACCCGGGCCGGACGGGCGCTCGCCGCCGGCAGGCAGGGTTCCGGCAACAGCCCGAGCGGCACGTTCTAGGATCGAGACGCGGGCAGGCATCGTCCCGCGGCCCGAGGAGGACGCCATGTCGTTGTTCGACCAGCAACCGATGGGACCGGTACCTGCCAGGAAGCCGATCCTGGTGCCGCCCGATCCGGAACTCGAGGCTGAAGTTCCCGATCCCGCGGCGGCCGAGGTCGAACTCGTCGGGCCGCTTCCGGACGAGCTGTCCTACCCCGTCCAGCCCGTCGCAGCGGTGCGGCCCGTCCGGCACTGGTCGACGGTGGCGCTGGCGGTCATCCTGCTGGTGCTGCTGGTCGGCGGGCTGCCGTTCGCCCTGATCGCGTTGGCCCAGGCCGCCTTCGCCGGCAGCGTGCCAGAGGCTGTGGCGCTGGTGATCCTGGCGGTGATGGGCGCGGGGACGGTGCTGGTCTGGCTGTACCGGCGGAACCTGCGCTGAGGATCACCGACCATGGGTGGACCCGGGTTCAGAAGATCAGCGGGTCGATGGCGGCCGCGATGAACACCAGGGCCAGGTAGCTGTTCGAGAGGTGGAACAGTCGCATCGGTTTGAGGGCGGCGTCGGTGAGACCCTGCTTTGCGCGGCGCAGCAGCGCGATCGACTCCCCGAGCATCACCGCGCCCAGCACGGCGGCGGCGACCGGGTAGAGCCAACCGGTGCCGGCGACCGGCCACAGCAGCAGGCTCGTGGCGACGGTCAGCGCCGTGTAGCCGAGGATCCGCCAGGCCACCGCCACCGGCGGCTTCACCACCGGCAGCATCGGGACGTGCCCCTGGGCGTAGTCCTCGCGGTAGCGCAGGGCGAGGGCCCAGGTATGCGGTGGAGTCCAGGCGAAGACGATCGCGAACAGCACCAGCGGCGGCCAGGCCACCGAACCGGTGACCGCCGTCCAGCCGATCAGCGGCGGGAAGCAGCCGGCGACCCCACCCCAGACCACGTTCTGGGCGGTGCGCCGCTTGAGCGCCATGGTGTAGACGAAGACGTAGTAGAGGTTGGCCAGCACTGCCAATCCGGCCGACAGCCAGTTGGCGCCGAACCCCAGGATCAACACCGAGGCGATCCCGAGGGCGACTCCGAATCCGTAGGCCTTCGGCGTGCTGATCAGCCCCCGAACCATCGGACGCCGCCGGGTGCGGCGCATCTCGGCGTCGATGTCGGCGTCGAAGACCGAGTTGAACACGTTTGCGCTGGCGGCGGCCAAGGTGCCGCCGATCAGGGTCGCGGCCACCAGGCCGATCGGTGGGAAGCCCCCTGCGGCCAGGAACATGGCCGGCACGGTGGTGACCAGCAGCAACTCGATGATCCGCGGCTTGGCGAGCGCCACGTAGGCAGCAAGAACATCGCGAGCCCGGCTCAGGCCGGGCTCCGCCGTCACGACAGCCGTACGGCTGGCCGGGTCATGGTGGTGAATCGCGCGCGTCCCTTCTGGCTGATTCGAGCAGTCTAGCCACGCTCCACGCCCCCAAGCGACGGCTGTCCGGGCTGATGGGCAGAGTTCCTCCCGCCGTTCAGGCTTCCGGCGAGCCGACCAACTGGGCGGCAAAGCGGTCGGCAGTGGCCCGCACCTGGTCCCAGTCGGTGTACTCGATGCTGAGACCGGGATCAGTGGGGCCGTCGGTGATCTTCATGATCAACTGGATCGCGAGCCTGTCCCACAGCTTGTAGCGCGGGTACTCCAGCGCGCCGGCGACCACCTGGACGCCACCCGTCCAGCCGCTCTTCTCCAGGAACGTGGCGGTGTAGCTGTGGGTCTGCGGGTCGCGTTTCTCCGGCTTGCGGGCGGTCAGCGAGACCGTCACCAGTTGGGTGGGTGCGGTCGCCAGCCAACTCCGGTGGCGTTCGACCAACCGGTAGGCGTTGCGGTCGAAATAGCCGTAGCGCACCGAGGTGACCAGCAGCAGTCCCGAGTGCCGGGACGGGTCGATCGCCGTGGCCGACGTGAGTTCGACCATCTCTGTCGCCAGGCCCGCGTCCCGCAGCACCTCGTCCATCGCCAGGGCAATCTTCCTGCTCTGGCCGAACCGCCCGCCGTGGACCACCAGTACCGCCGCGCTCACCGGATCGCCTCCTTCTCCGAGCCGAAATCCTACGCCTGGTGACACCCCGGCCCGGACCCGTGGTCGGGCGCGGGCGCGGTTGGCGAGCCCGCAGAGACGCCGCTAGGCTCCGCAGTGCGATCGTCCGCGGCACAGCCAGGAGGCACACCGGTGAAAAAACTCACCACTCGCGATCTGATCAACATCGGCATCTTCACCGTCCTCTACTTCGCAGCCGTCGCCGTCTTCGGCCAGTTGGGCGCGCTGGTGCCGATCCTGCAGGTGCTCGGGCCGCTCTACATCCCGATCATTGCCGGCATCCCGTTCATGCTCTTCCTCACCCGGGTCGACACGTTCGGGATGGTCACCATCCTCGGGATTCTGGTCGGGCTGCTCGTCCTGGCGACCGGGCAGGCCTTCTGGGTACCGCTGCTGGCGCTCGTCCTGGCACCTGCCGCTGATCTCATCTTCCGCGCCGGCGGCTACCGGCGCTGGACGACGACCGTCGCCGGATACGTGGTCTTCTCGCTGATGCTGATCGGCACCGTGGTTCCGCTGTTCTTCGCGCGAGAGGCCTTCCTGGCCCGGATCGGGCAGCGCCACGACGCCGCCTGGGTGCAGTCCATGGTCGACCTCACCCCGAACTGGATGTTCGTCGTGATGATCGGAATGCTCGCCGTCGGCGCCGTCATCGGTGCCTACCTGGGACGGGCACTGCTGCGCAAGCACTTCGAGCGCGCAGGCATCGCCTGAGGTGACCTGCCCCGAGCTGTTCCGGCTGGATCCGCGCACCACTCTCGCGGTGGTCGGGACGCTCAATGTGGTGATGTTCTCGGCCGGCTTCACTGGCGGGGACGCCGCGGCCCGGCTGATCTTCCTGCTGATTCCCGCCGTCCTGGCGGTCGGGGTGGGACGGATCGCCGCCGCCCTGGCCTACCTGGCGGTGAGCCTGTCCGCGCTCGCCGTCGAACGATGGCTGCTGGCCGGTGACCTGGCCGGCGCCGGCGCCCTGCTGACGGGCCTGGCGGGGCTGGTGTCCCGGCTCGCCCCCGGCCTGTTCATGGGCTACGTGGCGGTGGTCAGCATCCGGGTGAGCGAGTTCATGGCGTCGCTGGAGGAGCTGCGGATCCCGCGGCAGTTGGTGATTCCGGCGGCGGTGGTACTCCGCTTCCTGCCGACGGTGGGCGAGGAGTCGGCCGCCGTGGCCACCGCGATGAGTGCCCGCGGGGTGTCGCTGCTGCGCGTCGGTCCGCTGCCCTGGCTGGAGTACCGGTTGATCCCGTTGCTGATCTCCACCGTCAAGTCCGGCGAGGAACTCAGCCAGGCGGCGCTCACCCGTGGCCTGGGGCGGCCCGGTCGTGCCGAGCGGATCTGCCGGATCGGCCTGCGTCCGCCCGATGTGGTGACGCTGCTGACCTGCCTGGCCGGATTGGGGGTGTGGATTGTCGGTTGATCTCACCGAGGTCGGCTTTCGCTACCAGGCCGTCCAGCAGCCCGCCCTGGACGGCATCGACCTCACTATCGCGCCCGGCGAGTTCGTGGTGGTGAGCGGTCCCTCGGGCTGCGGCAAGACCACCGTGACACGACTGCTCAATGGCCTGGTTCCGCACTTCCATCCCGGCGAGCTCAGCGGGCAGGTGCTGGTCAACGGCCGCGAACCTGCCGGCCAGCGGGTCTGGGAGACCGCTGCCGAGGTGGGTTCGGTGTTCCAGAACCCCCGCACCCAGTTCTTCACCACCGACACCGCCGCCGAGATCGCCTTCGGTTGCGAGAACCTCGGCCTGCCCCGGGCCGAGACCCGCAACCGGGTGGCGGCAGCGATCGACGCCTTCGACCTGGCCTCCCTGCGCGACCGTTCGGTGTTCGCACTCTCCGGCGGCGAGAAACAGCGCCTGGCCTGCGCCTCGGTGGCGGCCACCCGACCCGGCCTCTACGTCCTCGACGAGCCTTCGGCCAACCTGGACGCGGCAGCCACCCGCCGGCTGCAGCGGATCATGGCCGCCTGGAAGGCCGCTGGCGCCACTGTCATCGTGGCCGAGCACCGGCTCGGCTACCTCCGGCAGCTGGCTGATCGGCTCGTCCTGCTGGACCACGGACGGATCGTCGCCGAGCACAGCGGTGACGCGTTCCGGGCGATGGACGGCGCCGCGCTGCGCGCTCTCGGCCTGCGGGCGGCCGATGCCCGGTACTCCCCCGGACCGGCGTCGCCGCTGGCGGGCCAGCCGGTTCTGGAGCTCCGCGACCTGCACTACCGGCACCGCGGACGGAAGGTACCCGGTGTCGGCGCCACCAGCTGGTCCCACGACCTGCGGATCGACCGGCTCGACCTGCCCACCGGCCGGGTCACCGCGCTGACCGGACCCAACGGGGCCGGGAAGACGACGCTCCTCCGCTGGCTTGCCGGGATCGCCCCGGCCCGCACCGGCACGCTGCGCCAGGCCGGACACGTCCTCGGCCGCCGGGAACGCCGCCGCCGGGTCTTCGCTGTGGACCAGGACGTCAACCACCAACTGTTCACCGAGTCGGCACTGGAGGAGGTGGCGCTCACCCTGCGGCTGGCAGGTCTGCGGGCAGGCGTCGAGGAGGAGGCTGCCCGCATCCTCGGCCAGGTCGACCTGGCCGAGCTGGCCGAGCGGCACCCGATGGCGCTGTCGGCCGGACAGAAGCAGCGGCTGGCGATCGCGGCTGCGCTGGCCTCCGGCCGGGAGACCGTGGTGCTGGACGAGCCCACCAGCGGGCTGGACCTGGCCCACATGGAACAAGTCGCCGACGCGCTGCGGCACCTCGCCGGCGCGGGCCGCACGGTGGTCGTCGCCACCCACGACGCCGAGTTGATCGAGGCCTGCGCCGACCACACCGTCGCGCTGGCCCGGGGGCGGCTGGTCGGTGGGCAGTAACTCCGGCCCGCGACTGCTCGCCCTGGGAGCACTGGCTGCCGGCTACCGGTGATGTCGTAGAGTCGAGCCTGGCCGGAGCGCCGTTGAGGAGGACGATGGGCGAACAGGAGTACCGCAATCCGCTGCGGGACGCAGGAGACCGCCGGTTGCCCCGGATGGCCGGCCCCTGCGCGCTGGTGATGTTCGGTGTGACCGGCGACCTGTCGCGCAAGAAGTTGTTGCCGGCGATCTACGACCTGGCCAATCGCGGCCTGCTCCCACCTGGCTTCGGGCTGGTCGGCTTCGCCCGGCGGGACTGGCGGGCCGAGCACTTCGCCGAGGTGGTGCAGCAGGCCGTGCGGGAGAATGCCCGCACCCCCTTCCGCGATGACGTCTGGCAGCAGTTGCTGGAAGGCATCCGGTTCGTCCCCGGCGACCTGGACAGTGACGAGGCGTTCGAGAACCTCGCCGCCACCCTGCGCGAACTGGACGAGGCCCAGGGCACCGGCGGTAACCACGCCTTCTACCTCTCGGTGCCGCCGAAGGCCTTCGACATCACCCTCGATCAGCTCAGCCGGCACGGCCTGGCCGGAAAGACCCCGGAGGGCCCGGACGGCGCCTGGTCGCGGGTGGTGATCGAGAAGCCGTTCGGCCACGACCTGGCCAGCGCCCAGGAGTTGCAGCGGAAGGTGTCGGCAGCGTTCGACCCTCAGTCGGTCTTCCGGATCGACCATTACCTGGGCAAGGAAACGGTCCAGAACATGCTGGCCTTCCGGTTCGCCAACCAGTTGTTCGAGCCGATCTGGAACCGCTCCTACATCGACCACGTCCAGATCACGATGGCCGAGGACATCGGAATCGGCGGCCGGGCCGGGTACTACGACGGCATCGGCGCCGCCCGGGACGTGATCCAGAACCACCTGCTGCAACTCCTTGCGCTCACCGCCATGGAGGAGCCCACCTCCTTCTCCGCCGACCAGTTGCGCGCGGAGAAGCTCAAGGTGCTGCAGGCCACCCGTCCCGCCGCCGACCTGGCACGGGGTACTGCCCGCGGGCAGTACCAGGCCGCCTGGGCGGGCGGCGAACTGGTCAAGGGCTACCTGGAGGAGGACGGCATCCCGTCCGACTCCCGCACCGAGACCTACGCGGCGATCCGGGTGGACATCGACAACCGCCGCTGGGCGGGCGTCCCGTTCTACCTGCGCACGGCCAAGCGAATGCCGCGCCGGGTCACCGAGGTGGCGCTCATCCTGAAGCCGGCACCGCATCTGCCGTTCACCAACTCCGACGTCACCGGCCTCGGCTCGAATGCCCTGGTGATGCGGATCCAGCCGGACGAGGGCGTGATGCTCCGGCTCGGCGCCAAGGTGCCGGCCACCCAGATGGAGATCCGTGACGTCACCATGGACTTCGCCTACGGCACCTCCTTCGCCGAGTCCTCCCCGGAGGCCTACGAACGGCTGATCCTGGACGTCCTGCTGGGCGACCCGCCGCTGTTCCCGCAGCACGAGGAGGTCGAGGCCGCCTGGCGGATCCTCGACCCGGTGCTGGACTACTGGCAGAGTCTGGCGGAGCCGCCCGAGGGCTACCCGGCCGGCTCGTGGGGTACCCGTTCAGGCCGGGAGATGCTCGCCCGGGACGGCCGAAGCTGGCGGCGACCGTGAGGAGCAGGCTGTGATCATCGACCTTCCCGACACCAGCGCCTCCCGGATCGGACGCGAGATCCTCACCGCCCGCTCGCGGGTCGGAGTGCCCACCGGCCTGGTGTTCACCATGATCGCGGTGGCCCGGGGCTGCGACGACGACGAGGTGTTCGCCGCGGTCATCGATGCCGGCCGGGAGCACCCGTCCCGGATCATCCTGGTCAGCGACGGCGACGACGGCCCCACCCGGCTGGACGCCGTCCTGCGACTCGCGGAGGAGGTACCGGGCGAGATCATCCAGCTGGTCTTCCACGGCGAACTCACCGAGCACCACGCCTCGGTGCTGCTGCCGCTGCTGCTGCCGGACTCGCCGGTGGTGGTGTGGTGGCCGGGTGGCTCGCCCGAAACCCCCGGCGACGACCCGATCGGCCGACTGGCCCTGCGCCGGATCACCGACTCCCACGCTGCCGAGTTCCCGATCGCCGCCCTGGTCGAGCGGGCCCAGCACCTCTCCCCCGGCGACACCGACCTCACCTGGACCCGGCTCACCCGCTGGCGTGCCCTGCTGGCAGCGGCCGTCGAACAGCATCCGGCGCCGATCCGGCGGGCGATCGTCCGTGCCACCCCCGGCAATGCTGCCGGCGTGCTGCTCGCCGCCTGGCTGGATGACCGGCTGGGCGTCGAGGTGCGGCTGGAGGACGAGGCCGGCGAGTACGGCATCATGGGTGTCGAGCTGCAGACCGACGCCGGCGACATCCGGCTGACCCGGACGGACGGCACCATGGCCGCCTTCTCCGCGCCCGGTGTGCCGCGGCGGATCGTCGCCCTGCCCCGTCGCGACCTCAACGCGCTGATCACCGAGGAACTGCGGCGGCTGGACGAGGATGCGGCCTACCACGCGGCCATGGCAGCATTGGGAGCGCGCTGGGACGCAGGCGTCACGAAGGAGTCTCTCTGATGGGTTCTCACCAGCCGCAGGTGGTGCGCTATCTCGACTCCGACGATCTCGTCGACCGGGTCGCCCGGCGGCTGCTGGACGCGCTGATCGGCTACCAGCCCGACGACCGGGTGGCCCAGATCTGCCTCACCGGTGGACGGATCGCGCTGCGGCTCTACACCCGACTCGGCGAACTCGTCGAGGACTCCTCGCTTGACCCCTCCCGGCTCGAGCTGTGGTGGGGGGATGAGCGCTTCCTGCCCACCGACGACCCCGACCGCAACGCCGGTCCGACCCTGGCGGCGCTGGCCGGCCACTTCGCACTCGACCCGTCCCGTACCCATCCGATGCCCGCCGCGGACGGCGTGATCGACGCCGGTGCCTCGGCGGCCACCTACGCCAAGGAGCTCGGCCAGACCCGGTTCGACATCTGTCTGCTGGGCATGGGGCCAGACGGCCATGTGGCGTCCATCTTCCCCGGCCACCCTTCGGAGGAGCCGACCTCCCAGACGGTGATCGGTGTCAGCGACTCTCCGAAACCGCCGCCGGAGCGGATCAGCCTCACCCTGCCGACGCTCAGCAGATCCGACCAGGTGTGGTTCGTGGTCAGCGGGCCGGACAAGGCCGACGCGGTGGCCCGGGCGGTCGTGGGCGACGAGACGTTACCCGCCGGCCGGGTCCACGGCGAGCAGGCGACCGTCTGGTTGATCGACCAGGATGCCGCCGCGCAGCTGCCCTACTTCGTGTGCTCGCTGTAGCGGGCCGACAGCCCGGCCGGTGAGCGGGCCAGTGTCGGGAACAGTCAGTAGATGACCTCGCCAGCGGCGCGGCGGGCGCGCAGCGACTCCAGCGCCTCCGACAGGATGGCCACCGCCTCGGCATCGGTGCGGCGTTCCTTCACATAGGCCAGATGGGTCTTGTAGGGCTGGATCTTCGGCGGCGGCGGTGGGTTCTCGGAGTCGAGGTTGGCCGGCAGTCCGCACCGGGGGCAGTCCCAGGTGTCCGGCGGGACGGCGTCGGCCGCGAAGGCCGGACGGGTGACGTGACCATTGGCGCAGAAATACGAGACGTACAGTCGCGGGGCAGATTCACCTCGTTCCGCTTCACCCATCGGGCCCGCGCCGACGCGGCTGCCACGGATCGCACTGCCACCAACCACGGGTGTCTCCTCCTAGCGGTGTTCGTCTGTCAGGCCGCGCGTCAGAACGCGCCGACCTCGGGGAAGAAGCGATAGAGGGTGAGCAGCCCCAGGATGCTGACCAGCCAGATCCCACCGACCACGATGGTGAGCCGGTCGAGGTTGCGCTCGGCGACCGAGGTGCCGCCCATGGACGTGGTCATACCGCCACCGAAGAGATCCGACATTCCGCCGCCACGGCCCTTGTGCAGCAGGACGAACAGGGCCAGCACGATACTGGTGAGGATCAGGATGATCGACAGGGTCAGAATCGGCCAGGTCATCAGCGGAGCAGTCACCGGGAAATCCTAACTCACCAGCGCGAGATTCCCGCATTCGCCGGCAACCGCGTGGATCCCCCGTCGTCCCGGACCAGGAACGCCAGTGGCGTCCGGCTTCAACCGGACGCCACCAGGCGGATTCGGGATCTCGTTGTCCCGCGGGCCTTCAGTTGGCCGAGGACGAGAACAGCACGATTCTGGCGAACTCCTCGGGGTTGAGGCTGGCACCGCCGACCAGGGCGCCGTCCACATCGGGCTGCGCCATGATCTCGACCACGTTGCTCGCCTTCACCGAGCCGCCGTACTGGATTCGGACCGCCTCGGCTGCTGCCGCACCGAAGATGTCGGCGACGTAGCCGCGGATCGCGCCGCAGACCTCCTGCGCGTCCTCGGGGGTGGCCACCTCACCGGTACCGATCGCCCAGACCGGCTCGTAGGCAATCACCAGCGCACCGACCTGTTCGGGGCTCAGACCGTCCAGGACCCCCTTGGTCTGGCCCAGGACGTGTTCGACGTGGGTGCCCTGCTTGCGGATCTCCAGCACCTCACCGACGCAGATGATCGGGGTCATTCCGGCGGCGATCACCTTCTTGGCCTTGGCGTTGATCAGGGCGTCGGTCTCGCCGTGGTACTCGCGGCGTTCGGAGTGCCCGACCACGACGTACTTCACGTTCAGCTTGGCCAGCATGTCGGCCGAGACCTCACCGGTGTAGGCGCCGGCGTCGTGCTCGGAGACGTCCTGCGCACCGAAGGCCAGCGGCAGCTTGTCGCCCTCGATCAGCGTCTGGACAGTCCGGATGTCGGTGAACGGGACGATCACCGCCGCCTCGGACTTCGCCGGCTCGTAGCGGGCGTCCGCCAGCGTCCAGGCCAGCTTCTGCACCACCCCGGTCGCCTCGACGTGGTTCAGGTTCATCTTCCAGTTGCCCGCCATCAGCGGTGTGCGTGCCATGTCAGTTCTCCTCAAGGACTGCCAGCCCGGGGAGCTCTTTGCCCTCCAGGTATTCCAGGGATGCTCCGCCGCCGGTCGAGATGTGCCCGAACGCGGTGTCGGGGTAGCCGAGGTTGCGGACGGCGGCTGCGGAGTCCCCGCCACCGATGACGCTGAACGCGTCGGATTCGGCCAGCGCCTTCGCCACGGCGTTGGTGCCGCTGGCCAGCGACTCGATCTCGGAGACACCCATCGGGCCGTTCCAGAACACCGTCTTGGCGCCCCGGATGGCCTCGGCGAACAGCTTCTCGGTCTCCGGTCCGATGTCGGCACCCTCCTGGTCGGCCGGGATCTCGCTGGCCGCCACGATCGTGACCGCGCTGGCGGTTCGGCTGGCGAAGTCGAGTTCGGCCACCACCCGGGTGTCCACCGGCAGCAGGATCTGCTTGCCGGCAGCCTTGGCCTGCTCCAGGTAGTCGGCGCAGGTGTCGACCTTCTCTGCGTCCAGCAGCGAGATGCCCACCTCGTAGCCGAGTGCCTTGAGGAAGGTGTAGGCCATGCCGCCCCCGATGATCAGGGTGTCGGCGACCTTGAGCAGGTTGTCGATGACGCCCAGCTTGTCGGCCACCTTCGCGCCACCCAGCACGACCACATAAGGCCGCTCGGGGGTCTCGGTGAGCTTCTTCAGGACGTCAACCTCCTTGGCCACCAGGTAGCCGGCGGCGTTCGGCAGCAGCTTGGCGACGTCGTAGACCGAGGCCTGCTTGCGGTGGACGACGCCGAAGCCGTCGGAGACGAAGACGTCACCCAGGGCGGCGTACTTCGCCGCGAGTTCTGCACGTTCGGCGTCGACCTTCGACTCCTCGGCCGGCTCGTAGCGGACGTTCTCCAGCAGCGCGACCTCGCCGTCGGACAGTGCGGCGACGGTCGCCGTGGCGGACGGGCCGACCACGTCGGCGGCGAGCTTGACCTCGGTGCCGAGCAGTTCGCCGAGCCGTTTGGCGGCCGGGGACAACGAGTACTTCGGGTTGACCTCGCCCTTGGGCCGTCCGAGGTGGGCCATGATCACCGTCTTCGCCCCGGCGGAACGCAGGTAGGTCAGGGTGGGCAGGGCCGCCTTGATGCGGCCATCATCGGTGATGACATCGCCGTCCAGCGGTACGTTGAAATCGCAGCGGATCAGGACCCGCTTGCCCCGGAGGTCACCGAGGTCTTCAAGGGACTTCACTGGTTGCCTTTCTTCTTTGGTGGATTCGCACAGTGGGCCGACCCGCGAAGAGCGAGTCGGCCCACTTCTCAGCGGTACAGGATCAGGGAGCGATCAGAGCTTCGAGCCCACCAGCACGGTCAGGTCGACCAGCCGGTTGGAGTAGCCCCACTCGTTGTCGTACCAGGAGACGACCTTCACCTGGTTGCCGATCACCTTGGTCAGCGGCGCGTCGAAGATGCTGGACAGCGGGTAGGTCTCGATGTCCTTGGAGACGATCGGATCCTCGGAGTACTCCAGGATGCCCTTCAGCGGACCCTCGGCAGCAGCCTTGACGATCGCGTTGATCTCCTCGACGGTGGTCTCGCGGCTGGCCTCGAAGGTGAGGTCGGTCACCGAGCCCGTGGGCACCGGGACGCGCAGCGCGTAGCCGTCCAGCTTGCCCTTCAGTTCCGGCAGCACCAGGGCGACGGCCTTGGCCGCACCGGTGGTGGTCGGGACGATGTTCAGGGCGGCGGCGCGGGCGCGACGCAGGTCCTTGTGCGGAGCGTCCTGCAGGTTCTGGTCCTGGGTGTAGGCGTGGATGGTGGTCATCAGGCCCTTGACGATGCCAATGCCGTCGTTCAGCGCCTTGGCCAGCGGGGCCAGGCAGTTGGTGGTGCAGGAGGCGTTCGAGATGATGTTGTGCGCGGCCGGGTCGTACAGCCCGTCGTTCACACCCATCACGATGGTGATGTCCTCGTTCTTCGCCGGAGCGGAGATGAGCACCTTCTTGGCACCGGCGTCCAGGTGGGCCTTGGCCTTGGTGGCGTCGGTGAAGAAGCCGGTGGACTCGATCACGATGTCGACGCCCAGCTCGCCCCACGGCAGATTGGCCGGATCGCGCTCCTCGAAGGCCTTGATCTGCTTGCCGTCGACGTACAGCGCCTGCTCGTCGTAGCTGACCTCACCCGGGAACCGGCCCAGAATGGAGTCGTACTTGAGCAGCTGCGCGAGCGTCTTGTTGTCGGTGAGGTCGTTGACTGCCACCACGTCCAGATCGGCGCCCGAGGCGACCAGAGCACGGAAGTAGTTACGGCCGATCCGGCCAAACCCGTTGATACCAACCTTGACGGTCATGTGTATGGAACTCCTTACTGCAAGCGGCTGCCGCGAACCAGCTGGACCGGGGCAGGTTGAACACCTCCACCCTATCGAAAAAGGGCTTGTCCGACGACTTGTAGGACGCGCTCATCCGACCCGTTGCGGGTGGGCCTCCAGCACACCCTCCCAGGGGCTGGGTGTCAATCGTTGTCGTCGAGCAGTTCGACGCTCAGGCCCGCCTCTGTGTTGGGAATTCCCAGCTCCGCAGCCCGTTTGTCGGCGGTCGCCAGCAGGCGGCGGATCCGGCCGGCGACCGCGTCCTTGGTCAGGGGCGGGGTGTGCAGCTGGCCGAGTTCCTCCAGGCTGGCCTGCTTGTGTTCCAGCCGGAGCTTGCCGGCCTCCAGCAGGTGTTCGGGGATATCCTCGCCGAGGATCTCCAGCGCCCGCCGGACCCGGGCACCGGCGGTGACCGCGGCCCGCGCCGAGCGCCGCAGGTTGGCATCGTCGAAGTTCGCCAGCCGGTTCGCCGAGGCGCGCACCTCGCGCCGCATCCGGCGGTCCTCCCACGCCAGCACGGACTCGTGTGCACCGAGCCGGGTGAGCATCGCGGAGATCGCGTCGCCGTCCCGGATCACCACGCGGTCGACGCCGCGCACCTCGCGGGCCTTGGCGCTGATCTGCAGCCGGCGGGCGGCACCCACCAGGGCGAGCGCCGCCTCCGAACCGGGGCAGGTGACCTCCAGGGCCATCGAGCGGCCGGGCTCGGTGAGCGAGCCGTGGGCGAGAAAGGCGCCGCGCCAGGCGGCCACCGAGACGTCCACTCCGCCGCTGACGATCTGGACCGGCAGGCCGCGCACCGGACGGCCGCGGGAGTCGATCAGACCGGTCTGCCGGGCCAGCGACTCGCCGTCCCGGATCAGCCGGACGAGATAGCGGGTGCCGCGTCGCACCCCGCTGCCGGTGATGACCACGAACTCGGAGGTGAAACCGAACAATTCGGCGATCGCCGTCCGCAACCGGCGGGCAGCGGCGCCGGTGTCGAGTTCGGCCTCCACCACGATCCGGCCACCGGCAATGTGGAGGCTGTTGGTGAACCTCAGCAGAGCGGCCACCTCGGCCTTGCGCAGTTCGGGCTTGCTGACCTCCAGGGTGGCGAGTTCAGCTTTCACCTGCTGCGTCATGGCCATGAGGGCTGACACCTTCCGTTCGGTCACGTTCCTGGGGGGCGAGGCAAGCCTAGCGTCCGGGGAGGCGGGCCCCGGACGGTTCGGCAGCAATCCGGCGCCCCGCCCAGCCGCCGGTCGATTCCTGGATGAGCCTGCGGACCAGGGCAGTCACAATTCCATCACCTCGGCGTAGGCGGCCGCCAGCTTCAGTGGATCGTGGCGGGCGGAGCCGTCCCGCATCCGGACGTCGGCGACCACCAGCCGGGCACCGAGCGACCGGGTGAAGCTCTCCAGATGCGGATCCCCGGCCACGAAACTCGGATCTACCAGGACGGCATCCAGCCGCAGCCGTGGCTCGTGCTCGGCGAGCACCTCCAGGTGACGCGAGGCGGTGTAGCCGGCGGTTTCGTCCTCGGTGGGCACCAGGTTCATGGTCAGGATCCGCTGGGCGGAGGTGCTGACCACGGCGTCGGCGAGTTCGGGAACCAGCAGGTGCGGCAGCACCGAGGAGTACCACGAACCGGGGCCGAGGACCACGTGGTCGGCACGGATGATCGCCTCGACGGCTTCCGGGACGGCCGGCGGATTGGCCGGGGTCAGCCGGACATCGCCGATCACCCCGGTGGCCAGCGCCACCGCCTCCTGGCCGACCACCACGGTGGCCTCGTCGGGGAAGGCCGGATCAGCACCGGTGACATCGGCCTCGATCACCAGCGGCACCGCCGACATCGGCAGCACCCGTCCCTGCACCCGGAGCAGGGCGGCCACCATGTCGAGGCCGGCGACCGGGTCGTCGATGTACTGCCACAGTCCGGCGATCAGCAGATTCCCGATCGAGTGACCGCCGAGCGGGCCGTCGCCGCTGAACCGCGACTGCAGCACCTCGGCCCAGGTGCGTTCGATGTCGTCGTCCCCGCAGAGCGCCGCGAGCGCCATCCGGAGGTCGCCCGGCGGCAGGACGTTGAACTCCTGACGCAGCCGGCCGGAGGAGCCGCCGTCGTCGGCCACCGTCACGATCGCGGTCAGCCGGTTGGTCAACCGGCGCAGTGAGCCGAGACTGGCCGCCAGGCCGTGCCCGCCACCGAGGGCGGTGACGGCGGGTTGACGCGATCCCGGGACGCTCATTCCAGCCCCAGATCCCGGTGCCGCACCGTGACGGCCAGGCCGTCAGCACGCAACCGGCCGGCGAACTCCTCGACGATCGCCGTCGAGCGGTGTTTGCCGCCCGTGCAGCCGAACGCCATCGTGACGTGCTGTTTGCCCTCCCGCCGGTAGCCGGGCAGCACGGTGTCGACGAGTTGCCTGAGGCTGGCCAGGAACTCGGCCGCCGCAGGCTGGGTCAGCACATACTGCGCGACCGCCTGGGCCAGGCCGTTCTGGGGCCGCAGTTCGGGTACCCAGAACGGGTTGGGCAGGAACCGGAGGTCGAACACCATGTCGGCGTCGATCGGGACGCCGTTCTTGAAGCCGAAGGACATCAGGGTGAACACGATCCGGTCGGGCCCGCCGCCGGCGGCCAGCTCGACCACCCGGTCGGTCAGGTCGTGCACGTTCAGGTCGGTGGTGTCGATCACCACGTCGGCCCGGGCGCGCAGATCGCCCAGCAGCCTGCGCTCGCGCCGGATGCCGTCCAGCAGCCGGTCGGCGCCCTGCAGCGGTAGCGGCCGGCGAACCGATTCCTGCCGCCGCACGATCACCTCGTCGCTGGCGTCGAGGTACAGGATGGTCGGCAGCACACCGGCCCGGCCGAGTTCGGCGAAGGCCGCCGGCAGCTGCTGGAAGGCCGACCGGGTACGGACATCCAGCACTACCGCCACCTTGGTGAAGTCCCGGTCGCGGGCGATCTGGAGCAATTGGGGCATCAACTCCGGCGGCAGGTTGTCGACCACATACCAGGAGTGGTCCTCCAGGGCGTGCGCGGCGGTGCGCCGGCCGGCCCCCGACACCCCGGTGATGACCAGAAACTCCACTGCTTCGGCGACCGGCTCCATGCCGTCATGATAGGGCCGCGCGCAGGCCCCGGCGCGGCCGACTACTGTTCGATGATCTCGCCGGTGGCGGTGTTGATCGCCTCCCGCGCGGGTTGGGCGGCGACCGCGTCATGGATCGCCTGCGCGGTCTTCAACCCGATCCCCGGCACCTCGGCGATCTGCTCGACCTGGGCCGCCCGGAGCTTCCGCAATGAGCCGAAGTATTTCAGCAGGGCCTTGCGACGCACCTCGCCCAGCCCGGGGACATCGTCCAGCAGCGACTCGACCATGGACGCCGAGCGACGGCCGCGGTGGTGGGTGATCGCGAACCGGTGCGCCTCGTCCCGGATGCGCTGCAGCAGATAGAGGCCTTCGCTGGTGCGCCGCAGGATCACCGGGTACTCCTCTCCCGGTAGCCAGACCTCCTCCAGCCGTTTGGCCAGCCCGCAGACCGCCACGTCGGTGACGCCGAGTTCGGCCAGCGCGGCCTGGGCGGCGGCCACCTGGGGCGCGCCACCGTCCACCACCACCAGGGCGGGGGTGTAGGCGAACCGGCGCGGGGCGCCGGTGGTCGGGTCGATCAGCAGCGGCCCACCCTCGTCCTCGTCGGTCAGGGAAGCGCGGTCGTCCCGCAGCCGGGAGAACCGCCGGGTGATCACCTCGTGCATGGCTGCGACGTCGTTGGACTCCTGGTTGCGGATGACGAACCTGCGGTAGTCGCCCTTGCGCGGCAGGCCGTCCTCGAAGACCACCATCGAGCCAACCACCTCAGTACCCTGCAGGTGCGAGATGTCATAGCACTCGATCCGCAGCGGCGCCTCGGGCAGCCCGAGGGCGTTCTGGATCTCCTCCAGCGCCCGGTTGCGGGTGGACAGGTCGCTGGCCCGGCGGGTCTTGTGCAGGATGAGCGCCTCCTGGGCGTTCTTCGCAACGGTCTCCAGCAGGGTGAGTTTCGGGCCGCGCCGCGGCACCCGAACGCGCACTTTCGAACCGCGCTGCTCGGTGAGCAGCTCGGCCAGTACTCCCCCGCTCGCCGGCTCGACCGGCACCAGGATCTCTGGCGGGATCGCTGCGGCCACCTCGGACTCCGCCACCGCCTCGCCGTAGTGGTAGAGCAGGAAGGACTCGACAAGCTGGGCGGTGTCGGCGTCGTCGGTGCGATCGGCCACCCAGCCGCGCTCGCCGCGCACCCGTCCGGCCCGGACGTGGAAGATCTGGACGGCGACCTCCAGCGGGTCCTCGGCCAGGGCGATCACGTCGGCGTCGGTGCCGTCGGCCAACACGATCGCATTCGACTCGGTGGCAGACGTGAGCGCTGCCAGCCGATCACGCAGCACTGCTGCCTTCTCGTACTCCATCGCCGCCGAGGCCTGCCGCATCTGGTGCTCGACCCGCCGGGTCAGCGCCGCGGTCTTGCCAGCCAGGAAGTCGCAGACATCCTGGACGAGTTCGCGGTGGTCGGCGGCGTCGATCCGTCCGACGCAGGGGGCCGAGCACTTGCCGATGTAGCCGAACAGGCAGGGCCTGCCACTGGCTTTCGCACTGCGGAACACCCCGGTCGTACAGGACCGCATCGGGAAGACGTAGAGCAGGGTATCGATGGTCTCCCGGATCGCCCAGGCCTGCGCGTACGGGCCGAAGTAGCGGTTGCCCTTGCGCTTGGCGCCACGGCCGACGAACACCCGGGGGAACTCCTCGGCCCAGGTCACCGCCACCCAGGGATAGGACTTGTCGTCGCGGTACTTCACGTTGAACCGCGGGTCGAACTGCTTGATCCAGGTGTATTCGAGCTGCAGCGCCTCGAGTTCGTTGCGGACGACCGTCCACTCGACCTTCGCGGCGGTACGCACCATCGTCTGGGTGCGGAAGTGCAGGGTGGCCGGGTCGGCGAAGTAGGAGGTCAGCCGCTGCCGCAGGTTGACCGCCTTGCCGACATAGATCACCCGTCCCTGGGCGTCGCTGAAGCGGTACACCCCGGGGTCGGTCGGGATCGAGCCGGTCTTCGGCCGGTAGCTCTGCGGGTCAGCCATCCAATCGTCCTGTCATCGCGTGGTCAGCATAGGACGCACCTCCACCAGCGGGGCGCTGCCAGGTGGACCGCGAGCTGGCGGCCCGCTGGTGCCGACGGCCTCAGCCAGGAGCGCCACAGCTCACAGCCGGTTGACAGCCAGCGTGGTTAGGCTGCCCGCCAACCCGATCAGGAGGTTCCGATGGCGTCCGACACTGTCCTTTCCCGCCGTGCCGTGCTGATCGGTGTCGGCGGCGGCGCGCTGGCGCTCTGTCTGGCCGGCTGCGGTGCCGCGACCGGCCCGCAGGACAGCAGTTCGGCCGGATCCAGCGCTGCCGCCGGCACTGCCACGATCGAGGTCGCCGACGTTCCGGTGGGCAGCGGCGCCATCGTTGGACAGTATGTGGTGACTCAGCCCACGCAGGGCACCTTCGTGGCGTTCAGCTACCTGTGCACCCACCAGAACCTCCCGGTGCAGGAGGTGAGCGACACCGCGATCGTGTGCGGCCGGCACGGCAGCACCTTCTCACTGGCCGACGGTTCGGTGATCACCGGCCCGGCCACCGAACCGCTCGCCGCGGCCACCGTGACCCGCACCGGCGACACCCTGACGATCAGCTGACCTGGGGCAGGGCCTCCTGCTCCTCCACCTCCACCGGCGGATGGGCGGCCAGCACCGGCTTGAGGAACTGCCCGGTGAACGAGTTCGGGTCGGCGGCCACCTGTTCGGGCGTGCCCTCGCAGATCACCAGGCCACCCCGTGAGCCGCCTTCGGGGCCCATGTCGATCACCCAGTCGGCGGTCTTGATCACGTCGAGATTGTGCTCGATCACCACCACCGTGTTGCCGGTGTCCACCAGCCTGCCCAGCACTTGCAGCAGCTTGCGGATGTCCTCGAAGTGCAGACCGGTGGTGGGC
Source organism: Propionicimonas sp. (assembly GCF_034927565.1). Lineage (GTDB taxonomy): Bacteria > Actinomycetota > Actinomycetes > Propionibacteriales > Propionibacteriaceae > Propionicimonas. The sequence continues at coordinate 60,709 of NZ_JAYFPT010000003.1, forward strand.
TCGTCCAGGACGTAGATGGTGCGCCCGGTGGAGCGCTTCTGCAACTCGCTGGCCAGCTTCACCCGCTGCGCCTCACCACCCGATAGGGTGGTGGCCGGCTGCCCGAGCCGGACATAGCCCAGCCCGACGTCCACCAGGGTGCGCAGGTGCCGGGCGATGCCCGGGATCGCCGCGAAGAACTCCACCGCCTCCTCGATCGGCATGTCCAGCACCTCAGCGATGGTCTTGCCCTTGTAGTGCACCTCCAGGGTCTCCCGGTTGTAGCGGGCACCGTGGCAGACCTCGCAGGGCACGTAGACGTCCGGCAGGAAGTTCATCTCGATCTTGATCGTGCCGTCGCCCGCGCAGTTCTCGCACCGGCCACCCTTGACGTTGAACGAGAACCTGCCCGGGCCGTAGCCCCTGACTTTGGCCTCCGGGGTCTCGGCGAAGAGCTTGCGGATCCGGTCGAAGACGCCGGTGTAGGTGGCCGGGTTCGACCGCGGGGTGCGGCCGATCGGCGACTGGTCGACGTGGATGCTCTTGTCGATGTGCTCGATCCCGGTGATCGAGGAGTGTTTTCCCGGCACTGCGCGGGCACCGTACAGCTGCTTGGCCAGGGCGGTGTAGAGGATGGCGTTCACCAGCGACGACTTGCCCGAGCCCGACACCCCGGTCACCGCGATGAACTGCCCGAGCGGGAACGAGACTGTGACATCACGCAGGTTGTTCTCCCGGGCGCCGTGCACGGTGATCTCGCGGCCGGTGGACGGCCGGCGGTGGGACGGCATCGGGATCGCTCTGCGGCCGGCCAGGTAGGCACCAGTGAGCGAGGTGGGGTGTTCCAGCAGCTCGCTCACCGGGCCGGAGACCAGCACCTCGCCGCCGTGCTCGCCCGCACCCGGGCCGATGTCGACCACCCAGTCGGCGGTCCGGATGGTGTCCTCGTCGTGCTCGACGACGATCAGGGTGTTGCCGAGTTCGCGCAGCCGCACCAGGGTCTCGATCAGCCGGTGGTTGTCCCGCTGGTGCAGGCCGATCGAGGGCTCGTCCAGCACGTACAGCACGCCGACCAGCCCGGAGCCGATCTGGGTGGCCAGCCGGATCCGCTGGGCCTCACCGCCCGACAGGCTGCCGGCCGAACGCGAGAGCGTCAGGTAATCGAGCCCGACGTCGAGCAGGAAGCGCAGCCGCTCGCGGATTTCCTTGATCACCCGCGCGGCGATCTGCGCCTCGCGCGCGGTCAACTCCAGGCTGCCCATGAACGCCGACAACTCGTCGATCGACAGCGAGGACAACTCGGCGATGTTCTTCTCGCCGATCGTCACCGCCAGCGAACTCGGCTTCAGCCGTGCCCCATTGCAGGTGAGGCAGGGCACCTCGCGCATGTAGCCGCCGTAGCGCTCACGGGCGTTGTCGGATTCGGCTTCGGCGTGCCGGCGCTCGATGTAGCCGATCGCACCCTCGTACTTGGCGTTGAAGGTGTGCTCGCGGCCGTGCCGGGTACGGGTGTGGACGGTGATCGGGTGCTTCAGCCCGTTGAGCAGCAGGCCCTGGATCCGGCCCGGCAGGTCGCTCCAGGGGGTGTCGGTGGCAAAGCCCTCCTGCTCGGCCAGCGCGGTGAACAGGGTCTGGAAGTAGCCGCCGATGTACGGGCTGGCCCAGACCGAGATCGCGTTCTCGGCCAGACTCTTGCTGCGGTCGGGCACCACCAGGTCGGGGTCGACCTCCAGCCGGACGCCGAGCCCCGAACAGGCCGGACAGGCGCCCCAGGGGGCGTTGAAGGAGAACTGCCGCGGTTCGAGTTCCTCGATCGAGATGTCGTGCTCGTTGGGGCAGGCGAGCTTCTCGGAGTACCGCCGTTCGCGTTGTGGATCGTCCGCCGGCCGGTCGACGAAGTCGATCGACACCACCCCGGAGGCCAGGCCGAGCGCGGTCTCGACCGAGTCGGTCAGTCGCTGTTTGATGCTGGGCTTCACAGCGAGCCGGTCGACGATCACGTCGATGTTGTGCTTCTTCTGCTTGTCCAGCGTCGGTGGCGAGGTCAGCTGGTGCACCTCGCCGTCCACCCGGACACGGCTGAGACCCTGACCGGCGAGCTGCCGGAAGAGGTCGACGTACTCGCCCTTGCGTCCGCGGACGACCGGCGCCAGCACCTGGAAGCGGGTGCCGTCGGCCAGCGCGAGCAACCGGTCGACGATCTGTTGCGGGGTCTGCCGGCTGATCAGCTCGCCGCACACCGGGCAGTGGGGATGGCCGATCCGGGCGTACAGCAGACGCAGATAGTCGTACACCTCGGTGATCGTGCCGACCGTCGAGCGCGGATTGCGAGAGGTCGACTTCTGGTCGATCGACACTGCCGGGGACAGCCCCTCGATGAAGTCGACGTCGGGCTTGTCCATCTGGCCGAGAAACTGCCGGGCGTAGGAGGACAGGCTCTCGACATAGCGCCGCTGGCCCTCGGCGAAGATGGTGTCGAAGGCCAGGCTCGACTTGCCGGAGCCCGAGAGCCCGGTGAAGGCGATCAAGGAGTCACGCGGCAGGCTGAGGTTCACATTGCGCAGATTGTGCTCGCGGGCGCCCCGGACGATCAGACGGTCATTCACGCCGAACATGGTAGATCGCGACGACGACAGTTCCGTCGCGAGCTTGCTCGCGGTCGAACGGAGGAGGAAGCGATCTGGAGCCGCAGGCGACAGATCGCCCTTCCGACAGTTCCGTCGCGGCACCCCGTGGACACGGGCGATCCGCGCGGACAGGTGGCACGGACCCCGCACTGGGACGTAGTTTGATCCCCATGACACAGCTCGGCGGTTCCCTCGCGTCCGAGGAGGTCCGCCTTCTGGAGCGCGATGCCAACCAATTGCTGCTCCACGACACCATCGGGATCCCCGAGGAGGTCTGGCGTGGTCAGAGCCTGTTGCCCGGCTGGTCACGCGCGCATGTCGCCACCCATGTGGCGCGCAATGCCGACCGGCTGCGACGGCTCACCGAAAGCGCGATCTCCGCAGAGCGGCCTGCCGAGCCTGGCCCGGAGGAGCGGTTCGAGGCACTGGAACGAGGAGCCGAGCGGTCGGCCCTCGAACTCCAGATCGACCTGGACACCTCGGCCGCCGCGCTGGAGGCGGTCTGGCACGACCAGACCGACTGGCACCGGCCGATCAACTTCCTGGGCCGCGTCCGTCCCCTCTCCTGGCTCCCGGTGGCCCGGCTGCACGAACTCTGCGTCCACCATCTCGACCTCGACATCGGCTTCACCGCCGACCAGATCAACCCCGAAACAGCCCACTGGCTGCTGACCTGGGTCTGCCAGCGGCTCGGAAGTCAGGCGGCTCCGGCGCTCGCCATCCAGAGCGATTCCGGCCAGCACGCGGTACTCGGCCAGGGCGAACCCACGATGACCGTACGCGGTAGCGACGCCGGGCTGTGGGCCTGGCTCGCCGGACGCGCCCCGCTGGTCGACCCGGACGGCATCGAACTTCTCCCTCGCCCCCTGCTCGCCTGAGGAACATCACCCGGCCGGTGGTGGCCCGTCGGTCCGCCCCGCCGCCCGGGCGTCGTGCCGGGACTTCGCCAGACTGGCCACCGTGGTGACTGCCAGGGTCGCCACGATGAACGACAGCGACACCCAGATCGCGATCTCGCCGTTGAAACCCAGTCCCACGTCCCAGCCGTACTCGTGCATGGCGTGCAGGACGAGCTTGACCCCGATGAACGCCAGAATGACCGACAGCCCGACCGAGAGGTAGACCAGCCGCTGCAGCAAGCCGCCGATCAGGAAATAGAGCTGCCGCAGCCCCATCAGCGCGAACACCGTCGCCGCGAAGACCAGGTACGGCTCCTGGGTCAGGCCATAGATCGCCGGAATGGAGTCGAGCGCGAACAACAGGTCGGTGCTGCCCAGCGCAACGATCACGATCAGCATCGGGGTGATCACCCGGCGTCCGTCCACCTTCGCCAGCACGCTGGTGCCGTGGTACTCGTCGGTGGACGGGAAGGCCCGCCGCACCCAGCGCAGGAGCAGGTTGTCGGTGGCCTCGTCGTCGCTGGAGTCCTGACTGCGATAGTCGAGGTAGAGCTTGACGGCGGTGTAGATCAGGAACGCGCCGAAGAGGAAGAACACCCAGCTGAACCGCTCGATCGCCGCTGCCCCGAGGGCGATGAAGATGCCCCGGAAGACCAGTGCCAGCACGATGCCGACCATCAGGGCGAACTGCTGCAACTGCCGGGGCACCCGCAGGTTGGCCATGATGATCACGAAGATGAACAAGTTGTCGATCGACAGGCTGTACTCGGTCAGCCAGCCGGCGAAGAACTCCGCGGCGTAGCGCGGGCCGCTGAAGAACCAGACTCCCAGCCCGAACAGGATCGCCAGCCCCGAGTACGCCCCGATGGCGATGCCGCACTCCTTCATCGACGGCTCGTGCGGGCGCCGGCCGATGATCAGCACGTCGACGACCAGGACCGCCACCAGGACCGCGATCGTGATGAGCCAGGCCTCAGCGGTCACATGCATGAAGGACGCCTCCCAGGGCGATCAGGTCGGGTCGCCGCAGCGACGACAGGATGCAACTGCCTGATTGTGACAGCCGTGACGCCACCCGCGCCAACCCACCGACACCGCTGGCCTTACTTGGTGGCCGCGAGCAACTGCCGCAGCATCTTCTTGATCTCCGACACCTCGTCCCGCAGCCGGGCTGCCACCTCGAACTGCAGCTCCGCGGCAGCGGCGTGCATCTGGTCGGTGAGTTCCTGGACCAGGTTGGCCAGCTCGTAGGCGGGCAGGGCGGCGAGGTCGCGGTCCTCGGTCAGTTCGGACGGCACCGGCGATGTCGGACGGCGGCCCGGCACTGTCTTCACCAGGTCCACGCTGTCTGCCTCCTCGCGGGCGAGCAGGTCGGTGATGTCGGCGATCTTCTTGCGCAACGGCTGCGGGTCGATCCCGTGCTCGGTGTTGTAGGCGACCTGCTTGGCCCGGCGTCGATTGGTCTCGTCGATCGCGGCGGCCATCGAGTCGGTGATCCGGTCGGCGTACATGTGCACCTGGCCGTCGACGTTGCGGGCCGCGCGGCCGATGGTCTGGATCAGCGACCGTTCGGAACGCAGGAAACCCTCCTTGTCGGCGTCGAGGATGGCGACCAGGCTCACCTCGGGCAGGTCGAGGCCCTCGCGCAGCAGGTTGATGCCGACCAGGACGTCGTACTCCCCCAGCCGCAGTTCACGCAGCAACTCGATTCGCTTCAGGGTGTCAACCTCGGAGTGCAGGTAGCGGGTCCGTACTCCGTTCTCCATCAGGTAGTCGGTGAGATCCTCGGCCATCTTCTTGGTGAGGGTGGTGACCAGCACGCGCTCGTTGCGTTCGGTGCGCAGCCGGATCTCACCCATCAGGTCGTCGATCTGGCCCTTCGTGGGCTTCACGATCACCTCCGGATCGACCAGCCCGGTCGGGCGGATCACCTGCTCGACTACACCGTCGCTGCGGGCGAGCTCGTACGGCCCCGGTGTGGCGGACAGGTAGACCGTCTGGCCGATCCGGTCGACGAACTCCTCGAACCGCAGCGGCCGGTTGTCAGTGGCGGACGGCAGCCGGAAGCCGTGCTCGACCAGGGTGCGCTTGCGCGACATGTCGCCCTCGTACATACCGCCGATCTGCGGGACCGTGACGTGCGACTCGTCGATGACCAGCAGGAAGTCCTCCGGAAAGTAGTCGAGCAGGCAGTTGGGCGCCGAACCGGGCCCGCGGCCGTCAATGTGCCGGGAGTAGTTCTCGATACCCGAGCAGGTGCCGATCTGGCGCATCATCTCGATGTCGTAGCTGGTGCGCATCCGCAGCCGCTGGGCTTCCAGCAGCCGGCCCTGCCCCTCCAGGTCGGTGAGCCGCTCGGCGAGTTCGGTCTCGATCGCGCCGAGCGCGCGCTCCATCCGCTCCGGGCCGGCGACGTAGTGCGAGGCCGGGAAGACGTAGAGCTCGGTGTCCTCGCTGACCACCTCGCCGGTGAGCGGGTGCAGGGTGGTCAGCGCCTCGATCTCGTCGCCGAACATCTCGATCCGGACGGTGTTCTGCTCGTACATCGGGAAGACCTCGATGGTGTCCCCGCGGGCGCGAAAGGTTCCCCGGGTACCGGCCAGGTCGTTGCGGGCGTACTGGATGTCGACCAGCTTGCGCAGCAGGGTGTCCCGGTCGATCTCGTCGCCCACCCGCAGCCGGACCATCCGGTCGACGTACTCCTGCGGGGTGCCCAGGCCGTAGATCGCCGATACGGTCGCGACCACGATCACGTCCCGCCTGGTCAGCAACGAGTTGGTGGCCGAGTGGCGGAGCCGCTCGACCTCCTCGTTGAGCGAGGAGTCCTTCTCGATGTAGGTGTCGGTCTGCGGGATGTACGCCTCGGGCTGGTAGTAGTCGTAGTACGAGACGAAGTACTCCACCGCATTGTCGGGGAAGAACTGCCGCAGTTCGTTGGCGAACTGGGCTGCCAGGGTCTTGTTGGGCTGCATCACCAGCATGGGGCGCTGCAGCCGCTCGGCGAGCCAGGCGACCGTGGCAGTCTTGCCGGTGCCGGTCGCACCGAGCAGCACCATGTCCGGTTCGCCGGCCAGGACACGCCGCTGGAGGTCATCGATGGCCGTCGGCTGGTCGCCTGCGGGGGCGAAGTCGGCGTGGACGACGAAGGGTGCCAGCTTGCGCTGCACATCGGTGACCGGACGCATGGAACCCAGCCTATGTCGGCCCGCTGACAGTCCGGCCGCCCCGGTGTCACGGGACGGCCGGACGGTGTCGGCGTGCTAGGAACTTGCCTGCGAGGACAGCGCCCCGTTCAGGATGAGGTTGATCCCGTCGAAGGACTCGTCCGGGGTCTTCTCGGTGAACAGGGCGGTCGCCAGCACGGCGAGCCCGTCCGAGGTGCGCACCGAGGCGAAGGTGATCACCCCCATCTGGAAGCTCTTGCCGCCCTGGGTCTCGGTGTAGGAGGCCGGGCAGGAGGCGACCGCCAACCGGTCGGTACCGACCTTTTCCGGCGAGGGGTCACCGATCTTGGCGTTCGGCACATCCTTCAGGACCGATTGGTTGAAGACCGTGCACAGCTCCTGGGGGTCGGTCTTCTTCTCCGCCTTGACGGTGCGCACCACCATGATCGCCTTGCCGTCGCTCAACGAGACGGCTCCGGGCGCCTGCTCGTCGACCGACCAGCCCTTCGGCACCGGCACCGCCACACCGGAGCCGAGGTCGATGCCGTCCGGGCCCGGCTCGGGCGCCCCGGTGGTCGGTGCCGGTTCCGGTGTTTCGCTGGTGGGCGCTGGCTCCGCGGTCGACGACGTCGGATCCGGTGCCGGGCTGCTGCTGGACGGCGTGGGCTCGGCCGGCGCCTGGCTGGCGGTCGGGGACGGGTCCACCGGCGGCGGGGTCGGAGCCGCGCGGTTTCCGGAAAGGGCGAGGAACACGCCACCGGCGATCGCCAGCAGTGCCACCGCGCCGACGACGATCCCGATCAGCGTGGCCGGAGACTTGCCGGACGCCGGCGGAGGCGTCACGTAGCCCTGAGGCGGGTAGCCACCACGCTGCGGGTAGGTCTGCTGGGGTGCGGTGTAGCCCTGCTGCGGGTACCCCTGCTGGACGTAGGGCTGCTGCGGGTAGCCCTGCTGACCTTGCGGGGGATACCCCTGACCCGGCTGGGGCGGATACCCCTGCGGCGGCTGGCCCTGACCCGGCTGGGATGGGTAACCCTGCGGCGGCTGAGGCGGATAACCCTGACCCGGCTGAGGCGGATAACCCTGTGGCGGCTGCTGACCTTGGGACGGCTGGCCCTGACCTGGCTGCTGCGGCTGGCCCTGACCTGGCTGGGGCGGGTAGCCCTGCGGTGGCTGCTGGTTCTGCGGACCGGGAGGCGGTGTCTGGCTCATTTCTCCTCCTCCGGGGTCTCGATCACGGTGGTCGCCTCGTCATCGGGGACCGGCGGTGGTGCCGACGCCGCGGGCGCGGGTGGTGGCGCCGGGGAGGCTGCCGCCGGGTCTGGCTCCGCCGCTGGGGCCACTGTCGCGGCTGCCGCCGTCCTGGCCCGGGGTGCGGCGGCAGCTGCCGCCTTCGGCCGGGCCCTGGTGGAGGCGCCACAGGCGCTGCAGAAGGCAGCCGACTCGATCAGCGGCATCTCGCACTGCGGGCAGAAGTCGAGCGAGGTGGTTTCGCCGCTGCCGCCGAGCGTCTCCGAGCGGGCAGCCGCCTCCAGCGCGCCCTCCATCAGGCCGACGTGGAGCACTGTCCGCAACCGCAGGATCAGCAGGCCGAGCAGGATCATGCCCCAGAACAGCTGGAGAACGACAGCCAGGTTGGGGTTGCCGACGAAGCCCAGCAGGTAAACGCCGGTGGCGTAGACGATGTTCGCACCGACCGCCAGCGCGACACCGACGTAGTAGCGCGGGGTGAAGCCGTCGTAGCCCTTGCCGAGGCCGGAGAACTCCGCCACGGCGAGGCCGGTCGCGGTACCCATCACGAGCGGCTTCACAAAGCCCTCCAGCAGGACCAGGGTGGCCCAGGTGCCCGGCTGCGGTTCGACCAGGCCGCCGGTCAGCAGCGCCCAGTGGCGGACGACGGTGTCGAAGGCCGCGTAGGCAACACCGCTGGCGATGCCGAAAGTGACCCCGTCCATCAGGTCGTCGAAGGCGGGACGGGAGGCGAGCATCACCGGCCCGAGTTGCCGGATGGCCTCACCGACGATGGGCACCAGGATCGCGATGATCAGGAACCCGCCAACGCTGGGGCCGGTCACGGGGGCACCGGTGACGGTGTCGCGCAACGAGGTGGAGACCGGGATCCACAGCTGCCACAGCCAGGTGAACAGGGCCGCCAGCACTCCTGTCATCCCGAACGCCAACCCGGTGACCGGCAGCGGGGAGTCCTCCCAGAGGTTCACGTCGTAGAGGTAGACCAGGTACACCACCGGAATCGCGAAGGCGGCGATCAGCACGGCGATCGGCAGCGCACCGAAGACCGCGGCGATCAGGGCCGCGGCCAGCGTGATGCCGAAGGCCAGCCGGTAGGTCTGCGGGTGGCGTCCGGCCTCCCGCGGCATGATCGACGAGATCAGCGCGAAGGACGCGATCGGCTCGTTCGGCTGGGCGGCGAAACGCTTCTTGCCACGTTCGCCGGCGGGAACGAGGTCCTGGCCACAGACCTGGCAGTAGTGAGCCACTTCGGGGACGCTGGATTGGCAGCGTGGGCAGATCATCGGGGTTCTCCTCCCTCACGAATGGCGTCAGCATAGGGCTCACAGGGGCAGACAGCCGAGAGGCCGGAGTCGATCAGGTGGGCACTGATCGCGTGGGGACCGGCCAGCTGAGGGGGGATCCAAGGGTGGATCGGTGAGGAATTATGCCGAACCGCGAACCCTGCGCCACAGCCGTGCCACCTGCGGAACCAGCCGGTTCCACGGACCGTTGTTGTCGATCACGGCGTCCGCCGAGGCCAGCCTTTCAGCCCGGCTGGCCTGGGCCTGGATCCGGGCCCGGGCCTCCGACTCGGGCAGGCCGTCCCGGGTGACGATGCGGCGCAGTTGCGTCGCCTCGTCGACGTCGACCACGACCACGAGATCAAAGGATCCCTGCTGTCCGGTCTCGACCAGCAGCGGGATGACGTGGACCGCCACCGCGGACGGCGACAGTGCTGCTTCGCGCTCCGCCGCGAGCCGGCGCACCTGGGGGTGCACGATGCCGTTCAACTGCGCCCGGGCGTCCGCGTCCGCGAACACCAGCCGTCCCAGTGACGGTCGGTCGAGCCCGCCGTCCGGGGCCAGCACTCCCGGCCCGAAGGCGTCCACTACTGCTGCCAGCCCGGGAGAGCCGGGCGCCACCGCCTCACGGGCCAGCAGGTCGGCGTCGATGATCACCGCGCCGTGCCCCGCGAGCAGCTCGGCCACCGCACTCTTGCCCGAACCGATCCCCCCGGTCAGCCCGATCCGCACCCGCCCTCCTGCCCTCAGTTGGCCCCACTCTGCCACACCCACCCCCGGCGCCACCGCTTGTGCGGAGTTCGGCGGGATTTGACGGGACTGTAGCCGTCCGAACCCCGCACAAACGGGACACAGAAACGCGCCCCCAGCCGAAGGGTGGGGGCGCGTTTCTGGGTGGTGCGTTAGCCGGCGCTGCCGGTCAGCTTCTCACGCAGGGCCTGCAGGGCCTCATCGGACGCCAGCGAACCTTCGGCGGGGGTGTCCTCGCCGGCAGAGTAGGTGGCGGTATTGGCGGCGGCCACCGCAGCCTCGACATCGGCTGTCTTGGCCTCGGCGATCTGCCGCTTGTGCGCCTCCCAGCGGGCCTGGGCCTCGGCGTACTGCTGCTCCCAGGCGCGCTGCTGCGCCTCGTAGCCCGGCTTCCACTCCTGGGTCTCCGGATCGAAGCCCTCGGGGTAGATGTAGTTGCCCTCCTCGTCGTAGGAGGCGGACATGCCGTACAGCGCCGGATCGAAGTCCTCGGCCTGGATGTCGACACCCTCGTTGGCCTGCTTGAGGCTCAGCGAGATCCGGCGACGCTCCAGGTCGATGTCGATGATCTTGACCATGACCTCGTCGTTGACGCTGACGACCTGCTCGGGGATCTCCACATGGCGCTCGGCCAGCTCGGAGACGTGCACCAGGCCCTCGATGCCCTCCTCGACCCGGACGAACGCGCCGAACGGCACCAGCTTGGTGACCTTGCCGGGCACGATCTGGCCGATCTGGTGGGTACGGGCGAAGGTCTGCCAGGGGTCTTCCTGGGTTGCCTTGAGCGACAGCGAGACCCGCTCGCGATCCAGGTCGACGTCCAGCACCTCGACGGTGACCTCCATGCCGACCTCGACCACCTCGGACGGGTGGTCGATGTGCTTCCAGGAGAGCTCGGAGACGTGCACCAGACCGTCCACCCCGCCGAGATCGACGAAGGCGCCGAAGTTGACGATGGACGAGACCACGCCCTTGCGGATCTGGCCCTTGGCGAGCTGGTTGAGGAAGGTGTGGCGCACCTCGGACTGGGTCTGCTCCAGCCACGCCCGGCGGGACAGCACCACGTTGTTGCGGTTGCGGTCCAGCTCGATGATCTTGGCCTCAAGCTCCATCCCGACGTAGGGCTGCAGGTCGCGGACCCGCCGCATCTCCACCAGGGAGGCGGGCAGGAAGCCCCGCAGGCCGATGTCGATGATCAGACCGCCCTTGACGACCTCGATCACCTTGCCGGTGACGACGCCGTCAGCCTCCTTGATCTTCTCGATCGTGCCCCAGGCGCGCTCGTACTGGGCGCGCTTCTTGGACAGGATCAGCCGCCCCTCCTTGTCCTCCTTCTGCTGCACCAGGGCTTCGATCTCATCGCCGACCTGGACGACGTCGAACGGATTGACGTCGTGCTTGATGGAGAGTTCCTTGGAGGGGATGACCCCTTCGGTCTTGTAACCGATGTCGAGCAGGACCTCGTCCCGATCGACCTTGACGACGGTGCCGGTGACGATGTCGCCGTCATTGAAGTACTTGATTGTCGCGTCAACCGCTGCCAGGAAGGCTTCCGGCGAACCGAGGTCGTCCACCGCGACGAGAGAGGCCTCAGAAGAGGAGGTCATGTAGTAGGGCTCCGATTGGTTGGTATCTGGGGTTGTGTCACACTCCGACCTGTTGGCTGAGAAACGACACGACCGAGATCCGACGGATACCAGCCACTGCCCGACCCACTCCGTCCGAGGACAGGCCAGTCGCAGTGCCCAAACAGCCTAACGACCACGTGCTGAGACGGTCAAACCGAAACAGGTCACGATACGGACACAATCCGCGGCGCTGCAGCCCGCTGCGCGCTGCGTCAGTGCGCGGCCTCGTGCCAGGAGCCTCCGGTCCCCACCGAGACCTCCAGCGGGACCGCGAGGTCGACAGCGTGGCCCATCTTGTCGCGCACCACGGTCTCCAGGGTGTCCTTCTCCCCCGGCGCCACCTCGAAGACCAGTTCGTCGTGCACCTGCAGCAGCATCCGGCTGGCCATGCCCTGGTTGACCAGGGCGGTTTCGACATCGAGCATGGCCACCTTGATGATGTCGGCGGCCGAGCCCTGGATCGGGGCGTTGAGCGCCATCCGCTCGGCCATCTCGCGGCGCTGCCGGTTGTCGCTGCGCAGGTCAGGCAGGTAGCGCCGCCGTCCGAGGATGGTCTCGGTGTAGCCCGAGATCCGTGCCTTTTCGACGATGTCCTGCAGATAGTCGCGGACGTGGCCGAAGCGTTCGAAGTACTCCTCCATCAGGCCGCGGGCCTCGGTCACCTTGATCTTCAACTGCTGGGAGAGCCCGAAATCGCTCAGGCCGTAGGCCAGGCCGTAGTTCATCGCCTTGATCCGGGCGCGCTGGGCAGGCGTCACCTCGTCTGCGGCCACCCCGAAGACCCGCGACGCCGTGACGGTGTGGAAGTCGATACCGGAGGCGAAGGCCTCGATTAGCCCGGCGTCCTGACTGGCGTCGGCCATGATCCGCATCTCGATCTGGGAGTAGTCGGCGGTCAGCAGGGTTTCATAGCCCGGGCCGACGACGAAGGCCTCGCGGATCCGCCTGCCGTCCTCGGTGCGGATCGGGATGTTCTGCAGGTTCGGGTCGGTGCTGGACAGCCGGCCGGTGGCAGCGACGGTCTGGACATAGGTGGTGTGGATCCGGCCGTCGTCGGAAACCGACTTCAGCAGGCCGTCCACGGTCTGCCGCAGCCTGATCTGGTCGCGGTGCCGCAGCAGGTGTTGCAGGAAGGGGTGCTCGGTGCGCTCGTAGAGGTTCTCCAGCGCCTCGGCATCGGTGGTGTAGCCACCGCTGGAGGTGCGCCGGGTCTTGGGCATCGCGAGTTCGTCGAACAGCACCGTCTGCAATTGCTTGGGTGAGCCGAGGTTGAGCGAGTGACCGATCACGGCGAAGGCATCCGCCTCCGCCCGGGAGACCTCGATGTCGAAGTCGGTGCGCAGCCGGTCGAGCCGGTCGGTGTCGACCGCCACGCCCACCTTCTCCATCGTCGCCAGGGTGCGCAGCAGCGGCAATTCGACGTCGCGGAGCAGCCCGGCCTCGCCGGACTCCTCCAGTTCGGCCTCCAGCGCGGCCGCAAGGTCGATCACGGCGCGGGCGCGTACCATCGCGTCCTGACCGGTGGTCTCGTCGAAGGCGAAGGCGAGCTGGTCTCCCGCGCCGGCTCCGCTGGCCTCCACGGCCAGTTCGCGCTTCAGGTGACGGGCGGTCAGGTCCCCCAGGTCGTAGACCCGCTGGTCGGGACGCAACAGGTAGGCCGCCAACTGGGTGTCGCTGACCAGACCGCCGAGTTCCCAGCCTCGCGCCCAGACGGCCAGCAGCGGGCCCTTGGCGTCGTGCATCGCCTTCGGCAGCGCCTCGTCGGCCAGCCAGGCCGCCAGCGCCTGGTCGTCGGCCGGGCTCAGGATAGCGGTGTCGATCCAGCAGGCGGCGCCGTCGGCGGCAGCCAGTGCCAGGCCGGTGAGGTCGCCCGTCCCGGCGCGCCAGCTGCCGTTCGGGTCGATCCCGACCACGCCGGCGCGGCCGTGGGCGTCCAGCCAGGCGGGAACCTCGTCCGGACCGAGGACGGTGCCGGCCACCGCGAAGCCGCCGGAGGGCCCGGTCTGTTCGGCCGGCAGGCTCTCCAGCAGCCGATCGCGCAGCACCTTGAACTCCAGGCTGTCGAACAGGGTGTGGACGGCCTCGCGGTTCCAGTCCCGCCGTTCGAGTTCGGGCACGGACACCGGCAGCTCCAGGTCGCCGACCAGGGCGTTCAGCCGGCGGTTGCGGGTGACATCGTCGAGGTGCTCGCGCAGCGAACCGCCCGCCTTGCCCTTGATCTCGTCCACCCGCCGCAGCAGGTTCTCCAGACCGTCGTAGCTGGCCAGCCATTTCGCCGCCGTCTTCGGGCCGACACCGGGCACGCCAGGCAGGTTGTCGCTGGTCTCACCGACCAGGGCGGCCAGCTCGGGGTAGCGCTGCGGCGGCACCAGGTACTTCTCCTCCACCGCTGCCGGCGTCAGCCGGGCCAGGTCGGAGACCCCCTTACGCGGGTAGAGCACGGTCACCTGGTCGGTCACCAGTTGCAGCGTGTCCCGGTCACCGGTACAGACCAGTACCTTCAGGCCCGCCTGGGCGCCCTGCCGAGCGAGCGTGGCGATGATGTCGTCGGCCTCGAAGCCGTCCCGCTCAACGTGGACGATGTTGAGCGCGTCCAGCACTTCCTTGATGAGGTCGACCTGACCCTTGAACTCCGCCGGTGAAGTAGCTCGGTTGGCCTTGTACTCGACGTACTGCTCGCTGCGGAAGGTCTGCCGGGAGACGTCGAAGGCGACCGCGAGGTGGGTTGGCTGCTCGTCACGCAGCACGTTGATCAGCATGGAGGTGAAGCCGTAGACGGCGTTGGTGTGCTGGCCGGTGGTGGTGGAGAAGTTCTCCACGGGCAGGGCGAAGAAGGCCCGGTACGCGACCGAGTGCCCGTCGATCAGCAGCAGCACACCCTCGTCGCTGGCACGCCCGGTTTCGGCTGAGGTCGTCACCCCATGAACCTTAGCGACCTCCGCCGACGGTTCGCCCGTTCCAGCCGGCCGGCGGAGCCGTGACCACGGCGACGGTGAGCTGGCCGGGCGGTTATCCTCGGTCGTTATGAACGTGCCCGACTGGTTCGCCGAGCTGTCCAGCGCTCTGGACACCAAGATGGGGATGGTGCTGGACGAGGTCACGGCCACCCGCGCCGTGGGCCGCTATCCGGTAGCGGGCAACACCCAGCCCTTCGGGCTGTGGCACGGTGGCGCGTCCTGTGTGGTGGCCGAGACGCTGGCCTCCCTGGCGGCGGCCGCCGAGGTGGGGCCGCAGGGCAGCATCACGGGGGTGGACATCAACGCCACCCACCTGCGTCCCGTCCGGGCCGGGTGGGTGACCGGGACCGCCACCGCGTTGCGGATCGGCGGCTCGCTGGCCACCTACGACGTGGTGCTCACCGACGATGCCGGCGAGCAGGTCTGCGCGGCCCGGATCACCGTCTTCCTGAAACGTCCGCCGACCGGTTAGGCGGCCTCGGCGTCGACCGCCTGGTTCCGCGCCACCAGGAACAGCCGCCAGGATCCGGTTCCCCATCACCACCCGAGGGGGATATTCCCTCGCCGGCCGGTCTGGGACCGGATATGGCGCCGGCCTGCGCCCAACTCAGGCGAGCGGCTTGTGCTTGCCGCCGGCCTTGGAGTGATCGATGACGCCCTCGGCGACCTCGCGCATCGACTTGCGGAGGTCCATCGCGGTCTTCTGGATCCAGCGGAAGGCCTCCGGCTCGGTCAGGCCGAGCCCCTCCTGCAGCAGGCCCTTGGCCTGGTCGACCGCCTTGCGGGAGGCGAACCGTTCCTCCAGGTCGGCGACCTCGGCCTCGACGGCGCGAATCTCCTCGAACCGGGCGCGAGCGATCTCGATCGCCGGGATCACGTCCGAGCTGTCGAAGGGCTTGACGACATAGGCCATCGCACCGGCTTCACGCGCCCGCTCGATGAGTTCGCGCTGGCTGAAGGCGGTCAGCATGACGACCGGGGCGATCCGTTCCTCGGCGATCGTCGCCGCTGCCGTGATGCCGTCCATCTTGGGCATCTTCACGTCCATCACAACCAGGTCGGGGGTCAGTTCGCGGGCCAGGGCCAACGCCTCCTCGCCATCGCCGGCCTCGGCGACCACGTTGTAGCCCTCGGCAGTCAGCAGTTCGACGAGATCGAGGCGGATCAGCGCCTCGTCCTCAGCGACAAGCACGCGTAGCGGTTCCGAGCCGTTCTCGGGACGGGTCGTCTTCGACTTGGAGGTCATGGGTCGCTTCCTGTTGGTCTTCGATCGGGTGGGGGCAGCACGAGATTATCGCGTTCGCGCAAGACCCGGCCAAGTGTGGCAGAATCAACCCGCTCGGCCCGAGTGGCGGAATGGCAGACGCGGGCGACTCAAAATCGTCTGTCCGGAAGGACGTGGGGGTTCGACTCCCCCCTCGGGCACCGACGTTGACTCAGCTACCCGCCCAGGTCGCGTCGCTGCCGGTCAACGAGGCACCGGCGCCAGCCGCACGCTGGCACGGCACGTCAGTCGACCGCCTCCGCGAGACAGAGAACCGCCGACTCCGGCAGTCCGGCCGGCTGCGCCAGCCCCACCGTGGCCAGCGTGGCACCGCTCAACTCCACCCCGAAGCGCTTGGTGGGGATCAGCCGCGACGGTCCGGCCTGGTCCGGCTGCTGGTAGGTCAGGTCCAGGTCGGAGCGGACTCCCCACCACGAGGGCGGCCGGACGGACGACAGGTACTTCACATCAACGGCGTCACCCGGTAGCGGCGCAGGGGATCCAGCCCCGGCAGCCGCACCCGGCCCCGCAGCACGACATCGGACCGCCCCACCTCAGCGAAGGAGTAGAGGGCGCGGCTGCGATCGGGGGCTACCCTGCCGCTGGCGAACTATGTCTTCCAGGGCCAGTACAACACTGACGACACAGTGGCCTTCGCGTCCTACCTGATGGCGATGGCGCCGCTGCTGCTGGTCTACATCTTCGCCCAGCGCTGGGTGATCTCCGGCGTGGTCCGCGGTTCCATCAAGTGACGACCCGGGCGATCCCTGTGACCCTCAGTGCGCGCGGTACTCCTCGTCGATCTCGGTGATCAGCCCCACCCGGTGGGAGTGCCGTCCGCCGGCCTCGAACTCGGCGTCCAACCAGCTGTCGACGATCATCTTCGCCAGATCGACCCCGACCACCCGTGCGCCCAGCGCGAGGACGTTGGCATCATTGTGGCGACGGGACATCTGCGCCGAGAACGGCTCGCTGACGCAAGCCGCGCGCACCCCCCTGACCTTGTTGGCGGCGATCGAGATGCCCACCCCGGTGCCGCAGATCACGATGCCCAACTCGGCGTCGCCCCGCACCACAGCCTCGCCGGCGAGCCGGCCCCAGACCGGGTAGTCGGTGCTCTGTGTCGTGTGGGCGCCGAGGTCGGTGACCTCGTGGCCGCGGGCCTCGAGGTGTTCCTTCAGCGCCTGCTTGAGATCGATACTGCTGTGATCTCCTGCGATGACGAGTTTCATCGTTTCCTCTCCACTGGTGCGTCCGGGTCAGCTACTTCGAAAACCCGTAGGGATGTCGTCTGCCCGGCCAGGCCGCCCGGGTTGCCGGCGGCGACCACCACCCGGTCCCCCGGCTTGACCACGCCCAGTTCGGTGAGCGCGCCGGAGACCGAGGCGACCATGACGTCGGTGCTGACGAACTCGGGGACCACATAGGTCTGCACGCCCCAGCACAGGGTGAGCTCCTGGGCGGTCTGCGGCACCGGGGTGAAGGCCATGATCGGCACTTCAGAGCGCAGCCGGGCCAGCCGGTGCGGGGTGTCGCCGGAGATCGTGAACGGCGCCAGGTAGGTCGCCTCCGTGCGCTCGGCCACCTCGACGGCCGCCTTCGCGATCACTCCGGAGATGGTGTGCGGGTTCCAGTCGAGCCGCCGGATCTGGTCCAGCCCGCCGGCCTCGGTCCGGCTGATGATCCGGGCCATCACCTCGACCGTCTCGATCGGGTACTTTCCGACCGCCGTCTCGCCGGAGAGCATCACGGCATCGGTCCCGTCCAGGATGGCGTTGGCCACGTCGGAGGCCTCGGCCCGGGTCGGACGGTGGGCGGTGATCATCGACTCCAGCATCTGGGTGGCGACGATCACCGGCTTGGCCCAGGCCCGGGCGGCGTCGATGATCTGCTTCTGGACGGTCGGTACATCCTCCAGCGGCAGTTCGACGCCGAGATCACCCCGGGCGACCATCAGGGCGTCGAAGGTGTCGACGATCCCGGCCAGGTTGTCGATCGCCTGTGGCTTCTCCAGCTTCGCGACCACCGGCACCCGGCGGCCCTCGTCCGCCATCACCTCCCGCACCGGCTCGATGTCGGACGGCGAGCGGACGAACGACAGCGCAACCATGTCGACCCCGTGCCGCAGCGCCCAGCGCAGATCGCGCTCGTCCTTCTCGCTCAGCGCGGGGACGCTCACCGCCACCCCGGGCAGGTTGATCCCCTTGTGGTCGGAGACCGGGCCGCCGATGACCACCTCGGTGACCACATCGGTGTCGGTGACCTCCAGCGCCCGCAGTTCGATGGCACCGTCGTTGATCAGGATCTGGTCACCGGGACGGACATCCTGGGTGAGGGTCTTCAGCGTGGTGCCGGCACGCTCGGCGGTGCCCTCCACCTCCTCGGTGGTGATCGTGAACCGCGCTCCCTCGACCAGGTCTGCCCCACCCCCGGCAAAGGTCTCCAGCCTGATCTTCGGGCCCTGCAGGTCGGCCAGCACACCCACCGGGCGTCCCGCCGCGCGCGCAGCGTCGCGGATCCAGCCGAGTCGCCTGGTCTGCTCCAGGTGGTCGCCATGGCTCATGTTCAGCCGGGCGACGTTCATCCCGGCCCGCACCAACTCAACGATCTTCTCCGGCGAATCAGTCGCCGGCCCGATCGTGCACACGATCTTCGCTCTACGCACGGCTACGACGATAGACGACGACCCCCACCGCTGCGCAGTCGCATCGGGCTCCGACCACGGCCCGAGCTCGTCCCGCAGGCGGAAAACCGGTCGGTCCGGGCGCGACCAGCGGCTCAACCCCGCACCAGATCGAGCGCATGTGCCAGATCGGGCGGATAGTCTGACCGGAATTCCACCCAGTCGCCGGAACCGGGGTGGGTGAACCCCAGCCGGACGGCGTGCAGCCACTGCCGGTCGAGGCCGAGCCGGGCAGCCAGCACCGGATCGCCGCCGTAGGTCGGATCCCCCACGCAGGGGTGCCGGATCGCCTGCATGTGCACCCGGATCTGGTGGGTACGCCCGGTCTCCAGATGCACCTCGAGCAGCGTGACGGCGGGAAACGCCTCCAGCATCGCGTAGTGGGTGACGCTGTGCCTGCCGCCGTCGATCACCGCCATCCGGTACTCCGCGCCGGGGTGCCGGCCCACGGGCGCGTCGATGGTGCCCTCGAAGGGGTCGGGATGGCCCTGGACCAGGGTGTGGTAGACCTTCTCGACGGTGCGCGCCTTGAACGCCCGCTTCAGTGCGGTGTAGGCGGGTTCGCTCTTGGCCACCACCATCAGCCCGGAGGTGCCCACGTCCAGCCGCTGTACGATGCCCTGCCGCTCGGCTGCTCCCGAGGTGGAGATCCGGAAGCCGGCGGCTGCCAGGTGCTCCACCACCGAGGGACCGTCCCAGCCCAGGCTGGGATGGGCTGCCACCCCGGCCGGCTTGTCCACCACCACGATGTCGGCGTCATCATGGACGATCCTGATCCCGGCCACCTCCCGCGGCGTCACCGCCAGCCGCGGTTGGCTGGGAAGATTCACCTCGAGCAGGTCGCCGGCGCGGACGCGGTCCGACTTGCCCACCACACGGGAGTTCAGCGCCACCGCTCCCTGGGCGATCAGCGCCTCCACCCGGCTACGGGTGAGCCCGCTGATCCTGGCGGCGGCGGCATCCACCCGCTCTCCGTCCAGCCCGTCGGGGACCAGCCAGACACTACTCATCAGCACCGGGGTCGACAGCGGCGTTACCGGTATCCTCGGCGTCGACGACCACGGACTCGGAGACGTCACCGGCGTCGGTGCCGGCCTCCGCGGTGTCACCACCGTCCTGCTTCAGCCGCACGCCGGACATCGTGACCTGGGTGACCAGCGACAGCCAGATCACCATCACGGCAGCGGCGGTGATGAACATGTCGGCGACGTTGAAGATGGCGAAGTACGGCAATTGCAGGAAGTCGATGACGTGACCGTGGAAGGGGCCGGGCTCGCGGATCAGCCGGTCGATCAGGTTGCCGACAATCCCCGCCAGCAGGCAGCCGGTGGCCACCGCCCAGCCGACATGTCGCACCCGGGGCACCATCCAGCCCGCAACGGCGATCATCGCGACGATCGCGATACCGGAGAAGACGACCGTGAACTGCTCGCCCATGCTGAACGCCGCGCCCGGATTGCGGACCAGTTGCAGGGTGAGCAGGCCGCCCAGTAACCGCGGCGGGTTGGCCGGGTCGAGGTAGGTCAGCGCGAGGTACTTGGTGACCTGGTCGAGGGCGATACCGACGACGGCGATCCCGACGGCGAGGAGCCGCAGTGCTGTCGCCGACGGACGCCGGACGGTCGTGGACTGGACTGTTATCGCCGTTCCTCCCGCTGCTTGCACGCCAGGCACATGGTGGCACGGGGGAAGACCTGCAACCGGTCCTTGCCGATCGGGTTGCCACAGGACTCGCAGTAGCCGTACTCGCCATTCTCGAAGCGTTTGTAGGCCAGTTGGGCCTGTTCGAGCATGTCACGCGCGTTCTGCACCAGGGACATCTCCTGGTCGCGTTCGAAGTTGGTCGAGCCGACATCAGCGGCGTCCCGTCCGGCACCCTCGGAGCCGTCGGAGAACAGATCGGCCAGGTCGGCCTCGGCCACCTCGACGGCGCGGGCCATCCGGGCGATGTCCGACAGCAACTCGTCGCGGACCTCCTCGACCTCTTCTTCGGTCCAGGGATCCTCGTCGTCGGCCACCGGGAAGGCCTCGGCCTTCACGACGGACGTCGCGTCTGAAGCGTCTCGGCGCAGCGTTGCCATGGAAGGCCCCTTCCTCTGTGTCGTGGCCGCCTGGAACGCAACCACGTGTCCTGCCGGGAACCGAACGCGCGCTGCGCGACCGTCCCAGCTGTTGCTGTCAAGGCAGGGAGAGTACCACCTGCCACGACACAAACAGGTGCCCTCGACGCGTTTCGCCGAGGGCACCTGTTCGTGTGGTCAGTCACCCAGCAGGGCGTCGAGTCTCGGCGTGGCCGAACTGGTGCCGGGCTCGCCCAGAATGGCCGGGGCTCCGCCCGGTTCGAGGGTGGCCTCGTCCAGTGCCCTGAGCTGCGTGTTGAGGTGGTTGGAGAGGTTGGCGCGGTAGTTCGACTCGAACTGCCGCAGATGGTCGACCTTCCCGCGCAGCGTGTCGCGCTCGGCCTCCAACTGGCTGAACAGCTCGGTACGGTGCTGCTCGACCTCCTGGTTGACCGCGTCGGCGCGGGACTGGGCCTCGCGGGTGACGTTCTCGGCGTTGATCCGGGCCTCGGACTCGATCCGGTCGGCGCGGGTACGCGCATCGGTCAGGGTCTCGTGTGCCTTCCGGTTGGCGTTGTCGATCACGGTCTCGGCCTCGCCACGGGCATCGGAGACCAGACGCTGCGCCTCGATCTGGGATTCGCCGACCAGGCGCTCGGCCTGCTCGGTGGCCATCTGCAGCAGCCGGGCGACGGCGGGCGACGCCTCGGAGGAGGTGGTGACGACGATGTTCTCGACCTTGCCCTTCGGGGAGTCGGACTGGTCGGCCGCCGACAGCCGGCTCAGATCGGCGGACAGGCTCTCGGCCTCGCGGGTCTTCGCGGCCAGTTCGGCCTGCAGCCGCGCGACCTCGTCGTTCTTGCCCTGCAACTCAGCCCGCAGGGCGTTCAACTCGCCGCGCACCGAGGTCAGCTCGCCCTGCCGGGAGCTGAGCTCGGAACGCAGACCGTCGGCCTCGCCGGAATCGCTGGGGACGAAGATGCTCGACGGCTCGCTGGAACTGAGCGCCTCGACCTGCTGCTTGAGGGTCTCGTTCTCCTCGGTCAGCTGGGACAGTGTCGCCTCGACCTTGTCGACGAAGTTGTCGACGTCGACCGGCTCATAGCCGTTCCGCCTCGCCAGATGAAAGCGGGTCTGCCGGACCTGCTCCAGAGTCAGGGTCATCGTTCACCTCGTGTTGTGACTGCCGCGCATGCCACCGTACTGGCAAGGCGATTCCGGGCCTCAGGCTAGTGCAGCGCCCAACCGAAGACCAAGACGGCCACTGCCAGGTTCAGGCACATCGCAACCCAAGGTTCAGACTTCGGCACCGGCTCAGGACTGGTTGAAGAATCCTCCGGCGATCCGCTCCTTGTCCTCGGCCGTGACCGTGATATTGGGCGGTGAGAGCAGGAACACCTTGTTCGTCACCCGATCGATGCTGCCCTGCACGCCGAAGATCAGGCCGGCGGCGAAATCGACCAGGCGACGGGCGTCGACGTCCTCCATCTCGGTCAGGTTCATGATCACCGGGATGCCGTCGCGGAAGTTCTCGCCGATGGTGCGGGCCTCGTTGAAAGTGCGCGGGTGGACGGTGATGATCCGGCTCAGGTCGGCGACCTTCGGCTGGCTGGCAGCCGGACGGCGGCTGGCGATCTCGGTGACCGTCGCGGGCACTGCCGGGCTGTCGGTGCGCTGCGGCACCTCCTCGGTCACATCCTCGACATTGCCCTCGTCCTCGGCGTAGTCGTGGTCGGACACCAGACCGAGCCACACGGCGGCCTTCTTCAACCGGTCAGCCATTTTTCGCCCCTCACTGCATGCCTGCCCACAGGCTAACCGGACGGTCGCTGCCCGGCCGGGGCGACACGCTGCCACCGCGCCGAAACCGGCGACCAGCAGGCACGCTCAGCCGGCGGGCAGCCAGACCAGGCCCAGCTGGCGGCCTGCCCCCGCCCCGTCGCGGCGGTGCGAGTGCAGGGTCGGCACGGTCAGTGTGCAGGGGTCGTGCCGGCGGACCTGGCAGCCCGCGGCCTGCAACTGCAGGTTGGCGGCCGCGCCGAGATCGAGCGCCGGGGTCCCCCAGGAGGTCGTGGTCGCCGCGCCCGGGAGCCGGGCTGCCAGTTCGTCCCGCATCGCAGCCGGCACCTCGTAGCAGGCGCCGCAGATGTGCGGCCCGATCCAGGCCGTCACGGCGGTGGCGCCGTGTTCCCGCATTCGGGCCAGGGTCGTGGTCAGGACACCGGCAGCCAGGCCCACCCGTCCAGCATGGGCGGCGGCCACCACGCCCGCAGCGGGGTCGGCGAACAGCACCGGGACGCAGTCGGCCACCCGGATCGCCAGGACCACCCCCGGCCGCGTGGTCACCAGCGCGTCCGCGACCGGCAGCCGGCGGGCACCCGGCACCGAATCGCCCAGCCAGGAGTCGTCCGTCCAGCCGGCCAGCAGGGCGTCGTCGACGTCCAGCACCTCGACTCCGTGCACCTGGTGGACGGCGACCACCGGCCCGACCCCGAGAGCGGTGCGCACCGCGGCCAGGTTGGCGCGTAGCGCTGCCAGGTCGTCCAGATCGGTCCGGCCGAGGTTGAGCGACCCGAGCATGCCGGTCGAGAAGCCGTCCTGGCGGTCGGTGAAGGCGACCCCGGCACCGTCGGTACCGGGGTCGTTACGGAAGCTGAACATCGGGAGGTGACAGCCGTCCGGCAGCGGACGGCGGCTACTTCAGGAAGTCGGGGACGTCCAGGTCGTCGTCGGCATCCAGCGGCGGCGGGGTGAAGACCGGCGTCGGCGGCTGGACGGTGGCATGCTGCTCGGTCGGCTCGTTCGCCGGCTGGGCGGGCTTCGCCGGCTCGGCGGTGACCGCAGGACGGGGACGCTGTTTGGGCGGCTGCCCGCCGTCGAAGCCGGCGGCGATCACCGTCACCCGTACCTCGTCGCCCAGCGAGTCGTCGATCACGGTGCCGAAGATGATGTTGGCGTCCTCGTGGGCGGCGTTCTCGATCAGCTGAGCGGCGGCCGAGACCTCGAACAGGCCCAGGTCGGAGCCGCCGGCGATCGAGAGCAGCACGCCGTGGGCACCGTCGATGCTGGCCTCCAGCAGCGGGGAACTGACCGCCATCTCGGCGGCGGCGCGGGCGCGGTCCTCGCCACGGGCCGAACCGATCCCCATCAGGGCCGAGCCGGCGTTCTGCATGACCGCTTTCACGTCGGCGAAGTCGAGGTTGATCAGGCCGGGGGTGGTGATCAGGTCGGTGATGCCGGAGACGCCCTGCATCAGCACCTGGTCGGCCGACCGGAAGGCGTCCAGGATCGCCACGTGGTGGTCGGTCATCTCCAGCAGTTTGTCGTTGGGGATGACGATCAGGGTGTCGACCTCTTCGCGGAGCGCCGCGATGCCGTCCTCGGCCTGGGTGGAGCGCCGCTTGCCCTCGAAGGAGAACGGCCGGGTCACCACGCCGATCGTCAGCGCACCCAGCGAGCGGGCAACCCGGGCCACGACTGGCGCGCCGCCGGTGCCGGTGCCGCCCCCCTCACCCGCGGTGACGAAGACCATGTCGGCGCCCTTGAGCACCTCCTCGATCTCGTCGGCGTGGTCGTCGGCAGCCTGGCGCCCCTTCGCCGGATCGGCGCCGGCTCCCAGGCCACGGGTGAGGTCGCGGCCGATGTCGAGCTTGACATCGGCATCGCTCATCAGGAGTGCCTGCGCGTCAGTGTTCACCGCGATGAACTCGACCCCACGCAGGCCGGATTCGATCATGCGGTTGACGGCGTTCACGCCGCCGCCACCGACCCCTACCACCTTGATGATGGCCAGGTAGTTCTGTGATGCGGTCCCCACCAGAAATCTCACCTTCTGCTTCATGTCTGGTGCCGTCGTGAGGTTGCGGACGAGTCCTGGGGAAGGGCAACACCCTTTCGGCGTGCAAGCAGGCTATGAAACCACGGGGGTGAAGTCCAAGTTTCGCCCTACCTTCGGCGTGTACCTCAACTGGCGGTTCAGGGTTCAGCGGCGGGTGGGGTGGGAGGGCGCCGAGACGTCGAACACCCGGCCGCCCTCGGGCAGCAGGGCATCGATCACCTCGGCCTTCAACGCGGACTGTTCAGCACTCCCCCAGATCACCCGCTGACCACCGCTGAGCCGCAGCGTGATCGAGTCCCGGCCGCGGGCCTCGATCGCCTCAACCTTCTTCGCGGTTCGCTCGCTGAGCGCGGAGTAGACGGTGCCGGCGTCCACCAGTCGCTGGCGGTCCGCGGGGTCGGCGTCGACCCGGATCAGGTCCTTCGGCAGCGACTTCGCGGTGTCGAAGACCACACCGGTGGCATCGGCCACCAGGTAGCCGGTACCCGAGCGGACGGCCAGCCTGGCCACCCGTTCGGTGACGGCGATCCGCAGCCCGTCCGGCCACTCCCGGGCCACCTCCACCTCGGCCACCGGCGGCAGCCCGGCGACTCGCTCGGCCACCCCGGCGGTGTCCACCCGGACCAGCGGGGTGCCCAGCCCGACCTGAGCTGCCGCGGAGACGTCCTTCCGGCTGGCCACCTCCGTGCCGGTGATCGTGACCCGGGCGACCGCCAGCACCGGGGAGAACCCGACCAGGTAGACCGCCGCGCCGATCAGCCCTGCCCCAAGAACCGCGACCAGCCAGGCCAGCCACCGGCGGCGCCGGTCCTTCCGACGCCGCAACTCCAGCCTGCTGGTGGCGTCGGCGACCCCGGCTCCGGTCACGACGCCCGGCCTTCCGCCAGCAGTTCAGCCAGCCGTGGCCCGACCTTCGTGACGTCGCCCGCGCCGAGGGTGACCACCAGATCGCCCGCGGTGACCAGACCGGCCAGCGCGGCTGCCGCCTGCGGCATCGCCTCGACGTAGTGCACCTCGCGGCCGGCCAGCCCGGCAGCCTCGGCCACCAGCCGCCCGGTGACGCCAGGGATCGGATCCTCCCTGGCCGGGTAGATGCCGAGCACCACCACGACATCGGCAGCCGCCAGCGCAGTGGCGAACTCGCCGGCGAAGTCACGGGTGCGGGTGAACAGATGCGGCTGGAAGCAGGCGACCACCCGGTGCTGCCCGGCGTACACCCGGGCGGCGGTGAGCGTCGCCGCCACCTCTGTCGGGTGGTGGGCGTAGTCGTCGATGATGGTCACCCCGGCGACATCGGCCACCCGCTGGAACCGGCGGTGGGTGCCGTCGAAGTGGCCGGCAGCGGTGCGCAGCGCCTCACCGTCCAGTCCGAGTACCCGGCCGACGGTGTAGGCCATCGCGGCATTGAGCAGGTTGTACCGCCCCGGCACGGTCAGCGCGAGTTCGCCGTCGTCGTCCCAGGCGTGCAGCCGGGCGTACGCACCGCTGCCGGAGAAGGCCAGCTGGTCGAGCCGGACGTCGGCGTCGACCGACTCCCCCACCGTCAGCACCTGTTTGCCGGACGCCCGCACCGGGTCGACCAGGGCCAGGGTGCCGGGATCGTCCGCGCCCAGGATGACGGTCTCGACCCCGGGCTGGGTGGCGAGCCGCTGGAAGCCGGCGGCGTAGGCCTGGGCTGTACCCCAGTTGTCGAGGTGGTCGGCCTCGATGTTGGTGACCGCCACGATCCGGCTGGGGTACTGCAGGAACGAACCGTCGGACTCATCGGCCTCGATGACGAAGGCCTCGCCGTGCCCGGCCTGTGAGCTCACCCCCGACGAGGTCAGCGGCGAACCGATCACGTAGCTGGGGTCGGCGCCGCTCTCGGTGAGCAGGACGGCGGTCATCGCCGAGGTGGTGGTCTTGCCGTGGGTGCCGGTCACCGCGATCCCCCGGCTGCCCAGCATCAGGGAGCCGAGCGCGGCGCTACGGTGCCAGATCCTCAACCCACGGCGGCGCGCCTCGACCAACTCCACGTTGTCCGGACGGATCGCCGTCGACACCACCACCGTGCCGGCCTGGCCCACCTGGTCCGGGTGGTGGCCGACATGGACCTCGATCCCCCGGGCGCGCAGGTCGTCCAGGACGGCCGAGTCGGCCTGGTCGCTGCCGGATACCCGGACGCCGAGGTCGGCGTACATCGCAGCGATCGGGCTCATGCCAGCGCCGCCGATCGCGATGAAGTGCACCGGGCCCAGCTCGGTGGCCGGCAGCAGGGGGACGGGCTGGATCAGCGGCACCGGTTCACGCCCCTGCCTGCAGGACGAGCTTCGCCAGCGCCTCGGCCGCCCCGGACGGCACCAGTTCGCGGCAACCGGCGCTCATCGCGGCCAGCCGGTCGGGATCACCGATCAGGCCGAGCACGGCGGCGGTGAGCGCGGGCGCGGTCAGGTCGGCATCCCGGATCAGCACGCCGGCACCGGTCTCGACCAGGAAACGGGCGTTGCGTTCCTGCTCCCCGTTGCCATGCGGCAGCGGCACGAAGACCGTCGGCAGCCCGACCATCGCGGTCTCCATCACCGTGCCGGCGCCGGACCGCCCGACCATCAGGTCGGCGGCGGCATAGGCGTCCTGCATCGCGTCCACATAGGCCAGCGGGTAGTACCCGGCACCGGTCGCGGGGTTCGTCCGGGGCACCGTCTGGTCGGTGACATTGCGCGGGCCCAGCACGTGCAGCACGTTCACCCCGGCGGCCAACAGGTCGTCAAGAGCGTCAGCCAGGGCGAGGTTGATGCTGCGGGCACCCTGGGAGCCGCCACTGACCAGCAGCACCGGGAGGTCATTGGCGATCCCGAACCGGGCCCGGGCAGCGGGCCTGGCAGTCGTCCGGTCGAGGCCGGCGATCGCCTCCCGAACCGGCAGCCCGACGAACTCGGCATGCGGCAGGGCGGTGTCGGCGAAGCTGACCGCGACGTGCCTGGCGAATCGGGCGGCCACCTTGTTGGCCAGCCCGGGGACGGCGTTCTGCTCGTGCAGCACCAGCGGCAGCCCGGCCCGGCGCGCAGCCAGGTAGACCGGCAGGGACACATAGCCGCCGAAGCCGACCACGACCTGGGCGCCGTGGTCACGCAGAATCGTCCGGGCCTGTCCGACCGCGCTCCAGAGCCGTCCCGGGACGGCGAACAGTTCGGGGGTGAGCCGCCGCGGCAGCGGCACCGGCGGGATCATCGCCAGCGGGAGCCCGGCTTCCGGGATCACCTGGGACTCCAGCCCCTTCGGAGTGCCGATACACAGCAGGTCGGCATCCGGATCAAGCCGACGGAGTTGCTGGGCGGTGGCGATCAGCGGCGAGGTGTGGCCCGCCGTACCGCCACCTGCGAGGACGATCTTCACGGCCGACAGGTTACCCGCGGCGGCCGGGAACCACCGCAGACACCTGCAGCGCCCGGCGGCGCTTGCGGCGGCCGGCCAGCGCCCGGGCGGCAGGTTCCTGCCGGGCGCAGGCCAGCAGGATGCCGATCGCGCACAGGTTCGCGATCAGCGCTGAACCGCCATAGGACAACAGCGGCAGCGGAACCCCCAGCACCGGCACCATCCGGAGCACCACCATGATGTTCACCAGCGCCTGGATCATCAGCCAGGAGGTCACACCACCGGCGGCGAAGCGGCAGAACAGGATGTCGGAGCGCATCGCGATCCGGAAGCCGGCATAGCCCAGCACCAGGAACAGCGCCAGCACCGCGAGGGTGCCGACCAGGCCGAGTTCCTCCCCGATCACCGCCAGCACGTAGTCGGTGTGGGACTCCACCAGACCGCCCCACTTCTGCCGGCTGGCGCCCAGCCCGAGCCCCCACCAGCCACCGGAGGCGAGTGCCATCAGCGCCCGGATCGGCTGGTGGTTGACGCCCAGCGGATCGGCGTCGGGGTTGAGGAAGCCGAGGATGCGGTCCATCCGGTGGCCGTTGGTGATCACCAGCGCGCCGACCGCTGCACCGACCACCGCCACCATCGAGCCGAGCACCTTCCAGGAGGCGCCGACGTACCACAGCACGGCGAGCACGATCGCGCCCAGCACCATGCCGGTGCCGAGGTCGCGCTGCAGCACCACCAGCCCGATCAGCAGCACCGAGACCGGGACGAAGGGGACGATCAGGTGGCGGGGCTGGTCGAGCAGCTTGTGCTTGCGCGCCAGCACGTCCGCCCCCCACAACACGATCGCCAGCTTGGCGAACTCCGAGGGCTGGATCCGTCCCAGGACACCGAGATCGACCCAGTTCTTGTTGCCGTTCTTCGCCCAGCCCAGGCTGGTGAAGGTCGCCAACTGCGCCCCGAAGGCGCCCACCAGGGTGATCCAGCCGACGATCTTCAGCCGTTGCGGCGAACTGGTCGCCAGCACCCACGCCGCCAGCCCACCCAGGACCAGGAAGACGATGTGGCGCTTCAGGAAGTAGTAGGCGTCATCGAACCGGACCTCGGCATACACGCTGGACGCCGACAGCACCATCAGGGTGCCCAGGCCCAGCAACAGCACTGCCGGTGCCAGGACCAGGAAGAAGCTGGCCTGGGGATGAGCGAGCCATTCGACCACGAGACTGCGTCGGCGGACGGTGCTGCCACCGGCGACCGACGACTGTCCGGGACGATCCCAAATCGGGGAAGCGGGGATCGCCACAGGCTGGGCCCTCCTAACTGTGTCTGTTCCTGGTCGCGCCCGCCACGACCCCGGTGGGGCCGGACGAACGCGCGAACTCGGCTCGGTTGGACGTCATGCGGACCTGCCCCAGGCCGTCACGGCGGCGGCGAAGGCATCGCCACGGGCGGCATAGTCGAGGTACATGTCCCGGGAGGCGCAGCCGGGGGCGAGCAGGACTACATCGCCGGGCACCGCCCGGGAAGCCGCCCAGTCCACCACCTGCTGCATTGCCCCATCATCGGTGCAATCGGTGACGAACACCGGGATCTCCGGCGCGTGTCGGGCCAGGGCGTCAGCGATCACCTGCCGGTCGACGCCCAGCAGCGCCACCGCCTGGAGCCGGTCGCGGAACCGCAGCACCAGGTCGTCGAAGCTGGTTCCCTTGGCCTGGCCCCCGGCCACCCAGACCACCGAGTCGAAGGCGGCCAGCGAGGCGGCGGCGGCGTGCGGGTTGGTCGCCTTGGAGTCGTCGATGAACCGGACGCCGCCGATCTCGGCCACCTGCTGGATCCGGTGGCCGCCCAGGGTGAGGTTCCGCAGCCCCTGGCTGACGGCCTGCGGCGGCACCCCGAAGGAGCGGGCGAGCGCGGCGGCAGCCAGCGCGTTGGCGATGTTGTGGGGGGCGTTCGGCACCACGTCGGCGACCTTGGCCAGTTCCACCGCCGAGTCCCGCCGCTGCGGGATGAAGGCGCGGTCCACCAGCAGCTCGTCCACCACACCGACCATGGACGGGGCCGGGATGCCGAGGGTGAACCCGATCGCCCGGGCACCCTCCACCACATCGGCCTCCACCACCATCTGCTCGGTGGCCGGATCCTGCACGTTGTAGACGCAGGCGTGCTGGGCGCGCTGGTAGATCAGCGCCTTGTCGGCGGCATAGGCCGTCATCGGGTCGGTGACGCCGCCCGGCCAGCCCTGCCTGTCGGAGTGCCACTCCAGGTGATCGGGAGCCAGGTTGAGCACGGCTGCGGAGTGCAGCGAGAGCGAGTTCGTCCAGTGCAATTGGAAGCTGGACAACTCAACCGCCAGGACGTCGTAGCTGACCTCGTCCAGCACCGCCTCGACGATCGGGCGCCCGACATTGCCCACCGCTGCGGTGGTCAGTCCGGCGGCGGCCAGGATCGACTCCAGCATGCCCACGGTGGTGGTCTTGCCGTTCGTTCCGGTCACCGCTAGCCAGGGCACGATCCGGTCGGGCCGGCTCATCCGCCAGGCGAGTTCCACCTCGCCCCAGACCGGCACCCCGCGCAGCGCTGCCTGGTGCAGCAGCGGCGAGGACGGCAGCCAGCCCGGCGAGGTGACCACCAGGTCGACCTCGGCAGGCAGGGACGCGGTCGAACCCGGGCCGAGCCGGACGGTCGCGTCGAGGTGCTCCAGCAGGGTGGCCTTCTCCCGATTGCCAGCGGTGTCGGCGTCGTCCAGCACGATCACCCGCGCGCCGAGGTCGAGCAGGCCGTCGGCCGCGGCAAAACCGGAGCTGCCCAGCCCCGCCACCACCACCTGTGCCTGCGGCCAGGGCGAGAGCCGGTCGGCGGCGGCGAGCCAGGGCTTCACGAACCGATCACCCATTCGGCGTAGAAGGTGCCCAGGCCGAAGGCCACGAACAGCCCCGACAGGATCCAGAACCGGATGGTGATGGTGACTTCGCGCCAGCCCATCAACTCGAAGTGGTGCTGCAGCGGCGCCATCTTGAACAACCGTTTACCGCCGGAGAGCTTGAACCAGCCGACCTGCAGCACGACCGACATGGTGATGATCAGGAACAGCCCGCCGATCAGCAGCATCAGCAGTTCGGTGCGGGTCATGATCGACAGCCCGGCCAGAGCGCCGCCGATCGCCAGCGAGCCGGTGTCGCCCATGAAGATCTTCGCCGGGCTGGCATTCCACCACAGGAAGCCGAAGCAGGCACCGGCTAGGGCGATCGAGACCACAGCCAGGTCGAGCGGGTCGCGGACGTCGTAGCAGGTCGGCCCGGCCGACAGCTGCGCGCAGGACTGGTTGTACTGCCAGATGTTGATGATCGCGTAGGCGGCGAAGACCATGGCCGCGGCGCCCGCGCAGAGCCCGTCCAGGCCGTCGGTGAGGTTCGCCGCGTTCGACCAGCTGGAGATGATCAGCACGATCCAGATCACCGCCAGCCAGATCGGGAGTTGCAGCCACTGCAGATCGCGCAGGAAGGAGACGAAGGCGCTGGCCGGGGTGACCCCGCGCTCGTTCGGGAACTGGAAGACCAGGATGCCGAAACCGGCGGCGATCAGCGTCTGCAGGCCGAGCTTGGCGTAGCTGTGCAGACCGAGCGAACGGGCGTGCGAGATCTTCATCCAGTCGTCCAGCAGGCCCACCACACCCAGGCTGGCGAACAGGCCGATCAGCAGCATGCCGCTGGCGGTCACCGGGCTGAGCGTGATCAGGTGCGCGGCGGCATAGCCCAGCAGCACGCTGAGGATGATCACCGTGCCGCCCATCGTGGGCGTGCCCCGCTTGGTGTGGTGGGTGGTGGGTCCGTCGTCGCGGATGAACTGCCCGTAGCCCTGCTTCACCAGGAACCGGATCGCGTACCGCGTGCCGAGCAGCGTGCCCAGCATCGCCACCGCTCCGGCGACCAGGATCGACCTCATGCCTGTACGCCTTCCGTCGGGGTCGCCGCGACCAGTCGTTCTGCCACGGTCTCCAACGCTAGCCCTCGGGACGCCTTGACCAGAACGACATCGCCTGCCGACACCAGACCGGCAGCTGCCCGTCCGGCCTCCTCACGGTCGGCGACCACCCTCGCCCGGGTATCGGCGGCCCGGGCCCCGGCGGCCAGGTCGGCAGCGAAACCGCCCACGGCGATCACCTCGTCGATCCCCAGCCGGCCGGCCAGTTCGCCGACCGCGGTGTGCTCGGCCGCCGCGCCCGGCCCCAGTTCGAGCATGTCGCCCAGCACCGCCACCAGCCGGCCGCCGTCCTGCCGCATCCCGGCCAGCGTCGTCAGGGCCGCCCGCATCGAGTCGGGATTGGCGTTGTAGGCGTCGTTGACCACCAGCGCACCGTCGGGCCGGCGGTGCACCTCCATCCGCCACTTCGAGGCCGGCGCGGCGGCGCCCAGCGCGGCCGCCAGCTGCCCGACCGCCATCCCGGCGACCAGGCCGACGGCGGCCGCCGCCAGCGCATTGGCCACCTGGTGCGCGCCGGTGACCAGCAGGCTGACCGGGGCGCTGGCAGCGTCGGTGTGCAGGGTGAACGAGTAGCGCTGCAGCGGTCCGGCCACCACGTCCTGCGCCCAGACCCGGAGTTCGCCGACCTCCGGCCGGCCGAGCGCGGAGAAGGTGGCGATCCGCGCGCTGGTGCGCGCGGCCATGGCGAGCACCAGGGGATCGTCGGCGTTCAGCACAGCCCAGCCTCCGGTGGGCACGGCCTCGACGAGTTCGCCCTTGGCCTGGGCGATCCCCGCCACCGATCCGAACTCGCCCAGGTGGGCATGGCCGACGTTGAGCACCAGGCCGATCTCCGGGGGGACGACGGCGCACAGTGCCCGGATGTGTCCCTGTCCCCGAGCACCCAGCTCGGCAATCAGGTAGTCAGTGGTGCGGTTGACCCCGGTGGCGGTGAGCGGTACCCCGATCTCGTTGTTGAACGACCCCACCGGCGCTACCACCGCACCGACCGTGGCCAGGACGGACGCCAGCAGGTCCTTGGTGCTGGTCTTGCCGGAGGACCCGGTGAGCGCGATGGTGCGCAACCCGCGGGCTCTCGCCCGCGCAACCAGGCCGGTGGCCAGAGCGGTCAGCCCGGCGAGGGGGTCGGGCACCACGAGTTGCGGCAGGTCGAGATCGAGCTGGTGGGACACCAGCACGGCACCGGCGCCGCGGGCGAGAGCAGCGGGCGCGTAGTCGTGGCCGTCGGCATGCTCTCCGGGCAGCGCGACGAAGATCGAGCCCGGCCCGGCAGCCCGGGAGTCGATCACCACATCGGGGCCCAGGACGGCCGCCGGGTCTCCCCACAGGTCCGCTCCGGCCAAGGCGGCCACCTCAGCCGCCGTCAGCTCATCCATGCCCGCCACCCTGCCTGATTGCCGCCCATTCCTGCTGCGCCACCGCCACGTCGTCGAACGGGGTGACCACACCCCCGATGTCCTGGCCGCGTTCGTGACCCTTGCCGAGGATCGCCACCCACTGTTCCGGGCCGGTCCGGCGCAGCGCCATCCGGATCGCGCTGCGCCGGTCACCGCCGTCCAGCACCTCGGCGCCGGTCTCGGCTGCCGCCCGGCGGGCGCCGGCCAGCACCGCCTGCCGGATTGCGGCGGGATCCTCGCTGCGCGGGTTGTCATCGGTGACCACCACCAGCCGGGCGGCTCCGGCGGCCGCTTCTCCCATCGGCTCACGCTTGGCCCGATCGCGGTCGCCACCGCAGCCCAGCACTGCCGTCACCGGGCCGCCGGGCAGCGACGCCAGCGCGGCCGCGACCGACTCGGGGGTGTGGGCGAAGTCGACCACCACATTCGGGGCGTCACCGGGCAGCGGCACCCGCTGCATGCGGCCCGGGATGGAGGCGGTGGCGAACCCGGCCAGCGCGGTCGCGAGTTCCACCCCGGCACAGTCCAGCATCGCCGCCGCGGTCAGGGCATTGCGGACGTTGAACTCCCCCAGCAGGCCGAGCACGAAGGCGTGCTCGCCGGACGGGGTCGCCAGCCTCAACCGGGTGCGTCCGTCGGCAAGTGGCTCCCGGCTGGTCACCCGGTAGTCGGCATCCGGGGTGCTGCCGGTGGTGCGGAACGGGGTGCCGTCGGTGCGCAACCGGTCGACGAGCCGGCGGCCCCAGACGTCGTCGGTGTTGACCACCGCGCGGCGGCAGCGACCGTCAGTGAACAGTCGCCGCTTGGCGAGGTAGTACTGCTCCTGGTCGTGGTGGAAGTCGAGGTGGTCACGTCCCAGGTTGGTGAAGCCGGCCACGTCGAAGGTGATCGCGTCGGTCCGGTGCAACGCCAGGGCGTGGGAGGAGACCTCCATCGCCACGGCGTCGGCGCCCCGGTCCCGCAGCAGCGCCAGCAGCGCCTGCAGGTCGGGTGCCTCCGGGGTGGTGATGGTGGACCGGACGGCGGGCAGCTCCTCGCCGCCGAGCCGGAAGCCGATGGTGCCGATCGTCCCGGTCAGCTTCCCGGCGGCAGCCAGGCCGGCCTCCAGCAGGAAGGTGGTGCTGGTCTTCCCGGTGGTGCCGGTCACCCCCAGCATCAGCAGCTGCGTAGCCGGCCAGCCGTTGACCGCTGCTGCCACCCGGGCGAGCTTTGAGCGCGGGTCGGGCACCGTCAGCACCGGTACCCCGAGGTCGCCGGCCAGCCCGGCCCCCTCGGCGTCAGTGAGTACCGCCACCGCTCCGGCGGCCACTGCCGCGGCGGCGAACCGTGCCCCGTGAGTGGCCTGCCCTGGCAGGGCGACGTAGAGGTCGCCGGGGACGATCCGGCGGGAGTCCAGCCCGACCCCGCTGATCCGCACCGCCGAGTCGACATCGAGCACCGAGGCCAACGCCAGCCACCCCGTCCCTCGGGGACGGGGTGCGGCGGGCGGCTCGGGCATCATGGCTTCCTGGTCAGGGCCCCACCGGCAGCTTCGGGGGCTTGGACGTCGACGGTGCCACACCATAGCGGGCCAGCGCGAGTTGCATGATGTCCTGGTAGGCGGGGCCGGCCACACTCTGGCCGGAGGCGCCGCGACGGGGATTGTCCACCACGACGTACACCAGTAGCTGGGGATCCTCGACCGGACCCACCCCGATGGTCGAGGTGACCAGGCCGGTCGTACGGCCGGTCTTCGGGTCGAGCTTCTGCGAGGTGCCGGTCTTGGCGCCGGTGCGGTAGCCGTCCACCGGGAACACCCCGGAGGAGTTGTTCACCACCATGGCCTCCATCAACGAGACCACCTCCTTCGAGGCCTCCTCGGAGATCACCCGTCGGGGTTCGGCGGTCGGGAACTCCTTCGCGGCACCCTCGGTATCGGTGCTGGCGGCGATGATCCGCGGCTGGTGGTAGACCCCACCATTGGTGACCGCCGCCACCGCGGCCGCCTCCTGGACGGCCGTCACTGCCACCGCGCTGCCGCCGAAGGCCAGGCCGTCACGAGAGTAGTCGGGCATGTCCGGCCCAGGCAGGATGCCCGCCGACTCGCCCGGCAGGCCGACCCCGGTCTTGGAACCGAGCCCGAAGGAGGTGAGATAGCGCTGCAGGTCGGCCTTCTTCATCTGCCGGGCCAGCAGGATGGTGCCGACATTGGACGACTTGGCCAGCACGCCGCGGGCGTAGTAGGTCAGCTCGCCGTGCGCCCAGGCGTCGGCAACCCAGTTGTCCCCGGACCGGACCTTGCCGGGCACCTTCACGATGTCGTCGGGCCGGACAATGCCGGCGTCCAGCATGGCGGCGAAGGTGAGGGTCTTCTGCACGCTGCCGGGGGTGTAGACGTCGGTGATCGCCCGGTTGCCCAGATCCTTGGTGTTGTACGAGCCGTAGTCATTGGGGTCGTAGCTGGGGAAGTTGGCCAGCGCGAGGATCTCGCCGGTCTTGACGTTCATCACCACCACGACGCCGGAGTTGGCCTCGGCCTTGCGCACCCGGTCGGCCAGCACCTGCTCGACCTCCCACTGCAGGCCGAGGTCGAGGGTGAGCTGGTAGTCCTGACCGTTGCGCGCCGGGGTCAGCACGCTGGTGCCGAGCGGGATCTTCCCGTTCGGCGAGGTCTCGTAGGCCTCCTCGCCATCGATCCCCTTCAGGGTCTTGTCGAGCGCCAGTTCCAGCCCGCCGGAGCCGACCCCCTCGGCGTTCACGAACCCGACCACGTTCGACGCCACGGTGCCGTTCGGGTAGCGCCGGGTGGGGGCGCTCTCCCGGTGGATGCCGATCAGCCCGGCCTCGTTCATCGCGCTGATCAGCTCGCCGTAGGCCGCCGCGGAGACGTTCCGGGCCACCACCGAGTACTTGCTGCCGGGCTTGGTGAGCCTGCCGAGGTAGTCGGCAGCACTGCCGCCGGCATAGCTGACCAGCAGGTCGGCGATCTGCTGCGCCGCGGTGGCCGCCACCTCGGTGTCGCGGGCGTTCATCGGGTCGTCGAACTTGCCGTTGGTCCGGATCATCTCGGGGTCGGCGACCACCGTGACGGTGTCCTCGGTGTAGGCCAGCACCTCGCCGTTGCGGTCGGTGATCTGGCCCCGGAAGGCGGGCAACACATGGGCGACGGTGATCTGCTCGGCGGCCTCGGCCGCGACCGCGTCGGCGTCGATCGCCTGGACCTGCACCGCCCGGCCGGCAGCCAGCGAGAACACCACGGCGACCGCGATCAGCATCGCCCGGAGCCGTTTCACCGACGAGGCAACCGGCAGCCGGCGCCAGGGACGGGGAGCTGCCGGCCGTGCGGGCTTGGCCGGCCTGGGCGTCCGGGGGGAGCGCGGTGCCGAGGAGCGGGCCCGTTCGTGGCCAGGCCCCCGGCCGCGGCCCGGGTTCGTACGAGTGCGGGACGACCCGGCGGTGGAATCACCGGGCGCGGACCAGAGCACGTCCTCGCCGTCCGGTTTCGGCGTACGGGCGGTCCGCCCGGTGGCACCGTGCCCGGCAGACTGTTTCTTCGCCGCGGTTGCGCCGGAGTTGCCGTAGAAGAACCTGTCGAGCGGCTTGCTCACTGTCGCTCCCCCGCCGACTTCGCGGGCTGCTGCGTCGCCTCCGCCTGGCTCGCCGCTTCTGCCGCCTTCTTCTTCGCCTCCGCCTCGGCCTTCTTCTTCGCCTTCGCCTCGGCCGCCGCCTTCTTCTTGGCTTCTGCCTCGGCCTTCTTCTTCGCTTCGGCCTCATGCCGCTGCTGGAGTTCCTTGGCCGCCTGCTGGGGCGTCACATAGCGCACGCTGGGCACCTCGCCGCCGACCACCCGGGTCGGCTTGCCGACCACCGTGCCGTCCGGCAGCCGCAGCTGCACCGGATAGGTGTTCGGCCGCATCCCCAGCTTCTGCGCCTTCACGCCGAGGTTCTGGATCGACTCGGCCTGGGCCAGCTGCGCTTCCAGGTCCGACACCCGGTTCGACAGCGACCTGGCCTCGGCCTGCCTGCGCTCCACCTCGAAGGCCTGGCCCTGCAACACGGTGGTCAGCACCAGCACGCCCACCATGCCCACGGCGAGCACCAGTGCCATCGCGACGACAAACCCGCCCATGCCGAGCTGCCGCCGTGGTGCCGGCACCGGCGTGAGGTCCGGACGGGTCGGGCGGTCGGGTGCCTGACGGGGAGAGAGCAGCGCTGTCATGCGGCGTCTTCCTTGTGCTCGATGGCGCGCAGCCGGGCGGCGGCAGCGCGCGGGTTGGCGGCGGTTTCGGACGGAGTTGGACGCTCCGCCCCGCGGGTGAGCAGGGCGAAGCGGGCCTGGAGGGCGGCCGGCACTGCCGGGAGGCCTGGCGGCACGTGGTCGCTGCTGGCCTCGGCGAAGGCGCGCTTGACCAGCCGGTCCTCGCCGGAGTGGTAAGCCAGGACGGCGAGCCGGCCGCCGGGGGCGAGCGCGTCCAGCGCCGCGGGCAGCGCCGCGGCGAGTGAGGTCAGTTCGGCGTTGACGGCGATCCGCAGGGCCTGGAAGGTGCGCTTGGCGGGATGCCCCGAACGGGTGCGGGCCGCCATCGGGATGGCCTGATCGACCAGGGCGACCAGGTCGGCCGAGGTGCGGATCGGGGCTTTCGCACGTGCCTCGACCACCCGGCGGACGATCCGGTCGGCGAACTTCTCGTCCCCGTACTCGCGCAGGATCCGCACCAGCTCGCCGGGGGCGGCGGTGTTCACCAGGGTCTCGGCGGTCAGGTCCTGACCGCTGTCCATCCGCATGTCGAGCGGGGCGTCGACGGCATAGGCGAAGCCGCGTTCCCGGTCGTCGATCTGCAGCGAGGAGAGGCCCAGGTCCATGCAGATCGCCTGCACTGACCTGGTGCCGTCCTCGGCCAGCACCTCGGCCAGCTCGTGGTAGACGGCCTGGTAGAGATGGACCCGGTTGCCGAAGGTGGCGAGCCGGCGGCCCGCCACCGCCAGCGCGGCCGGGTCACGGTCGATGCCCACCAGCCGGGCGTTCGGGCAACGGGCCAGCACCGCGGACGCGTGCCCGCCCAGACCGAGGGTGCAGTCGAGGTAGACCGAGCCGGGCTGGGCCAGGGACGGGGCGAGCAGGTCGACGATGCGGTCGCGCAGCACCGGCACGTGGCTGGGCTCGACTACCTGCTCCGGCACCACCATCTCGCCTGTGTCTCCTTGCCTCGACCGGCTCGTGACGATCCGGTTCCAGTCCGAGGGGCCACCTGGCACCGGGGAAGGTGCGCCAGGGGACGCCCATCGGGCTGGAGCCGCACCGCACGAGCCGGTGACGTCTCCCACGGGTCACCCCGCCGGGAAGAGCTCCTCGTCCAGGGAGGCGAACTCCTCTTCTGCTGCGGCGGAGTACTCCGCCCAGGTCGCCGCGTCCCACACCTCGAGGCGGTTGTACGCCCCGATCACGACGATCTCCTTGGTCAGGCCCGCGTACTCCCGCAGCGACTGCGGAATCGTGACCCGGCCCTGGCCATCGGGTGTGTCGTCCGACGCGCCCGAGGAGACCATCCGCTGGTAGGCCCGGACCCGCTGAACCGTTGACGGGCCGGTCGCCGCCTTCTGGACCTCCTCGGCGAACCGCTCGGGCTCCCAGATCGCCAGGCACCTGTCCTGTGCCCGGGTGATCACCAGACCCTCGTTGAGCTGTTCACGGAACTTGGCCGGCAGGAAGAACCGTCCCTTGTCGTCGAGCTTGGGGGTGAAGGTGCCGAGAAACATGGCATCCCTCCCTCCGGATCGCTCCACTTTCCACCACAGTACTCCACAACCCTCCACTGATGGCAAGCATCTCCACCACTTTCCCCACGGCTTCCCTGCTGGGTACGGTCACGTACTGTTAGGGCGAGGCCTATCTGAGAGGGGTCAGCGTGGAGGTCGCAGCTGCTGCCGAGGTCCAGGCCGTCCAGCAGACGGCACAGGCAATCCGGGAATCGGTCGCGCGGGTGATCGACGGCAAGGACGAGGCCATCCGCCTCGCCATCACCGCGCTGCTGGCGGAGGCACACCTGCTGATCGAGGACGTGCCCGGGGTCGGCAAGACCATGCTGGCCCGGGCCCTGGCCCGCTCGATCTCGGCCACATCCAGCCGGATCCAGTTCACTCCCGATCTGTTGCCGAGCGACATCACCGGCGTGTCGGTGTTCAACCAGCACTCCCGCGACTTCGAGTTCAAGCCGGGCGGCGTGTTCGCCAATGTGGTGATCGCCGACGAGATCAACCGGGCCTCGCCCAAGACACAGTCGGCACTGCTGGAGGCGATGGAGGAACGCCGGGTGACAGTGGACGGCACCACGCACCCGCTCCCCCGTCCGTTCGTCGTGGTGGCCACCCAGAATCCGATCGAGATGGAGGGCACCTACCCGCTCCCCGAGGCCCAGCGCGACCGCTTCGGCCTGCGGCTCGACATGGGCTACCCCAGCGCCGAGGCCGAGGTGGCCATGCTCGACCACCACGGCGAGGCCGAACCGCTGGAACACCTCACCCCGGTGACCGACGCCGAGACCGTGAACACCTGCATCGCCACCGTCCGCAGGGTCTTCGTCCACCAGGCGGTCAAGGACTACCTGGTCGGGATCGTCGCGCACACCCGGGCGATCAGCGACGTCCGGCTCGGCGCCTCCCCCCGGGCCAGCCTGCAGTTGATGCGCGCCGCCCGCGCCCAGGCCGCCATCGACGGCCGCAATTACGTGACCCCGGACGACATCCAGGCGCTGGCGGTGCCTACCCTCGCCCACCGCATCCTGCTCAGCCACGAGGCCCAACTGGGCCGCCGCAGCGTGGCCGACGTGATCGCGAACGCGATCGCGGAGGTGCCGCTGCCGCAGCGCCGGAGCTAGCACCTTGTCCTGGCTGCAGGGCCTGCTCCACCGGGCCGGGCTTCCCGGGACCCCAGGCCTGACCCTGCGCGGCTGGGTGATGCTGGCCGGTGGGTTCGCCTGGTGCGTGGTCGCCTGGCTGATGGGGCAGCGCGACCTGTTCTGGCCGGGCCTGTTCCTCACCCTCCTGCCGCTGGCCAGCTGGGCCGTGCTCGCCGCCGGCGGCGGGCGGCCCCGCCTGGTCCGGACGGTGACCCCGCTGGAGGTGGTCACCGGGGAGCCGGTGGTCGACCGGCTGCGGGTGACCTCGCGCGGCCTCACCCTCGGGGCCGCCGCCGAGTACGTCGACGAGAAGCCGGCAGCCGTCCTGGGCAGGGCAGTCGCCTCGTTCCCGTTGGGAGCCGGTCGCGGAACCCACCGGTTCAACCTGGTGCTGAGCCCGGCGTGGCGCGGCCGGCACACCCTGGGCCCGCTGCGCCGCACGCTGACCGACGGGCTCGGCCTGGCCAGGGCCAGCCGGGTACTGTCCGGCACTGCCGAGGTGCTCGCGCTACCGGTGACCGAGCCGCTCGCCCCGCTGCGGGACGCCTCCGGAGTGGGGACGTCGACCGACTCCACCCTGCTCAAGACCAGCCTGGTCGGCTCCGACGACGTGCTGATCCGGGAGTACCAGCCCGGTGACGACGTCCGCCGGATCCACTGGCGCTCCACTGCCCGGACCGGCGAGCTGATGGTGCGCCGCGAGGAGCGGGCCTGGGATCCGAGCGCGGTCGTCCTGCTGGACAACCGGGCGGCGGCCTACTCCCACGATCTGCCCGAGCGGAGGTTCGAGTGGCTGGTGTCGGCCGCCGGGTCGATCAGCGTCCATCTGCTCGGCAACGGGTTCTCGGTCGCCCTGACCGATACCGACGCGAAGGGCGACGACCCCGCCGAGCGCGCCCTGCTGGGCGCCCGCGGCATCCTGCGCCGGCTCGCGAGCACCGAGCTGAGCCAGACCGGCACGCTCTCCCAGGCGCTGTCGGCCGCCCCGACGGGGGTGCGCGGCCAGCTGTTGATCGCCCTGCTCGGCCGGCTCAACTACGAGGATGTGCCGGTCCTGGCCCAGGCCCGCCGCGATCACCGTAGTTGCTGGGCGCTGGTGCCGTCCCCGGGCTGGATCAGCCCGGATGCCACCCGGGTCCTGGAGGCCGCGGGCTGGCGCTGCCTGCAGGTGCCGGAGAAGACCAGCGTCGCCCAGGCCTGGGCACGGCTCGGCGAGGAATCGGCCGGATGAGCAACCCGAACCGGATGACCCTGGCAACAGCTGTGGCGACGTTGCTCACCGCCGGCTGCCTGCTGCCGCTCACCGAGGACCGTGACTACCTGCTGCTCACTGCCCTGCTGATCGGCGGCAGTGCCGTCATCGGCATCGTCGCACGCCGGCTGCGGCTCGCTGAGGGCGCGATCCGCCTGCTGCTGGTGCTCCCCGGGGTTCTGCTGCTGTTCTGGATCGGCTGGGACAATCTGGCCGACCTGATGGCCGGGACCGGCGAGTTCGTCCGGATCAGCGTGGCGCCGATGGCCGCGCACGAGGGGTTCAGCCTGATCAGCTCGTTCGTGCTGTGGCTGCTCTTCCTGGTGGCAGAGTCGATCACGGTCGGCCTGGAGCGGCCGGGCTGGGTCTTCCCCGTACTGGTGATCCCCTACCTGGTCCCGGCGATGGTGCTCCCCGAGGAGGCCAGTCCGCTGCTGTTCGTACTGGTGGCCGCCGGCTATCTGCTGGTGCTGGCGACCAGCACCTTCGGCGCGCACCTCGAGCGGGCGGAGAAGCCGGCGCCGTCAACCGGCCTGCGCCGGGGCGTGTTCCTGACCGCGACCGTGGCCGCGCTGATCGCCGGGCTGGGCACCGGCCTGATCTCCACCACCATCCCCGAGCGCGGCACCGCCTGGATCGGCTCGGGCGTGGGACCGGGGACGATCCAGCTGGGTGATCCCAGCCAGGATCTGGTCCGGAACATCCGGGCGAACAGCAACAAGGTGGTGATCCGCTACTCCGCCGCCGACGGCCACGGCCGCTACCTGCGGCTGACCGCGCTGTCGGCCTTCGACAGCACCGGCTTCCACCTGGTCGCCACCGACCTGATGCCCGGGACGCCGCCACCGGATCCGCGGCTGCGGGCTGTCCAGCCGGTGTCGATCCGGGTGCAGGTCGACGACTTCGGCAGCGAGTACCTGCCGCTGCCCTGGGTGCCCGGTTCCTGGGAGGCGGACGGCGACTGGCGCTACGACCCGCGCACCCTCTCGGTGGTCTCGGTGGACGCCGACCGCAAGCGCGCGACCCGCAACCTGGCCTATTCCGCCACCGTCCTCGACTTCCAGCCCGGCCAGCAGGAGATCGCCGCTGCCGGCGCCGGTGACCCCGGCGACAACGGGCTCACCCTCGACCTACCGGCGGAACTCGACCCCCAGGTGCGCGAACTCGCCACGACGATCACCCAGGACGCGACCACCGACGGCGAGCGGGTGCTGGCGCTGCTGACCTGGCTGCGCTCGGACGCCTTCAGCTACACCACCACCGCGGTCTCGGGTTCGACCCTCGACACCGTCTCCGACTTCCTGCTCAACAGCCGCTCCGGCTACTGCGAGCAGTTCTCCGGCTCGATGGCCATTCTGGCCCGGGTGCTGGGGATCCCCTCCCGGATGGTGATCGGCTTCCTGCCGGGCGAGAGCACCGGCAACAACAGCTTCGAGGTCAGCGTCCGGCAGATGCACGCCTGGACCGAGGTCTATCTCGACGGGCTCGGCTGGGTCGCCTTCGACCCGACCCCCACCGGGGCGGCGAACGCCTCGCCGCCGCCGACACCCGACGCCAGCACCACCGGGCCGGAGCCGTCGGTCCCGACCTCCACCCGGGCGCCGAACCAGCCGACCTCCGACCCGGCGCCGGAGAACACTGCCTCCGGCTCCCGCTGGACCGCATCGCTGGGCTGGGTCGCTGGCGGCATCGGGCTGGCAGCAGTGGTGGCGCTCTGCCCGCTCGCGCTGCGCTCCTGGCGGCGGTGGCGCCGGCTGCGGCCCGATCGCAACCCGGCCACCATGGCCGAGGACGCCTGGGACGAACTGCGCGACACCGTGCTCGACTCCGGGCTGGTCTGGCCGGCCGGGACGCCGCGTCAGACGGCCGCGGAACTCTCCGGTGTGCTGGGAGCCCAGGCACGTGAATCGGCGCAGGCGCTCGCCTGGGCGGTCGAGCAGGCGCGGTTCGCCCCGGAGCCGGCGCAGGTCACTGATCCCGCCGGGCAGGCTCGCGCGGTGGCAGCCGCGCTGCGGGAGAACCGGACCGGACGTGGCTGGTGGCGGCTGCTGCCGCGGTCGGTGATCCAGCCAGCGGCCTGGCTGCACCGGTCAACCGGAGCAGATCGAGCCGATCCGGAGCAGCCGACGATCCGGTAGTGGGCGATCCGGTAGCGGGCGGCAGGAGTCAGAAGCGGCAGGGAGTCAGAAGCCGTCGTCCTGGTTGTGGCGCCAGCGCTCTTCCATCCGATCCATGAAATCGCGTTCGGGGCGCCCGCCGGGCTTGCCCGGGTTGGCCGGCTGGCCGTCGGGATCCCGTCCGACGTACTGCCACGAACTGACCGCCACCACGGTGGCGACCAGCATGATGACGAAGCCTGCGATGCTCACCAGCGGGTTGATCTCCATCCCGCCGATCAGCGCCAGCACCCCGATCAGGAAGGCGAGTCCTGCCAGCGCCGCACGTCGACGGTGCACGCGTCGCGTGCTGGTGCCCCGAAGCGCGTTCGCGAGCTTCGGGTCCTCGGCCGCCAGGGCGGCCTCCATCTGCTCCAAGAGCCTCTGCTCGTCCTCCGAGAGGGCCATGTCACGCCTCCTGGGTCACTGGCTGGACGAAGTACACCCTCAGTCTAGGTGCGCGACCAATGTTAGGGAACAAAACGGCCCCGGCTGACCACTCCGCACTTCCACCCCGTCACCGTTCTCAGCCCCGATCCTCTGGTTCCGGCTCCGGCGGCGGGACCGAGATCGCCACCTCGGCGGCGATATCCCGGGCCAGGTCGTCGACCACCGCATGCTCCGCGTCCCAGTCTCCGTTGCGATGGGCGGTACGCGAGACCAGGTGCCCGGAGACCGGCGCGGTCAGCACCTGCATCAGGACCGCCAGGGAGAGGAAGGCGAACACCCGGCCGTCCCGCAGGCTCAAGGTCACCCCGGTGAGCACCAGGATCAGCCCGAACACCTGCGGTTTGGTGGCGCCGTGCATCCGGGTCAGCACGTCCGGGAAGCGCACCAGGCCGACTGCGGCGGCGAGGCAGAACAGGCAGCCCAGCGCCAGCACCACCGCGCCGGCCAGGTCGAGGATCTGCTCAGCTGTCATCGGTGTCCTCCGCGTCCATCGCCTGCCGCCGGTCGAAGGCCCGGCGGACCGATCTGCTCGACGCGATCAGCCGGGCCACTCCCACCGAGCCGGTGAAGCCGACCAGGGAAAGCGCGAGCAGGATCGGCAGCCCAGTGGCGTTGCCGGCCACCACCGTGTAGATCCCCACCCCGGCGATCATGATCGCCACCATCACATCGGCGGCGACGATGCGATCCAGTGGCGTCGGCCCCCTGACCATCCGGTAGAGCACCAGCCAGGCGGCTGCGAACAGCGATGCCGCCGCGATCCACAACGCCACTGTCATGGCCTGCCCGCTTCCTGCCCGGTCCGCTGGGCCAGGGCCCTGCGGTCGTCGGCACTGCCGAAGGCGCGGATCAGCCGGGCCTCGATCGCCAGGGCGTGCGCCCGTTGCCGCTTCACCGCGCCAGCGTCCGGGAGGTCGAAGACGTGCAGATAGAGCAGTCGCGGACGCCTCACCGAGTCCACCACCAGGGTGCCGGGCACGATCGAGATCAGCACGGCGACGGCCACCTGGAACAGGTCGCTGTTGGTGTGGAGCCGCACCTTGACGATCCCGGAACGCAGGGTGATCCGCGGACGAAAGGCCGTGGCCGCCAACTGGAAGGAGGCCACCGCCAGGTCGCGCAACTGTGTCAGCACGAGCAGCAGCACC
Organism: Propionicimonas sp.; assembly: GCF_034927565.1. Lineage (GTDB taxonomy): Bacteria > Actinomycetota > Actinomycetes > Propionibacteriales > Propionibacteriaceae > Propionicimonas. Next base: position 105,699 of record NZ_JAYFPT010000003.1, read on the forward strand.
CCACCGAGCCGGATCTCGCCGTAGTAGCGGATCGGCGGCAGCCAGAACACCACCGTCACCAACCAGCCCAGCACCAGCCCGTACAGGATGTTGAGCAGCGACGGCTCGCCCCACAGCAGCACCCACACCGCGGCGAGCAGCACCACTGCCCGGCCCTGGAACCGCCAGCGCAGCCGGAGACTCGGCCGGCTCATCAGCCCACACCTCCCAGCACGAGCAGCGCGTAGCTGCCGTCGAACAGCCCGCCGGCCGCCCGGGCCACGAAGTCGTACATCGGTCCGGCAGCGACGGTGAACACCAGCGCCAGCACACCCAGGCCGATGGTCGGGCCGAGCATCCGTGCGGGCAGCGCCGACGACTCCGGATCGGCGTCGTAGCGGTCGAACCGGTGGGCCACCCGCTCGGGCACCTCACCCCAGAAGGCCCGGGCCCATACCTTCGCCATCGCGTACAAGGTGAGCAGCGAGGTCACCACGCCACCGGCCACCAGCGCCCAGGCCATCGGAGAGCCGTCCTGGATGCCGGCCTGCAGCAGGGCGAGCTTGGCGATGAACCCGGAGAAGGGCGGGATCCCGGCGAGGTTGACCGCCGGGATGAAGAACAACAGGGCCAGCAGCGGTGCCGCCTTTGCCAGCCCGCCGAGCTTCTCCAGCGAGGTCGAGTTGCCGACCCGTTCCACCAGTCCGGCGACCAGGAACAGGGTGGCCTGGATGGTGATGTGGTGGGCGGCGTAGAAGATCGCCCCGGCATAGCCCTGGGGTGAAGCCAGGGAGATCCCGAAGATCATGTAGCCGATGTGGCTGACCAGGGTGAACGACAACAACCGTTTGAGTTCGGACTGTGCCACGGCGCCCAGAATGCCGACCAGCATCGTGGCCAGGCCGGCCAGGCCGGCGAGCACGGTGAGCGGTTGGTCAGGGAAGAGCAGGGTCTGCGTCCGGATGATCGCGTACACCCCCACCTTGGTGAGCAGGCCGGCGAAGACCGCCGTCACCGGAGCGGGAGCGGTCGGGTAGGAGTGCGGCAACCAGGCCGAGAGCGGGAACACCGCGGCCTTGATCGAGAACACCGTCAGCAACAGCAGGTGCAGGCCGAGTTGCACGGGGTCGGGAAGCTCGGCGAGCCGCACCGACAGCTGGGCCAGGTTCACCGTCCCGGTGGCGGCGTAGATGCTGGCCAGCGCGATCAGGAAGAGCGCGGAGCTGACCAGGTTGACCACCACGTAGACCGACCCGGCCCGGATCCTGTCGCGGGTGCCACCCATGGTGATCAGCACATAGGAGGCGAACAGCAGCAACTCGAAACTGACGAAGAGGTTGAACAGGTCACCGGCCAGGAAGGCGTTCGACACCCCGGCGACCAGCAGCAGGAAGGTCGGGTGGAAGATCGACACCGGGGTCTCGCGCTGCAACTCGTCGGCGTCCTGTCCGGCCGAGTAGATCAGCACGCCCAGCGAGACCAGCGAGGCGACCAGCAGCATGATCGCCGCCAGCCGGTCGGCGACCAGGACGATCCCGAGCGGACGCGGCCAGCCCCCCACCCACAGCACCAGGGTCTGGTTGTCGCTGAGCCAGACCAGCAGGCCAGCCACCGCCGAGACTCCCGCGACGGCGGTGATCGAGACCGCACGTTGCAGCCAGGGCACCCGTCCGGCGATGAAGGTGATCGCCGCCCCCAGCAGACACAGCAGCACCGGGACGGCCAGCAGGTTGTTCATTCGCTGACCACATCCTCTCCGGTGTCGCTGAACTGGATGTCCTCGAAGGAGGCGGACGCCTGGTCGGCTTCGGCCAGAGCACGGATCCGGGTGTCCTCGACGTCGTCCTGCACCTCATCGTGACCGTTGATCTGGAAGCTGCGGTAGGCCATCGTCATCACGAAGGCCGCCACGCTCAGCGTGATCACGATGGCGGTCAGCACCATCGCCTGCGGCAGCGGATCGCTCATCGCGTCCGGTTCGGTCACGCCGAGGATCGGGGCGCCGCCGGCCGGGCCGGAGGCGATCAGGAAGAAGATGTTGACCCCGTTGCTGGCCAGGACCACGCCCACCAGGATCCTGCTCAGCGAGCGTTCGGTAATCAGGTAGAGCCCGGTGGCGACCAGGACGCCGGCGACGATCGCCAGGGTGAGGTTGGCGCTCATTTCAGCCACCTCACTCCGGGCAGGGCCCGGGTCGATTCCGGTTCCGGCGTCGGGGTCAGCTGCGCGCGTTCGTGGGTGTCGATCCCGCCGCCGAGGCTGCGTCCCAGGTCGAGCATCATGCCGACCACCACCAGGTAGACGCCGATGTCGAAAGCCGTGGACGAGACCAGGTGGATGTCACCCAGCAGCGTCCAGGTTCCGAAGCTGGTGGTCACCTGCTCCCAGCCCGGCACTGCCAGATGGAGTTCGTAGCTCTGGAAGATCACCCCGCCGAAGGCCAGCGGGAGCAGCGCGGTCGCCACCGAGAGCGCCAGCCCCACGCCCAGCAGCACGCCGGCGGGGACGGGGAGTGCCTCGTCCAGTTCCTGCTGACCGGCCGCGAGGTAGCGGATCAGCAGCGCGATGCCGGCGAGCAGCCCGCCGACAAAGCCGCCGCCGGGCAGGTTGTGACCGGCCAGCAGCAGGTAGAGCGAGACCACGATCATCACCCCGAACAGCAGCCGGGTGACCACCTCGAACATCAGTGACCGGGCGGCTCGAGGAATGGTCCGGCTCCCCCGCAGCCAGCCTTCCAGCTTGCCTTCGGGCGCCTGCGGTGCCCGCCGGATCCGTCCCGACCGGGAGCGCAGGAAGATCAGGCTGGCGACCCCGGTGGCGGCGATGCTGAGCACCGAGATCTCGCCGATCGTGTCCCAGGCACGGGTGTCGACCAGGACAACGTTGACGATGTTGTTGCCGTAGCCGTACGACGTGGCGTACTCGGGGAAGGTCTCCGAGACCGGGTCGGCCACCCGGGAGCCGAGGGCGAGAATCGCCAGCAGGGTGACTGCCAGGCCGCTGCCGGCGGAGATCAGCACCCGCCACCAGCGCACCGACTGCAACGGCCGCTCGGTGAAGAACTTCGGTAGTTTGCGCAGCACCAGCAGGAAGACCAGCAACGAGACGGTCTCGACCAGCATCTGGGTGAGCGCCAGGTCGGGCGCGCCGTGGATGAGGAACAGCAGCGCCGTGCCGTAGCCGGTCACGCCCAGCAGCACCACGGCGCGCAGTCGGCCCCGCGAGCCGGCGACCAGGAAGGCGGCCACCACCATCACCGCGCCGACGGCTACCTGGGCCCAGCTGTCGGCGAGGTAGACGTCCGGCCAGACCGGCACGGTGGCCAGCGCGGCGAAGAGCAGCGAGGTCATCGTCAGCAGGATCGTGCCCACGTAGTAGGCCAGCGAGCCCCGCTGGGTGCGGTCGGTCACCTCGACTGCCAGCCGGTCCAGCCGCCGCATGGTCAGCCGGTAGAACTCGCCCGCCTCCATCACCGACGGGAAGGTCTGCTGCACCCGTGCGATCCGGTCACGCTGCCAGAACAGCACCACGCCCAGGGCGATCGCCACCAGGGACGCGGCCAGCGCCGGGGACCAGCCCGCCAGCAGCGCCATGCCGTGCCCGGGTTCACCGGTCGGCAGGCTGTCCGCGTACGGCTGCAGGGCATGGCCGAGCGGTCCGGCGACGAAGCCACCGGCCAGGCTGACCAGGCCCAGCAGGGCCGGGACGGCGACGAAGGCGGGCGCCGGCGGATGGCGAAGTTCGGCCGCCGGCACCGCCGGCTTCGTGGCGAAGGCACCCCACCAGAACCGCAGTGTGTAGGCCAGGGTGAGCGCCGACCCGACCACCACTGTCGCCAGCAGGAGCCAGCCCGGCAGTGGCGTCATGCCGGTTCCGTCGCCGGTGAGCGCCAGGTTGGCGATACCCTCCAGGCCGGCCTCCTTGGCCACGAAACCGAGGGTCGGCGGCAGCCCGGCCATCGATGCGCCGGCCAGTGCGGCGACGACCGCGGTGACCGGCAGTTTGCGTCCCAGGCCGCTGAGCTGGCTGATCAGGCGGGTACCGGCGGAGTGGTCCACCACCCCGACCACCAGGAACAGGGTCGCCTTGAAGGCCGCGTGGGCGATGACCATGGCGAGCCCGCCCAGAGCGGCGGCCTTCGTCCCGGTACCCAGCAGCAGCATCAGGAAACCGAGCTGGCTGACCGTGCCGTAGGCCAGCAGCAGCTTCAGGTCGTCCTGCCGCAGCGCCCGCCAGCCGCCGAGGAAGAGAGTGAGCGCCCCCAGCACCCAGATCGCGGGACGCCAGCCCGGGACGCCGGCGAGGATCGGCGCCAGGACCGCCACCAGGTAGACCCCCGCCTTCACCATGGCGGCGGCGTGCAGGTAGGCCGAGACCGGGGTGGGCGCAGCCATCGCGCCCGGCAGCCAGAAGTGGAACGGCACCAACGCGGACTTGCTCAGCGCGCCGACCAGGATCAGCAGTGCGGAGACGGTCAGCGCGGTCCCGGTGGGCGGATCCGCCAGGATCGCCTGCAGACTGTGGGTGCCGGATGCCTGCCCGAGCAGCAGGATTCCCACCAGCATGGCCAGACCACCGGTGGTGGTGACGATCAAAGCGGTCAGTGCGGCCGAACGGTTGGCCCGGCGGGTGGGGTCGTGGGCGATCAGCAGGTAGGAGAAGACGGTGGTCAGCTCCCAGAAGACATAGAGCACAACCAGGTCGTCGGACGTCACCAGTCCGAGCATCGCACCGGCGAACGCGGTCAGCAGGGCTGCCGGGCGGGCCTGGGGCGGGTCGGCGGCGAAGTACCAGCGGCAGTAGAGCAGCACCAGCGCGCCGATGCCGGTCACGATCAGGCCGACCACCCACTGCACCAGGCCGAGGTGGAAGGACAGCATCACGCCGAGGCCGGGAATCCACTGGTGGGCTTCGTCGAGGGTGCCACCGGACAGGACGAGCGGTGCGAGACTGACCAGCCAGCCGAAGCTCACCGCAGGTACCACCGCCACCAGCCAGAAGACCCGCTGCCCGAGCCAGCGAGTGAGTAACGGCGTGAGGACAGCCAGAACGAGGTGAGCCCCGACCAGCGTACTCAGCACCCGCACTCCCCTCGACCATGTTCCGGTGGAGCGCAGGAGCCCAGGCGTTCGCCGAACGGCGACGTCGTCAACGGTGCCCGGGAGCCGAAGCCCCGACGATCCTCAGGCGCCTACCCTACCGGGCGATCCATCCGGCAGAACACCATTCCGCTGGTCGCCGGCCCGGCCGTCCACCGGCTACCGGCGTGGCAGGACCAGCGGACGTCCCCTCGTCACCACAGCAGGTCGGTTCGCCTGGCGACCGGCGCCCCGGCACCGCGGAGGCTCGCTAGGCTGCCCCTGTGAAGCAGCGGCGGGACGCACAGCGCAATCGGATCCGGATCCTCGCGGCGGCAACCGAGATCTTCCGTGAACAGGGCGTCGAAGCTCCCCTGGAACTCGTGGCGAGCCGGGCCGAGGTGGGCCGAGGCACGCTGTACCGACACTTCCCCAACCGTGCGGCCCTGGTGGCGGCGCTGATGGAGCGCCGGCTCACCGCACTGGAGGAGTTCGCCGCCGCCCACACCGGTGAGGATCTGCTCGAGCACCTGATGGTGGAGATCAGCGAACTGCAGATCCGCATTCCCGGGCTGCGCAGTGTGGTGCGCGGGGGTCGCGAGACGCCCGAACTGTTCCATGCCGTCCTGGGCCGGACCAGGGCGCTGTTCGCCGGCGCCCTGGACGTGGCGTTACGAGAGGGAGCCGTTCGGCCCGACGTCACCGTGGACGACGTCTATCTGTCGATCGCGATGATCGACGGCGCGGTCGCGGCCGCCCGGACCAGCGTGGGACCGTCCAACCACGAGCGCGCGATCGCCCTGGTACTGCGGTCGCTGCGCAGCGAGCGCCGGCTCACGCTGCCCTCCCCTCAGCCCCAGGTGGACAAGAGCATGGAGGCGGCCGCCAGCTTCTGGACGGTACCGCCGCGCTGACCGCCCCGGAGCGTCCGCCTCAGGACTCCATCGCCTGGGCGACCCCCTGGTTGGCGAGCGTGTCCGCACGCTCGTTCCCCTCGTCCCCGGCGTGACCCTTCACCCACCGCCAGTCGATCCGGTGCCGCGCTGCCACCTCGTCCAGCGTCCGCCACAGGTCGTCGTTCTTCACCGGCTGTTTGGCGGTGTTCTTCCAGCCGTTCTTCTTCCAGCCGTGGATCCACTTCGTGATGCCGTCGATCAGGTAGCGGCTGTCGCTGTACAGCACCACGTCGCAGGGACGGTTGAGCACCCGCAACGCCTCGATCGCAGCAGTGAGTTCCATCCGCTGGTTGGTGGTGAGTTCGTCGCCGCCGAACAGCTCGCGGGTATGGTCGCCGCTGCGCAGCCACACTCCCCAGCCCCCCGGGCCCGGATTGCCCTTGCACGCACCGTCGGTGTAGATCAGCACGCCGGAACGCCCACTCGGCGCGTCGATGCTCGGGATCCCTGGTGTCACGCGCGGAATGCTAGCGGTTCGGCCACCCCTGCCCGGTTCGTGGGCACGGGCTGGATTTCAGCGGCGGGATCGCCGTCGGTGGACACCCCGGTCGCGCTCCGGCCACCCCCGGAATAGCCTGACCAGCGACGGTTTGGCGGTGATGCTCCGACTGACCGTCCACCGCCGGCGGTGGCGGCGAGGTTCCGACTCACCGGAGGTGTGCGATGACCAGTCCGCAACAGGCGCTGGCCGCGGCGGGCGTGGAGTTCAGCGTCCACAGCCACGCGGCGGTGCGCAGCGAGGCCGACCTGCACCTCACCGGACTGGACCAGTCCACCTCGGTCAAGACCCTCGCCTTCGAGCTCGCGGACGGGACGCTCGTGCTGGTCGGCGTGCCGGGCCCCTGGCGGGTGAAGTACGGCGCGATCGCGCAGGCCCTGGGCGTTTCCCGCGCGCAACTCCGGCCGGCGGCAGCCGAGCGGCTGGCCGCGCTCGGCATGGAACCGGGCGGGGTGAGCCCGGTCTGCGACGCTGGGGACGTCATCCTGGTGCTGGACGCGAGCGTCCCGGCGATGGGAAGGGTGTACTGCGGTGGCGGCAGCCCCGAGGCCACCCTCGAGGTGGCGGCTGCGGACCTCCTGCGGATGGCCGCCCGTCCGGTCGTCGCCGCCGTGGCGGAACCTCCCGCCGACGCGGGCTGACGGACGGCTCCGGTGCTGTTGGCCCGGCTCAGCCGTGCCGTTCCAGCCAGGCCAGCAGCGGTGCGGCCGCACGCCAGTCGTCGCGGACCGCAGCGACCAGCTCGGGGCTGTGGACGAGTTCCGCCGTCCCGTAGTTCCGGCTGACCGTGAGTGTCCGGTGCCGCAGCAGGTCGATCCGCGGATGGTCGGCGCTGAAGCCGCGCGGGCAGGTCTTGAGCATGTCACCGCCCAGCAGCAATCCCTTCCTGGCCAAGGATTTCACCGTCTTCTGCAGCGCCACGCCCGAGTGCTCGACGTCAATGGAGCGACGGATCCGGGCCAGTCGCTCCCCGGCGAGGTGGTAGGCGCCGGCAGCGACCAGCACGCCGTCCCCGGACAGCTCCACGTAGTAGCCGGTCGCCTCCCCGGTCGCGACGAACCCACCCTGATGGGTCTTGAACGGGGTCTTGTCCCGGCTGAACCGCAGGTCACGGTAGGGACGAAACAGCTTGGCGGTGCCGAACTCGGCGGCGAGGTCGTCGACCAGTTCCTGCATCGGCTGCCGCACGGCGGACTCGTAGACCTCCCGGTGCGCCTCCCAGAACTCCCTGGTGTTCTCCACCTCGAGGTGGTCGTAGAACTCCAGCGCTGCCGGCGAGAACCCGGAAAAGGTCATGCGCCGAGCGTAGACGCCACACCACCCGGCCCGCACCAGGACGGGGGTCGCCCTGCAGCCCGCCGCGCGGTGATCCACTGGCTCGCGCCGTCGAGGCGCGCACCGGTCCTCGGCCCCCCCCGGTTTACCGCACGAACCCCGGTTCTCGGCCTCCCACCCACCGGTCGTGAGCCACCCTGGCTCGCCGCCTCGCCACGAACCCCGTCAAGCACGGTGGTTCGGCCGCCGAGGACGGGTAACACGTGGATTGGACAGTGCTGCGGGTTTTCGTGCTGCTTTCCAGGTGGCGAGCTCCAGAGCTGGACCCGGTTGCCGGTATTGAGCGGGCATTTCGACGCGATTGCCGGCAGATCGGTCCAGCCAGAGCAAGAACCCACGGCTACGCAGCCGAGAACCAACAGATTCGTCCAGGTTGCCCGACGCTCAGTGCAAACCCCGCGGCTCCTGCCGCCCGATCGGTCAAGCCCCGCACAGGTGTTGTCCGATTGTTGTCGGCTGGCGACCAGACCGGGTCGGCAGCCGCCCAGGTGGACCACCCTCGGATGATGCGAACTCCAAGACCCTGGCCGCTCCCGCAACAGCCCGCCAGCCGCGCCCAGCTCCAGCCGCTCGGAGTCACCCGGGCGATGATCGAGACCCAGCTTCGAAACGGTGCACTCCTGCGGCTGCGACCGGGGGTGTACTTGGATGCCACCCGATGGCCGGACGACCCGGCAGGGCAACATCTCCTGCGTGGCCACGCGGCCCTGGTGACCCAGCCCGCCGGCGTGCTGAGCCACACCACGGCGGCGGTGATCTGGGGGTTGCCGTCGCCCGACTTCGCCGCATGGCAGGACGGTCCGGTGGAGTTGACCGCTCCCCTGTCCGCCAGCCACCACCACACCGCTGGCGTGATCGTTCACCGGACAGATCGGCTGCCCACCCACCAGGTGACCCACGACCCCGACGGCTACGCCGTCACCACGGTCGCCCGAACAGCTGTGGACCTCGCACGACGTCGCGATCTGCCGCAGTCGCTGGTGCTGCTGGATGCCGCGGCACGTCAATTGGTGGGTTCTCTCACCGCGAATCCCCGTCGTGCGGACTACGCCAATCCGCGCCTGGCGGGTGCGGCCCGGACGACCCTGGTCGACGCCGTTGGTGAACAGCGGGCCCCCGGGCTGATGACCGCGATCGCGCAGTGCGATCCGCGATGCGAGACCCCGATCGAATCCCTCAGCATGGGGCATCTCCGGCTCGCCGGCCTGCCAATACCGGAATGCCAGCCGCGGCTGGTGACAGCCAGGGGCAGTTTCTATCCCGACTTCCTGTGGCGGGCGGAGAGACTCATCGGGGAGGCCGACGGCGCCGAGAAATACCGCTCCGGCGAGATCATGCTCGCAGAGAAGGAGCGCGAGCAGATCCTGCGTGACCTCGGCTTCCGGTTCGTCCGCTGGTTGGGTAGGGAGATCATCTGGAAGCCAGCCATCGTGATGGCACGCATCGAACGTGCCCTGCTGTGGAGTGGACCATCCGGCCGGTTGTGAAGAGGGCTGGCTGCGGTCCCATCCGCGGGCTGGACAGATCAGCCGGCAATACGTTCGCTTCCGCCTCGGAAAGCGAGCAGCACTGTCCAGGCAGCAGTCCGCCCGGGTCGTCGACACCCGGGATACCTGCAGCGCCGTCCAACAGCTGCGGTCAGGCGGGTGCCGGGCCAGGGAACGGTGAGACCTCCGGCGGGAGGTGGGTCCAGCTGCCGGCCAGCATGGTCGCCCACACCGGCATCACGCGCAGCTGCTCTCCCGAAGAGGTCAGCGGGTCACGCTCCACCACCACCAGATCGGCCGGGAGGCCCTCGCGCACCACACCGACGCCGTCGGTCGAGGCCGCGATCGCGGTGGCGGGGTCGAGGCACTGCTCGGGATGCCAGGGCGCCAGGCCGTTCCGGGAGCGGGTGACGGCCGCAGCGATCGCCACCCACGGGTCGAGCGGCGCGACCGGGGCGTCCGAGCCGAAGGCCAGCGTCGCCCCGGCGTCGGCAAGGGCGCGCAGCAGGAAGGCGCGGTCGGTGCGGCCGGCCCAGTAGCGGTCGGCGACATCCCGGTCGTCCATCGCGTGCTCGGGCTGGACACTGGCCACCAGCCCCAGCTCGGCGAACCGGGCCACATCTGCTCGCCGCAGCAACTGGGCATGCTCGACCGAGCCGCGCGCCCCGGTGGTGGCGAAAGCGTCGAGGACAACCTGATTGGCCCGGTCACCGATGGCGTGGACGGCCGCCCGCAGCCCGTGGGCATGGGCCCTGGCGAGCAACTCGACCAGCTGGTCGGGCGGCATGCTGGATACCCCTTGGGGGTGGTCGCTCCGCTCCATCCCGGGATAGGGATCAACACACCACGCGGTGCGGGTGTTGAGCGAGCCGTCGGTGATGATCTTCAGCGGCCCCACCCGGGCCCGGCCGGCGGTCCCTGGCACCGACTCTCCAGTGTGCAGGCCGGCGCCGATCGCCCGGTCCAGGTCGGCGGGGTAGAAACCGATCTCCACCCGCGCGGCCAGCGGTTCGAGGGCGGCCCGGCGAGGCCAGGTGCCGAACCCCCACTCCATCTCCAGATCGGTGATGGACGTGACCCCGCGGGCCGCCGCAGCGCGCAGCGCGTCCAGCACCCAGCGGTCGCCGGTCGCGGCATCAATCGCGTCCAGTTGCTGCAGGACGGCGAACGCCACCGCCTCGCGGATCAGCCCGTCCGGGGCCGCCACCCCGTAACGCCGCAGCGCCGGGCTGTTCAGCCAGGCCGCATGCAGGTCGCCGCTCACCAGCACCACTGGCACGCCGCCGGTCACCGCATCGAGGCCCGTCACTGTCGGACGGTCCGGCCACAGCCCGTCCCGGAAGCCGAAGCCGACCACCTCGGAGACCCCTGACGCCACCGCCTGGCCGACCAGACCGAGCACCTCGGCCGCCGACCCGGCACCGGAGAGGTCGAGCCGCCGGCTGGCCTTGGCCCACTGCAGCAGGTGGACGTGCCGGTCGGCCAGGCCGGGCAGCAGCCAGCGTCCGTCGAGGTCGAGGGTCTCGCCTGGTTGCCCTTCCGCCGACAACCATCCGGCCGCGACGATCCGGGCCACCTGGCCGTCCCGCACCAGCAGGTCCACCGGGTCCGGGTCGCCGCCGACCAGCCGGGCGTTCCGCAGCAGCAGCTCAGCAGCCATGCTGCCTCCGCATGTCGGCGGCGAGCACCGGGTTGGCGAACGGGCCGTCGCCCTCCAGTCCGGCGATGATCCGGGTGACGGTCTCGGCCGGCTTGTTCTGGCTGAGTTTGCGTTTGGCGACAAATCGCTCCACCCGCAGCCGCAGGCCGACAGTCCCCTTCGCGAGCCGCTCGGCGTAGCCGGCATCCTCGGCGGTGCCGCGCATCAGCCGCGGCTCGGCCTGGTGCCGCTCGAAATAGGTCACCATGGCGTCCAGCACCTCCAGGTTCTGCTGCGGCGCCAGGATCTCCGGGGTGCCGTAGAGGTGGGCGACGGTGAAGTTCCAGGTCGGCACCGCCGGCGCGACGCCGTACCAGCCGGACGAGACGTAGCCGTGCGGGCCCTGCACGATCGCCACCACCTCGTGGCGGCCGAGTTCGTGCAGCTGCTCGTCGGGCCGGCCGACATGGGCCAGCAGCACGATCCCGTCCGCCGCCTCGTCCAGCATCACCGGGTAGTGCGACACCACCAGGCCGTGCTCGTCGGTCGCCGACACCAGTGTCATCCAGGACTGTTCGCGGACCAGCTGCCGCACCTGGTCGGGATCGGTCAGCGCAAAACTCGGGTTCTCCCTCACGCCCCCAGCCTGCCCGAGAATGCCGGCCGTGACGACCATGCCCACACCGGCGGCCGCCGGGCCGCCCGGGGGCGGCTAGGGTTCCAGGCACATGCTTGCCATCCTCACCGGCTTCGCCGTCATCGCGCTCGCGGTGGCGGTCGGCTATGCGATCGCCCGCTCCGGCCTGCTCGGGGACGAGGCGCGTCCGGTGCTGGCCAAGCTGACCTTCAACATCCTGATGCCTTTCCTGCTGTTCTCCGTGCTCGCCACAGCGCAGGTCGGGGCGCTGTTCTCCTCCCTGCTGCCGGTGTCGGCGATCGCCGCGGTGACGACCATGACCGGCTACGCCCTGGTGTCGAGGCTGGCCTGGCACCGCGACCTGGGACGGACGGTGATCGGCTCCCTGGGTGCCGGCTACGTCAACGCCAACAACATCGGCGTGCCGATCGCGCTCTACATGCTCGGCGATGCCGCCTATTCCGCCCCGATCGTGCTGCTGCAGTTGCTGGTGTTCGCGCCGATCGCACTCACCACGCTGGACGGACGGGCCGGCGGGAAGTTCTCCCCGTCCGCCCTGCTGCGCTCGATCCTGACCAACCCGATCATCGTCGCCTCCGGCGCCGGGCTGCTGGTGTCGGTGACCGGGGTCACCCTGCCGCCAATCGTGCTGGACCCGATCACCTCGATCGGGCATGCGGCGGTGCCGGTGATCCTGATCTCCTTCGGCATGTCGATGCACGGCCAGCGAGTGCTGCAGCCTGGCTCCGGGCGCCGCGACGCCGTGCTCGCCACCGTCCTGAAGTTGCTGGTGATGCCCGTCGTCGCCTACCTGGTCGGACGGTTCTGGTTCGGCCTGGACGCGCACGCGCTGTACGCGGTGACCGTGTTGGCGGCTCTGCCCAGCGCGCAGAACGTCTTCAACTACGCCCAGCGCTACGGCGTTGCCGAGACTCTCGCCCGCGACACCGTGTTCCTCACCACCGTGTACTCGGTGCCGGTGCTGCTCGGCGTCGCCCTGCTGCTCGGATAGCCGGCTCGGATAGCCAGCCGGAGGCCCGGTTCGGCGAGACACCGGAAATCCGACTATCGGGCGACTCGTTCAGCGCCGGCAGCTCACGGCCGGCTCCCCGCGACCACGGGGATCAGGTTACGCCGGGCCAGGTCGCCCAGCCACGCCAGACTCGGCCTGGGCGTCCGCGCAAAGCTCTGGCGATCGACCGCTACCAGCCCGAAGGTCGGGGCGTACGAGCCCCACTCGTAGTTGTCGAGCAGCGACCAGTGCAGGTAGCCGCGGACGTCGCAGCCGTCCGCCATCGCGGCTGCCATGCCTGCCAGGGCACCGGTGGTGTAGTCGATCCGGCAGGCGTCGTCGGCGGTGGCGATACCGTTCTCGGTGACCAGCATCGGCATCCCACCAGTGACCTGGTGGGTGTGCCGCAACGCCTGCCCGAGCGCCGGCGGGTAGTACTCCCAGCCGGTGAGGGTGCGCCGGGTGCCCTCCGGCCAGGGCTGGGGACCGTAACCCAGCTCGTCCTCGGTCGGGCCGATGATGGTGCGCAGGTAGGACTGCACGCCGATGAAGTCGTCGCCCCGGGCCTGTTCGAGGAAGTAGTCCTCCCGCCAGTACTGCCAGGCGTCACGCTGCGCCTCCCAGCCGGGGACTGCCTGGAACACCTGGTTCGCCACCGACCAGCCCGCCCGGACGTGGCCCAGCCCCCGCAGGACGTCCATCGCCGCGTGGTGGGCGCCGGCGATCGCCTGGGCGACCACCGGCGACGGCCCGGGCAGGTTGACCCCCTGCTCGGTATCGGTCCGGGCAGGGGTCTGGTTGACCATCATGTTGGGTTCGTTGATGGTCACCACCCAGCTGACCCCGTCGAGGATCGTGCTGACGGTCTCGGCGTAGAACCCGAACCGGTCGGCCGCGTCGGAGGCGTACCACCCGCCCCGGGCGTCCCACCAGCGCGGGAAGGTGAAGTGGTGCAGCGTCACCACGGGTTCGATCCCGTGTTCCTGGCAGGTCTCGATGATCCGCCGGTAGTGCGCGAGCTCGGCCCTGGACACCACCCCCTTCTCGGGCTCGACCCGCGCCCACTCGACCGAGAACCGGTAGCTGGTGAGCCCGGCGCCGGCCAGCAGGGCGATGTCCTCGCCGTAGCGGTGGTAGGAGTCGCAGGCGTCGCCCGAGGGCTCCGGGATGCTGCTGTCCGGCGCGTACTCGTTCACCCAGTGGCTGGAGTTGACGTTGTTGCCCTCGGTCTGGTGGGCGGCGGTGGCGGCCCCCCACAGAAAGCCGGCAGGAGCGGGGACGGTGGCGGTCACCGGGTCTCTCCTCTCCCGCCCGCGGCAGCGCCGACGGACGTCCGCAGGTCCACGATCGCGTAGCCGAAACCGGTCAGCCGCACCTCATCAGGCGCCAGTTCGACGCCACGCCCGGTCAGGACCGTTCCGGCACCGGCGACCGGGTGGGCCAGGCTGACCGGCTCGCGGGACGGGTTCAGCACCACCAGCAGGGAGTGGTCGCTCCCCCGGGTGTACGCCAGCGGGTAGCCGGTGGCGAGCACCTCGACCGGTGCGCCGGCGTCCAGCCGCGGGTCGTCGTGGCGCAGCCCGATCAACCGGCGGACCAGGTGCAGCAGCGACTGCTCGTCCGCGACCCCGGCGGCGACGCTCGGTGCATCCGGGCCGGGATCGTCAGGCAGATAGCGTGAGGCGGCCGGGGTCCCCGGGCCGAACTCCTGCGGCAGCGGTCCCCAGCGCATCGGCGTGCGCGAACCCGCGCGCTCGAACATCGGACCCAGCCGGGAACCCTCGAGTGCCGGGGAGTCCGGGAGATAGCGCATACCGATCTCGTCGCCGTAGTAGAGGCACGGCAGCGCGGGCCAGGTCAGGACGAGCATCATCGCGATCGCCGCCTGCCTGGCGTCCCGCGGTCCGGCGACCAGCCGGGTGAAGTCGTGGTTCGAGGTCGGGAGACCGACGATCCCGGTCCGCCCGTAATGCCCCTCGGGGTCAGCGGCGGCGATCGCCGTCGCCGCCTCGCGCCAGGCGGCGACAAAGGTTCCCGCCTCACCTCGGCCGTCGGCGTCCGCCCAGCAGCCGTCCTGCTGCCAGGTCGGGTTCACCGTGCCGGCACCGTTGTTCCACAACGAGCGCAGCGGCAGGCCGTCCGTGGGCCCACCGAAGTGCAGCAGGAAGTCGACGTGGAAGCCGGCCGGAACCGAGACCTGCGGGTCTCCCCACTCGGCGACCAGGACCCGATCGGGGTGGCTGACCTCCAGCCAGGCGCGGACCTCCCGCCACAGCTTGCCGGTCTCCACCAGCCCCGGATCGTCCTTCACCAGGGATGCTGCCATGTCGACCCGGAAGCCGGCCACCCCCAGATCGAACCAGTGGGCCATGATCGCGCGCAGCGCCTCCCGGTTGGCGCGGGGACCGGGGGCATCCACCGGCTGTCGCCAGGGCTGCTCGGCAGCCGGCCGCGCGTAGCCATAGTTCAGCGCCGGCTGACAGGGCAGAAAGTTCGGCAGGTAGTAGCCGACCTCCCCCGCCGTCCCGGACGGCGCGACCCAGCCGTCGCGGGGGCTGTCGCGCCAGACGAACCGGTCACGGATCGCCGGGTCGGCGTCCGACGCGCAGGCCGCGAGGAACCACGGGTGCTGGTCCGAGGTGTGGCCAGCCACCAGATCCAGCAGGACGGCGATCCCCCGTCGGCCCGCCTCGGCGCAGAGCGCGGCGAGGTCGTCGTTCGTGCCGTACCGCGGCGCCACCGTCAGGTAGTCCGCGACGTCGTACCCGGCGTCCAGGAAGGGCGAGACGAAACACGGGTTCAGCCAGATCGCGTCCACCCCCAGCCAGGCCAGGTAGTCGAGCCGTTGCCGGATGCCGTTGAGATCCCCGATGCCGTCGCCATCGGCGTCGGCAAAGCTCTGCGGATAGATCTGGTACAGCACGGTGGAGCTCAGCCTCGTCACCAGCCCCGGCCGAAGGGTTCCTGCGGAGCCGGTGCTGGCCGGCTGACCGACGACCTGCCGGCTCAACTCTGTGCGTCCTCGTGCACCCGGTCGTGGATCCGGTGGGCGTCGCCGCGGTCACGTTCCGGCATCGGCTCGGGTGGGACGAAGCTGGTGGTGAGTTCCTGGGTGACGCCGGTCCGGGCCGCTTCCATCGCGGCGAGCATGATCTCCAGCACGTGAAAGGCCTGGTCCGGCCTGGTGTACGGCGGCTCTCCGGTGCGCACCGCGTTGACCAGATGCGCCAGGCCGTCGGTCCAGGGCCAATACCGGGAGCGACTGTCGAACACCTGCCAGGCTCCGGCGGCGTTGGACCAGTACTCCAGCCCGTCGGGCGCCCAGTCGTCGCCCAGCAGTTGCAGCGTGCCCTCCAGCCCGTAGACCTCGACCGCCGGACCCCGATACTTCTGCATCCCGAAGGCGGTGGTGACCGTCGACAGCGCCCCGGACTGGTGCTCGATGACGAGCTGGAAGGTGTCGTCGGTCTGGACCCGGATGAGTTCGCCCTCAACCACCCGCTCCGAGCGGCTCAGCGCCGACATCGCGGTGACCCGGCGGGCGGGGCCGAGCAGGCCGGTCAGCGAGGTGACGTTGTACACGCCGAGGTCGAACAGCGGTCCGCCGCCCGGGGCGTAGAACCACGTGCCCCAGTCCGGACCGTCCCAGCCGTACCGGGCCCGGGCCAGCAGCGGCCGGCCGATGTCGCCGCGTCCGATCCGGCGCAGCAGTTCCTGGTAGTCGGGGCTGAGCTGGACGTGTGGGGCGCAGACCAGCCAGCCGGCAGCGTTGCGGGCAGCCTCCAGGAGCTCACGGCCGGCCTCCAGGGTGGTGGCCATCGGCTTCTCGACCAGGACGTGCTTGCCTGCCTGCAACGCCTTCAGAGCGAGTTCTCCGTGGGACGGCATGGAGGTCAGCACGACGACGATGTCCACGTCATCGCTGCCGATCAGTTCCTCCGCCGAGGTGGTCACCCGGTCGATGGGGTACTTCGCCCGGACCTCCTCCAGCCGGGCCGGGTCGACGTCGGAGGCGACGACGCTACGAACGTGGCCGTGAGCGATCAGATTGACGATCAGGGGAAGGTAGGCGTTCTGGGCGACACTGCCGCAACCGACGATGCCGAGGCACACCGGACCGTTCATGGACTGCTCTCCTTCGCGTTCGGGACGACTGGACCGTACCAGAATCCATACCACTTAGGCCAGTAGCGAATCAGATAGACCAGTGGCTACGATGACTCCGGAACAGACCGACCGGGAGGCACCCGGCTGCTCCACTTCGTCCGTACCCCGACCGCCACCGCGAGGAGGCCACCGATGAGCCGACCAGCCTCACCACCGCCGGGACGCCGCTCCACTCCCCGACCCGACTTCGGCTCGGCCACGGTCATCCGCAGGGTCGACGTGGCCCACCATGTCTGGGGGGACACCGAGGCCGGCTTCGTCACCGATCGGGTGATCGTCTCGACGGCGAACCTCCACGTGCTGGAGTTCGAACTGCCTCCTGGTGGCGAGTTCCGGCACAGTGCGCTGAACCCGACGGTCTTCGCCGGCGACGTGCTCTATTTCGTACTCGCGGGCGAACTTGTCCTGGCCGACCCGAGTACCGGCGAGGTGGCGCTGGTCCCGGCCGGAACCGGCCGGCTGTTCCACCGCGACACCTGGCACAACGGGTTCAATCCCGGCCGGACCACGGTGCGGGTGCTGGAGTTCTTCTCGCCGCCACCGGCCCGCGGTACCTCCTCCGACTACGCCCGCAGCCAGCCCGCGCTGGAGACCTCGGTGTTCGCCGACCAGCGCTGGCGTGGCCGCTGGCCGGAGGCCCGGGCCGAGCAGCAGGCCACCGCCGCCTTTCTGGTCGCCGACCCCGCCGCCGGGCTGCTCCGCTTCCGGGACGCCCAGGCCAGCCACCTGCTGTCGATCCTGGTGGACACCCCCTATCTCCGGGTCGCCCAGGGCAGCGTCGCCGCCGGACACGTCGAGGACTTCGCGGCGGTCGAGACCGAATCGCTGGTCGTGGTCACCTCGGGCGAACTCTGGGTTGATGTATGGAACGAGCCGGACGGCTACCGGGCCACATCCGTCCTCCAACCCGGCGACGCGATATACCTGCCGGTCGGCGCCAGCGAACGCATGCTGGTGCGCGCCGCCGAGCCGGCCACCTACCTGCGCGGCTGGGGCGAGGTGCCCGAGGGCTGGACGCCGTGATCGTGCTCGCGGTCGACGTCGGCGGCACGAACCTGCGGGCGGCGCTGATCGAGCGCGGAACGGTGCTGCACCGCACCTGGACCGCAACCCGTCCCGGGTCCGCCGACCGCCAGGCGATCGACCTGGTCAGCAGCCTGCTGCGGGCCCATCCCGGACTACCACCGGCGGCGGTGGGCATCGGCGTGCCGGAGTACGTCCGGGCCGGCGAGGCGACCAGCAACGAGGTGGTGACCTGGGCCCCCGATACCGCCAGCCGGATCGCGGGGACGGTCGAGGACGCCACCGGCGCCACGGTGTCCGTCGTGGTGGAGGCGGACGTCCGCTGCGGTGCGGTCGCCGAGCACGCCCGGCTCGCCCGGCCCGATGAGCTGAGCCTGCTGTACGTCTCCTGGGGCACCGGCATCTCCAGCGCTCTGGTGCTGCCCGGTGGCACAGCCTGGTCCGGCGCCCGCGGTGAGGCGCTGGCGCTGGGGGAATGGCGCGACCCCGCCGGTCGACGGCTGGAGGAGCTCGCCTCCGGCGGCGGCATCGAGCGGGGCTGGCAGCTGGTCTGCGGCAGCATGGCCGATGCCGTGGCGATCCACGCCCGAGCGGTCGCCGGCGACCAGCGAGCGACCGCCCTGTTCGATGCTGCCGGCCGGGCCCTCGGCCGCGCGCTGCACCAGATGGTGGCTGTGCTGGATCCCCACGTGGTGGTTCTCGGCGGCGGTCTCGGCACGGCGGAGCACCTCGGCCGGACAGCCCTGTTCGCCGAACTCGCCCGGCTCCCCGCCCGGGCCGGGTTCCCGCCGGTGCTGCCGGCCCGGACCGGGGACGATGCCGGGCTGCTCGGCGCCGCCGTCCTCGCCGGACGGGCGGCACCGCCCGCCTGAGGTCCTCAGGACGGGAAGTCGCGGGCAGCCAGGCCGACAACGGTCTGCTGCCGGAGGTCACGGCTGGAAGCCCCGGCTTCGACCCGCCACTGCCCGGCCGGCTGCTGCCAGCCGTCCTCAGGGCTCCAGGACGCGAGGTCACGGTAGCGGACGCGCAGCCGGGCTGTGCCCGCCTCGCCCGGCCCGAGCGGCAGCTTGACGAATCCGGCCAGGAAACGTGGTCGGTTCGCCTCGCGGGGTGGGGTGAGGTAGAACTGCACCACCTCCGCCCCCGGCAGTACACCGGTGTTCTCCACCTCGATCCACAGGTCGAGCCCCTCGGCCCCGCCGGTCGCCGACAGACTGCCGTAGCCGAAGCTGGTGTAGGACAATCCGTGACCGAACGGGTACCCGACCGCCAACGCCCGGCTGTCGTACCAGCGGTAGCCGATCAGCGGACCTTCCGGGTAGCGGGCGGTGTCCAGGTCGGGGAAGGTGTCGATGCCGGGGGTGTCGGCCAGCCGCAACGGCCAGGTCTCGGCAAGCTTCCCGGACGGATTCACCCGCCCGAACAGCAGGTCGGCGGTGGCCGAACCCACCGCCTGCCCACCCAGGTGGGTGAGCAGGATGGCGGACGCCCGGTCGTGCCAGCCGGGGTCGAGGACGGCGGCCGAGCCGGCCTGCAGCACCACGACCAGCGGCCTGTCCAGCTGGGCCAACTCGACGAGCAGGTCGGTCTGCGCGGCGGGGAGGTCGAGGTGGTCGCGGTCGAAGGCCTCCCGCTCGTCCAGCAGCGGCAGGCCGGCGAACACGATCACGACCTCGGCCTGCGCTGCCACCGCCACCGCCTCGGCACGGAGCAGTCCAGCGTCCTGGCCGTGGGCCTCGGCCTCCTCGTAATAGTTGGTCGCACCGACCGGGTAGCCCGGCGCATACCAAACCCGATCCGTTCCGGCCGCCTCACGGATGGCGTCCAGCGGCGCGTCCACCATCGTCGGGCAGACGCCGGCCGAGCCGCCGCCCTGGATCCGCGGCGTCACCGCGTAGCCGCCGATCACCGCGATGCTGCCGCTGCCCTGCGCCTCGAGCGGCAGCACGCCATCATTGCGCAGCAGGACGGCGGCCGCTGCTGCTGCCTCGCGCGCCAGCCGGTGATGCTCCCCCACCCCCAACGCAGTCGCCTGCCCGGCAGTCAGCGGTGCCCCCGGTGTGACGCCGGGATCGCGCACCGGCGAGGCCGGCGGCCAGCCGTCCGGCAGCACCCTGCTGACGAACCGCACCACCCGTTCGGCAGCACGGTCCACCTCGGCCTCGGTCAGGTCACCCGACCGGACGGCCGCGAGCAACGCTGCTGCCGAACGTCCATCGGTACCCGGCATTTCCAGGTCGAGCCCGGCCCGGACGGCGGCCACCGGGTCGTGCACCGCGTCCCAGTCGGAGACCACCAGCCCGTCGAACCCCCATTCATCGCGGAGCACGTCGGTGAGCAGCCAGCGGTGCTGGGAGGCGTGCACCCCGTGAATCCGGTTGTAGGAGCACATCACGCTCCACGGTCGCGCGGTCTGCACGATCCGGCGGAAGGCCTCGAGGTAGAGCTCGCGCAGGGTGGTCTCATCGGCCTCCACCGACATCTCGGTGCGGCGGGTCTCCTGGTTGTTGGCCGCAAAATGCTTCAGGCAGGCCGCCACCCCGGTCGACTGGATGCCCTCGACCCAGGCCGCCCCCAGCACCGCGGCCAGGGCCGGATCCTCCGAGAAGTACTCGAAGTTGCGCCCGCACAGCGGACTGCGCTTCAGGTTGACCCCCGGGCCGAGGACGCACTGCACCCCCATCGCGCGCGCCTCCTCGCCGATCGCCCGTCCCACCCGCCTGGCGAGCTCGGCATCCCAGCTGGAAGCCAGGGCGGAGCCGGTGGGGAAGCCGGTGGACGGGATCCACACCATGTCCACGCCGGTCTCGGTCCGCAGCCCGTGTGGGCCGTCCGACAACTCGGCGGCGGGCAGGCCACCGGCGGCGTAGCTGTGCCACGGGCCGTCCCCGGACAGCAGCTTCACCCGCTCCGCCAGCGGCAGCGACGAGACATCCAGCAGATCAGCCACGACGGGCCCTTTCAGGTAGTGAGGAAGTCTTCCGGGTGGACGGTGGCGACGATCCGGTCGCGCAGCGCCGCGGTGAGCTCCACTCCCCCGGCCGCCAGAGCGTCGAGCACCGCGCCGTCGATCGGGGATGCCTCGGCGACGATCACCGCGCTGTCAGGAAACCGCTCGCCGAGGGCGGCGACGAGCGCGTCCCGGACGACTACCAGTTCGCTGGTGGCGATCGACCCGTTCAACACCACCGGGAGGCCGTCACCGGTGCCCACCCCGGCCTGGCCGGCGACTGCCTGTGCATAGTCGGCGAACAGCCGGCCCTGCTCGGCCACCAGCTGCCGCGCCACCGGATCGCCTCCGGCGGCCACCCGCATCACCGTCCGGGTGGCACGACGCAGCTCGGCCGGATCCCGCGCGTCGAACCGGCGGCGGAAGCTGTGGTTCAGGTGCCAGACGTCGGGTTCGTCGAAGAACTCCAGCAGCGCGGGAGTCAGCGCGGTCTGGGGAGCAATCCCGAGCCAGGCCTTGCAGACTGCAGCCATCGCGGCATCGGAGAGCCCGATGCCGGCCATGCTGTCGTAGATCCACACCCCCGACCAGGCCTCGCGGCCGTCCACATTGCGCGCGCCGATCGCGGGCCCGGTTCCAACCACTACCGACACGCCCACCCCCTGCAGGTCGCCCAGTCGCAGCGAGGACAACGCGTCGTTGCCGACCTGCAGGGTGTCGTGGTCCAGCCCGCCGAGTTGTGGCAGCTGGTCGCGCAACTGGCCGGTCCACCACTGCAGATCCTCCGGCCAGTCGCAGGAGGCCAGCCGGAAGGCGGCGCCGGCGAGCTCCGGGTCACCCGCTTCGCGGGTCGCCCGGGTGACCGCCGCCACCACCTCCGCCACCCCGTCCTGAGGACGTGCTGTGGCGTAGATGTCGCAGCAGCCGCCCCGGCCGCGACCGCGGACGGTGCCGTCGCTCTCGACGACGACGGCAACCGTCTTCGAGTTGCCGCCGTCCACGGCAAGATGGAACCCCACTGCGCCCTGCTAGCTCACCGGAGGAGGCGTTCGGGCAGGTAGGCGTGGTGGGCGGCGGCCATCTCGTCGTAGAGGTGCTCGGCCACCTCGATGCTCGGCACCAGCGGGTTGGCAACCAGCGCCGCGACCGCGTCCCGGCGGGTGCCCTGCCAGGCTGCCTCGGCGGCCAGGTACTGGTACTCGGCCAGGGTCTGCACGATGCCACGCACGGTGTGCGGCAGCGGTCGCTGCGGCTCGGGGTGGGCACCGCTGGCGTCCACCCGGCACCACAGTTCGGTGACCACGTCGTCGTCGAAGCCGGGCAGCGCACCGTTGTTCGGCTGGTTGACCGGCAGCCGGTCGCCGGTGTTGTTGTAGAAGGCGTGCATCACGTCGATTGCCAGTTCGAGTTCGTTGATGCCACCCCGGGACAGCTCCGGGTCAAGCGTCGGGTAGTCCGCCGCCGCCTGCTCCCGGTAGTGCTTCCAGTAGTCCGGCAGCTGGCTCAGCAGGAACTCGGCGCGGGTCATCGGGCTGAGCTGGTACTCCCGCAGCATCTCGTCGCAGTAGTAGTAGTACCGGAAGTACTCCGAGGGTACCGACCTGCCGAGCACGGCCAGGTGCAGCAGCTTCTTGTCGAAGTCGGAGACCGACGGGTCGTCCTTCTTCGCCTCCCACGCCTGGTCCAGCAGCGGGATCAGGTCCTGCCCGTCATAGGTGTGGGTGTGGGACCAGCAGTTGTGGTTCACCCCGGCCATCACCACGTTCGCCCGCGCCGGATCCAGGCCGGCGGCACTCACCACCAGCCCGGGGAAGTAGATCGGGCCCTCGCACATCGACCAGATCGGGATGTCGGTGAACCGGGACACCGCCTGGGAGACGATGTTGACCGGGTTGGTGTAGTTGAAGATGCGCGCATCCGGGCAGACCTCGTGCATGTCGTCGACGATCCGGGACAGCTCGGCGATCGATCGCAGCGCCATGAAGAACCCGCCCGGGCCCTGGGTCTCCTGACCGATCACGCCGTACTTGAGCGGGATCCGCTCGTCCTTCGCCCGGGCCTCGAAGCCACCCGGACGGAAGCTCGACAGCACCGCGTCGCAGTCGGTGAGGGCCGCCCGCCGGTCGGTGGTGGCCGACAGCGTGATGTCGAGGCCGTCGTGGTCGATGATCCGCTGCCCGATCCGGCGCACCAGTTCGAGACGTTCGGGATCGAGGTCCACCAGCACCACCTCGGATCCCGCGAACTCCTTCGCCTTCAGCAGGAAGGTCGCGACGGTGCCCGGCGCCCGGCTGGAGCCGCCGCCGATGTAGACCAGTTTGATAGCTGCCATGTTGCTTGTCTGCTCCTCAGTGGGTTGGGTGTCCCGCCGCCGCGAGGTCGGCGATGACGGTGTGGTTCTCGATCTCCTTGACGGCTGTGGCCGGCCAGTCCGGCTCGTACCCGGCGGCCCGGGTGACGCGTTCGAAGGCGTGCCGCTTGTCGGCACCGGTCAGCATCATGATCGCCTGCCTGGACTGGTCGACGATCGTGGCGATACCGACCCCGATGCCATGACCGGGCACCTCGTCGACGCTGGTGATGCTCGGCCAGGTGCTGACATTGTCCTGCCGGGTCTTCTCCCCCAGCTCGATGATGCGGGTGATCGAGCCACGGTCGGCTCCGGGCTGGTTGAAGGCGATGTGGCCGTCGGAGGCACCGGAGGCCAGCAGGAACAGGTCGACACCGCCCGCATCGGCGATCCGCCGGTCGTAGTTGCCGGGGTCGGACGGGTCGGCGTGCCAGATCTGTGGCGGGTTCCCGCATGCCTGGCGCAGCGGCGCGGCGATGAAGTTCGCCGCGTACCCGACGCAGGAGTACTCCCGGGCGGGATCGACCAGGCGCAGGTCGCTGGTCAGGTACTCGTCCATCAGCACCACGGTGATCAGCCCGGCGTCGATCCCGCGGCGGGCCAGTTCCCGCGCGAGCGGCTCGAACACCGGCGACGGCGTTCGTCCCGTGGGACAGCCGAGCAGGAAACGGGCACCCTGCCGCTGCTCCACCGCCTCGGCGATGCGGACGGCCACCGCCTCCCCCACGGCGGCGGGCGAGTCGACGATGATCAGATCGTTGGGCATGGGGCGGGTCACTCCTTGAGAGCGCCGGCGAGCATGCCGGCGATGAATCGGCGCTGGAAGATGATGTAGAGGATCAGGACGGGCGCGGCGACGATCAGCCCTCCGGCGGCCATCAGGTTGTACTCGGTGAGGAACTTGCCCTGGAAGGCGCCCAGCGCGACCGTCGCGGTCTGGTTGTCACCGGTCAGGAAGATCAGCGAGAGGAAGTAGTCGTTCCAGGTCCACATGAACCCCAGCAGGGCGTAGGTCAGGATCGCGGGTTTCACCAACGGAAGCGCGACCTGGAGCAGCATCCGGAAGGTGCCGGCACCGTCGATGTGGGCGGCCTCGAACAACGACCGGGGCAGGGACCGGAACGCCGCCCGCATCCAGAACACGCCGAACGGCACCCCGGTACCGACGTGGATGAGGATCAGGCCGGGGATGGAGTTGGTCAGGCCCAGATCGCGCATCTGGTAGTACAGCGGCACGATGATCGCCTCGATGGACACCATCAGGCCGAGCAGGACGAGCGGATACAGCCACTTGGATCCGACGGCGTTCAGGACGCCGAACCCGTAGCCGCCCAGGATCCCCAGGGTGAGCTGCAGGATCACCGCCACCACGCAGATGGTCACCGACACCGACATCGCCCGCGCCAGCTTGGCGCCCTCCCAGGCGGTGGCGAAGTTCTCCCAGGCCCACACCCCCGGCACGGCCAGTCCGGAACGGTCGGGAGACAGGGCCGCGGAGACGAAGGTCGCGACCGGGAAGAGGACGGCGACCGCCAGCACGACCAGCGCGGTGTAGTTGAGGATGGTCTCGGCCTTCGAGGTTCGCATGGCTGTTCAGTCCCTCTCGGCGATCCGGCCGATGGCGATCGCGATCAACAGGCAGAGCACGGCCATCACGATGCCGATGGCGGCTGCCAGGCCGACCTGCGGGTTCTGGAAGGCCGCCTTGTACAGGGCGACCGCCGGGGTGAGCGTGGCAGTGCCTGGTCCGCCGTGGGTGGTGATCCACACCAGGTCGAAGGTGCGCAGCGCGCTGGTGACGGTAAGGGTCAGCGCCACGGCGAGTTGGCCGCGCAGCCCTGGCAGGGTGACGCTGAAGAACTCGCGCACCGGGCCGGCGCCGTCCACCCGGGCGGCCTCGTACAGCTCGCTGGGGATGGCGGAGACCCCCGAGATGAACAGCACCATGCAGAAGCCGAAGCCGCCCCAGGTGCCGATCATGCCCAGCGCCGGCAGCGCCCAGTCGAAGTCACCCAGCCACGAACGGGTCCAGGAGTCGAGGCCGATCGCCCGCAGGGCCTGGTTGAGCGGACCGTCCGGCCCGTAGAGCCGCTTGAACACCAGCGCCACCACGACGGTGGTGAGCACCTGCGGCAGGAAGTAGATGAACCGGAACACCGCCATCCCCGGCAACTGCCGCCGGGTGATCAGCGCCGCCGAGATCAGCCCCAGGGCGATCGGGAGCAGGGCGAAGAAGAACACCAGCACCAGCACGTGGCCCAGCGTGGAGGTCAGGATCGGGTCGGTGACGAAGGCCAGGTAGTTGCTGAACCCCACCCAGGTCGCCTGGGTGTGGCCGTCCCACTTCCAGAACGAGTACCAGAAGCTGGTGCCGATCGGGATCAGCATGACTGCCGCATAGACGATCAGAGGGACGGCGACGAACGCCAGCCCGGCCCAGCGGCTGCGGCGCAGCGGCGAGCGGTGCCGGTGACTCTCGGCGACGGCGGGCGCGGTTGCGGCTGCCTGCCTGACGGTGGTGTTCACCGATCCTCCTCGTCGGCAACGGATGGTGCCGCACTGACGCGGCGGCGGGACGGCAGGAGCGGACTGGCGGACCGGACCGGGCCCGGCCCGCCAGGGCTCCGGGATGGGCTGACTACTGCTGGGCGAGGAAGGCGTCCCGGTCAGCGTCGATCGCTGTCACCAGGGCCTCCGGGGTCGCCTTGTCGGCGTACAGCATCTGCAACTGCTGGCTGACCGTGTCCAGCATCGTCGGCGAGGACCAGTCGAAGTACGGGACGTAACCGTTGTCGGCGCCGATCTTGGCGATCTCGCTGATCTCCATCTGGAACAGCGGCATCCCCTCGGGCACCGTCACGTCCTCGTGGAGCAGCGGGATGAAGCCCTTGTCGACCGCGGTCTGGGCGGCGTCCTTGCTCATCAGGAAGTCGAGGAAGGCGGCAGCGACGTCCGGGTTCTTGCAGTTCGAGGAGATCACCACGGAGGCCGGAGCCGAGCCGACGCCCACGACGCCACCGTTCACATTCGGCAGCTGGATGTACCCGAAGTCACCCTGCTGGTCCGGCTTCAGACCGAGCGAGCCCTGGTACTCGAACCGGAAGACGCCCTTGCCGGAGGTGAAGTTCGCGACCGCGGTCTGGTAGTCGATGCCCTCATGGTTCGGGGTGAAGTAACCCTTGTCGTTCCACTCCTTGACCTTCTGCGCGGCTTCGGTCATCCCGGTCTGGACAGCCTTGACCGAGGTGTCGCCCCAGACGTAGCCGTTGATCGAGGCAGCCGTGCCGTAGACCGCCTGCATACCCAGCAGCGGGGCGGTCGCGCCGTCCAGCGAGTTGTAGGCCAGCGGGATCTCACCGGCCTGTTTGGCCTTCGCCAGGGCGGCTTCGAACTCGTCGAGGCTGGTCGGAGCGGTGATGCCGAGGGTCTTGAGCTTCTCCACGTTGAAGTAGATGCCGATCGGCTGGACGCGAGCGATCGGGGTACCGAACAGCGAACCCGAGCCGATGGTCTTGCCGTCGGTGGTGAACTGATTCTGCTGGGCGATCGTCGACGGGATCAGCGTGTCCCAGCCGTACTGCGCGGAGTACTGGTCGAGGTTGACGATCGAGCCGGCCTTGGCGAGGGTGCCCAGCGACTGCCAGCCGTTGTTGGCGGTAGCGATGTCCGGACCGTCCGGTTCGGTGATCTTGAGGTTCAGGGTGGAGGTCAACTGCCCCCAGTCCACCTGGGTGCGTTCGAAGTGGACGTTGGGGTACTTGGTCTCGAACTGCTGGATCATCGAGTCGATCCACTCGCCCTCGGTCATACCCCACCAGTCCCACATCTTCAGCGTGACATCGCCGGCCTTGGCCGGATCGAACTTCTCCGGTGCTGCCGTGCTGGAGGTGGTCGGGGCTGCGGATGAGGTTCCCGGTGCGGGCTGGTTGCCACCGGGGGTACATGCGGCCAGGCTCAGGGCGAGCGCCGCAACGGACGTGAGGGCGAGCGCCCTCCGGATAGAGCTTTTCACGCCGTGACTCCTTCGTGCTTAGCGATCCTGCACGCATCGACGTGCGGACACGAAAGGTATACCACACGGACCAGTGTGGTTCTAGTGGTATGCACGAATCGAGGGTTCACGGAAACCTCCACCGGCTACCGAAGAAGGCATGTGATGGCGGAGTCGAGCCGCCGAATCCTCCGGAAAAGAGGCGACGACAACGTGCTTCGGCCCGTTCACCCAGCATGATAACGCCGTGGAGCCCTGCTTCCCCGTCATGAACTCGCGGCAACTCCGGCCCGGTCGACCGACGGCCCGGCGCTCCCGGCCGTCGTTTTTTCGCCAGTTGCCCGACCAGATATACCAGTCGTCCTGTATGGTGTGCTCCATGGCACAAGTGGTCGAGGATTCCTACAACCGGCTTCTCCAGGCCATGAACAGGGGGGAGTACCCGCCTGCCTCCCGGCTCCCCGGAGAACGCGATTTGGCCGTCCGGCTGGGCATCAGCCGGGTGACCCTGCGCCATGCCCTGGCGCGCCTGGAGGTGGAGGGCAAGGTTGAGCGTTCCGCCCAGCGGGGCTGGTTCGTGACCGGGCAGGTGGTCAGCGAGCCGCCGTCCATCCTGGTGTCGTTCACCGACATGGCGCACGCCCGCGGCCTGCGTCCGACCGCCCAGATTCTCGAGCAGAAGGTCCGCCCGGCCAGCTTCGAGGAAGCGGACCAGTTGCGGATCCCGCCCGGCGCGGAGGTCATCGACCTGCGCCGACTGCGCGCCATGGACAGCCAGATCATCTGCGTCGACAACACGGTCCTGCCCCTGGAGAAGGCCCAAGAACTGGCAGCCCTGGACATGACCGACCAGTCGCTCTACGAGCGCCTGGAGACCGTCTGCGGCATCCGCATCCACCGTTCGGCGTATACCGTCCACGCCGAGGCCGCCACCGCCGAGACCGCCGGCCTGCTCCGTGTCCCGGTCGGCTACCCGGTGCTGGTGGGTAGCGAGACCGCCTACACCGCGGAGGGGCGGCCCGTCCTGGTGGGTGTGAACCGGTACCGGGGCGACGCCTATCGCTTCCGTGCCGACCTGTACCGCTGAGGTCTACCGCAACCTGTTCGGGGTTCCCGGCCGGTCACCGGCGGGCCTGCCACTCCTCGGCCAGCAAGGCGTAGAGCACCCCGTCCGACCAGCCGAGCTCCCGGTGGAGCGACTCCTTGACCGTGAAGGACTCACGCCGCATACCCACCCGCTCCATCAGCCGCCAGGACGGTTCGTTCGCGGCGAAGGCGCCGGCTTCGACGCGGCGCAGCCCGAGGGCGTCGAAGCACACCGCGAGCAGCGCTTCCACCGCCTCGGTGGCCAGCCCGCGTCCGCCGTATGCCGGGTCGAAGGTCCAGCCCAGTTCGGCCTGGACACCGAGGGTCTGCTCGCGCACCTCGCGCTGGCCCCAGCCGTCGCCGACCCGCAGCATCAGGTCGCCGATCACCCTCCCCTGGTGCTCCACCACGAGGTAGTCGAGGTACTTCGAGGGGTAGGTGGCGTCCCAGTCGGCCCGGTCGACAGGGTGCCAGCCCAGCCACCTCCCCACCTCGGGAAGCCCCCGGTGCAGCCAGAGCGCCGCCGCATCGTCCAACTCCGCCGGCCGCAGCGTCAAGCGCTCGGTGCGCAGCGGCCACGGGAGCGTGCGGAAGGCAGGCAGGTCAGCGGTGTCCGAACTCATGGGAGCCGAGCCTACTGATCACTCACCCGATCAACCGCCGGTGCTGCCGGCGTACGTCAGGACGCCCATGACCGCTGCCCCCAGAACCAGCGGAACGGCTCCGACGACATAGCTCGCGACGGCATCGAGGCGGTAGTACACCGTGTAGCAGACCAGGCAGCCCGCGAGCACGACGAGCACCAGGACGGCGAACCCCACTGCCTGCGGCCGGGCGAACACCTGCATCCCGAAGAGCGTGTTGACCTGGTACAGCGCCAGCACGGCCCAGCCGACGATGAGGAACAGTTCGGCGGTCACCGGGCGCGCCCATGCCAGATAGGTCACCAGCGCCACCACGACATAGCTGATCGCCCCGGCCAGGAGGAGGTGCTGCGTGGCGAACAGCGACTGCGTGACCAATGCCTGCAACCCGGCCCGGATGACCACGAAGACAGCGATCACGCCAGCCAGGCTGGCCGGGATCAACAACCACCCCGACCGGATGCCGTGGACGGGGTTCACCGGCTTGAAGGCGAGCAGCCACCACAGCAGGTAGAAGGCGCAGCAGGCAATCAACCACAGATTGCCGTACCCGAACTCGCGCGTCACCTCACCTGCGGTCATGTCGCCTCACCTGTGACCCCTCGCCCTGGTGCAGCCACTGTACTGCCGCGGCTACCGTGCCGGCCCCTGCCATCGCGACCGGGAAAGGGCCGATGGACGACCACCGTCCGGCCGCCCCTGGATGGACAAGACGGCCTCACAGCCGATTCAGGGGCGCCTTTGGCATGATGGCCGTCGTGCCACCTGTGGAGACCGCCGACGACGTCCTGCGCGTCGCAGAAACGGTGCTGCAGACCATCTGGCAGTCCTCGATCACCCCGGTTGCCGCACCGGGGGCGGCGACGATGGCGGCCGCCCTGGTCGTGGCCGTCCTGGTCGTCGCGGCGGGGCCGGTCTGGCACTGGGCCAGGCATGCGGTGACCATCGCCCACGAGGGCGGGCACGCGACCGCCGCGCTGCTCACCGGACGCCGGTTGCGGGGAATCCGGCTGCATTCCGACACCTCGGGGGTGACCACGAGCTCCGGCCGGACAACCGGATTCGGATTCGTCCTGACGGCGTTCTCTGGCTATCCGGCTCCGGCCCTGGTCGGCCTGGGCTGCGCCTGGCTGGTCGGGCGCGGCTACGCGACCGCGGCCCTGTGGGTGCTCGTCGGGCTGCTCCTGCTGACCCTCACCCGGGTCCGCAACCTCTTCGGCGTGTGGTCGGTCGTCGTGACGGCGGCAGTGGTGGCGGGAGTGTCCTGGTGGGCGCCCGCCACTCTGCGGTCGGCGATCGCCCACGCCGTGGCGTGGTTCCTGTTCGCAGGTGCGGTCCGTCCGATTCTTGAGTTGCAGCGGCTGCGCTCCCGGCGGCGCGCCCCGCACTCGGACGCCGACCAGCTCCAGGCGGCCACCGGGCTGCCCGGGCTGTTCTGGATCGTGGTCTGGCTGGTGCTTTCGGTGGGCGCTGCCTGGCTGGGCACGGCGTGGATGCTCGAACCGGCAGGCGGGCTGGCCACCTTGCTCAGCATCGCGGGCGCCTGATCACGGCGCCGGGAACAGAGCCGGCCCCGTCGGAGTCCGTAAGCCACGTCGGGCATTGGTATGCTGGCTCCCGCACCGATTTCCTGGGTAAGGACTCCCGTCATGCTGATCTTCGACCGTCTGATCGCGTCTCTCACGCGCTGACGTCGTCGTTCACTCCTGCGTCCAGGGGTTCGGTTGTCAGCGCTCCGTTGACAACCCTGGAACCCTATGACCCACACACCAAAGCCAGCCGTGACGCTGGCGGATCTTTGCTTCAGCTGGCCCGATGGCAGTCCGGTCTTCCGTGACCTGTCGGCCACGTTCAACACTGGCCGGACCGGTCTGATCGGAGCAAACGGCAGCGGTAAGACGACAGTGCTCCGGATGGTCGTGGGTGGCCTCATCCCAACCTCCGGGTCGGTGACGGTCACCGGCCACGTCGGCTACCTGCCGCAACACCTCACCCTGGACACCGGCGCGACGGTCGCCGACCTGCTCGGCGTCGGCGAACGCGTGGCCGCGCTGCGCGCGATCGAGTCCGGGGACGCCGACCCTGCCCGCTTCGAGGCGCTGGCCGACGACTGGGATGTTGAAGCTCAAAGCCTTGCTGCCCTGGATCGGCTTGGCCTGCCCGGCATCGGTCTGGACCGCCCGGTCAGTACCCTGTCGGGCGGGGAGACCGTCCTGACAGCGCTGACTGGTCTCCAACTGGCTGGAGACGAGGTAGTGGCGCTCGACGAGCCCACGAACGATCTCGACCGCGCCTCGCGGCAGCTGCTCCATGAGGCGCTCGGGTCGTGGCGAGGCTCGCTCATCGTCGTCAGCCACGACATCGCCCTGCTGAACCTCATGGACGCCACCGCGGAGCTGCGCGACGGTGTACTCACCATGTTCGGCGGCCCCTACGACGCCTATCAGGAACAGGTGGCCGCCGAGCAGGCTGCGGCCGAGCAGGCGCTGCGTTCCGCCGAACAACAGCTCCGGACTGAGCAGCGTCAACAGGTTGAAGCCCAGACGAAGCTGGCCCGACGCCGGCGCTACGCCCGTACCGACTTCGAGAACAGGCGCAAGCCGAAGATGATCATGAACACCCGCAAGCAGGAGGCCCAGGTCTCCGCAGGCAAGCTGCGTGGACAGCTCGCTGCCGCCGTCGACGCCGCGGAAGAAGCAGTTGTCACCCAGCAACAGCTGATCCGCCGCGATGCCACGATCTCGATCACGCTGCCCGACCCGGACGTGCCCGCGGGGCGCCGACTCGCTGAACTCCGCGACCCTCATGGCCGCGGCTGGATCGTGCGAGGGCCAGAACGCGTCGCCCTGTCGGGGCGCAACGGTGTTGGCAAGACCCAGCTCCTCCAGGCCCTCGTCCGTCCCGGGGCTACTGCGGCAACCGGATACCGGGCTGAGGCGTTCACGAACCGTATCGGCTACGTCCCCCAGCGCCTGGACCACCTTGACGATGCTGTGACTCTGCTGGACACCCTGCGAGCCGCCGCTCCCGCGGTTCCGGACGGCGACCTGCGGGCCGGGCTGGCCCGGTTCCTGTTCCGGGGAGACGTCGTCAACCGTCTTGTCGGAGACCTGTCCGGTGGAGAACGGTTCCGCATCGCGCTGGCCAC
>NZ_JAYFPT010000025.1:0-8272 GCF_034927565.1 Propionicimonas sp.
CTGGCCGAACGGCTCACCGCCCGGCTGAACGAACTCTGGTGGGAACGCACCACCGGCGAAGCGCCCGACGGGGTCGGCAGCGGCGGGTTCGAGCGCATCTACCGCCCCAACCGTGACGGCACTCCGACGATCGCTGAACACGGTGCAGCTGAGACGAATCGCTTCGCTCCGGCGGAGGTCATGGGCGGCTCAGGACAGACTCGCGGCAGCCCCATCCGGCTCAGCGTGGACGCCGAACGTCCGCAACCCGGCGCCGCGCACGGTGCCCCCGGCGTGGTCGCCCGGGCCCATCACGGCTCGGTCAGCCGGGAGCAGCGCCAGCAGATCGAGGAGGACCTGAAGTCCGGCCGGCTCCCCGCGGTCGTCGCCACCTCCTCCCTCGAACTGGGCATCGACATGGGTGCGGTCGATCTGGTGATCCAGGTGGAGGCGCCACCCTCGGTGGCCTCCGGGCTGCAGCGGGTGGGACGCGCCGGCCATCAGGTGGGCGCGGTCAGCCACGGCGTGCTGTTCCCCAAGTTCCGCGGCGACCTGGTGCAGACCGCGGTCACCGTCGAGCGGATGCGCGCCGGTGCGATCGAAGCGCTGCGCATCCCGGCCAACCCGCTGGACGTGCTGGCCCAGCAGATCGTCGCCATGGTGGCGCTGGATGCCTGGACGGTCGCCGACCTGGAGACACTGGTCCGTCGGGCAGCGCCGTTCACCGGGCTGACCCGCGCGGTGCTGGAGTCCGTCCTCGACATGCTGAGCGGCCGGTATCCGTCCGACGAGTTCGCCGAACTGCGTCCCCGGCTGGTCTGGGACCGCACCACCGACACCCTCACCGGACGCCGCAACGCCCAGCGGCTGGCGGTCACCAGCGGCGGCACCATTCCCGATCGCGGGCTGTACGGGGTGTTTCTCGCCGGCGAAGGCGAGGGTCGCCGAGTCGGCGAGTTGGACGAGGAGATGGTCTATGAGTCCAGGATTGGCGACATCTTCGCGCTCGGCACCTCCAGTTGGCGGATCGAACAGATCACCCACGACCGGGTGCTGGTCACCCCGGCTCCCGGCATGCCGGCCCGGCTGCCGTTCTGGAAGGGCGACACCCTGGGCCGCCCGGCCGAACTGGGCAGGGCGCTGGGCGGGTTCGTCCGCGAGGTCTCCGGGCTGTCGTCGGCCAGGGCCCGCCAGCGGGTGGCCGCCGCGGGGCTGGACGAGTGGGCCACCGACAATCTGGTGACCTACCTGGCCGAGCAGCGCGAGGCCACCGGCAGGCTGCCGACCGATCGGCAGATCGTGGTCGAGCGGTTCCGCGACGAACTGGGCGACTGGCAGGTGGTCGTCCACTCCCCGTTCGGCTCCCAGGTGCACGCCCCCTGGGCGCTGGTGGTCGCCGCCCGGCTGCGGGAACGCTACGGGGTGGGCGTCCAGGCCATGCACGCCGACGACGGCATGGTGTTCCGGCTTCCCGATACCCAGTGGTGGGATGACGAGGACTCCTCATTGACCGGGCCTGGGGCTGCACCCCGGTCTCGGCCCACGCGCACGGCGGAAGGCGCCGACGAACTCCTCGATCTGCTCTTCCCCGAACCGACCGACATCGCCGGACAGGTGACCGCACAGCTGGGTGGTTCAGCGCTGTTCGCCGCCCGGTTCCGGGAGTGCGCCGGGCGGGCACTGCTGCTGCCCCGGCGGCGTCCCGACCAACGCCAGGCGCTGTGGCAGCAACGACAGCGGGCCGCGCAGTTGCTGGAGGTGGCCAGCCAGTACCCGAGCTTCCCGATCGTGCTGGAGACGGTCCGCGAGTGCATCAACGATGTCTTCGACGTTCCCGCCCTGACCGAGGTGCTGCGCGGCATCCGGTCACGGGAGATCGCCACCGCGGTGGTCGACACCCCGCACGCCTCGCCGTTCGCCTCCTCGCTGCTGTTCGGCTATGTCGCCCAGTTCCTCTACGAGGGCGATTCGCCGCTGGCCGAGCGCCGGGCGGCGGCACTGGCGCTCGATCCGTCCCTGCTGGCCGATCTGCTGGGCACCGCCGAGGGCCTCTGTCTGGCCGACCTGCTCGACCCGGACGCGCTCACCCGCACCGAGAGCGAACTGCAGCACCTGGCCGACGGCCGCCGCGCCCGCGACCCCGACGAGCTCACCGACATCCTGCGTACCCTCGGCCCACTCACCCTGACCGGTGCCGTCGCCCGCTGTGAGCCTTGCGCAGGTGCCGGTGAGGACCAGGCCGCCAGCGGCCATGACGCCGGCGATGACCGTCCGCCCCGCGACGACCACCACCCCCAGGACGACGATCAGCCCCGCACAGGCGGGAATCTCCCGGCAGTCACCGCCTGGCTGCGGCGACTCGAGGCAGAGCGCCGCGTCATCCGCGTCCAGTTCGCCGGCGCCGAGCACTGGGCCGCGGTGGAAGACGCCGGCAAACTGCGGGACGCGCTGGGCGTCGCCCCACCACTGGGCGTACCCGACGCCTTCCTCGACCTGACCGAGGATCCGCTGGGCGACCTCGCCAGTCGCTACGCCCGCACCCACGCGCCCTTCACCGCTGGCGAGTTCGCGAACGCGCTGGGGCTGGCACCCGCCATCGCCCGCGACGTGCTGCGCCGGCTGGCCACGGCAGGCCGCCTGGTCGAGGGCGAGTTGCGTCCGCCCGGCTGGGTCCCGCCGCAGGCCGAACAACCTGCCGCTTCGATCCCGGCATCCCCGCAAACGTGGCAGTCTCCGGACGCCGCAGTCGAACCAGGCAGGCCCGGAGAACCGTCCCTTGGCCCAGGGCTGTCCGGGGAACCGTCCCCTGGCCCACGCCAGACTCAGCCTGCCGGGACGCCCGCCCTCCCCCAGGGCACCCAGTTCTGCCACCCGCGCGTCCTGCAACTGCTGCGGCGCCGCTCGGTGGCAGCGCTGCGCAATGCCGTCGAACCGGTCACCGCCCGGGATTTCGCCCGGTTCCTGCCCAGCTGGCAGGGGGTCGGCGAACTGCGCGGCGTCGACGGGGTGCTGCGTGCTGTCGAACAGCTCGCCGGACTCCCGCTGCCGGCCAGCGCCGTCGAGTCGCTGGTGCTGCCCGCGCGGGTGCGCGACTACCGTCCGGCGATGCTGGACGAGCTGACCTCTGGCGGTGAGGTGGTCTGGCAGGGGCACGGCACCCTGGCCGGCGGCGACGGCTGGGTGAGCCTGCATCCCACCGACGGCGCGGAGCTCACCCTGGCACCACCGAATCCGGAGTTGCTCGGCGAACCCGCCCGCCGGCTGCTCGACCTGCTGGTCGATGCCGGCGGCTACTTCTTCCGCGCCCTGGTCGACCAGTTTGAGGTCGACGCCCCCGGAGCCTGGCACGAGACCGCCCTCACCGAAGCGCTGTGGGAACTGGTCTGGGCGGGCTTTGCCACCAATGACACCCTGGCGCCGCTGCGCGCCCGGCTGGGGCAGGCGACCACCACGCATCGCAGCCGCTCGTCCGCCCCACCCCGAGCCCGGTTCGGACGGGGGCTGGCCAGCGCTCCGCTGCGACGCCCCAGTCCACCGGCGGCAGCCGGGCGCTGGTCGGCACTACCGGCGGCTCAGAGCGACCCGACCGCCCGTGCCGTCGCCACCGCCGAAGCGTTGCTCGACCGCTACGGCGTGGTCACCCGAGGCAGTGTTGCGGCCGAGGGCATCGAAGGCGGCTTCGCCGGCGTCTACCGGGTACTGACTGCCGCCGAGGACGCCGGCCGGGTGCGGCGCGGCTATTTCGTCGAAGGTCTGGGTGCCGCCCAGTTCGCCGCGGTCGGCGCGGTCGACCGGCTACGCTCCTGCTCCCGTCCGCTGGACGACCAACCCGCCGGTGAGGCGCTGGTGCTGGCAGCCTGCGATCCGGCCAACCCCTACGGTGCCGCGCTGGGCTGGCCCGGTCGCCCCGACGCCCCGAGCAGCCACCAGCCGGGCCGAAAGGCCGGCGCACTGGTCGCCCTGGTCGATGGCGACCTGGCTCTCTACGTCGAACGTGGCGGCCGCACCCTGCTCTCCTGGAGCGACGACCCCGCCGTCCTGAGCGCCGCAACGCAAGCACTGGCGACCGCCGTCCACGCCGGGACCCTGGGCACCCTACGGGTCGGCAAGGTGGACGGCGAGGCCGTGCTCGGTTCGTCCCATCCGCTCACCGGCGCACTCGAGCAGGCGGGTTTCCGGCTCACCCCGCGCGGGCTGGTGCTGCGCCGATGAGCCCGGCCCGCACTGACTCGGACCACCGGATGCCAGGTCGCTCCGCTCGCCGGACGCCCGCCGCTTCCACCCGCCGGACACCCGCTGGTCCGGCCGATCGAGACCGGGAGCCCCGCGATGCCCGAAGGTGATGCGGTCTGGCGAACCGCCCGCACGCTGGACGACGCCCTGTCCGGGCGGCAACTGCTGGACGCCGACCTGCGCTGGCCGACCATCGCCACCGCCAGACTCGCCGGGATGATGGTGAGCCAGACCGTGCCCCGGGGCAAACATCTCCTGACCAGGCTGGACAGCGGCTGGACGTTGCACTCCCACCTGCGGATGGACGGCTCCTGGGTGATCGAGCCGACCGGCGGCACGGCTCAACGATCGCCGAGTCGGTCGAAGGGCCCACCGCGCGCCGCCTCACGGGTTCCGGAGCGGCGTTCCGGCCGGCGGCCGGAGTCTCGCGGCGGCGGCTTCGTCCGCGCCGTCCTGGTGGGGCCGGACTACACCGCCATCGGAGTCGACCTCGGCATGCTCGACCTGGTCCGGACGACGGAGGAACACACCCTGGTCGGCCATCTCGGCCCTGACCTGCTCGACCCCCGTTTCGACACCGAACTGGCGATCCGCAACCTCGTCGCGGCTGAGGGGACGATCGGCGCGGCACTGCTCGACCAGACCAATCTCGCCGGCATCGGCACCATCTGGGCCAGCGAGACGCTGTTCGCCGAGCGCATCCAGCCATGGACACCGTCATCCGGCCTCGACCGGACGACCATCGAAGGTCTGGTCAACCGGGCCCGGAAGCTGCTGCAGGCGAGCCTGGCCGGTCCGCTCCCGTCCTCGACCGGCAGCCAGTTGCCCGGCCGCAACACCTGGGTGCACGGACGCTCCGGCAGGCAGTGTGTGCGGTGTGGCGGCACGATCCGGGTGGCTTCGATCGGCCCGGCCACCCGCGAGCGTCCGATGTTCTACTGCCCGGTCTGCCAGGGCGGCCTCGGGCCAACCGACGACGGCCGTCCGGCTGCTCCGCTGGGCACCCGCCGGCAGTGATCAGCAAGCCGGCGGACGCGGCGGCCGGTTCAGCACGTTCCAGCCGGGCCCCTGTTTCGGGTCGGCCTGTCAGCCGTCCCGGGTAGATTCTGCCCATGACGAACCTTGCTCCGACCATCACCCTGGCGCACGGTGCCGAGCTTCCGGCGCTCGGCCTGGGAACCTGGCCGCTGACCGGTGCCGAGGCCGCCGCAGCCGTCCGTTCGGCTCTCCAGGCCGGCTACCGGTTGATCGACACCGCCGAGAACTACGGCAACGAGGACGCGGTCGGCCAGGGGCTGCGCGACTCCGGCGTGCCGCGTGAGGAGGTCTTCCTCACCACCAAGTTCAACCGGAAGTGGCACAGCGTGGACGGTGCCCGGCAGGCCGCCGAGGCCAGCCTGCGCCGACTCGGGGTGGACTACCTCGACCTGCTGCTGATCCACTGGCCGAACCCCGACCAGGGCACCTATGACGACGCCTTCGCGGGCCTGGTGACACTCCTGGAGGCAGGCGTGGTCCGGGCGATCGGCACCTCCAACTTCAAGCCCGCGCATCTCCAGAAGGTGATCGACGTCACCGGTGTGGTGCCGGACGTCAACCAGATCAACCTCAACCCCTACGCCACCCGGAACGCCTCGGTCGCCTTCGACGCCGGACACGGCATTGTCACCGAGGCGTGGAGCCCACTCAAGCCCGCCTCACTGCTGTCCGACCAGGTTGTGGTGGCGATCGCCGAGGCCCACGGCCGGACGCCGGCCCAGACGGTGCTGCGCTGGCACGTCCAGCACGGCTATGTCCCTATCCCGAAGTCGTCGGCCCTGGCTCGGCAGCAGGAGAACCTGGCGGTCTTTGACTTCGAACTGGCGCCCGACGAGCTGGCCGCGATCGACGCCCTGGATCGCGGCGAGGCCCACGTGGAGGACTCCGACACCTTCGGCCACTGAGCCACCACGCCGGCCCCTTCGAGCCACTGAGCCGCCAGCCGGCCCACGATGTGACACGGTCGTCGAGATGACCGCCGCTGGGGTCATGCCCGCCGGTGGTGTGGATGCCCTGCAACCCTGTGATGTCCGATTTCCGCTAGGAATCTGGTCGGGGCCGCGGCAGGATGGCACCATGTTCCCGGCTCTCCCCGATCACGCGACCTGCTACCAGGCGGTGTCCTCGCGCGACCGGCGGTTCGACGGCGTGTTCTACACCGCGGTCACGACCACGGGCATCTACTGTCGGCCGAGTTGCCCCGCCCGCACCCCCGCGCCGGGCAACGTCACCTTTTACCCGACCGCAGCTGCGGCCCAGGCTGCGGGCTTCCGGGCCTGCAAGCGCTGCATCCCGGACGCCACCCCCGGCAGCCCGGACTGGGACGTGGCCGCCACCGTGGCCGGCCGTGCGATGCGGCTGATCGCCGACGGCGTGGTCGAACGCGAGGGCGTCCCGGGGCTGGCCCGCCGGGTCGGCTACACGCCCCGGCACCTGACCCGGCTGCTCACCGGCGAGCTCGGCGCGGGACCGCTTGCGCTCGCCCGGGCACGCCGTGCGCAGACCGCCCGCATCCTGATCGACGCCTCCGACCTCCCCTTCGGCGAGATCGCCTTCGCGGCCGGGTTCGCCTCCGTCCGGCAGTTCAACGACACCGTCCGGGAGGTGTACGGCGTCCCGCCCACCGCGCTGCGCCAGCCCCGTGGGGCCAGATCGGGATCCGCCGGACGTTCCGGGACGGACCAGATGCCCCGCCCCGGGACGAGCCGGCTGAAGCTCGCGGTCCGCACCCCCTTCCACGGTTCTGCGCTGCTGTGGTTCCTGGCACCGCGCGCGGTGCCCGGGGTCGAGGCGGTCGGCGACGGCTGGTACGCCCGGACGCTGGACCTGCCCCACGCTCCCGGCGTGGTTCGACTGGATCTGCCAGACCTGCTGGAGCCGGGAACCACCGCGACGGTGACAGCCGAGCTCAGCCTCGGCGATCTGCGTGACATCGGCGCTGCCGTCGAGCGCGTCCGCCGCCTGCTGGATGCCGACTGCGATCCCCTGGCGGTAGCCGCACAACTCGGCAGCGACCCGGTGCTCGGCCCCCTGGTCGCACGCTGGCCCGGACTGCGCATCCCCGGCCACGTGGACGGCGCCGAACTCGCGGCCCGGGCAATCGTCGGCCAGCAGATCTCGGTCGCCGGGGCCCGAACCGTGCTCGGCCGGCTCGTGCAGCGCGCCGGCACCCCGCTGGCCGGAGCCGCTGCCGGCACTGACCCCGCCACCCGGGCCAGCCCCGCAGACCCTGCCTCCGCCACCCGGCCCGGCCCCGCAGACCCTGTCTCCGCCACCCGGGCCGGCCCCACGGTTCCTGACCCTGCTCCCTCCGGCGGCGCCGACTGGCCGGAGCTCTCTTCTCCCAAGCCGTCCCGCCACAAGCCGGGGCTCAGCCGGCAGCCGGGCGTCCCTGCCCACCTGGGTTGCCCTGAGCTTCCAGAAGCTGGCGGCCTCACCCACCTCTTCCCCACCGCAGCGGCCCTGGCCGCCCTTGATCCGGATCGCCTGCCGCTGCCGAAAGCCCGTGCCCGGACCCTGGTCGGGCTCGCGTCCTTCCTTGCCAGCGGCGAAATGGCGCTCGATCGCGGTCCGGACCGAGAGGAGACTCGCCACCGGCTGCTCGCCCTGCCCGGGATCGGCGACTGGACAGCCAGCTACATCGCAATCCGTGCTCTCGGCGACCCGGACGCCTTCCTGCCCACCGATCTGGGCACCCGCCATGCGCTGGCAGGGCTGGGCCTGGCCCCGG
Organism: Propionicimonas sp.; assembly: GCF_034927565.1. Classification (GTDB taxonomy): domain Bacteria; phylum Actinomycetota; class Actinomycetes; order Propionibacteriales; family Propionibacteriaceae; genus Propionicimonas. Next base: position 7,982 of record NZ_JAYFPT010000025.1, read on the forward strand.
CCGCAGCCGCCGCCCTGGCCGAGGGCTGGCGCCCCTGGCGCTCCTACGCCCAGTCCTATCTGTGGACTACCCTGCTCGACCCCTGTGGAGGAACCCATGTGGACAGTAATTGACAGCCCGATCGGCCCGCTGCGACTGGTCGCCACCGACCACGCGCTCGCCGCCATCGAGTTCTCGCCTTTCGCCAACCAGCGCGACCTCGGCGAACAGGCAGACGACCACCCGGTGCTGCGGGCGGCCGCCAGCCAGCTGACCGAGTACTTCGCCGGGGAGCGGACGGTCTTCGACCTG
>NZ_JAYFPT010000028.1:0-26070 GCF_034927565.1 Propionicimonas sp.
GACTGGATGCCCACCCGCCAGCCACCGCCGAGGTCGGAGCGGCCCATGGCCACGACGTTGCCGCCGAGGTCAATCAGCCCGTCGTCGACACCGTGGGCCCGGTAGACGTCCGCCGCCCGGTCTGCCGCGTAGCCTTTCGCGATCGCGCCCAGGTCGAGCCGCATGCCCGGCCGGACCAGCCGGACGGTGCACCGGTCGTCATCGAGGTCGACGTCGTCCGGGTCGGTCAAGGCCAGGAGCCGGCCGATCTCCTCCGTCGGCGGCACCCGGGCGTCATCGAAGCCGATCTGCCATGCCTTGACGACCGGGCCGATCAGGGCGTTGAAGCTGTCCCTGTGCTTGCGGCTGGCGAGGATCGCCGTGCGAACCAGCGCGTAGACCTCCGCGTCCACCTCGACCGCTGCTGCCCGACCGGCCGCGGCATTGACCGCCTCGACCTGCGATGCCGCCCGAGCCTGCGGCGGGCCGTTCACGGTGAGCCGGCGCTCCAGGTCGCGCAGGGCCCGGTAGACCGCCGCCGTGGCCGCGGGATGCCCCTCACCCGGAAGGCACAGCGTCGCCAGCGTCCCCATCAGGGGAAACGTGGTGACCGTGCGTTCCCTCTCCCCGGCGATACTCAGACTCCGTTCACACAGTTCTTCCCGGCCACGTAACCGTAGAACATGCACAGCGAGTGGCTCAGACCCTTCAGGCAAATCGGGTACTCCACCGCGTACCGGTTGCCCTGGATATTGCCGGCCACGTAGAGCCCGGGGATGACGTTGCGCTCGTTGTCGAAGGTACGGGCCTCCTCGTCGCTCTCCAGGCCGCCAGCGCAGACCAGCATTCCGGTGACGCCCATCCGGACCCCGTAGAACGGCCCCTGCTCGAGCGGGAAGAGCCGCTTCGCGGGCTTGCCGAAGTCGTCGTCGTGCCCACTGCGCGCGAGTTCGTTGTAGCGGGCGACGGACGCGGCGGCCGTCTCGGCGGGCAGTCCAAGCTTCTCGTACAGCTCTTCGAGAGTGTCGGCCTGCTGCACCTGGTGGGTCTCGACGGCCTTTGCCAGGTCGGCGCGGGAGCGGTAGCTGCGATCCCAGTCGTTGTTCTTCGGCTTCTCCTCGGAGTAGTAGCAGACCGTGCCGTGGCTGGCCGGCATGTACTCCACCTGCTCGGGCCAGCTGTCGTCCCACAACTGGAACGCCAGCCGGCTGGGCTGCAGCTCAATCTGGTTCTCCAACTGCTGGCCGGGCACGCTCTCGTTCATGAACCGCTCGCCCCGGGCGTTGAGGAACAGCCACGGCGTGTTCCCCATGACTCCCCCGGTGCCGCTGGTGCCGCCCATGTGGTGCACCATCGGCGCGTGGTTCTGCTGGATTCTGGCCCCAGCCCAGGCACCGAGCTTGAGGCCGTCGCCGGTGTTGGTCGGCTTGCCCTCCACGTCCCGGTTCAGCCAGACGGCGGGCAGCCCGTTCTCAAGGATCTCGGGGCAGTAGTAGCGCACCATCTCGGTATTGCTGCCGTAGTCGCCGGTGGCGAGAATGACGCCCTTGCTGGCCAGCGCCTTGACGTGCCGTCCGGTCCTCGCGTCCCGGGCGATCACGCCCACGACCCGGCTGCCGTCCTTGATCAGCTTCACCACGAAGTGTCCGTAGAACGCGGTCACCTCACCCTCGGCCACTGCCTTGTCCATGTTGGCCCGAAATACCGGGGCCTGGCTCGGCAGGAACTCGACCGAGGTCGGGTACGTCGGGAAGATCTCCGTGCGGTAGTCGTAGTGCGGCGGCAGCGGATGGTACAGCGGTACCAGGAAGGAGCCGGCATTCTCGTCCGGGATGTCGGCGCGGTTCTTCTCGGCGATGTAGAGGTCCGGTTTGGCGGCGATGTACCAGTCGAAGACCTCCGAGCAGTGGTGCGCCCAGCGGCTGATGATCGGACGCTTGATCCGGTAGGAGCACTCCTTCATCAGCCGGTCGGTGATCTCGTCAGGGTCCATCGTGGCCCGGCCCCAGGCCTCCTGGAGCGTGCCGTTGATCACGGCGTACTCACCACTGCGGCACTGGGGTTCGGACGCCTTCTCGAAGACGACGACCTTCGCACCCTCCTCCGCGGCCGACCGGGTGGCGGTGACACCGGCGACGCCAGCACCGACCACGATCACGTCCGCCTGGATCACGGTCTCGATCTGGTCGTCCGCGACCGCAGGTTCGGCACCCAGCCACGGTGGCGGGGTCACCTCCTCCGGGTGCTCGGAGACGATCATCGGGTCGGCCTCGCCGGATGCCTTGGCCAGCGCCCGGTCGACGGCGGCGATCAGCCGCTTGCTGGACATGGTGGCGCCGGTGATGATGTCGACGGCGGTGGAGTTGAGCGCGATCATCCGCTCCGGCAGCACCTGCCAGACGTCCTCCTCGCTGAACTGCTCCTCGGCCGCGGTGGCCCCGATGATCGCGATGTCCTCAATGCCGTCGACGTTCACGGTCACCTTCACCGTGATCACGCCGTGCAGGTCGTCGAAGGACTCCAGGTAGACGTTGGGGACGTAGACCCGGGACGCGGCGCGCGCAGAGTTCACCCGACGCTCCTCCGCGGCCATGTCGGCTTCGACGAAGTTCCACAGTGACTCGGGGACGGCCAGCTGGGTGCAATCCTCACGACGGATGAACGTCGCGATCGGCTCGCCTGCGGTCACCTTCTGCATCCAGTTCGGCTCCACGATCAGCTCGCGGCCTACTGCCACGCCAGCGAACCCGGCGGCCAGGCCCTGCTCCACCTGGGTCCGTTCCATCACTCCGCCGACGCCGATCAACGGCACCGCAGCGAGGGTCTCCGAGCGGACGGCGGCCAGCTTCTCCAACAGCGTCTGCGGGTCGCTGGTATCCACGATCGAGGTCTGCATCAGCCGCTTGGTGGAGAAGTGCAGGTAGTCGAGGCCCTCGGCGGCGAGCTGCTCGAGCAGGAACACGGTGTCGTCGAACCGGATACCCGGCACCTCGATCTCCTCGGGGCTGAACCGGTAGCCGACCACGAACCCCTCCGCCGGTACCGCGGCCTTCACCGCGCGCAGCACGGCGAGCGGGAAGCGGGCGCGGGCAGCCCGGTCGCCACCCCACTCGTCCTCGCGACGGTTGGAGTGCGGTGAGAAGAACTGCTGGACGAGGTAGGTGTTCGCGCCGTGGATCTCCACCCCGTCGAACCCGGCGGCCACTGCCCGGGCCGCGGTGGCGGCGAACGCGGCGATGATCTCGTTGATCTCACTCGCGCACAACTCCCGGGGGACGACCGCCTCGGGGCGGGGCGCGGCGACCGCGCTCGGCCCGACCGGCTGGCGTCCGTTGAGCTGGCCCGGCGAGCACATCCGGCCGCCGTGGAAGATCTGCAGGATCGCCAGCGAGCCCTTCTCCCTGATGGCCTGTGCCACCCGGGCCAGCGCAGGCACCTGGGCGTCGTCGTCCAGCCCGATCCCGCCAGGGAACACCTTGCCCAGCGGATCGACGTGCGCGCACTCGACGATGACCGCGCCCGGGCCGCCGGCGCGCATCCCGTAGTAGCGGGGAAGCTCGTCGCTGCAGATGCCGTCGTGCCCCGCGTTCAGCGTGGTCATCGGCGCCATCAGCACCCGGTTGGGCAACTCGACCCCGCAGCGGAGGCGGAGCGGATCGGTGAGCGAAATGGCCATGGGTGTCCCTGTCGTTCTCGCGTGGTTCCGGGGTTCCGGGAGACGGCACGCACCCGGCCACTGCACTGCGGCCGAGACGCTGCGGGCGTCGCCCGAGGACAGCTCCAACGGTAGTCCCGAGGGCCGCCGAGATGTCCTTGACTGGGGCATTTATGCAAGAAGCGGCACAGCCCATGCCCTGGAGACCGGGCCGCTCTGGTTCAGTAGAGGCTGGTGCCGTGGTCGACGTAGAGGATCTGGCCGGTGACCGCCTTCGAGGCGTCCGAGGCGAACCACAAGATGGCCTGCGCCTGGTCCTCCGGCGTCGCTTCCGGGACGGTGAGGTCGAGGTGCTCGGCAGTCATCGCGGCGAACTCCTGGTGGAACGTGCTGGCGGCCTCGGGAGCGTTCAGCGGTGTCGGTGTCGGGCCGGGGGCGATGGCATTGCAGCGGATGCCCGTGGCGGCGTAGCGGATGGCGATGTTCTTGGTCATCGCGTTCACTGCGGCCTTGGCGGCACTGTACGAGATCCCGGCCACACCACCGGCACCGATCGAGGAGACGTTCACGATCGAGCCCTCGCCGACGGGGGCCATGTACTCCAGGGCGTACTTCGACATCGAGAAGACCGAGTACTGGTCGACCTTCGTGACCTGGTCGAACCAGTCCTCGCTGCACTCGTCGATCGGCAGGTGCCGGTCCGCGATACCCGCGTTGTTCACCAGCACGTCGATCCTGCCGTACGCGGCGACGGTTTCGTCCACCAGCCGCCGGCAGTCCCAGGGCACCGAAACATCCGCCCGTAGGGCCAGTGCGGTCCCGCCGGCGGCCGTGATCTCGGCGGCCACCTGCTCGTTGAGGTCCTGCCGCCGTCCGGACACGATCACCGCCGCGCCCTCCTGGGCGAACAGCAGCGCGGTGGCCCGGCCGATCCCCGAGTTCGCCCCGGTGACGATCGCCACCTTCGAATCCAACTGCCCCATGATGCCGTCCTTCCCCGGATGAGGTTCACGCGGCGAGGCGATCCGGGACCGCCCCGCCGGGTGAGGATCCGGTCCTACCGCAAGGCCGGGTCGACGAGGATCTTCAACGCGCTGCCACGGTCCGGGCGGCACAGGCCGCGGGACACGACCTCGTCCAGCCCGATGACGTCGCCGACCATCTCCGGGAAGGCAACCCTTCCCGCCCGCAGCATGTCCAGGTAGATCCCGATCTCGTCGCGGGTGTAGACGAAGCTGCCGACCAGGTCGATCTCGCGCGGCCCGAACTGGGCCTGGACCAGGTCCATCGGGGTGGCGATGGTGCCGATCAGCACGACCTGGCTGCCATTCTTCGCCGCCGCGTGCACGCAGTTGGCCAGGCTGGCGGTCTTCCCGGCGCACTCGAACGTGACGTCCGCACCTTCGGCACGGCCGAGCGCCTCGCGGATGTCGGCGGCGAGGTCGCCCGACTCCCGCACATTGAGGCACGCGTCCGCGCCGTAGCGCTGCAGCAACGGGAACTTGGCGCTGTTGGTGCCGAGGACCACGATCCGGCGGGCACCCCCGGTCCGGAGGAACTGGATCGCGCCGAGGGCGACCGGTCCCGCGCCCGAGACGACCACGTCGTCGCCGACCCGGAAGCTGGACCGGCGGACGCCGTGCAGGGCGACGCAGACCGGGTCGTAGAGGACGGCGTCCCTGGGGTCGACGTCGTCAGGGACGGGTATCAGCATGGTGTGATTCGCGTCGGCGATCAGCATGTACTCGGCCATCCCACCGTCCGGGCCGCCGATCCCGTTGGTGTGCGGGAACGCCGAGGAGCACACGTTGGTCTTGCCGACGCGGCAGGCCGGGCAGCCGTCCGCGCAGGCGTCAGGCGGTCCGCAGATGATCCGGTCGCCGATCCGCAGGCCGCCGCGGACACCGTCGCCGACCTCGACGACCTCGCCGACGTTCTCGTGGCCGAGCACCATATCCGGCGGCAGGATGGGATGCTCGAACGCCTCCACGTCCGTGCCGCACATGCCGGCATAGCGGATCCGCACCACCACCTGGCCAGGGCCGGCGTGCGGCGTCGGCCGCTCCTCGATCCGAAGATCTCCGGTGCCGTGAAGAACTGCTGCGCGCATCGTCTGCCCTCTCGTCGCTACAGCTCGTGGCCGACGCGCGCGCCCGCAGCGATCGCGTCGACGATCAACTGGGGGTCGGCCGCGTCCCCGATGGTGTACACCTCGGCGCCGAGACCGTCGGCGAGGGCTGTGGCTTCCTGGTTCGGGTGCAGCGGCAGCGCCGTCATCACGGTGTCGGCGGGCAGCAGGCGGGTCTGGCCGTCCTGCGTCCGCACGACGAGGCCGTCTGGGGTCACCCGGTCGTAGCCGACGTCGGTGACGAACTCGACGCCCTTGTCCTCCAGCCAGTAGAGCAGGTACGGCTTCAGGAAGACCTCCAGCAACCCGTCGCCGAGTTCGGCGGCGGAGGCGGTGTCGACGATGGTGACCTGCTTGCCGAGGCCGATCAGGTACTCGGCGGTCTGGCAGCCGTGCAGGCGTCCACCCATGATCACCACGCGCTTGCCGATCATCACGTCCCGGGCCACCGGCAACGCCTGCAGGGTGCGCAGCGTCTTCGGCGGCACCACCTGCAGCAGGTTCTTGGCCAGCTTGTGCAGGTCCTGCGCAGTGACGACATTGGGACCGTCGATCCCCGGGATCGCCGGAACCTCATGGCTGCCGCCGGCGGCGACCACCACGGCGTCCGGGTGCTCCTTCAACAACAGCTCGCGCGTCGCCGCCCTGCCGAGGTGGACGGTGACGCCTGCGGCGTGCACCTGCCGGGCGAGGTAGTGGACGAGCCCGACGATGTCCTCGCGCGGGCCCTTGACCAGGGCAGCGACCGGCAGCGAGCCGCCGAGCCTGTGCAGCTTCTCGTAGAGCACCACGTCGTGGCCGCGGAGGGCAGCCACCCGGGCGGCCTCCAGGCCGGATGGTCCGCCGCCGACCACGACGACCTTCTTCTTCACCGCCGCCGGCCGGATCGCGTACTCCCGCTCATGGCCGAAGTTCGCGTTGACGCGGCATCGCACAGCCTCGAAGTGCTCGCAGGCATCGAAACATGTCATGCAGGAGCTGCACGGGTTCACGTCGCGCGTATCGCCCCCGAGCACCTTGCGGGGCAGGTCTGGATCGGCGAAGAGCCGTCGGTTCATGCTGACGATGTCGATGCTGCCCTCGGCGATCGCCTTCTCCCCGATCTCCCAGTCCAGCCGGCCGACGGTGATCACCGGGACGGTCACGGCCTTCTTGATCTCCGCGGCCATCGGGATGTTCGCGCCGGCACCCATCCGGGAGGCGTCCACATACGGGTCGATCGGCCCGGTCCGGTGCGGGTAGAGGTACATGTCGGGGAAGTGCAGGCTCTCCCGGCGGTTCACGTCCTTGGTCCAGGTGTAGTACTCACCCCGCACCTCCAGCGCGTCCGCGCCAGCTTCGACGAAGATCTTCGCGAACTCGGTGCTCTCCTCGATCGTGATGCCGTCCTCGAGGTCGACCTCGAGCCCGTTCATCAGCATGATCAGCGGCCAGTCGGCGCCGTTGCGGCGCTTGATCTCACGGATGATCTGCACAGCGACCCGGGTCCGGTTCTCCATGTTCTGGGCGCCGTACTCGTCCTCCCGGCGGTTCCACGCCCGGGAGAGGAAGTTGTTGACGAAGTGGTTGCAGGCGGCGTTGAGCTCCGTGCCGTCGATGCCGGCGGACTTGGTGCGTTCGGCCGCTTCGGCGAACAGGTCGACGATGTCCTCGATCTCGGCGACGGTGAACGCGCGGAAGTCCCCGAACCCGGGACGCGGCGACTCGTTCCGCGGGATCGCGGAAGCCGACGCCGACGGCGGGACCTTGACCAGCAACGGTGCCATCGGCCCGAGGTGGAAGATCTGCGCGAACGCGACGGCGCCGTTGCGGTGCACCACGTCGGCCCACTGGCGCCAGTCGGGGATGTAGTCGTCGTGGTTGATCTTGAAACCGGGCATCTTCGCCGACACGTCCCGGATCAGCGGCCCGGTGGCGGACGAGATCAGCGCCACGCCTCCCTTGGCCAGCGCCTCGAAGTAGTCGAGGTAGCGCTGGTTCATGTGGCTGCCGGTCTCGGGATCGTCCCAGAAGAAGCCGGTGCCATTCTTCATGAACCGGTTCTTCAGTTCGACCCCGCCGATCTTGATCGGCTGGGCGAGGTGACGGTACTTGGTGGCCATATCAATCAGATCCTCTCGAAGACTCCGGCGGCACCCATGCCGCCTCCGACGCACATGGTGACCAGGCCGTGACGCTGGTCGGTCCGCTCGAGTTCGGCGAGCAGCTTGGCGGTGAGGATCGCCCCGGTGGCACCGAGCGGATGCCCCATCGCCAGCGCACCGCCGTTCGGGTTGACCCGTTCGGAGTCGAACCCGAGCTCGCGCACCACGGCGAGCGCCTGGGACGCGAAGGCCTCGTTCAGCTCGATCACTGCCAGGTCGTCCACGCCGAGACCCACCTGGGCGAGCACCTTCGGCACCGCCGCCACCGGCCCCAGGCCCATGTAGGCGGGGTCGACTCCGGCGACCGCGAATCCGAGCAGTCGGGCGAGCGGCCGCAGGCCCAGCGCTGCGGCGCGATCGGACGACATCAGCACCGCGAAGGCCGCGCCGTCGCTGCGCTGCGAACTGGTCGCGGCACTCAGCAGGCCGTCCTCGGCGAACGCCGGCCTGAGGCCGGCCAGCGATTCCAGGTTGGTGCCCGGACGGATCCCCTCGTCCACGTCGAACCGGACGGCTTCGCCCTCCTGGTTGCGTCCCGTGACGGGCACGATCTGGCTGGCGAACCGGCCGGCCTCCCGCGCCGCGGCCGCACGGGCGTTGCTCTGCACAGCCAGTTCGTCGAGTTCGGTCCTGGTCATGCCGTAACGCCGGGCGACATTCTCACCGGTGATCCCCATCGGCAGATAGGCGGCGGTGCACTCCTCCAGCCACGGGTTGCGGAACTCGGCGGTGTCGCTGAGCACGGGGGACGACATGTGCTCGACCCCGCCGGCGACGACCACGTCGGCCATCCCCGCCCGGATCCGGGCGGTCGCGTCCGCGATCGCCTGCAGGCCCGAGGAGCAGAAGCGGTTCACGGTCTCGGCGGGCACCCCGTCCGGCAACCCGGCGCGGAGCACGACGTTGCGACCCGGATTGAGCCCCAGCGCGGACTCGGGCAGGGCGCACCCGAGGATGACGTCGTCAATCGTGGCGGGGTCGAGCCCGGGCACACGGTCCAGCACTCCCCGCAGCGTCTCGGCACCGAAGTCCACCGGGTTCACCCCGGCGAGGCTGCCCTTGCCGGCCTTGCCGATGGCGGAACGGCCGTAGCCGACGATCACACAGTCACGCATGTCTTCCTCATTGTCGAAACCCATCCCGTCCCGACCGCCGGCGACGGCCGCTCCACTTCCTGTGCGGGGAAGGTGTGGGCCCGCGGCAGTCCGCGAGCCCACACCCGCGCGTCACACTCCCGAGGAGGTCACCGTCTCGGGAGCCGGGCTCTCGAGGTCGTGGTGCTTGTGGGTCTGCATGAAGAAGGACACGATCACGCCGACAATGGCTACGCCCACCATGATGAACGTCGACACCACGTAGTGGTCGGTCGCGTGCAGCGCGGCGGAGCCTGCGGCCACGCCGGCCAGACCACCGAAGATGCCGATGCCCTGCGCCATGCCGCCGAGCTTGCCGGTGATTTCCGCCGGGTAGTTCTTCGCGATCCAGCCGAGGGCGGAGGCGTTGATCCAGCCGAGGAAGAAGACCGTGATCAGCATCACGGTGGTGAGCATGACCTGGTTGGTGTTGATGCCGGGCACCAGCAGCAGGCCTGCGCCGACGGCCATCCCCGCGAAGGCGACCATCAGAGCCGGACGGGCCTTGCCGTGGAACAGCCGCTCGACGATGATCCCCACCACCAGGCAGCCGACGATATTGCCGATCTGCGCGAGCGAGGCGATGCTGCCGGCGCCTGCCGCACCGAGGCCGAGGCCGACCGGCGGGTCGAGGGCGAGGTAGCCGGGGGTCATGTCGTTGTAGGCCTGGTTGAACCACGAGGCGATGACGACGCAGGCGGTCGCGATCCAGGTCAGCGGCATCAGGATCGCCTTCTTGTAGAGCGCGAGGTTCGATGCGGCGGCAGCCTCGTCCAGGTGCTCCATGCCGGCACCCTCCGGGGCAACCTTCGGCCCGACCATCACGATCACTGTCATCAGGATGCCCACCACGGCCAGCGGCCACAGGTTGCGCAGGCCGACCGCCCAGTCACCGACGGCAGCCATGCTCGCCGGGCCGAGGTTGAGGCCGGCCATGATGCCGAGGCCCATCGCCGCGCCCAGGAAGCCGTTGACCATGGCGCGTTCCTTCTTCGGGAAGCAGGTGGCCGAGACGTACACGCCGGCGGCCATGATGGGGCCGCCGCCGATCGCCTGGACGGCCCGGGCGACCGTCATGCCCATGAAGTTGTCGCCGATGGCCGGCATGAGCAGCCAGCCGATGCCGATCATGACCATGCCGAAGATGTACATCCACTTGAAGCCGAACTTGTCGATCAGCGGACCACCCAGGATGGCGGCGATCGCGACGAAGAGGTTCCAGGTGCCCATCGTCATCCAGGTGACCTCACCGGGAGACAGGCTGGTGGTCTTGATGATCTCGCCGATCAGCGGGGCCGGGGTGATCAGCGCGATGGCCTGCACGGCCACCACGACGACCAGGGTCGCGAGAATGAACCAGCGGAAGGGTTTGTAGGCCCCTTCGGTCACTGCTGGCGTCGTTGCACTGTGTGCCATTGTGGTTTCCTTGTCTCGTACGTCGGCCGCACCGGGTTCACCGGACGCGGGTTGTGAGATTCCTTGCTTGTCTGGCTTCCGCCCGGACGCTGCCGGCCGGTCGTACGCTGGACGGCCGGTGCCCGCCGGTCGTCCAGCCTGAATTCACCGAGCCCATCGGAACGGTCAGCCCGTGGTGTGTCTGGTCGTCCAGAGCGCTCATGGCTGCAGTCCACTTCGTTGTCAGTGCAGTTCCGGAGGACGAGTCAGGTCGGCTCAGACCCCTCGTTCTCCCGGCATGAAAGTATCCCCGGGTCGCTGGATGGGCTAATCCAAATCGTGCATAGAAGCTAGCCATGGTCGCCTCACCGAATCGGTACGAGGTCGGGCGAGATCGCCAGCGGCGCCGCCGTGGCCGCCTGCACCTGCTCCACCGTGAGCTCGGGGTTGATCTCGGTCAGCACCAGGCCCCTCGGGGTCACTTCGATCACCCCCATCTCGGTGACGATCAAGTCGATGCAGTGGACGGCGGTCAGTGGCAGCGTGCAGGCGGGCAGGATCTTCGGCTCGCCCCGTTGCGTGTGCTCCATGGCAACGATCACCCGCTTCGCGCCCACGACCAGGTCCATTGCACCGCCCATCCCCGGCACCATCTTCCCGGGGATGATCCAGTTCGCCAGGTTGCCCTCGGCGTCCACCTGGAGGGCGCCGAGCACAGTGGCGTCCACGTGCCCTCCGCGGATCAGCGTGAACGACGTGACAGAGTCGATGTAGGCGCCGCCCAGCCGGATGGAGGCCGGCTTGCCGCCGGCGTCGACCACGTAGCGGGGGTCCGGATCGGTTTCGGGGCAGGGCCCGGCGCCGACCATGCCGACCTCCGCCTGCAGCGTCACGTGGATGTCGTCGGGCAGGAACTGCGGCACCATCGTGGGCAGCCCGATGCCCAGGTTCACGAAGTCGCCGTCCTTCAGTTCACGGGCAACCCGCCGAGCGATGAACTCCTTGAGCGTTGCGCGGTCCAGGGTCGCAGGCATCACAGCGCACCTCCCATCACGACATAGTCGACGAAGACTCCCGGGGTGACCACGTCCTCGGGCGGGATCTCGCCGCGTCCGACCAGGTGGTCGGCCTCGGCGATGACCAGGTCCGCGGCGGTCGCCATCACCGGGTTGAAGTTGCGGGCGTCGCCCTTGTACCAGACGTTGCCGTCGGGATCGATCCGGTAGCCGTTGATCAGGGCCACGTCGGCGCGCAGCGGCTTCTCCAGCAGGTAGTCGCGCCCGTCCAGGGTGATCACCGGCTTGCCGTCGGCCACCGGCGTCCCTATCCCGGTCGGGGTGAGGACGCCGCCGAGTCCTGCTCCGCCGGAGCGGATCCGCTCCACGAGCGTGCCCTGCGGCACCAGCTCGACCTCCAGTTCGCCGGCGTTCATCTGCGCGCCGACCTCGGGGTTCAGTCCCACGTGGGACGTGATCAGGCGCTTCAGCCGCCGGTGCTCGACCAGCTTGGCGACGCCGTAGCCCGGCATCGCGGCGTCGTTGCTGATCATCGTGAGGTCTGTCAGACCCGCGTCGATGATCGCCTGCACCAGGTGGTGGGCGTTTCCGCAGCCCATGAAGCCACCAATCATCAGGCTCATCCCGTCGCTCAGCTTCGCGACGGCCCCGGCCATGTCGATCACCTTCGCCATGTCAGGCCTCCAGCAGCAGGGCGTCGCCCTGACCGGTGCCGCCGCACAGTGCCGCTGCCGCGCGTCCGCCGCCGCGGCGGTGCAGTTCGTGGGCGAGGTGGACGACCAGCCGCGCGCCGGACTGGCCGATCGGGTGGCCGTAGGCGATGCCACCGCCGTGAATGTTCACCTTCTCCAGCGGGACGCCGAGTTGGCGGACGGCATGCACGGCCACCGCGGCGAACGCCTCGTTGATCTCGATCAGGTCCAGGTCGTCGACCTTCCAGCCCTGCAGCTCCAGCGCCCGCAGGATCGCGTTGCCCGGCTGCGGCGCCAGCGCGGGCGAGGGCCCGGCCACCTGGGCGTGCGCCCGCAGGGTGGCCAGGATCGGCCAGCCGTGGGCCGCGGCGTTTCCCCGGGTGGTGAGTACCACCGCCGCACCGCCGTCGTTGATGCTGGAGGAGTTGCCGGCGGTGAGCGTCCCGTCTGGACGGAACGCGGGCCGCAGTCTCGCCAGCGTCTCAACCGTCGTGTCGGCGCGAATTCCCTCGTCGGCATCGACCACGGTGTCGCCCTTGCGGCCGGGGATGGTGATCGGCACGATCTCGTCAGCGAACACACCCTCGGCCCAGGCCTTGGCAGCCAGTTGGTGCGAGCGGGCCGCGAACGCGTCCTGCTCCTCCCGGCTGGCGGGGTAGTCGTCCGTACGCCGGTCGGTGTCCAGGCCCATTGCCTCGTGGCTCCAGGCGTCCGAGAGCCCGTCGTTGGCCATCGAGTCGATGGCGGTGACGTGCCCGAAGGTCCATCCGTGCCGGCTCCCGACCAGCAGGTGCGGGGCCCTGGTCATGGACTCCATGCCACCGGCCACGACGACGGCGGCGTCGCCGCAGCGGATCATCCGGACACCGTCGATGATCGCGGTGAGACCGGCCAGGCAGACCTTGTTCACCGTGCTGGCGGGCACGTCCCAGCCGATCCCGGCAGCGATCGCGGCCTGCCGGGCCGGACACTGGCCCAGGCCGGCCTGCAGCACATTGCCCATCACAACGGAGTCCACCCCGGCGGGGTCCACGCCCGCGGTGGCGAGGGCGCCGCGGATGGCCGCAGCCCCCAGGTCGACGGCGCTGACCTCGGAGAGCCCGCCCTTCAGGCGGCCGTTCGGGGTGCGGGCAGCGCCTACGACGACAATGTCGGAGTCGGGGTAGTCGGTCATGCGTGTGCTCCTGTGCTGGTCGTGGCGCTCAGCAGGCTGCACAACAGCAGCGAGGTGAGCTTTTCCTTCATGGAGGCGCTGCGCGAGGTGAGCGCCACCGGCACCCGGGCTCCCAGCAGGCAGCCGGCGAGCGTGTTGCGATCGTCGGCGTTCCAGATCTTGCTCATTACGTTGCCGGTGACCATCTCGGGCACCAGCACCATGTCCACGTCCCCGGCGTACGGGGAGTCGTAGCCCTTGATCGCCGCGGCCTCGCGGCTGGTGGCGAGGTCGAACGAGACCGGGCCGACGACAACGGTGTCGCCGAGCTCGCCGCGCTCACTCATTGCGGCCAGCTCGGCCGCGTCGATGGTCTCGGGGATCTTCGGGTTCACCGTCTCGGCCGCACACAGTGCAGCGACCACCGGCCGAGCGATGCCGAGGCTGCGCAGGGCCTCGGTGCAGACCTCGACGATCCGGGCCTTGTCAGCCAGGGTCGGGTGCGGAATGACGGCCGAGTCGCTCATCGCAAGCAGCTTGTGGTAGCCGTGCAGCTGCATCAGGCCGAAGTGGGTGACGAAGCCCCGGTCGTTGAGTCCGGTCTGCTTGTTCAGCACCGGACGCAGCAGGTCGGACGTCTGCAGGTTGCCCTTCAGGATGAAGTCGGCCTCGCCGTCCCGCACCAGCCGGACGGCGGCCTCGGCCGGGTTGTCGCCCTCGGGGCAGTCGTGCAGCAGATACGGCTCGACGACCTCCAGTTGGCCGAGCACTGCTTCGATGCCAGCCTTCGGCCCGATCAGCACCGGGGTGAGATAGCCCTCCCGGGCGGCGAGCATGACGGCTTCGAGCGCATGGGCGTCGGCCGCGCCGGCCACCGCACAGCGCTGCGGGCGGCCGGCGAGCGGAATGGCTGCCTGGAGTTCGGCGAAAGTGGCGTACATCAGGCTTCCTGCCCCCACAGGCTCGCCGGGTTGCCGATCAGGAGTTGGTCCAGATCCGCCTGCGTGAGTCCGCGCCCCAACAGGCCCGGCTCGATGTAGTCGCCGATGCGCGTGATCTTCCAGTGCTCCGCGCCGGGCAGGGCGTAGAAGCCGTCCCAGCTTCGCCCGAGCCATGTGGCGATGCTGTCCTGAGACCAGAAGATTCGGTTCAGGTAGCCCCGCTCGGCCAGCGTCACGGCCATGTCCATCCGGTCGTCGTCGGTGATGTCGTTGAACAGCCGGTTGCCGCCGGTCCGGTCGTAGCCGATGCCGACCCCGTACGCCAGGGTGGCCAGCTGGTAGTCGAGGTCTCTGGCGTTGCCACACATGTGACCGACGACCGTCCTGCCCGGATCGGCTCCGGCCTCGACCAGGGCCCTGGCCTGCGCGGGACCGCCGGTGCCGTCCTCGGTGTGGGTGATGATCGGGGCGCCCGTGGCCTGTTGCGCGCGCGCCGCCGCCTTGATGACGGCGTGTTCGTAGTCGGAGATCCCGCCCTGGCCCGTCCCGAGCTTCATGATTCCCGCCCTGACCCCGGTATCCCCGATGCCCTCGGTGAGCTCGGTGATGAACAGGTCGGCCAACTCCGAGACAGTGTCGGCGAACAGGCTACGCATGCCGAAGTAGGCGGAGCCGCCGTGAGCCTCCTTGTAGTAGCCGGTCGCGCAGATCACGTTGAACCCGGTCTCCTCGGCGATCTGCTTCAGCAGCAGCGGGTTGCGCGAGCAGTCGTTCGGCGTTGCGTCGAAGAGCGTGGAGAAGCCCTGCGCCTGGATCGACCGGACGGCGGCGACGCCCGTCGCAACGATGGCGTCCTCGTTGTAGGTCCACATCGAGCGGTCGCCCTCGTTGCCGGGGTAGCCGAAGACGAGGTGCTCGTGCATCAGCGTCCGGCCGAGGCCGGAGACCTCGACCGGTCCGCGGACGGTGCTGACGGTGCTCATGCCGCGTTGACCATGCCCTCGTGGGACGGGATGTCGAGGATCTGACGGGCCTCGTCCGGGGTGGCCACGTCCTTGCCGAAGTCGCGGATCACCCGGACGGCCCGCTCGACCAGCTGCAGGTTGGTCGCCTTCACACCTCGGGAGAGGTAGACGTTGTCCTCCAGCCCGACCCGCACGTGGCCGCCCAGGGCGAGGGTGGCGTACACGATCTTCTGGTTGTCCCTGCCGACACCGAAGGCACCCCAGGTCGCATCCGCCGGAAGCAGGTTCTTCAGGTAGATCAGGCTCTCGACATCGGCCGGCATGCCGCCGGGGACACCCAGCACGAACTGGTAGTGCAGCGGCGAGTTGAGGATGCCCGCCTTGGCGTAGTGAGCGACGTTGTACATCTGGCCGGCGTCGAAGATCTCGAACTCGGGCTTGATGTTCAGCTCGCTCAGGGTGCGGCCGAGCCGCTCGAGGAACTGGGGGGAGTTCACGAACACGCCGTCCGGCATCCAGTTGAACGAGCCGGCGTCGAAGGTGCCGATCTCGGGCGTGACGTAGGGCAGGTGGGCGAGCCGTTCGTCGTCGGTGGCCCGGTTGTCGCCGGCCGTGGTGAAGTTGATCACCACATCGCAGTCGGGGTGGTCGGCCCGGAGCAGCTGCATGGTCTGCTTGAACCGTTCCTTGTCCATCGTGCCCAGGCCCTCGTCGTCGCGCATGTGGAAGTGCACGACGGACGCGCCGGCCTGCCACACCCGGTAGGCGTCCTCGGAGATCTCCTCCGGCGTCATCGGGATGGCGTCGTTGATCGACTTCGGGGTGACGGCGCCGGTGAGCGCCGCGGTCAGAACGACCTTGTTGTTGAGATCCATGTCGGTCCCTTTCTGTGTCGGATTGCTGGTCAGGCCAGGAAGCTGGGTCGGGCGATGATGTCGGCCAGCGAGGAGTAGCCGGCGGGCAGCACGTCGTAGTCGTGCACCGGCTCCTCGCCGCGGAGCACCCGCAGGCCGCCTGCGGCGAGCGCCTCCATCTCGTTCTCGCCGGGCTGGATGGTCACCGGTGCGATCCACTCGACGAGGTCGCGCACCCAGCCGGTGAACAGCGCGGAGTGGGCGATGCCGCCAGTGAGGATGATCTGGTCGACGTTGCCCGCCCGCACCGTGGCGAGCTGCCCGACGCCCTTCGCGACCCCGTAGGCCATCGCCCGGTAGATGAGTTCGGCGTGTGCGTCGCCGGCAGCGATCCGCAGTTCGACCTCGCGGACGTCCTGGGTGCCCAGATGGGCGGCGATCCCGGTCTTGCCGGCCAGGTACATCCGCATCTGCGCGTGGTCCATGTCACAGGTGTAGATGAAGTCGGTGAGCAGGCGGGTCGGGATCGCGCCGCCGCGCTGCGGGGACATCGGTCCCCCGTCGTCGTAGATCCAGTCGACGACGCGGCCGTGGTCGTGGAAGGCCATCGTGATACCGCCGCCGAGGTGGGCGATCACCAGGTTCAGCTGGTTGTACTCCGCCCCGATGGAGGCCGCGTACGTCCGTCCGGCCGCCTTCGGGTTGAGCAGGTGGTAGACCGGCATGTTCACGATCTGGGGCACGCCGGTGATCTTGGCGATCTCGTCGACCGAGTCAACGCAGGTCGGGTCGTAGATGATCACCGGGATGTCTGTGCCGGCGACCAGTTCGACGCCGATCAGCGCGGACAGTGCTGACGCGTGCTGGGCCGCCGGGGCGTACCTCAGCGTCGCGATCATCAGCTCGTTGACCGCGTAGGCGCCGTCGTGGCGGACGTGGTGGATCGTGCCGGCCCTGGCCACGACCATGTCGACGCCGGTCGCGTCCAGCTCGTTGACCCGCAGGAATTCCCGCACCTGGCCGGTGCGGTACTCGGTCTGGTCGAGTACCTTGGGCATGCTGGCGAGATCGGCCAACGGCACGTCCAGGGACGCGCGGGCGATCTCCCGGTCGTCGTCGAACCAGGCCACCTTGGTGGAGGTGGAGCCGCAGTTGATGGTGAGGATCCTGCTCATGACGCTGTGACTTCCTGGGTTCCGCGGCGGATGCAATGGACTAGGTTGGCCGTCCTGGCAGTCGGACGGGTTCGAGCAAGGAGGCGCCAGTGGACCTGCAGTCGCTGAAGTACTTCCAGTTCGTGGCGATGTACCGGAACTTCAGCAAGGCGGCCGAGCACTTCTACATCGGCCAGTCGGCACTCAGCCGGCAGATCGCCAACCTGGAGAAGGAGCTCGGCGTCCAGCTGTTCATCCGCGACACCCGCAACGTGCAGCTCACCGGTGCCGGCGCAGTGCTCTACGAGGAGTGCGACCTGCTGCTGCGTCACCACGAACTCGTCTTCCGCAAACTGGAGGCTGCGAAGTCCGGGGCCGCCGGCCAGCTCGGCATCGCGACGGTCTCGAACTTCGGCACTGCGTTCACGAATCTCGTCCAGCAGTTCACCGTTGCCTACCCGAACGTGAAGACCCGGATCGACGATGTGCCGTTCCCCCAGCTGAGCGACAGCATCCTGCATGGCGTCTACGACCTGGCGTTCACGCTGGATTTCGAGGTCCCGGCCAACGAGGACCTCGCCCAGATCACGATTGGACAGGATCACTTCGTCGCCGTGATGCGGGAGGACTACCCGTTCCCGCCGGGCGAGTCGGTCACCACCGCCCAGCTGCTCACGCAGCGCCTGATCATGCCGCGTCATGTCGATCCTCCCGTCCTTCGAGCGCTGCAATTGGCTGCCCGGAACAGCACCGAGGCCACGCCGGGGATCTCTTTCGTCCCCAACACCCCGACCGCGGTGCTGCGGGTGGAACTCGGACTGGGGATCTCGATCCAGCCGCGGTTCATCAGCGCCACCGCCTTCCAGGGGGTTCCGATCCGGGTGTGTGAGTTGGCCGACCTGGACACCCGGTTCGACCTCGTGGCGATCTACCGCAAGGACAACCGTCAGCAGACGCTGCTCAATTTCCTGTCACTGGTCCGGAACTGAGAGGTCCGCGGACGGGGCCGGCCGGTCGGTATCGACCGACCCCGCAGTGTGGCGAACTCCGTAGCCGGGATGCGTCCGGACGCACCCCGGCGGTGAGACCTACTTGATCTCGTCCTCCTCCTGGCCACCGTTCAGGCGGGGACGGATGACCTTGCCCTTCTTCTCCGCGGCCTTGACCAGCTCGGCCTCCTCGTGCGCCCACTCCCAGTAGTTGACGGTGTGCGGGGAGTGCTCGGTAGCGGTGTTCCACATCTCCGTCGCGAAGGCGTTGCGGACCTCGTTGGAGATCTCCTCCTTCCACGGCTTGCGCAGTTGCTGGACGGTCAGGCGGCGGGTCTGCCGGGTGCCGGCACACATGATCAACTCGGCGATCTCATGGGCCCGGGCGTAGGCCGCCTCGGTGTCCGCGCAGATCTCGTTGACCATGCCCAGCTCGAGCGCCTTGCGCGCCGTGATGATCTCGCCGGTCAGCTCGGCGTAGGCGTAGCGCTTGCGGCCCATCAGCTCGCGCCAGGCGATCTGGATACCGTCGCCGGGGACCATGTTGACCCGGTAGTGCATCTCCGTCGTCCAGGCGTCCTCGGTGCACAGCGTGATGTCGGAGAACAGCACCAGGTCGGTGTGGAAGGCGGCGCCGTTCCACACGCCGATGGTCGGGACCTCGACGTCGAAGACCTGACCCTCAATGTCGTTGGTGCCGTCGTAGTACTGGTACTCGTACAGCCGCCAGGCGTGCTCGGATGCCGAGTCGAACTCGTGCGCATACCCCATCGAGCCGTCATCCTCCAGCCGGCCGATGCCCCTGAACAGGTCCTTGCCGGAGCCGCCGAGGATGATGACCTCGTTCTCGGGATCACGGCCGGCCCAGTCGAAGAAGTAGTGCAGGCCCTGGTGGGCCTGGGCATTCCACACCAGCGAGTCGCCGTTGGTGTGCAGCCGCGCCTCAAGGATGCCGTTCTCCCTCGTCATGGTGAGGAAGTGCTTGCATCGCTCCTGGTACTCCTCGAACGGCATGTGCGGGATCGTCCCGAGCTCCTCATGCGGGATCTCCTTGCGCTTTCCGGCGTCGGACTCGTAGTTGCCCCGGATCATCTGTCTTCGCTTCCTTCCTTGGAATCGGTGCGCGCTGTCCTCACGGATCACCTGCTCGCCACCACTGTCAGGTCGAGTAAGCCAGCCGCGCGCTGAGTGAGCCAATCCCGATTCCGCATAGATCCCGGGCGGTGACAACCGGTGCCCGGCGCGACCCGCGGCACAGCGCTCACGGCGACGGGACTGGAGCCGCCCGGCCCCCGACTTATGCGCAATCGGGGTTGGCCGATCCGGCCACGGACCACCACACCCTTGTCAGGACTGCACGCAACCCCCGCATCGCTCGCGTCTGCGCCGACCTGGGAAATGCGCGGGAACTGGGCGAAGGCGTTCTCCGCATCTTCGGCGCGATGCGTGCCGCCGGGTTTGCGCGGCCCGTCTACCGACAGTTTTCCAGCGCTGTGCGACTCGTGCTGCCCGCGGCGCGGGCGATCCCGGACGAGACCGCAGCCAGGCTCAGTGCGGGCGCGCAGAAGGTCCTCTGAACGCAAAGCCTGTCCCAGGCGTGGCAGAGCCGTTCTGGCGCCAGCCGGGCCGGCGCCAGAACGTGTGGAGTGGCTCAGGCAGACGGTGCGCTGGCTCGGCGCGCGTTCTGGTCGATGATGTCGGTGATGTCGGCCCAGAGCGGGATGGGGAGCTCGTGTCCCATGCCCTCGAAGATCCTCAGGCTGGCGCCAGGAATGGCTCCGGCACACCCCGGCCGGCAGCCCACGGCCCGGGCACAGGTCGAGCGGGTCGTCGCCGACCGCCTGCGGGTCAGCGTTGGCCGGACGAATGCACAGGTCGACCAGGTCGCCGGCCGGGATCGTCCCGGCGCCGATCTGGTCCGCCCAGCGGCCTCACCCGCCTACGGCCAACCGGTAGCGGGTGAGCGCCTCGGCGCGTTCGGCGGCGTGGTCGAGGATCCGGACCGGGTAGCCGTGCCGGTGCCCGTCAGGGTGGTCCCAGGGACGCAGCGCTGCCGGTCCGGGCAGGTGCGCCAACTCCGGGAGGTGGCGGCGGACGTAGGCCCCGTCGGGGTCGGCGGCCGCGGCCTGACTGACCGGGTTGAAGATCCGGTGGTAAGGGGCGGCGTCGGTCCCGGTGCCGGCCACCCATTGCCAGTTGTGGGTGTTGGACGCGGTGTCGTAGTCGATCAGGTGTTCCCGGAAGTGCCGTGCGCCGAGGTGCCAGGGAAGATGCAGGTCCTTCAGCAGGAAGCTGGCCGCCACCATCCGGACCCGGTTCGGCAGCCAGCCCTCGGCCAGCAGTTGCCGCATCCCGGCATCCACCAGGGGGTAGCCGGTGCGTCCGGCCTGCCAGGCGTGGTAGCGGGCGTCCGGCTCGTCGAATGTCATCCCGGTCAGGGTCTCGACGAGGTCGCCGGCCAGGGAGTCCGGGTGGTGCCACAGCACGTCGGCGTAGAACTCGCGCCAGGCGAGTTCGGAGACGAATTTGGTCGCGCCGGGGTCGCTGCGTCCGGCCAGATCGGCCAGCAACGTCCGTGGGTGCAGGACCCCCAGCGCGAGGTACGCCGACAGCCGGGAACCGGACGGCAGGTCGGCCCGGTCGCGATCCTCGGCGTAGCTGTCGAGCCGCTCGTCGCGGAACTCCCGCCAGGCCTGCCGGGCCGCTGCCTCGCCGGCCGGTGGCAGGCCGATCGGGCAGTCGGTCAGCCAGCTGTTCAGCAGCGCCGCTGCCTCAGGTTGAATCCACTGCCGCGGCGTCGGGCCGTCGAGGGAGTCCGGGGTCACCGCCGGGTCGCGCCAGCCGCGCGCTCGCCAGGCTTTCTCGAAGGGGGTGAACACCCGGTAGCCGCGGCCGGCCAGGGTGCGCACCCGTCCGGGCGTGACAGCGTAGGGGGAGCCGGTGACCAGCCAGTCGATGCCCATCCCCGCCAAGGCCTGGGCGACTCGGTCGTCCCGCATCCGGCAGGCCGGTTCGGTCTCGGCGGTGGCGTGGACGGCGGTCGCGTCCAGCTCGCGCGCGAGCGCGGGAATCACCTCGGCGGGGTCTCCGAGCCGGACGCACAGCCGTTCGCCGAAGGACTCCGCGGTAGCGTGCAGCGTCGCCGCCAGCCAGGCCAGCCGGCCCGGTCCGGCAGCTGCCAGGTGGTCGGGATCGAGCACGTACACCGCCAGCACGCCGCCCCCGTCCGCTGCTGCCGCCAGGGCCGGGTGGTCGTGACGCCGCAGGTCCCGGCGCAGCCACAACAGGCTGGTCGTCACGGTGCTGCGATCGAGCGCGAAACGTTCTGCGCGGCCGCGGCGATCCGGTGCCCCAGTTGCCGGGCGTCGGGCGGAGCGAGGTGCTGGAACCGTCCCCCCACCGCCAGCGGCACCGACGGATGCGTGGTCTGGAGTAGGTGCGCCAGCGCCGCCACCCGTCGGGCGTCGGCCCGGCGCGGGATCGCGGTGATGCTGATGACAGCCGAGGTGGTGGCCACCGCGTCCGCCCAGGCTGGGGCGGGCACATCGGCGCCGAGGTAGATCGTGGCCACGCCGGCCCGGCGCAGCGCTACCGCGAACGCCAGCAGCCCGAGTTCGTGGGTGACGCCGACGGGTGCGCCGACGATCGCCGGGGGGGTCGGCGGGTTCGGGCCGACCGCGTCGAAGGCTGCGGCCAGCCGGCGCATCACGACGTTGGCGACCAGGTGTTCCCCGGCCTCGGAGATGGTGCCCGATGCCCAGGCCTCACCGACGCGGACCAGGGTGGGCATCAGCCAGTCGTCGACCACCGCCTCGTAGCTGCGCAGCGCGAACTGCTCGTCGATGATGCGTTGCGCGACCGTGGCATCCAGCTGGGCCAGGGACGCGATCAACTCGGCGGCGGAGTCCGGCTCCCCCGCCGGCTCCGCACCGCCGCGGCGCAGCAGTTCCGCTGACGCCTCACGAGGGGGCAGCCCGGAGGCGACGAGATGCTGCATGGCCCGGATCCGGTGCAGTGCCTCGTCACCATAATCCCGGTAGCCGCCCCGCGTGCGAGCGGGCTGGAAGACCCCGTAGCGGCGCTCCCAGGCCCTCAACGTGTGCTCGGCGACGCCGGTGAGTTGCGCAGCCTGACTGATCGTGACCATCTCGCAGCGAGTCTATGGTGTGGGCCGGTGCGGGTCACGTTCGCCACCCCTGGTGTGCAATGTTACTACCCCTACTTGTCTAAGGTTACGTGGATACGGCAGGCTATTTGTCTAAGGTTATGGACACAAACGGGGAGTAGCTTTGACATCAAGACAGGTCTGGCGGCCGCTGGCCGTCACCGGGTCAGCCGTGGTGATGGTGGTGGGGACGCTGGCCGGGTTCGGTCTTATCGGCACCCGGGTGGAGGAATCGGTCGGCGGCGCGTTCGCGACCGATGCCACCCTGATCACCCCTGCCTCGACCGCGTTTTCCATCTGGTCGCTGATCTACGTCGGCCTGCTGGCCTACGTCATCTGGCAGTGGCGCGCCCTCGGCAGCCAGCGGGCGGCCCTGATCGCGTGGCCGGCGGCGGTCTCGATGTTGCTCAACGCGCTGTGGCTGGGCGTCACACAGATCGGTTGGCTGTGGCCGAGCGTGCTGGTGATCCTGGTTCTGGCCCTCGTCCTGGGAGTGCTGGTGCGGCGGCTGGCAGAGCGTCCGCCGACCTCGCGGCTCGAAGCGCTGGTCGTGGATGGGACGTTCGGGGTCTACCTCGGCTGGGTCAGTGTGGCCAGTGTGGCGAACATCACCGCGGTACTGGTGGACGCCGGGGTCGATCCCGGCGCGCCGTGGGCGCAGGTGTTCGCGGTCGTGGTCCTAGCCGTCGCGGCGCTCTTGGGCGTCGTCTACGCACTCCGGCTGGGTGCGCGCTGGGCGATCGCGGCGGCGATGACGTGGGCGCTGGCCTGGATCGCGGTCGGACGTCTCGCCGGCCCGCTGTATTCCACTCCGACGGCGGTGGCGGCGATCCTGGCCGCGGTGACGATTCTCACCGCGACCGCGGTGGCCCGCCGGACCGCTTCCGACGGCTTCCGGGCCCGGGCGGCGCCGAACTGAGCAGGCAGTGAACGCTGCTCACCACCTGGGGACACCCCGGCCACACCCCCTGGTCACCCCCACCAAGGGCCTGCTGACCTGGAGGGCTACCGGCTGATGGGTGGGGTGTCCAGCAGGCGCTCGGCGCCGTCCAGGATGAGGCCAAGCTTCGCTTTCCACCAGGCGGACTGGTCGGTGGGCGCGAGTTGCTCGGTGATGACGGCGATGAAGCCGATGGTGTCATCCAGCTCGGGCGCCGTGCGGGCAATAGCCTGCAGAGCCCGAGCGCGCACGGACTCCCCGTAGCCGGGACGCTCACCTCCCGTGGACCGGAACCCGACGCCGCACGTCCGCCAACACTCGGGAGTCCCCGTCCTCAAGGCCCAGTACTCCCGGCGCCGCGCGGCGTACCGCCAGATGGGGTTCATCGAATGACGGACGCTCCGTCGCTGGGTGCACGCGCCCTTGGGTGCATCGTCCGCGGTGAGGCGAATCGTCCAGTTCGATAGCTGCGAATTGACTGATTCATGGCCTGCGACCTGTAGTCTTCTCGCTGTGTCCTATATGCGCCGAATCCTGGACGAGGAGCTCGACGGACTCTTCGGGCAGGTCGCCGCGATCGCGATCGATGGGCCGAAGGGAGTGGGGAAGACCACGACCGCGGAGCAACGGGTCCGCGCCGTGGTCCGGCTGGACTCCAAGGCGGTGCGCGAGTCGATCTCGGCTGAGCCGGAGCAGGTGCTCGACCGCGGGCGTCCCGTCCTGATCGATGAGTGGCAGAAGGTTCCTGAGGTCTGGGACGTCGTCCGGCGCGCCGTGGACGCCGATCCCACGGGCGGGCAGTTCTTGCTGACCGGCAGCGCGACACCCGCCCCTGGCGCAACTGCGCACTCCGGTGCTGGACGCATCGGTCGACTCCGGATGCGGCCCATGACGCTGGCCGAGCGGGGCACCTCGCAGCCGACGGTCAGCTTCGCCGAGCTGTTGTCGGGACGCCGTGAACCGTTGGCCGGCACGTGCAGTCTTCGACTGACCGACTACGTGGAGGAGATCTTCGCCTCAGGATTCCCGGCCATGCGGGGACTGACCGGACGTGCCCGCCGCTTCCAGCTCGACTCCTACCTGCACAATGCAGTCGACCGGGACGTCCCCGAGCAGGGCCTCGCGGTTCGCAAGCCCGACGCGATGCTGAGCTGGTTGCGCGCCTATGCCGCCGCTAGCGCCACGACCGCCAGCTACTCCCAGATCCTCGACGCCGCGACCCCCGGGCAAAGTGACAAGCCCGCCCGGTCCACCTCCATCGCGTACCGCGACGTCCTCACCACCTTGTGGCTCCTCGACCCGGTCCCAGCCTGGACGCCCGGTGGCAGCCAACTCACCCGCCTTGGCCAGACGCCGAAGCACCACCTCGCCGACCCCGCGCTGGCCGTCCGCCTGCTCGGACTCACCCGGGAGGCGCTCCTGGACGGCGAGGGCAACACCATCGGCCCCCAACCGGGCAGCCTGCTCGGCCACCTGTTCGAGTCGCTGGTCACCTTGTGCGTCCGCGTGCCAGCCCAAGCCGCCGAAGCCACCATCGGACACCTGCGCACCCGCAACGGCGATCACGAGATCGACCTCGTCGCCGTCCGCGACGACGGACGCGTCCTGGCCATCGAGGTCAAACTGGCCAACACCGTCGATGACCACGACGCCCGACACCTGCACTGGCTCGCCGACCGCATCGGCGCCAACCTCGCCGACGCCATCATCATCAACACCGGACCCAACGCCTACCGGCGTCCCGACGGCATCGGCGTCGTCCCGCTCGGCCTGCTCGGCCCATGATCCCGACTGCAGGGCCCCACAGCGATGCTCCTTCGGCGTGGCCGTGAGCAACGAGCCCGACGCCAGGCCTACTGATGCCCAGTCTTCAGTCGTGCTACTTGAAGATTTCAGCTTCAAGCAGTTTCCAAGTAGCGCTTCGCGTGCCGCAGGCCAGCCTGTGCGGCAGGAAGACGGACGCGGTTCGGACAGGCCCACCCCTCACCAACGATTGTCACGTCGAGGATCGCGGTGATGGCAGCCAAGGCCGACGGAGCACGCCCACTTCGACGCGGCCAACTACCTCGACGGCCTTGACGACACGCCTACCTTCGGATCGCTCTGGAGGACTCTGCGGACGACCCGTGGCCCGCGCCCTCGCGGAGGGCGCCCGCTCCCAAGACCTGACCAAACTCGCCCGCCGCAGCGCGATCCCCAAGGTCAGAAGTGCGCTTGCCACGGCCCTGAGAACTGCCGACATCGCCAGGCAATGCCGCCGGAACAGCAACGCGAGACGAACTGGTGGATGAGTCGATCGAGTACCCTCACGGGTATCAGTTTTCGTACAGTTTCTCGGGGCGAATGAGGGGCAGGCTGCCCAAGTTAGGCCTATCTGGGCATACCTGAGCACTCACCAGAACTGCGCGCAAAACCCCTAGTCAGCGACCGCTTGCCCGAGCCAGAGCCACGCCCGAGGAGCCTCGGCGAGGGAGGTGATAACCCTCCATGCGCTTTCGGTCATTTACCCTAGTCGGAGGCATATTCAGACGCCAGGAAGTGCGCGAGAGAGGAGTTGAACCTCCACGTCCTTTCGGACACACGGACCTGAACCGTGCGCGTCTGCCATTCCGCCACTCGCGCCCGGCCTCCGAAGAAGCCAGCCGCAAGAGATTAGCATCTGCACCGCCCGGGTGAGAAACCAGCCGGTCACCTGCCGGAAGACCCGCGCCGAGGACGGACGTCCCAACCTGCCACCGACACTCGGCTGCTAGGTTGGCCGGCAGCC
>NZ_JAYFPT010000037.1:0-2531 GCF_034927565.1 Propionicimonas sp.
AGGAACTCCCATGCGCCCCGTGAGCGAAGTGTACCCAGCCAACCACCACGCTGAAGCTCATACGCGAGCATCCGGGGAGAGCCCGTTGCACCGACCTCGTCCATCACCGAGGCAAGTCGGTCAACCGTCACGATCGTGTCGCCATCGAGCTCGAACTGCTCGATGATGTCGGCAACAGGTCGTGTGATCATGCGTGACACTGTCAATGACCTCCGCTCTTTGGTCCATCGTAACAAACTACGGTCGCATTTGACAGTACTCCGAGGTTGGCGCGAGGACTTCTTCCTCTGTGGATCAGATGCTGCGGGCGGATTCGATCGCTCCAGCCTGGACAAGCGCTACAGGCACGGCCCTGCGGTCCACTCCAATCCGGCGTCCAATGGCTCGCATCGACACGCCCTCGCGTGACAGGCGCACCGCCTCGGCTTGTTCCTGTTCATCGAGCCCCGGACGGCCGCCTCGGCACCTCACGCCGCTGGAGGTGCGCGAAGACCGTGGCGCGGTGGATGCCGTACTTCTCTGCGAGGTCCTGGATGCCACATCCAGCCTCGTAGTCGGCGACCAGGTGGTCGACCTCGGAGGGGGTGAGAAAAGTTTGAGCCATCCCAACAGTCCTCACAACGGGGCCCCGATGGTCCATCGGAGCGGTGTTCTGGGGGCGGTTGCAGACCCGGTAAACCCCACGATTCAGGCGCCTGACCAGCGTATTCGCCTTCGGGGAGAAGTTGCCGAACGTGCTACGCAGGCACCCCGGTTCTGGCCCCAGCGTTCGAGGCTGGGGCCAGACTTATTTCTAGTATTTGCACTAGGCAAAGCCGGTTTTGGCTTGGTGCGCAATGGTGAAACGGTTCGTGATTTCGGCACTGAGGCTGGTGCGCAATGGTGGTTCTCACGTCAGCCCCGTCCTGATTTCTTCACCCTCAGCCACCAGCGCCGCTCGGACGAGCTTCCGATCCACACCCATCCGCCGGCCGACCTCACGAAGCGACAAGCCTTCGCGATAGAGGCGGAGCGCCTCGGCTCGTTGCCTCCGATCGAGGCCCGCCGCAGGTGCAGGAGTCTCGCGGCGGCGAAGATGCGCCGTAGCCGTCGAGCGATGGACCCCGTACTTCTCAGCGATCCTCCCCACCGGCATCCCCGCCAAGTAGTCAACGACAAGTGAGTCCGCGTCATCGCCCTTCAGGTACTCGGGAAGAGCCGGTGCTCCGACGAACGAACCACCCTGCCTGGCGCATCGGGAATGCCGTCCCTCTCTTGTGGCAGAGGCACGTCCATGTCGCCGTCCGACACCTCATCGGGACGATTGCCCTCAACCGGAGCGTCGCGCCAAGGTCCACGCTCCGCTTTGGGGACCACCGAGGAGCCATCCCGCTTCAGAGCCCTCAGGAGCGTCGTATGCGCGACCAGGAAGCGCTGCGCAACCTCATGGGAACCAACGCCGCCATCCAAGATGGCGCCGAGCGTGCCACAAGTCCTCGTCACTGAGCGCACGATTGTGCTCGCGGGCCCTCACGCCAGCCTCACCAAGCCGCTTCCGCATTTGAGGAGTTCCAACGAAACCGCGCCCGCGTAGCGCCCGGAGTAGACGAGCAGCCCGATCTCTTCCCATTGCGAGCTCATCATTTAACCTACACTAGATTCACGATCCCATGAATCTAGTGTAGGTTAAATGATATGGCCACTGTTGTGCGGGCCTCGGGCCTGCGGAAGTCGTTCGGGTCGTTCTGTGCGCTCGCCGGTCTGGATCTGGAAGTGGCCGAGCGGGAGGTCCATGGTTTTCTCGGGCCGAACGGGGCGGGCAAGTCGACCACGATCCGGGTGCTGTTGGGCTTGTATCGGCCCAGCAGCGGGGAGGTCTCCTTGTTCGGCGAGAACCCATGGCAGCGGCCGGCGGAACTGCACCGTCGTTTGGCGTATGTGCCCGGCGAGGTGAACGTGTGGCCGTCGCTGACCGGGGGTGAGGCGATCGATCTGCTCATCGGTCTGCGGGGCGGCTCGTCGGGTCGGTCGGAGCGGGAGCGGTTGATCGAGGTGTTCGAGTTCGACCCGAGCAAGCGCATCCGGACCTATTCCAAGGGCAATCGGCAGAAGGTCGCTCTGATCGCGGCGTTCTCGTTGTCGGCCGAGCTGTACGTCCTGGACGAGCCGACATCGGGCCTGGACCCGCTGATGGCCCAACGCTTCCAGAGCGAGGTTGCCCGGGTGGCGTCCGAGGGTTCTTCGGTATTGCTTTCCAGTCATATCCTGGCCGAGGTCGAACAGGTCGCCGACCGCATCTCGATCATTCGCCAGGGCCGGCGCGTGGAGACCGGGACGCTGGCGGAGCTGCGGCACCTCACCCGCACCGAGTACACGATCCCCACCACGCTCTCGCCGGAGCACGCCGCCCGCCTGGCGCAGATCGCCCACGATGTGGTCGCCTCCGACGGCCGCACCACGTTCGCAGTGGAGCCCGCCAACACCGCGCGGGTGCTCGCGCTGCTCGCCGAGGCCGGCGTGCCTGGCCTCACCGCGCAGCCGCCGTCGCTGGA
>NZ_JAYFPT010000101.1:0-22427 GCF_034927565.1 Propionicimonas sp.
CCCTCGTCGTGGTGGGTGGGCAGGTGTGACAGGTGCCCACCCACCACGGTGCCGACGACCGGTCAGTGGTTGGCCCGGGCTCGGCGGACCAGCAGCCCACCTGTCGCCAGGGCGACCAGCGCCAGGCCGGCCAGGGTGAACAGCAGGGTTCCCTGGGCGCCGGTCAGCGGCAGGTCAGGGCCGATGGCCGCCTGGTTCTCGGCGGTCACCGCGACCGCCACGCCCCCGTCGGTCGCCTCCAGCGTCACCGTCCACGGGTCGGTGATCCGGACGTAGCCCGACGGAGCCTGGGTCTCGTAGAGGCAGTAGTCCTTGGCGGAGTCCGGTGCCGGGGTGTCGGAGTTCGCGATCCACAGGCCCAGCGGGGAGGCTGGAGCCGAACTGTCCCACTGCACCACGCCGGTGGCGTTGCTGGTGCCGGTGGCGACCACGTTCCCGGTCGGGGTTGCCGGGCAGGTGCCGGCACCCTTCTCGTGGAGGGCGAACCTGGCGCCGCTCAGCAGGATGGTGTCGTCAGAGGCGTCGACCTTGGTCACCGTGAGCTGGCCCCAGTAGCTGTACGGGACCGCGGCAGGCGTCTGCGGCTTTCCGTTGAAGCTCACCGCTGCGCCGTTGTTCGGGATCGAGCCGTTACCGACACTGCCCACCGTGGTCGTCAGCGTGACCGTGAGCGTCTTTGTCTGGTTGGCGGTGAGCTTGGCCAGACCCGTACCGGTGAACGTGATGGTCACCGCACCGCTGACGGTGTAGTCAGCTGCCGTCAGCTGCGCACCGTTCGGGGAGCCGATCGTGACCACCGGAGCGCCGGAAAGGCTCAGCCGGGAGTCCAGCGCGTCGGTCACCGAGGCCTCGGTGAAGGAAGCGGTGGTACTGGTGAGGGACGGGATTGTCTGGGTGATCGTCCACTGCACGGTGGAGCCGACCACCAGACTGCTCGGCTGGCTGGAGATCGTCTTGACAGGACGGTCGGCAACGGCGTTCTTCGGGTAGACGTCGACGTTGTACAGCCAGTTGGACGCCGTGCCGCTGGGATACGGGACGGTCACGTAGAACGGCACCGAGCGCTCCACCACGTTGGCCGGGGCATCGGTCTCGGCCACGTAGTAGAGGCCGAGCGCCAGGTTGCCGAAGGTGTACTCCCCACTGGCGTTCGTCTTCCCGTCGGTGGCGGCGCCCGAGGCGCAGAACGCGCCCTCGCTGGCCGGGCTGACCGGTGCTGCCGGGTTGGTGCCGTTGGCGGCCTGGGCAGCCGTCCAGCCTGCCGTCGTGGTCAGGTCGATGGCCACGCAGCTGCCGCCGGTCCAGACCCCCACCCGCTGGAGGGAGAAGGTCACGTCGGCCAGCGCGGTGGTGGCGCCGCCCTGCACCCCGGCACGCTTGTGCACGATCAGCGAGCCCGTGTCAGGGGCTCCGGACTGTCCGGGCCCGGGCGCCGCGTTCGCCGGGGTAGCGGTGCTGACCGCCCCGATGGCTGCCAGCGCCAGGGCTGCGGCGCCGGCAGCGAAGCGCTGCAGCGGCGTCATGGTGATGTTCATTGACGTCCCTTTCTTTCTGCCCTCTGCCGGCAGTCCGGTCCCCCGAGGGTGAGTCTGTGGTTGGGTAGATGTTCGGTTCGCGCCGGCGTTCTCATTCGACCGTGGCCCGTCGTCGGGTTCTGGTCCGCCAGATGCCGTAGGTGAGGCCTGCCAGGCCGCTGATGGCGAGCCCGAGCAGGGTGTAGAAGTCCCGCCCCAGGCCGCCGGTGAACGGCAGGATCGGAGCCGTCTGCGACTGGTTCTGGAACGGTGTGCCAAAGTTCTGGGTCAACGCCTCAGCACTGATGGTGAAGGGGTGCGGGGTCTGGTCCAGCAGGTAGCCCGCAGGGGCCTTCGTCTCGACGAGTTCGTAGCTGCCCCACGCCAGGCCGGTCACCTGGAAGACGCCGGCGGCCGGGTCCTGGTCCGCCCCGGTGCAGGCCGCGGCGTCGGCGGCGACGCAGTCGGTCACCGCGACCGTGGTGGTGGCCGGGGACGGCCCGATGATCCGCCATTCCGATCCGGCCAGTCGCTGCGCCCCGGCCGACGCGTCGGCCTTCTGCCAGCTGACGGTGCCGGGCTGTGGCCGGTTCACAAAGGTGCAGGCCGCGGCCTCGCCGGGGGCCAGCCCGGTCATCACCGCACTCGCCGCGGTCAGGTTCTGCGTCCTCGTCGTGCCAGCGGTGCCGGTGATCACGCAGGTGCTGGCGACAAAGGTGTACCCGGTCTGGGAGCTTTCCTGGATCCGCACGTCCGCGGTGCCGTTGCCGGGCGGGAACCGTACCGTCCACGGATTCGCGACCTGTCCGGTCGTGGCCTGGGTGGACGCGGTCGCCGGTGTGGAGATGGTGGTTCCCGCAGTCGGGTTCTCCAGCGTCGCCCCGACCGTCCAGCCGCCCGCAGGCTGCGGGTTGTTGCCGGTCACGTCCTGCACCTGCTTGGCGATGGTCACGGTCGCCGGACGCGGGTTGGCCCGGTTCGTGTAGGTACAGGCGGCGACCGCTCCCTGGGTCACCTGCACCGCCGCAGAGGTCACCGCAGTGGTGGCCGGGTCCGTCGTGACCGTCGGTGTCCCACCGCTGCAGGCCAGGCCCGACCAGGTGTAGCCGCCCGGCCAGGCGGTTCCACCGCTGGGAGCGGTCTCGGTGAGGGTGTAGGAACCCACGGCGACCGGCCGCTTCGTGACCGCCGCGGCGGTGTTTCCCGCGCCGGTGATCGTGGAGACCGTACCTGTGGCACTCAGCGTGAAGTCAGCGGCAGTGTGGGTGGCTGCCGTCCCGGTGTTGGAGACCTGTTTGACCAGGCTCAGATAGGGCGGGGTGTAGCTGACGGTGCAGTCCAGGTAAGAGCCGTGCAGCAGCTGTGCCGCAGTGCCCGTCGGTGGCGTCGCGCTCGAACCGGTCGTGGGCCAGCGGGTTTCCAGCAGGGTGTTTCGGTCTGATCGCAGGCACACCCACGCCGGACTGTAGGAACTCGAGGCCGCCGTTCCGGTGGCGGTCGTGCTGAGGGTGAGCTGCGCGGCGGTGCTGACCGAGACCGGCAGGTACCACGGGCTGGTTGTTGCGGTCAGGGCCGTGGTCCCGGTCTGCGCCGTGGCGGTCTCGGTCGCGGACCGCAGGAAGGTCCCGGTGAAGTTCGTCGGATCGGTGGCGGCGCCGGTGGAGTCCACGATCCGGTCGGCGACATCCACCGTCACCTGAACCCCGGCCAGGACCACGCCGAAGGCAACCCCCTGCAGGCCGTTGCCAACCATGGTCTGTGTGACCGAGAAGCTTGAGGTCGTACTGGTCGGCGAGATCTCCAGCATCGGACCGTTGCTGGTGGTGCCCCCACCCGCGTTCGTGCAGCTGGGCGCGGTCACCGTGCCGGCCGGAAACAGGTTTGCGGCTGAGCCCGAGCAAGCGACGGTGCCGACCGCAGCGGTCTTGCGGGCCGTGTTGGTCGTCGCCGCTGCCCAGGCCACCGGGTCATTGGGTACCCACCGGAAGCCGGGGCTGCCGGTGCTGGTCCAGGAAATCGACTCACCGCTGTCGGTGGACTCGGCGTCGGCCACCACCACCGAATAGTCGGTCACGACGGTGCTTGCTTTGGCGAGTTTGATGTCGCTCAGGGTGACGGTCGTGGTTCTGAAAGACGTGGTCCCGGTGGTGGTGATTGCCTGGTAGAGCGCGGGCTTGCCACCGACGCCGGTGTAGTGACCGGACTGGCCGAGGAACCCGCCATCGGCCCAGGCCGGGAAACCGACCGCCGTGACGCCGAGTCCGCGGGCGCCGTTCGCGGCCGTGATCGTCAGCTTCGCGGTGAAGGTGTAGCCGCTGCCGAAGCTGATGGTGACCGGATAGCCGGTGATCGGTCCGTAGTACTTCCCGCCAAAGGAGTGGAGGTTGGTCGCAGCGGTTGCGGAGCCGTAGGCGGCTCCCAGCACCGCGACATACCGTGGGTTGGTGCCTGTGCCGCGGTCGGTGTACTCGGTGGTCAGGCCATCGAAGTTGAGCCAGCACAGCGTGCGGGCGTACACCCCGGTGCCGGCGTCCGCGTAGGAGCAGGTTGGATCCCCCGCCGCCAGTGGGGTGATGGCCAGGGTGTTCACCGCTGCCGCCGGGCTCTGGCTGGCCGGCTCGCTCACCTGGCTGGCTTCCGGCTGCGGCTCGCTGAGCTCGTCAGCATCGGTCTGGTCCACCACCACGGGTGAGTCCGGTTCCAGCGCCGGCTGCGTGGTCGCTGCCGAGACCGGGACGACGTCCTCGCCGGCTGCCTCACCGGCAGCCGCGTCCGGGTTCGAAATGCTGATCGGATCCGCAGCGGTTGTCGGCTCTGGTTCGGCGGAAGCCTGCTGCAGGTCGCTCGCCGGCGTACTGGCAGCGACGGTGCCGTCGTCGTCGGCGAGGGCGGGCGTCGTCGCGCCCAGGAACGCCATCACGACTGCCAGGCACACCCACGCCAGACGACGATGCGGGCAGCACGATGGCGCGCCAACACCACCGTGCCTACTCAAAGACGGCACAGTCTCGTCCCTCTCGGGCAATCCCCCCCGCCCACCGTGGACGAGCACTTTTACGTACGTTATAGGTTCCGGTCGAGATCCGCCAGCGGATATCAGCAGATGGCGATACTCCGTCTCACCTGTCGGCGCCACAGCGGCCAGCAGGCGGACCTTCTAGTCCTCGGCCACGTCTTCCACCGCCACGTCGATCGCCACCGGATGCCCGGCATCGTCGACCTGCGGGTCGGCACTATCGCTCTCCTGTGCGGTGGGCAATTGTTCGTCGTCCACCTCCGGCTGCTCGGCTGCGAGCGGCTGCTCGATCGCCCCGGGCGCGGACGAGGTGGCAGCAGGCACCGGCTGGACGGGTTCCTCAGCACGTGCCAACTGCAAGGCGGTGACCGTGAGGCCGGCGGCCAGCACAGCCATGACGGCTCCCTGTACCCAGCGCAACCCCGGCCGGAGTTGGTTGTTCGACGCGGTTGCGGACGTGGCGCGATGATTGCGCAGAAGTGGCGCAGGCACTTTCCCCCCTGATATGTCTCGTCTCCCCAGACGAGGTACCGTCCCCCACAGACGAAGTACCAACCCGGAGCATACCTGCCGCGCAAGCCCGAAGCGAGCCTGACGCGGCAGCAGGTCCGTGACGGCCGCGTGTGCCGGGCCGGCAGCCTCAGCCGGCCATCAGAGGACGATCGGTCGGCA
This sequence comes from Propionicimonas sp., assembly GCF_034927565.1. GTDB lineage: Bacteria > Actinomycetota > Actinomycetes > Propionibacteriales > Propionibacteriaceae > Propionicimonas. Next base: position 5,203 of record NZ_JAYFPT010000101.1, read on the forward strand.
GGATCGGCTTCGGCAGCGGCGAGGCCTCGCCCTGCAGGAAGCTGTCCACCTCGTTGGCGCAGGCCCTGCCCTCGGCGATCGCCCAGACGATCAGCGACTGGCCCCGTCCGGCGTCACCGCAGACGTAGACACCGGGGACGTCGGTGGCGAAGGCCTCGTCACGAGCGATGGTGCCGCGGGCGTCCAGGCTCACACCCAGCTGTTCGACCAGGCCCTCGCGCTGTGGGCCGGTGAAGCCCATCGCGAGCAGGACGAGTTGGGCCGGGATCACCCGTTCGGTGCCGGCGACCGGCTCGAACCGGCCGTTCGCCATCGCGACCTCGCTGATCCGCAGCCCCGCGACAGTTCCTGCCCCGTCGGCTACGAACTCGGCGGTCGAGACCGAGTACAGCCGTTCGCCGCCCTCCTCGTGGGCCGAGGCCACCCGGTAGATCATCGGGTAGGTCGGCCAGGGCTGGTTGACCGGACGGTCGGCCGGCGGCGTCGGCATGATCTCCAGCTGGGTCACCGAGCGGGCGCCCTGCCGCAGCGCGGTACCGAGACAGTCAGCGCCGGTGTCGCCACCGCCGATGATCACCACGTCCTTGCCGGTGGCCAGGATCTGACCCTCGACCTCCTGGCCGAGAGCTGCCCGGTTGGCCTGGGGAAGGTACTCCATCGCCTGGTGGACGCCGGCCAGTTCACGACCGGGGATCGGCAGTTCGCGGGCAGCGGTCGCGCCGATCGCCAGCACCACTGCGTCGAACCGCTCGACCAGTTGCTCGCCGGTGATCTCGGCGCCGATGTTCACCCCGGCCTTGAAGACGGTGCCCTCCAGCCGCATCTGCTTCAGCCGGCGGTCGAGAACCTTCTTCTCCATCTTGAACTCCGGGATGCCGTAGCGCAGCAGGCCGCCGATCGCGTCCGCCCGCTCGTACACCACCACCGTGTGACCGGCGCGGGTGAGCTGCTGGGCCACCGCCAGCCCGGACGGACCGGAGCCCACCACTGCCACCGTCTTGCCGGAGTGCCATTCCGGAGTCTGGGCTGTCACCCTGCTGTCGTCCCAGGCGCGGTCGATGATCGCCACCTCGACGTTCTTGATGGTCACCGGCTCCCGGTTGATTCCCACCACACAGGCGGTCTCGCAGGGGGCCGGGCAGAGCCGGCCGGTGAACTCGGGGAAGTTGTTGGTGGCGTGCAGCCGGTCGAGCGCGCCGCGCCAGTCGTCCCGCCAGACCATGTCGTTCCACTCCGGGATCAGGTTGCCCAGCGGGCAGCCGGAGTGGCAGAACGGGATGCCGCAGTCCATGCAGCGGCCGGCCTGCTGGGAGATGATCGGCAGCACGGCACGTCCGGGCGTGCCCGGGTAGACCTCGTTCCAGTCCGCCACCCGTTCGTTGACCGGTCGACGTTCGGCGACCTGGCGCGGGGTGGTCATGAAGCCACGGGGGTCAGCCATGAGCGGCCTCCATCATCACCTTCACGATCTCATCGGGCTCCAGGCCAGCCGATTCCGCCTCGACCCGCGCCTTCAGCACCCGGGCATAGTCCCGCGGCATCACCGTGGTGAACCGGCCGGCCAACTCCTCGTCCGGCAGTTCGTGCAGGCCCGCAGCGACGGTCGAACCGGTCTCCTCGGCGTGTTTGGCCAGCAGTTCGCGGATCCGGACCAGGTCGGTACCGGTCGCCGGATAGGCGTCAACCAGTTCGGTGTTGAGCCGGCCCGGTACCAGGTCGAGCACCCAGGCCACGCCGCCGGACATGCCGGCCGCCAGGTTGCGGCCGGTCGGACCGAGGATCAGCGCCTCGCCGCCGGTCATGTACTCGCAGGCGTGGTCGCCGACTCCCTCGACCACCGCGGTGGCGCCGGAGTTGCGGACGCAGAAGCGCTCACCCACCTGCCCGCGGAGGAACAGTTCTCCGCTGGTCGCACCGTAGCCGATCACATTGCCGGCGATGATCTGCTCCTCGGCCGCGAACGGCGCGTCCTGCGGTGGACGGACCGTCAGCCGCCCCCCGGACAGGCCCTTGCCGAAGTAGTCGTTGCTGTCCCCCACCAGCCGCAGGGTCACTCCGCGCGGCAGGAACGCGCCGAAGCTCTGCCCGGCAGTGCCGCGCAGCGTGAGGTCGATGGTGTTCTCCGGCAGCCCCTCCCCACCGGTCGCCCGGGTGACGTGGTGACCGAGGATGGTGCCGACGGTCCGGTCGACATTGCGGACGGTGAGGTCGGCCCGCACCAGCTCTCCCCTGGTCAGCGCAGGTTCGGCGATCGTCAGCAGCTGGGTGTCGAGCTTGTCCTCCAGGCCGTGGTCCTGGGCGACCACCCGGTGCAGCACCGCGCCCTGGGGCAACTCGACGCGATGCAGGATCGGCTCCAGGTCGAGACCCTGGGCCTTCCAGTGCGCGACCGCGTCCCTGGTCCGCAGCACCTCGACATGGCCGACGGCCTCCTCGATCGAGCGGAAGCCGAGCGAGGCGAGGATCTCACGCACCTCCTCGGCGATGAACTCGAAGAAGTTGACCACGAACTCGGGGTCGCCGGAGAACTTCTCCCGCAGTTCCGGGTTCTGGGTGGCGACCCCCACCGGACAGGTGTCGAGGTGGCAGACCCGCATCATGACGCAGCCCGAGACCACCAGCGGCGCGGTCGCGAAGCCGAACTCCTCGGCCCCCAGCAGGGCGCCGATCACGACGTCCCGGCCGGTCTTCAACTGGCCGTCCACCTGCACCACGATCCGGTCCCGCAGGCCGTTCAACAGCAGGGTCTGCTGGGTCTCGGCCAGGCCGAGTTCCCAGGGCCCGCCGGCATGCTTCAGCGAGGTCAGCGGGGCTGCTCCGGTGCCGCCGTCGTGGCCGGAGATCAGCACCACGTCGGACTTCGCCTTCGCGACGCCCGCAGCCACCGTCCCGACCCCGACCTCGGCCACCAGCTTGACGTGGATCCGGGCGCTCGGGTTGGCACACTTCAGGTCGTGGATCAACTGCTTGAGATCCTCGATCGAGTAGATGTCGTGGTGCGGCGGCGGGCTGATCAGGCCGACCCCTGGCGTCGAGTGCCGGGTCTTGGCCACCCACGGGTAGACCTTCTGGCCGGGCAGCTGCCCGCCCTCGCCGGGCTTGGCACCCTGGGCCATCTTGATCTGGATGTCGTCGGCATTGGTCAGGTAGTCGCTGGTGACCCCGAACCGTCCGGACGCCACCTGCTTGATCGCGCTGCGCCGCACCGGGTCGTGCAGCCGTTCGGGATCCTCGCCGCCCTCGCCGGTGTTGGACTTGCCGCCCAGCCGGTTCATCGCGATCGCCAGCGTCTCGTGGGCCTCGCGGCTGATCGAGCCGTAGCTCATCGCGCCGGTGGAGAACCGTTTGACGATCGCGCTGACCGGCTCGACCTCCTCAATCGGCACGGGCTGGCGGTCGGCGGTGAAGTCGAGCAGACCGCGCAGGGTCATCAACCGCCTCGACTGGTCGTTCACCCGCGCGGTGTACTGCTTGAAGATGTCGTAGCGCTTCTGCCGGGTCGAGTGCTGCAGCCGGAAGACAGTCTCGGGGTCGAACAGGTGGGGCGGGCCCTCGCGGCGCCACTTGTACTCCCCGCCGCCGTCCAGCGTCCGGTGCGGCAGCTTGATGCCGCTGGGCGGATAGGCCCTGGCATGACGCCTGGCCACCTCGGCGGCGATCTCGTCCAGGCCGATGCCCTCGATCCGGCTGGTGGTGCCGGTGAAGTAGGTGGCCACCAGTTCGGACGACAGCCCCAGCGCCTCGAAGATCTGCGCGCCGGTGTAGGAGGCGATGGTCGAGACGCCCATCTTGCTCATCACCTTCAGCACGCCCTTGCCGAGCGCCTTGCGCACGTTGTACACCGCCTGCTCGGGCTCGACGTCGACCAGCCACTCCCGGCTGGCCAGGTCCTCGGCGCTCTCGAAGGCCAGGTAGGGGTTGACCGCGGCTGCACCGTAGCCGATCAGCAGGGCGACGTGGTGCACCTCGCGGACGTCGCCGGCCTCGACGATCAGGCCGACCTGGGTGCGGGTCTTCTCGCGTACCAGGTGGTGGTGGATCGCCGCGGTCAGCAGCAGGGACGGGATCGGCGCCAGCTCCGCGTTGGAGTGCCGATCGGACAGGATGATCGTCCGGCAGCCCCGGGCGATCGCCTCGCTGGCCTCGGCGCACAGTTCGTCGAGCTTGGCCCTCAACGCCTCACCGCCGCCCTCGACGTCGTACAGCCCCCGGACGACGTGCGCCTCGAAGCCCGGCATGGTGCCGTCCCGGTTGATCCGCACCAGCTTGGCCAGCGCATCGGAGTCGAGGATCGGGTAGCTGATCACGATCTGCCGGCAGGACTGCGGGCCACCAACCAGCAGGTTGCCCTCCGGGCCGAAGGTGCACTTCAGCGAGGTCACCAGTTCCTCGCGGATCGCATCCAGTGGGGGGTTGGTGACCTGGGCGAAGATCTCGGTGAAGTAGTCGAACAGCAGCCGGGGCCGGTCGCTCAGCACCGCCACCGGTGTGTCGGAGCCCATCGAGCCGATCGGTTCGGCGCCGTTGTTGGCCATCGGCGCCACGATCAGCTGCAACTCCTCGTGGGTGTAACCGAAGACCTGCTGGCGGCGGACCACCGAAGCGTGGCTGTGGACGACATGCTGTCGTTCGGGAAGCTCTTCCAGATCGACCCGGCCGGCCTCGATCCACGCCCGGTAGGGCTGGGCGGAGGCCAGCGAGGCCTTGATCTCGTCATCGTCGATCAACCGGTGCTGGTCGAGATCGGCCAGCAGCATGCGGCCGGGCTTGAGCCGGCCCTTCTGCACCACCTCCGAGGTCGGGATGTCCAGCACGCCGGCCTCGGAGGCGAAGACCACCAGCCCGTCGGCGGTCACCCAGTAGCGGCCGGGCCGCAACCCGTTGCGGTCCAGGACGGCGCCGATCACGGTGCCGTCGGTGAACGCGACGTCCGCCGGGCCGTCCCAGGGCTCCATCAGCGAGGAGTGGAAGTCGTAGAAGTCACGGCGGGCCGGATCCATCTCGGCGTGGTTCTCCCACGCCTCCGGGATCATCATCAGCACGGCGTGCGGCAGGCTGCGCCCGCCCAGGTGCAGCAATTCCAGCACCTCGTCGAAGGAGGCCGAATCCGAGCCGCCCGGGGTGCAGATCGGGAAGATCCGGGTCAGGTCGCCCGGGATCAGGTCGGTGGCCAGCAGCGCCTCGCGGGCACGCATCCAGTTGCGGTTGCCCTTGACGGTGTTGATCTCGCCATTGTGGGCGATCAGCCGGTAGGGGTGTGAGAGCTCCCAGGCCGGCCAGGTGTTGGTGGAGAACCGGGAGTGCACCAGGGACAGGGCACTCTCGACCCGCTCGTCCAGCAGGTCGGGGAAGACCTCGGCCAGTTGCTGGGTGGTGAGCATGCCCTTGTAGACGGTGGTCCGGGCGGACAGGGATGCGAAGTACACCCCGGCCTCGCTGCGTGCCCGCTGCCGCAGCGGGTACACCAGCCGGTCGAGGTCGATCCCCGCCTGGCCGTCCGGGGCGGAGACGAAGCACTGCTCGAACTGCGGCATGGCTGCCCGCGAGATCGGGCTCAGCGTGGAGTCGTCGGTCGGCACCTGCCGCCAGCCGTGGATGACGAGGTTCTCCTCGACGGCCAGGAACTCGATGGTGCGCTTGGCCGAGGCCCGCTTCTGCGGGTCGGTGGGCAGGAAGGCCATACCCATGGCGTAGTGGCCGGGGTCGGGCAGGTCGAAGTCGACCACCTCGCGCAGGAAGCGGTCGGGCACCTGGAGCAGCATGCCAGCGCCGTCACCGGCGGCGGCATCGGCACCGGTGGCGCCGCGGTGGTCGAGGTTCTCCAGAGCTGTGATTCCTTTGGCGACGATGTCATGGCGGGCCTCACCCTTGAGGTTCGCGACGAAGGCAACGCCACAGGCGTCGTGTTCGTAGGCGGGATCGTAGAGTCCCTCGGCAGGCCGGCTGTTGAGCACCGTCATCTATCACTCCCCACTGTTCTGCAGCGTCGTCATCACGTCCGAAATGCACAGGGAGCGTACCTGACCAGGACAGTCGGGTTCGCGACCCCTGCATGCTGGACGCACCCTCCTACCGAGGGTAGGGGTCAAGTCCAGTGAGACAAGTATCTCAGCTTGCGGACGATTCTGCTGGCGAAGTGTCGTCGCCGGACGGCCGGGCGGGCTCCGGTTCGTCGCCGTCCGGGGCCGGTTCAGGGTCGGATCCGGTCGCGGCGGCGGCCCCGTCCTGCGGCGCTTCCGGCAGGTCGACCGGCTCGACGGTCTCCTCTCGGCCGGGACGGAACCTGACCAGCCAGACCAGCAGGAGGATGCCGGCCAGGCAGATCAGCCCCGCGACGAATTGGTTGAACCGGATCGGTCCGAAAGTGTCGTAGGAGAAGTCGAGCCGGATGCCCTCGGTGAAGAACCGCCCGAAACCGTAGAGCGCGATGTAGAGCGCGAACACCTTGCCGCGACCGAGGGTGAACCTCCGGTCGGCCCACAGCAGGGTGGCGACCACCAGCAGGTTCCAGATCGACTCGTAGAGGAAGGTGGGGTGGAAGGTCGCATACTGCTCGAAGCCCGCCAGTCGGTGCGCCGGGTCGATCTCCAGGCCCCAGGGAAGGTCGGTCGGCCAGCCGTAGAGTTCCTGATTGAACCAGTTCCCGAACCGTCCCATGGCCTGCCCGATGGCGATCCCGGGAGCCAGCGAGTCGGCCAGGGCGGCGAACTTCGCGCCCTTGGCACGGCAGGCGAACCAGGCGGCCAGCGCACCGCCGCCGATCGCGCCGTAGATCGCTATCCCGCCCTCCCAGATGAAGAACACGCTCCAGGGGTTGATCCCCGGCCCGACGTAGTCGCCGAGGTGGGTCAGGACGTGGTAGATCCGGGCGCCGATGATGCCGAACGGGATCGCCCACAGCACCACCCACTCGAAGGTCTCCGCCTTCCCGCCCCGGGCCACCCAGCGCCTCGACCCCAGCCACCAGGCCGCGGCGATCCCGGCGATCAGGCACAGGGCGTAGAACCGGATGGTGACCGGGCCGATCGAGAAACCGCTGATCGACGGGCTCGGGATGAAGAGCGTCACGGGGCCATTCCTTCTCGTGTGTTCACCGGTGGGGCTGGCCGGTCAGCGTCGCACGCCGGCGGCGAGGTCGGCCACGACCGCCCGCAGCCCGGTCAGGTCGTCGGGGGTGCCGGCGTCGTCGGCGGCCAGCAACTGCTTGACGAAGGCCGATCCGACGATCACGGCGTCGGCGTAGCCGGCGATCTGGGCCGCCTGATCGCCGTTGCTGACACCCAGGCCGACGCCGACCAGCAGGTCGGGGGCCAGGGTGCGCAACCGGGCGACCAGGGCAGGTGCCGCGCTCGGCGCGCTGGTCCGGGTTCCGGTCACCCCCATCACCGCGGTGGCGTACACCCATCCCCGGCAGGCGGCCGCGGTGGAGACGATCCGGGCGTCGGAGGACGAGGGCGCCACCAGGAAGACCCGGTCCAGGCCATGGGCGTCAGCGGCGGCCAGCCAGTCGCCGGCCTCATCGGGGACCAGATCGGGTGTGATCAACCCGGCGCCACCGGCCGCCGCCAGATCGCGTGCGAAGGCGTCGGTCCCGTAGCGGTCGACCAGGTTCCAGTAGGTCATCACCACCGCGGGTTTGCCGGCGGCCCGGACGGCTTCGACTGCGGCGAAGACGTCGCGGGTGCGCACCCCGCGCTCCAGCGCCCGGGTGCCCGCCCGCTGGATCACCGGGCCGTCCATCATCGGGTCGGTGTAGGGCAGGCCGATCTCGACCAGATCGACGCCGGGACCCTCGCCGTCCCCGCACAGTGCGCGCAGCGCGGCCAGCGAGCCCGGGACGCTCGGGTAGCCGACCGGCAGGTAGCCGACCAGGGCCGCCCGTCCCTCCGCCCGGGCGGCGGCGATCGCCAGGCCGGAGTTGCCCTGGGTGGTTGCGGTGTTCACGCCACACCCCCGGTCGCCAGATCCGGTTTCCCGGTCAGTCCGAACCATCTCGTGGCGGTGTCCACGTCCTTGTCGCCACGACCGGAGACGCACACCACGATCAGCGGTTCGGCATCCGGATCGGCCTCGGCGATCCGCCGTCCCAGCCGCATGGCGCCGGCCAGGGCATGGGCGGACTCGATGGCGGGAATGATCCCTTCGGTCTTGCTCAGCGCCTCGAAGGCCACCATCGCCTCGTCGTCGTTCACCGGTTCGTAGCTGGCTCGCCCGGTGGTCGCCAGCCAGGCGTGCTCCGGGCCCACGCCCGGGTAGTCGAGCCCGGCCGAGATCGAGTGGCTCTCCACCGTCTGCCCGTCGGCGTCCTGCAGGACGTAGGTGCGCATGCCGTGCAGCACCCCGACCGACCCGCCGGTGATGGAGGACGCGTGCCGTCCGGTCTCCACCCCGTCACCGCCGGCCTCGAAGCCGTAGAGCGCCACCTCGGGGGTGTCGATGAAGTCGGCGAAGCTGCCCAGCGCGTTCGAGCCGCCCCCGACGCAGGCGCAGACGGCGTCCGGCAGCCGGCCGTAGCGGGCGGTGATCTGCTCGGCGATCTCGGTGCTGATCACCCGCTGGAACTCCCGCACCAGCTTCGGGAAGGGGTGCGGGCCGGCAACCGTGCCGATCAGGTAGTGGGTGTTGTCGACCGTGGCCACCCAGTCCCGCATGGCCTCGTTCATCGCGTCCTTGAGGGTCTGGCTGCCGGACTCGACGGCCACCACCTCGGCGCCCAGCAGCTGCATCCGGGCCACGTTGAGCGCCTGCCGGTCGGTGTCGACCCGGCCCATGTAGACCCGGCACGTCATCCCGAGCAGGGCGGCGGCGGTGGCGGTGGCCACCCCGTGCTGCCCGGCGCCGGTTTCGGCGATCACCCGGGTCTTGCCCATCCGGGCGGCCAGCAGGGCCTGGCCGAGCACGTTGTTGATCTTGTGCGAGCCGGTGTGGTTGAGGTCCTCACGCTTCAGCAGGATCTTCGCGTTGCCGCAGAGTTCGGAGAACCGTGGCGCTTCCGACAGCGGCGTGGGGCGGCCGGCGTAGTTGTGGCGCAGGTCGTCGAGCTGGGACCAGAAGCCGGGATCCGCCATCGCCTTGGTGAACTCGGCGTCGAGTTGGGCCAGCGCGGCCATCAGCGCTTCCGGCACGTAGCTGCCGCCGAAGCTGTCGAAGTGCCCGGTCGGGTCGGGCAGTGGGGATCGTTTCACAGCGCCCATTAAACCCCACTGTGCGCAGCCTGCCGGCAACGCCCGCAACCGGGCCGCCGGCGGCGCAGGTCAGGAACCCGGACGCAGGGTGCGCAGCGCGGCGACCGCCCGCTCGGGGTCGCCGTCGGAGACCAGCGCCTCCCCCACCAACACCGCGTCGGCACCGGCGTCCACCATCCGCTGGGCGTCCGGCAGGCCGAGGATGCCGGACTCGGCCACCTTCACCACGCCGGACGGCACCAGTCCGGCCAGCTCCTCGAACCGCGCCAGGTCGACGTCGAGGGTCTTCAGGTCGCGGTTGTTGACCCCGACCAGGCTCGCCCCCGCGTCCAGTGCCCGGCTCAGCTCGCCGGCGGTGTGGGTCTCGACCAGGCTGGTGAGGCCCAGGTTGGTGGCCAGTTCCAGGAAGCCGCGCAGTTCGGCGTCGGTCAACGCCGCCACGATCAGCAGGACGAGGTCGGCACCGGCGGCCCGGGCCTCCCAGAGCTGGTAGTCGGTGACCACGAAGTCCTTGCGCAGCACCGGCACCGACACCGCGCCGCGGGCGGCCTCCAGATCGGCCAGACTGCCACCGAACCGGCGCTGCTCGGTGAGCACCGAGATCGCTGCGGCACCGCCGGCCTGGTAGGAGCCGGCCAGTGCCGCGGGGTCGGGGATCGCCGCCAGGTGGCCCTTGCTGGGGCTGGAGCGCTTGACCTCCGCGATCACTGACAGCCCCGGCGCGGCCAGCGCGGGCAGAGGGTCGCGAGTGGGCCCGAGCGTGTCGACGAGGGTGGCGAGGTCGGGCAGCGGGCGAGCCGCCTGGCGAGGGGCCAGATCCTCGCGGACCCCAGCGATGATCTGGTCGAGGACTGTCATGCCCCGGGCTGTCCGTACCCCATCCGCCGCAGCACGCCGCCGACCACCAGGGCGAGCACCAGCAGCACGGCCGAGATCCAGACCAGGTTCCAGTTGCTGATCACGACGGCGACCGCACCCAGGGTGAAGGCGATGGCAGCGATGATGCTTCCTGCCCAGGCCGCGGGCGTACGCCCATGGTGGTGGAACCCCCCCGCGGTGTGAGTGGTGTGCTCAGCGCTTTCGATCACGTTTCCTCCAGCAACTGGTAGTGGGTGCGACAGATCTGCACCCGGCCCATCTTGACCACGTGTCGACGGTCTCGCCAATCAAACGACCGAACTTCTTAGCGGAGCTTCAGGTCAGGTTCAGACAGGCGCGACAGCCTGGCGGCCTCCGTGACGGCGTCGATCACGGTGGCTGCCTTGGTCACTGCCTCCTGATCCTCCCGCTCCGGGACGGAATCCGCAACCACCCCGGCGCCCGCCTGCACGTAGGCCCGCCCGTCCTTGAGCAGGGCGGTCCGGATGGCGATGGCCGTGTCGGAGTTGCCAGCGAAGTCGAAATAGCCCACCACGCCGCCGTAGAGCCCACGGCGGGACACCTCCAGGGAGTCGATGATCTCCATCGCCCGCACCTTCGGGGCGCCCGACAAAGTGCCGGCCGGGAAGCAGGCGAGGGTTGCGGCTAGCGCCGACCGGTCGGGTGCCAGGGTGCCGGTCACCGCCGCCTCCAGGTGCATCACGTGGCTGTAGCGGCGCACCTTCATGAACTCCACCACCGTTACGGTGCCGGGGAGGCAGACGCGGCCCAGGTCGTTGCGCCCCAGGTCGACCAGCATCAGATGCTCGGCAGCCTCCTTGGGGTCGGCGAGCAGCTCGGCTTCCAGCCCGGCGTCCAGCTCCGGGGTGGCGCCGCGCGGCCGGGTGCCGGCGATCGGATGAGTGGTCGCCCGTCCGTCCGACACCGTCACCAGCGCCTCCGGACTGGAGCCGACGATCGCGAAACCGGGCATCCGCAGCAGGTACAGATACGGGCTCGGGTTGCGTCGACGCAGCACCCGGTAGACATCCAGGGCGTCGGTGGGACAGTCCAGCTCGAACCGCTGGCTGGGGACGATCTGGAAGGCCTCGCCGGCCTTGATCTGTTCGATGGCCGCCGCGACCGCTGCCTGGTACTCGGCCGGGGTGCGCTGCCGGCGCACCAGCGGAGCGGTCCGGTCCGGATCAGCCACCGCGAGCAGCGGCTCGACCGATGTCTGCAGGGCTGTCACCATGGCCGCCACCCGGGCCACCGCATCGGCGTAGGCCTCGGCCGCCCGTTCCGGACGGCCGTCGAAGTTGATCGCGTTGGCCACCAGCCACACCTCACCGGTGTGGTGGTCGAGCACCGCCACGTCGCTGGCCAGCAGCATGCCCAGTTCGGGGATGCCCAGGTCGTCGGGGTTCGCGTCCGGCAGCCGCTCCAGGCGCCGGACGACGTCATAGCCCAGATAGCCGACCATGCCGGAGACCAGGGGCGGCAGGGCCGGGTCACCGGGGGTGTGCAGCAGGTCGAGGGTGTCGGCCAGCACCTGCAGCGGGTCGCCGCCGTCCGGGAGTCCGGCAATCGGTCGGCTGGCCCAGCTCCAGACCGCCTGGCCGTCGCGCACACTGAGGGTGGCCGCGCTGTTCACCCCGATGAAGGAGTACCGGCCCCATACTCCCCCCTCGGCCGATTCCAGCAGGAAGGTGCCCGGACGTTGCCCGCAGAGCTGGTGGTAGAGCCCGATCGGGGTGAACTCCTCACCCAGCACCCGGGCGTGGACGCTGACCACCCGCCGGGCGGCCGCCGCCTCGATGAAGCCCGCCTCGTCCGGCTCGACTCGTAGCCGGGCCGTCATACCTGTTCCGCCAGCAGCAGGTCGGCGTCGAAACAGCTGGTGGTGCCCAGGTGGCAGGCCGGGCCGGTCTGGTCGACGCTCACCAGCAGGGTGTCGCCGTCGCAGTCCAGCCGTACCTCGCGCACCGCCTGGACGTTCCCGGAGGTCTCCCCCTTCACCCAGTACTGCTGCCGGCTGCGCGACCAGTAGGTGCCCCGGCGGGTGGACAGGGTGCGCCGCAGCGCTTCGTCGTCCATCCAGGCAAGCATGAGCACCTGTCCGGTGGTGGCCTCCTGCACGATGGCAGGGACCAGGCCGTCAGGGTTGCGCGTCAACCGGGCCGAGATCGCGGGATCGAGGGATAGCGTCACGCAGGCCATTGTGGCAGGCGCTCGCCAGGGCGGTCGTCCCAGAAGGTGAGCCGTCCATCTCATCAACAGAGCGAGTGACGGGGTTGCCGCTCTGCCACAATGAGCCGCATGCGCGCGTACAACTTCTCTGCCGGCCCCGCCATGCTCCCGCTCGCCGTCCTCGAGCAGGCGCGATCCGAACTCACCGACTGGGGTGGTTCCGGGATGTCGGTGATGGAGGTGTCGCACCGCGGCAAGGCCTTCGTGGCCTGTGCTGCGCAGGCCGAGGCGCTGCTGCGCGAGGTGCTGGGCGTGCCGGACGACTACAAGGTGCTCTTCCTGCAGGGTGGCGCCAGCGCCCAATTCGACGCCATCCCGCTGAACCTGACCCAGCCCGGCGAGATCGTCGACTTCCTCAACACCGGCCAGTGGTCGACCAAGGCGATCGCCGCCTCGAAGCGGCAGGGTTTGCAGGTCGAGGTGATCGCTGACGAGAAGGCGTCCAACTACACCACCGTCCCGGCCCCGGGCAGCTACCAGGTCAACCCGGCGGCTGCCTACCTGCACTACACCCCCAACGAGACCATCGGCGGGGTCGAGTTCGACCACATTCCGGCCAGCGGAGAGGTGCCCCTGGTGGCGGACTTCTCCTCCACCATCCTGTCGCGGCCGATCGACGTCTCCGGCTACGGCCTGATCTACGCCGGCGCCCAGAAGAACATGGGGCCGTCCGGGCTGTGCGTGGTGATCGTCCGGGAGGATCTGCTGGGCCATGCCCGGTCGGCCACGCCAGCGGTGCTGGAGTACGCGGGGATGGCGGCGTCGGATTCGATGCTGAACACCCCGCCCACCTTCTCGATCTACCTGCTCGGGCTGATCCTGGCCTGGGTGAAGAGCAACGGCGGCCTGACCGCGATGGCCGAGCGCAACCGGGCCAAGGCCGACGCCCTCTATACGGCGATCGATGACTCGCCGTTCTACCGCAATCCGGTGGCCCCGAACGCGCGGTCCTGGATGAACGTCCCCTTCCTGGTCGCCGATCCGGCGCTGGAGAAGCCGTTCGTCGCCGAGGCGGCCGCCGCCGGGCTGACCAATCTCGCCGGTCACCGCAGTGTCGGTGGCATGCGCGCCAGCATCTACAACGCCATGCCGATCGAGGGTGTCAATGCCCTGATCGATTTCATGGCCGACTTCGAACGCCGCAACGGCTAGGAACCACCATGACCTTCAGCATCAAGACCCTCAATGCGATCAGCCACGCCGGCCTGAGCCAGTTGCCCAGGGAGAACTACGTCGTCAGCTCCGACGTCGAGGCACCCGACGCCCTCATCCTGCGCTCGGCGAACCTCCACGGCGTGGAGATCCCGCCGTCGGTCCGGGCGGTGGCCCGGGCGGGCGCCGGGACCAACAACATCCCGGTCACCGAGTACTCCGCCCGCGGCATTCCGGTGTTCAACACCCCGGGATCGAACGCCAATGCTGTCAAGGAGCTGGTGATTGCCGCGATCTTCCTGGCCGCGCGGAACATCATCGATGCCGCCGCCTTCGCGCACCGGCTGGACGGGGACGCCGCAGGCATGGACAAGGCGGTCGAGTCCGGCAAGAAGAACTTCGTCGGTTTCGAGTTGCCGGGCCGCACGCTGGGCGTGATCGGGCTGGGCGCGATCGGCGTCGAGGTGGCCAACGCCGCCACCGGCCTCGGGATGCGCGTGATGGGCTACGACCCCGGGATCACCGTCGAACACGCCTGGAAGTTGTCCTCCTTCGTCGAACACGTCACCAGCCTCGAGCAGCTGTTGAAGCGGGCCGACATCGTGACCGTCCACGTTCCGCTGGTGGACGCCACCCGCGGGCTGGTCGGCGCCCGGGAACTGGAGCTGATGAAGAAGTCGGCCGTCGTGGTCAACTTCGCCCGTGGCCCGATCGTGGACGCCGGCGCAGTCGTGGCGGCGATCGATGCCGGACGGTTGCGCGGCTACGTCTGCGACTTCCCCACCCCAGAACTCAACCGGCATCCTCACGTCGTCACGTTGCCGCATCTGGGGGCCTCGACGAACGAGGCCGAGGAGAACTCCGCCCGGATGGCCGCCCTTGAGCTGCGCGCCTATCTGGAGGACGGCATCATCACCAACTCGGTGAACTTCCCCGACGCCGTGCTGCCGCGCGGCGAGGGCACCACCCGGATCGCGATCGCCAACTCCAACGTGCCCAATATGGTCGGCCAGATCTCCTCCCTGGTCGCCGCTGCCGGGCTGAACATCGCCGACCTGCTGAACAAGTCGCGCGGCGAGCTGGCCTACACCCTGGTGGATGTCAACGGCGAGGTGCCGGACGCGCTGCTCGCGCAGATTCGCGGGATCGAGGGAGTGCTCAGCGCCCGGGTGATCTGAGCGGAACCTGCGGACCCACCGCCAGTTCGGCCAGCGTGACCACGCTGACGACACGGTCGTCCGGTGTGTCACCGGTGAGACAAAGCCTCGAGTCCGCGCTAGCCGATCAGGTCATCGCTGGCGAACGGCAGCACGCTGTTGTCGTTGGCCAGGTGGAGCGGTTCCAGCCTGATGTCGCCGCGGCTGCCGGCGGCGACCAGCGCACGGGCCCAGGCCCGGTCGGTGTCGTCCATCGGGTGCCCGCCGGGCCTGGCCAGCAGCAGGGCGAAGTCGAAGTGGTCGGTGAAGTGGGAGAAGACCGCCATCAGGGCGTCGGCGAACTCGTCGTCGGCATGTTCGGGTAGGTCGTCGATCTGGTGCAGTTGGTTCAGCGCCCGGCGCTGGTCGTCGAGGAAGACGAAGTAGAGCCGGCGCTGCGCGAACCCGAGCGGGTTCATCAGTTTGCGCCAGAAGAGCTGGAGGTCGACGGCGGTGTGGATGGGCTGGTCGAGCAGGTTGGTGTTCGTCATGCCGTCCACTTTTGGCAGGAGGATGCTTGGTGGTTCAGTTGTCCACAGCCCTCCTCCCGAGCAGACAGATGCTCAGGTGACTGCACAGATTTGCATCTGTGACAAGGCTGGATGTCCGGGTGTGCCGGCTTTTTGCGGCTGGCGGCCCGAACCGCCCAGTCGAACGACTCCGGCTCTGGGAACTCCACCATCCAGCCGACAAGCCTGTGGCGGGTTGATCAGGACGCCGCCAGCCAGCGGCGCGCCAGGGCGATACGCGTCTCGATCTGTTCGGTGGTGGCCTGCGCCAGGGGCGGTCCGCCCGCTTCCCGGCGCAGGCCGGCGTGGACGTGGCTGTGCGGGATCCCCCTCACCCGGGCAAGCTGGGAAACCAGTGAGTTGAGTTCCTTGCGGCGGGTCTCCAGCGCCCGGTGCAGGCTGACCGTCTCCGGTACCCGCTCGCGGCGCTCCTGCCGGGCATGACGGGCCAGTTGCCGGCGCTGCCGCTCGGCCAGCAGCGAGGCCACCTGGTCGGGCTCCAGCAGACCCGGCAGGCCCAGGTAGTCGGCCTCATCGTCGCTGCTGGGCAGCGCGTTCATGCCGAACTGCCGCGCCTCGAACATCACGTGGTCGAAGATCGCCTGCGACTCCAGTGCCTCGAACTGGCCGTCGTCGGCGTCGGCGGTGTCCCGGGAGCGGTTGGCCTCGGCCAGCAGCGCCTCCTCGGGCGCCCACAGGTCCTCGTCGTGCTTTGGCCGGCCCAGGACGTGGTCACGCTGCCGTTCCAGCGCACCCGCGTGGGCCAGCAGGATCGGCACCGTGGGCAGGAAGACCGTCGCCAGCTCGCCGCGCCGCCGGCTGCGGACGAACCGTCCGACCGCCTGGGCGAAGAACAGCGGGGTCGACACCGCCGTGGCATAGACGCCCACCGCCAGCCGCGGCACGTCCACTCCCTCGGAGACCATCCGGACGGCGACCATCCAGCGATCCTCGCCACAGGAGAACTCCTCGATCCGCCGGCTCGACCCGGTGTCGTCGCTGAGCACTACCGCCGGCTTCTCGCCGGTGAGTCCTTCCAGAGCCCGCGCATAGGCGCGGGCCTGTCTTTGGTCGGAAGCGATCACCAGCCCCCCGGCGTCCGGCAGGTGCCGGCGCACCTCGGTCAACCGCGTGTCGGCCGAGGCCAGGACGGCGGCGATCCACTCCCCCTTCGGGTCCAGCGCGGTGCGCCAGGCCTGGGCGGTGATGTCCTTGGGCAGTGGCTCCCCCAGCCCGGCAGCCAGTTCGTCGCCAGCCTTGGTCCGCCAGCGCATCCCGCCGCCGTAGGCCATGAACACCACCGGGCGCACGACGTGGTCGCGCAGGGCTTCGGCATAGCCGTAGCTGTAGTCGGCCACCGAGCGCCGGGTGCCGTCGGCCTCCTCGGCATAGCGGACGAACGGAATCGGCGTGGCGTCGGAGCGGAACGGTGTCCCGGTCAGCCCCAGCCGCCGGGTGGCCAGCGCGAAGGACTGCGCCACCGCATCCCCCCAACTGAGGTTGTCGCCGGCGTGATGGAGCTCATCGAAGATCACCAGGGTCCGGGCACGAACCGTCAGCGCTTCCCAGGCGAAGGGACGCACTGCCACCCCGGCATAGGTCACCACCATGCCGTGGTACTGCCGGGATCGGCCCTTGCGGGAGCCACCCAGCCCCGGATCGAGCTGAATGCCGGCCTTCGCCGCTGCCTCGGCCCACTGCACCTTCAGATGCTCGGTGGGCGCAACCACGATGACCTGCTCGACCCGGCGATCGGCCAGCAGTTCGGACGCCACCCGCAGCGCGAAGGTGGTCTTGCCCGCACCGGGCGTCGCCACGGCGAGGAAGTCCTGGGCGTCCAGCTCGCGGTACCGCGCCAGCGCCTCCTCCTGCCAGGCCCGCAGCCGGGACGCCGTCCCCCAGGCCGCCCGTCCCGGGAAAGCCGGGGAGAGTTGCCAACTGGGGTGGACGACCGATTCAGACATGGGCGACCGAGGCTAGCGCCGGGTCGGCATCAATCCGGTAGCGGCGCGCCGGGAAGTGGCAGGGTGTCCGAGGAGTGAGCCGCCGCCCTGTCGACGTCGTCACGACTCCCA
>NZ_JAYFPT010000017.1:0-8685 GCF_034927565.1 Propionicimonas sp.
GCCGACGAGGCCTACTACTTCGGACGCACCGCCGAGACCCGTCGGCTCGCCGAGACGATAGCCGCGCTGCAGTCCGGGCCCGGCCACGGCACCGTCTTCCTGGTCGGTCCCTCGGGCAGCGGCAAGTCCTCCTTGCTGGCCGCCGGGCTGCTGGCCAGGGAGTGCGTGGACGGCGTGCGGGCCGGCCAGCCCGCGCAGCTGGTGGATGCCTCCCGGCTGGGCGAGGTCACCGGCGACGTCCACCTGGTGCTGGTCGACCAGGTCGAGGACGCCATGCTGGGGCCGGCCGATCAGTGGGAGCAGTTCCTCAGCACCCTGCTGGTGCTGGCGGAGCACCGGGTGGTGGTGCTGGCGCTGAGGTCGGACGGCTTCGCCCGGGCGATCGAGGAACCCAGCCTGCTGGAATCGCTCTCCCGTCCGGTGCTGCTCGGCCCGCTGACCCGCGACGACCTGCGGGAGGTGATCACCGGACCGGCCGAGGTGGCCCAGGTGAGTGTCGACGACGACCTGGTCCGGGTACTGGTGTCGGAACTGGCGCCCGGCCCCGAGGGCACGACCGTCGCCCCTGACCTGCTGCCTTTGTTGTCCAATGCCCTGCTGGTGACCTGGGCCGCCGGGGCGGGGCAGCGGATGACGCTGGCCGACTACGACGCCGCCGGCGGCATCTCGACCACCGTCGAATCGCTGGCCGAGCAGGTCTTCACCTCCCTGGACCCGGCGCACCAGAGGTTGGCCGAGAGCCTGTTCCTGCGCCTGGTGCGGGTGTCGGCCGATGTGGTCGGACGCGAGCCCCTGCCGCTGTCCTCGCTGACCGGCCCCGACCGTGAGGTGATGGACGCCTTCGTCGCGGCCCGGATGCTGACCGTCGCCGGCGACACCGTCCGGATCTCCCACGACTCCCTGCTGCGCTACTGGCAGCGGCTGGGCGACTGGGTGGCCGGACGGCGCGGCGACCTGGTGCTGCTGGAGCGGATCCGTCGTGCCGCCGCCGTCTGGGAGGACACCGGACGCGACCCGGACGCGCTGCTGCCGGTGCAGCGGCTCGCGGTGGTGGGCGAGTGGCTGGAGGACCCCTCCCAGCAGGCACTGCTGAGCGAGCCGGAGCAGGAGTTCGTGGCGGCCAGCCAGGCGCACTTCGCGTCCGTCCTGGATGCCGAGCGGAAGACCAACGCCCGGCTGCTGCGGCAGCGTCGCGTCGCCGTGAACCTCACCGCCGCCACGCTGGTGCTCGCGCTGGTCGCCGGGATCGCCTCCTGGCGGGCGCGCGGCTTCCAGCTGGACGCCGAGCAAGCCCAGGCCGAGGCCCAGTCCCGGCAGGTGGCCACCATGGCGCGCACGCTGCGCGACCGTGACCCCAACCTGACCGCGCAGCTCGCCCGGGTCTCGACCGACCTGGCGGCCACCACCGAGGCCACCTCGATGGTGCTGGACGCCACCGCCGTCGACACCCCGGTGCGCTGGCTGGGCGAGGGCTCGGCGGTACTCGCGGTCAGCCCCGATCAGCAGGTGGTCGCCCGGGCCGACGGGGCCGGCGAGGTCACCCTGTGGCGGGGCGGCGAACTGGACACCTCCGCCGGCACCCGGTTCACGGTCGACCCGGCCGGACAGGACCTGTACGCCGTGGCGATCAACCAGGTCGGCGGACGGCTGCTGCTCGCCGTCGGCGGGATCGGCTCCCGGTCGGTGTGGGACATCACCGGCGACCCGACGCTGGTCGTTGACCTGGCCGACCCCGCACACACCACCTACACCGCCAGTTTCAGCCCGGACGGAACCCGGCTCGCCTTCGGCAACGAGACCGGCCAGGTCGACCTGCTGAGCCTGGCCGGCGGCACCCCGCACCCGGACGGCAGCCTGCACCTCGACCCGCTGGCGGACGGTTCAGTGCCCGCTGTGAAGGCGGTGGCGCTGAGCAGCGACGGCAGCGCCTATCTCGCCGGCATGCCGGGAGCGATCGCGCACTGGAAGCTGGGGGCCGAGCCCGTCCGGCTGCCCGACCTGACCTACGTCTTCAACGAGCAGGCGGCCCGGGCCCAGACCCTCGCGGTCAGCCCGGACGGCACCCGGCTGATCGCCGGGCTGGCCGGACGCGGGGTGCTGCGCTGGCGGATCGACGGCAGCCAGGCGATCGCCGAGGACCCGGTCACCGGATTCGACAGCTACGTCAACGACGTCTCCTTCTCCGCCGATGGCAGCCAGTTCATCGCGGGCAGTTCGGACCAGTCCACCCGGGTGTACGACACGGCCACCGGCGAGGAACTGCGGCGGCTCCCGGGCCCGGCGCTGGTCACCGGCGCGGACTTCGTCGGGGACCGTCCGGTCACCACCGGCACCGACGGCACGTTGCGGGCCTGGCAGGCGACCGGCCCGGTGCTGCGCGCGGGCGGCGAGCCCGTGTACAACCTGGTCAGCGACACCTCTGGCAACCTGCTGGGTGGCGGCACGCCGTCCTCCGGCATCCAGCTGTGGCGGCTGGACGGCGACCAGCCCCGCCAGTTGGCGACCCCGCAGGTGGAGCTCCCCGACGGCGATCGGCAGGTCGGCGCGGTCGGGCTGTCCGGGGACGGGAGCCTGGTCGTGGGCGGCACGGCGGGCGGCCGGGTGCTCAGCTGGCCGCTGGACGGGCAGGGCGCCGGCGAGGCCAGTGTGGTGAAGGTGAGTGACGCCTACCTCTCCTACACCCCGGTGTCGCCGGACGGATCCCTGGTCGCCGCGATGGAGTACCAGGGCCAGTACACCCACCTGCTGCGGGCCGACGGCCAGGGCCGGCTGACCAAGGTCGCCTCCCTGGAAACCCCGATCCCGCAGCTGGCGTGGTTCAGTCCCGACAGCGCCCTGCTCGCGGTGGCGATGGCTGCCGACAAGGTGGGGGTGTGGTCGGTGACGGATCCGGCGGCACCGGTGCTGGAGACCACGATCGACACCACGGCGGTGCCGAGTTCGGTGACCTTCGCCAGCGCCGGGCGGCTGCTGGCGGTCGGCCTGGATTCCGGCCTGGTCGAGGTCTGGGACCTGACCACCCCCGCCGAGCCGGTGAAGGTGCGCGAGTACGGAGACCCACGTTCGGGCATCGATGCCACCTCCTTCAGCCAGGACGGGAAGCTGCTGGTCGCCGCCAGCGGTGACGACCACGTCTGGGGCTGGGACCTGACCAGCGACGCCACCGCGGCGGTGTTCTCGGTCGAGGGTGCGCTCGGCGGGCTGTGGGACGTCCGGTTCGTCCGCGGCGGCACCGGGTTCGCCGTTTCCGGCAGTACTGGCGCGGTGAAGCTGTGGGAGGCCGACCCGTCCCGCGCCGACGACTGGGCCTGCGCGGTGCGCGGCGATGCCCTGACCGAGGCGGAGTGGAAGCGGTACCTGCCCGGCGTGGAGCCGCGGGATCCGTGCTGAGCGGCATTCCGGGTTTGCGCACTATCGAGGGTACGCAGGCCCGGGATCAGCGGCGGAGTTGGTCGGCCCGTGCCCGGGCCCGCTCGGCGTCCACCGTCCGTCCCTCGCGTTGGTAGAGCAGCGCCAAATCGTCCCACGGCTCGGCAGCGCTGGGACGCAGGGCGACCGCCCGGGTGAAGTCGCGCTCGGCGGCCTCCGCGTCCCCGGCCTCGGCGTGTGCGACACCTCGCTTGAGGAAGGTGTCGACATTGGTCGGGTCGAGGTCGAGGGCCTCGGTGAGGGTTGTGATCGAGGCTGCCGGATCACCTGCGAGCGCCTGCAGGTCGCCGAGGGTGTGCAGGCATTCGGTGGAGGACACCAGAGCTCGGCAGGCTGCTGTGACCGCAGGGACCGCCGGCGCCGCTTCGACCCGTCCCTGCTCGGCGAGCCTGGCCACCGCGTAGCCGATCCGGCGGGTCAGGTCGGGATCCCCGGGGCGGACGTCGGCCGCCGTCAGCAGCGCCGGAGTCGACAAGGCGGGGTCGGTGAGCATCGCGGAGAACCGTGCCTCGGCGAGCAGGACGCTGCCGGCGTTCAGGGCGGCAGCGACCGCCCAGCCGCAGCCCACGACGGCCACCGTGATTGCCCTGCGGTCAGCTGACGCACCGTGGAGTGCACGCCTGGACCCGCGGCTCTCGTGACCCACTGCCTGGTCGGATGCCGGCGCCGCGAGCGCCCCGCCGAGACAGCACAGGACGACGGTGGTGGTCACGGGATCGGTGAACGAGAAGAGCTGGCTGACGCCGGCCGTGAGCGCGGCCGTCACCGCGCCAGCGGTCCAGGTGTCCCAAGGCCGACGGCGCCACAGGACAACCGCTGTCGCGACGGCCACGGCAACGATGGCAGCCAGCCCGACGAACCCGGCAGCGCTCACCATCTGCAACGCCAGGTTGTGTGGTGAGTCGGGCGGCGCATAGGGGCCGACGGCGGCGGCCCAGGAGGGGGTGTGAAACTGTCCGATGGCGTCAACGAACCGTGAAGGGCCGACTCCGAGCAGCGGGTGGCTGACGACCAGCTGCCAGGACTCGGACCACAGCTGGAGGCGGCCGTCGATCGTCGCGTCGGCGAACGGAGTCGCACCAACCAGTCGGGCGTGCGCCGACGGCGTCAGCCAGGCCGTGAGGCCAACCGCACCGGCCAGCCCGAGACCGGCCCACCAGGGTGGTTGTCGCTGCGTCAGTGGCCGCAACAGCGCCGCAGCGATGAAGGCCACCGCCAGAGCCAGCATCGCCGCCCGTGACGCCGACAGCACCACGGTCAGCAGGCTCGCGAAGAATCCTGCCACCCACAACGCCCTGCGCTCGGTCACCAGCTGCCAGCCGAGCAGGCAGCAGAGGATCGCCGCCCAGGTTCCCAGGACGGAGGAGTTGCCCAGCAGGGCTGTCACCCGGTCGTCGGGGTAGAAGACAGTCTGGAGACCGGCGGTGACGGCGGTGATCAGGGCGGCCAGCGCACCAGCCGAGCAGAACAGGTCGCGCGACCGGGTCCGGGACCGGTTGAGCAGGCGTGCTCCGGCGGCCACCGCACCAACGTAGCCGAGCACGGTGAGCAGACCCTCGTAGCGCGGATACCTTCCCAGCAAGGAGAGCACAGGGGTGGCTCCGGCGAGGGCGGCGACGACGAAGGCCACGACGGTCGCGAGCAGCGACCACCGCACCGGGCCGGGCAACGGCGAGGACGACGGGACGAGGAACGCCACCCCGATCCCGATCGCGGCCACCAGCAGCCGGGTGGCGAAGGTGGAATCGGAGACGAACGGGGACGCGGCCAGCGGCAGCGCCAGCGCCAGGGCGACCACGCCGGCCGCTGCGGCGCGGTCCGTCCACGAAGTCGCCATGGTGCCGGAGCCTACTGTCGCGGTTCGCGGTCTCCGCCGGTATCCAGCGGGGTGGGGTGTACGACTTCGTACGAGGTTCCGCTGGTCGCCACCGCGTCGCCGACGGCGCCTCTAGCATCAGGCCGTCGTTTCGTCCTTGGGGAGAGCCATGCACGCCAGACCGTCCCGTTTCGTCCTGCCCGTTCTGCTGTCGATCCTGCTCGGTGTCGGCCCGACCGCCATCCCGGCGCAGGCCGACACCGGTGAACTGCGTACGACGCTGCCGGTGGTTCCTGCCCTGGTCCAGGTGCGGGCAGCGTCCGGCAATGATCTGGCTGGGACAACCGATTTCGAGGGAACCCTGCTGTCGCACGACGGGGGCGAGACCTGGCAGACCGGCGCCGGGTTCGGTTCGCCGGCTGATTTCGGGCTGCGGGCGGTCAAGGACGGGTTGGTAGCCGAGGTGGATGACTATGGCGGCGAACTCCGGCTGATCTCCCTGGCAGACGGCCAGGTGAAGGCGACCTACGACCCGGCGGGTGACTTCGAGATCCAGGACGCCACCACCACGGCTGCGCTGATCAAGGACTGGAGAGACGACGCTGCAGCCGTCCACACCCTGTCTCCCTCCGCCGATCGCGCGCTTCCGGCGCAGGCGGGCGACCAGGATGTCGACTGGCAACGGTTGCTGCCGGACGGCTCGGTCGTGGGCGTGGCAGGTGATGAGATCTGGGCGCTGAGCCCGCAAGGCAACCCAACGCTGGTGACTGACGTCGGGGAGTCGTTCTGGCTGAGTCGGGGCACGGGGGACCTGATCGTCTATACCCCCGACTCCGGCGATCCCTGCGTCTTCACCGCGAATGGCAGCAAGGTTGGCTGTTCTCGATATCTGAACGGCGAGGACTACAGCTCTGCGCAGACTCAGGCTGGTTTCCTCGCTCAGGACCGGGAGTCTGAGCGGGATCTCGTCTGGCTGCCGCTGTCGGACGGAAAGCTCCAAGCGGGCAGACCGGTGGAGTTGGGCAATGATGTGCTGGACGCGAACCTGGCCGCTCTGGTCGAGGACGGCCTGCTGATCACCACCCTGACCGGCTCCGGCAGTTATGTGGAGCGATTCGACCCGGTGACCCTGACCACGCAGCGGATCGCCACCGACGTCACCCAGACTGGTGGTGGCATCCCTGTCGCGTTGACACCGACTGCTGTGCTGCTGCAGGACAGCACCCACGCCAACCAGACCTGGAAACGCTCGGTCGGCGGTTCAATCAGTGAGCCGACCGAACTGAGTTCGGTGGTCGGGAGCCGGTCAAGTGCGCTGGCATCGGCAGCCCGCTGGGTGGTGCCGTCCGGCGAGTCGGAGGTGGTGCTCTACGACCGGGGATCGCGCACGGAGACAGTCTCCGGGGTCGACGCCACGCGTGCGCTGTCCGGTCCGTATCTGCTGGCCGAACGCGGGGAGGATCGTCAGCTTCGCACTCCCGACGGCAACTGGACTGCCGCCCCGAACGCGCTTTCCGTCTTCGGTGGGTTGGTGCTGGAGGATCTGACCGACTACGACGCCGACGAGCCGGTGGCGAAGCTGAAGGTCCGGGATCTGTCCGGCGCCGGGTCACCCGCTGTCGAGTTCACGCTTCCGTCCGACGATGCCTATGGCACGTTGCTGTGGGGGGACACGGTCGCCTACGAGCGGGACGCCGGCTGCCCCGAGTCCGATGCAGCGGTGGTCTATGACTTCCGCGCCGGCAAGCAGGTGTTCTCCACCTGCGGTGATCTGCTCGCGCTCGGTGACGGGTTGGTTGTGGTGATGAATGACGACACGGTGTCGGCGTACAACCTGAGCGGCACTCGGACGACGCTGGTCGACTACGCCGGCGCCGGAGCTGGACCCAACGGCTGGGGCAGCCTCGCGGTCGACGGCGACCGGGTCGCCTACACCACCGAGTCCGACCTGGTGATCAAAACCATCCCGGGTGCAGCGACATCAGCGCCACGCTCGCTGGGTGTCACGGCCCCAGCTTCGTACGACGGAACGGGGACCTGGTCTCCACAGATCGACCTCACCAAGCCGGTGGCGGCCGGCAAGCTGGTTATCACCGACTCCACCGGCAAGGTTGTCCGGGAGTTGGCGGTGGGTGCGAGCGCCGACGGGTCGGTCCGCGGCGTCGGCTGGGACGGCAAGGACGAGTCGGGCAACCCCGTCCCGAAGGGGATCTACTCGATCGGACTCACCAACCAGGCCACGGACGGCTCCGGCGCGGTCGTACGCGCCGACGGAACCGCGGGGACACTGGCGACGGTGTCGGTCGAGGGGCTCGCATTGGCCGCTGTGACGCCGTCCATCTCGGGGACGGCGCGGACCGACCAGACGCTGACCGCCGTGGTGGGCTCGTGGGGCCCGGCGCCGGTGGTGCTGTCCTACCAGTGGCTGCGGGACGGGGCGGCGATCTCCGGGGCCACCGCGCAGACCTACCGGGTGACCGCCACCGACGTCGGGAGGAAGCTCTCGGTGCGGGTGACCGGCTCGAAGACCGGCTACCCGTCGGTGTCGAAGACATCGGCCGCGGTCACCGCGACGGCAGCGTCGCTGACGGCAACCCCGCTTCCGTCCGTCTCAGGGACGGCGGCCATCGGCAAAGTCCTGACGGCCGGCGTCGGCACCTGGGCGCCGGTCCCGGTCACTCTGGCCTACCAGTGGCGCCGCGATGGCGCGGCGATCGCGGGTGCCACGCGGAGCACCTACACGGTGCAGTTGGCGGACGCGAACACGGCACTGACGGTGACCGTGACAGGTTCGAAGCCCGGCTACGCCTCGGTGGCCAGGACCTCGAAGGCGACCGCCACGGTGCCTGGCCACACGCTGACGGCCACGCCGACTCCGGTGGTGTCCGGGACGGCGAAGGTTGGTTCGAAGCTGACCGCGAAGCCGGGTACGTGGAAGCCGTCGGGGGTGACGCTCGGCTATCAGTGGTACCGGGGCGGGAAGGCCATCGTGGGCGCCACGAAGTCGACCTACACCGTGGTTGCTGCTGACAAGGGCACGAAGATGTCGGTGAAGGTGACCGGTTCGAAGATCGGGTACACCGCGGTGACCACGACGTCGAAGGCGACCGCGAAGGTGGTGGCTGGGACACTGACTGCGGCGACGCCGAAGATTTCGGGGGCCGCGAAGGTTGGTTCGACGTTGACGGTGAAGCCCGGGACGTGGAAGCCGGCGCCGGTGACCTTCACCTACCAGTGGCTGCGTGCCGGCAAGGTGATCAAGGGGGCCACGAAGTCCAGCTACAAGCTGGTCAAGGCAGACAAGGGCACGAAGGTGTCGGTGAAGGTCACCGGGACCAAGCCCGGGTACACCACCGCGTCCAAGGCGTCGAAGGCCACCTCGAAGGTGACGTAGTTCCGGTGGGCTGCCTCTGACCGTGGTTCGCCCCGGCACGTCCCGC
>NZ_JAYFPT010000088.1:0-12503 GCF_034927565.1 Propionicimonas sp.
CTCGCCGTCCAGGACATCCTCGGCACCCTGAACGCCTATGTCCACGCCCCCGACCAGGTCAAGGCCATGTTCGACAAGATGGGCAAGAGCCCCTCCTACGGCCGCTACCACGCGCTCGGTGACCTGGTCATCCAGAACCCCGACGGAACCACGATCGAGCGCTCCGGCGACCTGATCTACGAATTCGTCTACTCCGGCGTCTCCTACCGCGAATACGTCTGACCGCCACCTGGCCCGGCCTTGGCACCAAGGCCGGGCCCTGATGCTGCTATGGCTGTCACGGGGTGCGTCTGCGTGGGTCGAGACGAAGCAGTGCCGCTCCGTGCGGTTCGAGGGTGAGGTAGACGGCAGTGCTGCCAGGAGCGACCCCGCGCGTGGCGTTGCTCTGGGTCGTCACCAAAGAGGTGCGGACGCGAGCCCCGGTCCACAACTCGTGCAGGTCGCCCTGGATCACGGCTGGCAGCCCAAGGCTCTGCGTATCGAGGACGACTGGAAGTGGCTCCGCACCGAGGTTGAAGACAGCTGCGTATTGCACTGCCCCGGAACCCTCGGCCGACCAGAGCACCAGTGGCCCCTCGCGGAAGACCTCACGGTTGGCCGAGGAGTATTTCAGGACGTCAAGCACGTCGGCATTGGTGAACAGCGCGATCGTGGCGGGGTCGGAACGTGGCAGATCGCCGCCAATCATCAGCGGTGATCGGGCGATCACCCACAGCGTCATCAGCGAGACCCGCTCGGCGGGGGTGAGGTTGTCGTCGCGCGGCTCACCACGCTCGGCCCGCAGGCCGATCCGGCCCAGTGGCAGCATGTCGCCGTCCGGCCACCCCTCCGGCCCGCCGTGCGGGGCCCAGCGGGCGAACCGGGCGAAGTTTGCCTCGACGTCGACCCAGCGATCCCACAGGTCGTCGCAGATTCGCCACATCGTCGCGTGCTCGCGCAGGTGGTCCAACCGGGCCAGCGACAGATCGCGACCTGGCGACAGGCTCAGCTGGATCTCGCGCCCACAGTGTTCGATCGCCCGGATGAACGCCTGGATGTCTGCCGCCTGGTACGGCCAGAGCATGTCGTCGGCCTTGATGAAGTCGACTCCCCACTCGGCGCACATCGCGAGCACCGAGTCGTAGTACGCCTGCGCTGACGGATGGCTGTGATCCAGCCCCGCCATGTCAGGGTTCCATTCGCAGGCGTTGCCGGGGTCGGCAACCTCGGACGCCCGTGCGACGGTCCCGACAATGGGCGCATCGTGCTCGATCGCCCGCCACGGGATCCCCCGCATGACATGGATCCCGAACTTCAGTCCGAGCGCGTGCACCTGCTCGGCCAGCACACCGAACCCCGCTCCCCCGGACGAACTCGGGAACCGGCCCGGATCCGGTAGCAGACGCCCGTGGTCGTCCATCACCAGTGGCGCCCGGTCGTTGTAGCCGTGGGAGCGAGCTGTCGGATCCGACCAGTCGATGTCGACGACGACCGTGTCCCAGCCGAACTCAAGCAGGTGCTCGGCCATGAACTCGGCGTTGGCAAGAACCTCGGCCTCGGTCACCGTCGTGCCGTAGCAGTCCCAGCTGTTCCAGCCCATGGGCGGGGTGGACGACCGTGCGAGAGCCATCGCAGACTCCTTTCTCGCGCGAGGCTGCAAACCCCCGCGTGATTCGTACCCTTATCGACCGTCGAGTACGGGATCGCGTCCCGGCGACGGAAACCAGCAAAAACAAGTCCGCGACCAGCCGTCCATCCTTGGACCCGTCAGCAACGCCCGCTACGGGGATGCAGTCCACGCCAGCGGGCGTCGACACCCGGCCAGGTTCCGCAGGTCAGTCATCGGTCTCCTCAAGAGCCAGCTCGACAGTCACGTAGGAGTGTGCGGGCAGCTCCAGTTGCAGGCCTCGCGGGTGTGGACGGACGCCCTCAAACGCCTGCGGGCGTACCTGGTCGGGAGAGTCTGGCGTGTTGTGGGCCTGGATGGCGGAGGCTGTCAGAATCGTCGCGCTGTGGCCCGTGACCCCACGTCCGCGCAGGTCGAGGACCGTGGTGCAGCCCGCATCGGCGTCGAGATTGGTGATCGACACCAGAGCTGTGTCGCCCCGTGTCGTTGCCGAAGCGGACAGGAGCGGGAGCGTGCCCCCGGCCACCTGACGGGTGCCCGCCCCCACGATGTGCACGGCGAGTGACGCGGCGTCGTGGTGGCCGGTGTTCATGGCAAACACGTGGTAGGTGGGCGTCAGCACCAGCGCGCCGGTTTCGGGATCTGTGAGGATCATCGCTTGCAGGACGTTGACGGTCTGGGCGATGTTCGCCATCACGAGGCGGTCCGCATGGCGGTGGAACGCGTCGAAGTGGACCGAGGCTACCAGGGCGTCCCGCAAGGTGTTCTGCTGGTACAGGAAGCCGGGGTTGGTGCCGTCCTCGACGTTCCACCAGGTGCCCCACTCGTCGAGCACCAGGCCGATTCGCCTTCCGGGGTCATAGCGGTCCATGACTGTCGAATGGCGGGTGAGCAGCTCGTCGATCCTGGTCGCTGCCGCCATGGTCCGGTAGTAGTCGTCCTGGCCGAAGCTGGTCGCATGACCCTTGTCCGCCCAGGTTCCGCTCATGGTGTAGTAGTGGAGCGACACCGCTTCGAAAGCCGTCGTGTCACCGCAGGAAACGCAGCCGAGTGCCTTCATCAGGGCTTCGGTCCAGGCATAGTCATCCGCGTTCGCGCCCGCGGCGATCCGGTACACCTGGTTTTCGCCGTGGTTGCGGACATAGGTGGCGTAGCGCCGCGCGAGGTCCGCGTATGCCTCGGCCCTCATGTTGCCGCCACATCCCCACGGCTCGTTCCCGATACCGATGAAGGGCACCCGCCATGGCTGGTCTCGTCCATTCCTGCGACGCAGCGCCGCCATGGGCGAGTCGTCTGCCCGGGTCAGGTACTCGATCCACTCACTCAGTTCGCGTACGGTGCCCGAACCGACGTTGCCGTTCACATACGGGTCAGCCCCGAGCAACTCACACAGTGCCATGAACTCGTGGGTCCCGAACGAGTTGTCCTCGACGACGTCACCCCAGTGGCTGTTCACCATGCGCGGACGCTCACTCCGGGGGCCGATGCCGTCCCGCCAGTGGTACTCATCCGCGAAGCATCCGCCCGGCCAGCGCAAGTTCGGGACCCGGAGTGCACGGAGCGCCTCGACGACGTCCGCGCGGATGCCTGCCAGATTCGGTGTTGATGAGTCTTCCCCCACCCAGAAGCCACCGTAGATGCACCGACCCAGATGTTCGGCGAAGTGACCGTACAGATGCCTGCTGACGACAGGGCCCGGAAGATCCAGGTCGATGACGATGCGTGGCGCATTGCGGTGGTCGCTCATGGTTCGATCTTCCCTTGCGTTCTGCCGGGTCGGATGGCACCGCCCCGGGACGGATGTTGCGGTCGGCTCACACCACGGTGGGCGGACGAGCCTGAGTTGTGTCGCACGGTGCGTACGGCGCAGGCTGACACGTCAGCCCCGACTGTCGGGGGCGCCGGCATCAGCGCGAGACGGCACCGCCGGGATCCACACCCGCATGGCGTCGGAGTTGCGGTTGCCCCAGCTTGAGAACGGGACGGCGGTCACCGGCAATTGCGCCGTGCTCGTGGGAACGCCTCCCGCAGGCGGATAGAGAGGTTCGTCGGGAGTGGCCTGGGTGCAGAGGACGGTCAGCTGGCCGTCCTCGTGCGCGCGGATTCCCTCGGCGGGGAGCAGGACGAGGTCGTCTACCTTGATCCCCGCCGGCAGGTCAGCCTGTTCAATGCAGTAGAGCAGGGGGCCTCGTTCCAGGGCAAGGCTGCCGCGGACGGCGTCGATGCGGTGGTGCGCGCGGGTGAACCGGGCCGTGAGATCCAGCCCGAGACGGTAGGTCGCCCCCGGCACCAGATCGGCGTGGGCATAACCGTCGCTTCCGACGAAGTGCGCTCCGTCGGGCCCGTTGAGGGCAGCTGCACCCGACCACTCAGGAATCCGGACGGCAAGCTGTGTACCGGGAACCGTCGAGCCGTCGACCGTGATCTCGACTGCTCCTTCCAGCGGGTAGCCGGTGGTGACCGTCAGCCGGGCGCCACCGAGGTGGGCAGGCAGGTCAATCTCCGACTCTGCGAATTGGTGCAGCCACAGCGTGTCATCAGTCGTTGAAGCGACGTAGCCGCTCAGCTGAGCGACCGTCCGGGCGATGTTCGGGGGGCAGCAGGCGCACGGGTACCAGGGCACTCGCTCGCGCGGCGCGGACTCCTCGGAGTACCTGTCAGGGCGCAACTGGAGCGGGTTGGCATAGAAGAAGCGGGTGCCGGTGGCGTCCACAGCGGCGCGGAGCGCGTTGTGCAGTTCGCGCTCGATGGCAGCCGAGTAGGCTGCCGGGCCGGCGTCCCCGTCGGCAAGGAGCATTCGCCAGGACCAGTGCATGTCGGCGACGGTTGCGCAGGTCTCGGCATAGGCCCTGTCGCTCGGCAGTTCATAGGCGTCGCCGAAGGCCTCGCCGCTGTGGCGGGCGCCGAACGCGCCGGAGATGTACATCTTTCGCTCATGGACGCTCGCCCACTGCGCGTTCATGGCGCTGAGCAGCGCGTTGTCTCCGGATTCCAGGTAGACATCCGTGACTCCGGCGTTGAGGTAGAGCTGACGCACGGCATGGCCGACCGCCTCCCGGGCCTCTCGCACCGGGAGGTGGTCCTGGAAGTAGCGCGGGCCGAGCCAGTTCGTCGGGAGCAGCCCGTGACCCCGCAGGTCGACCATGCGCGAGGCGAGGATGAGGTAGCGCTGATCGCGGGTCTGGCGGTAAAGCTCCACCAGCGCGGTCTCGATCTCGGGATGACCGCAGATCCCCTCGGCACCGTCCGGCCCGAACCGGTCGTACACAAGATCCGCGAACCTCACGGCGATGTCCAGCAGATCGGCACGCCCGCTCGCCCTGTCGAGTGCGATCGCCGCCTGGATGAGATGTCCGAGCACGTACAGCTCGTGGGTGCTCTCCATCTCGGCCCACTTCTTCTCGGGGTGGAGAACCTGGATCCAGGTGTCCAGGTAGCCGTCTGGTTCCTGCGCTCGCCCCACGAGGGCGATCACCTCGTCCAGCCAGGCGTCGAACTCGTGCGTGCCACAGCGGGCGATGTCCCACGCCACCGCCTCGATCACCTTGTAGAGGTCGGAGTCCGCGAAGACCGGCCCCCGGTGCTGTCCCGCCGACTCCCCTGCCGCCAGTCGGAAGTTGTGGACCACCCCGGACTCCTCAACCTGGGCGATGCAGTGGGGGATGGTCGCCGTGGAGTTCAGGTGTTGCCAGCGACCCAGCGGTCCACTGTCCAGCAGACGGACGGCCCGCAGGTCCAGCGGACTGTGCTTGACGTCGGCCACCGGGCGGGCGGGGGTCACCGCGGTCCGGTGCAACGATGTAGATGGCAAGACGAACTCCTTGGTCAAGATCGTGGGATGGAGCTGAGGGATGAGGTCGACCGCAGCCAGGCTCCGGATGTCCACCTGTCCGGAGGATGGGCCTCGGTCGCGATGCTGAGGCGCGTCAGGGCTGACCACCGGACAGGCGTTCGATCCGGAGGGTCCCAGACGCATCGAAGCCCTCGATTCGGATGCCACCGGGCACTGGGCTCACCGCAGCTCCCGGCGCCTCGCGAACCCTCAGTACGGTCGCGGGATGGGGACGGCATTCCGTGACCGTGACATCCACCGGGCCACCGGAGTTCTCGAAGGTGATCTCGAGAAGGGCTGGCGCGGACACCACCGCGGCGACACTGCCCCGGCTCGCGTCGATGTTCCAGCCGTGGTCGTCCACCCACATGCGCTGGTTGACGCCCTCCCATGGGGTGATGTGATGCACCCCATCGGCGGTCTCCACCCGGCAGCCGTAGCCAACCGTCCCGACAGCCTCGCGCACCACGTACGATTTCGCTGCCCGCAGGTAGTTGAACAGCCCCAGCGCGCTGTCCAGGGAACGGGGATCGAAACCGAGGCGATCCGGCCACCAGGTGTACCAACCTCGGGCACCGCCGTTCTCCAACATCGGTGCCATGAAGCTCGAAAGCCCTCCGTGGGCCAGCTTGAGGTAGTCGATCCGCCCGGTCGCTTCGAACCCGCGGAAGAGCACTTCGGAGTTCTGCGGGGTGGCATACCACAGGCACACCGATCCGCGCTCGTCCACGCCGTACCTGAACCAGCAGGGCTGGAAACCGGTGCGCATCGCACGCACCACCTCGAGGGCACGTGCCGCCGCGTCACCAGAACCGTATCTGACCAGCCCGTGGTACACCTGCGAGTGGGCAGTCTGGTCGATGAACAGCTCGGATCCGAAGGGGTATGGATCCGCCACCACTCCGGCTCCATAGGCCTCCAGGTGGGGCGCCAGCGCCGCATATCCCTCGGCATCCTCGTTCTGGAGCAGCTCGAGCAGCTCGAACTGGTACTCCCCGGCGGGTGCCCCGGCTGCCCTCGTCACACCGATCTCGTAACCCAGTACGAGTGTTCGCCACGCGAGGCTGAGATAGTCTGCCGCGCTGCGGCGCGTCTCGGCTCCGTGACGCGCGATGCGATAGAGGGCGTAGTAGAAGGCCGCGAACAGGACGTAGTTGTTGTAGCGCGTGTCCGCGGCCGCGTCCTCGGCCGTCCACTCACAGAACTGGCGCGATGGGTATTCGACCGGCCCCAGGTACACCCCCGCCCTGATACGCAGGCTCTGTGGGTCCTGCAGCCTGCGCAGCACGAACCGGTCGAGGAAGTCATCCAGCACGTCGATCTGAGACTGAACCGGGAACCTGGCGTTCTTCTCCGCCAGGTACATGCCGATCGTGAAGGACAGCTCGTCCGACCCCCCGACCTGGAAACATTCCTCGCTCTCGGTCCAGATCGCGTGGATGTCATGGTCGTACGGCAGGAAGGCACCGTCCCGCCCATACGGGTCGGAGGGGTTGTTGTACTGCTGGCGTTCGACGATGAACTGCGCATGGCGACGAAGGGCGGTCTTCGGATCCACCGTCGCATACAGCAGGATCCGGGTGGCGAGCTGGCCCGAGGAGTGGATCAACAGGCGCTTCTCCCCCGGCGTCGGCAGCGTCACGGCGAAGACCTGCTTGCCGGCGCATGGCGCGAGCTCGGTGATCTCCAGATTGGTGCTCTCGGAGGTCATCGTGACCGGGGTCCTGGACCCCACCACCACCTGGACGGTCTCTCCCGACGGCACCGCCGGCGACGGCAGCACCTCCACCGCCACCTGGCCGTTGTCGACGAGGGCCTGGAACACCTCGGTCGCATCCTGCAGCACCCTGAACCGGAAGCCCCACTCAGCCATCCCGTGCGGGGGGATGATCAGCGAGGAGTTGCCGTTCGCGGACAACTGCTGCCGCCGGGAGTCCTTCAGCCAACCCTCCTCGAGCCGGGTCGCCCGGGTGTGGGCCGCAATGTAGTACGGACCCTCGAAGGTCACCCGCCACTGGCAGGCGATGTCCTTGTCGATCTGGTAGGCGTTCTCCCACGAACCATCGGCGGTGGGTGCCACGAACAGTACGGGTGCATCGCCGGCTGGACGCTGGTAGAGCGCATAGGAACCGCGGCCGGCCAGGTGGAGATGCTGTTGCACCCGCTCTTCGTGCCAGATCCGCTGCAACTCGCCGGTGCCACGATCCACAATCGACCGGTCCTTGAAGATGCCCTCGTAGTCCATGTTCATCACGAACGCGGCGGCCAACTCCCCCACCTCCAGGACCGTGTCACCCGGGTTCTCCAACCTTGTGGTGAAGGTCAGGCCCTCCTCGTCGCTAGTCCACCGCTGCACTACTCGCATGCTCTGGATGCCCGACTCGTTCCGGGACGGGCGGGAGTAGCTCACAACGACGTCATCGCCATCTCGGGTGACCTCGCGCACATCACCGGACGCCGTGGTCAACTCGCGCTGCCACCGGTCCTCGCCCAGCCAGATGCGAAAGGCGAGGTCTCCCAGCCACGGCCCGCGCTGGAACGACTCGTAACTCGTGTTCAGGGCGTTTCCAGCGAACTCCAGTGAGGGGTTCAGCGAACTCCGCATGGAAGACACTGTGCCAGTCCGCTCGTCGATCTCCACGAAGAGTTGATCGGTTCCAACCCGCATTCCAAACCTCCAGCCACCAAGGGTCTTTTAGAGCTTTATTGCGCCAGCGGCAATGCCGCGAATGTAGTACCGCTGCAGAATCAAGAACAGCACGATGCACGGAATCATGCTGACAATTGCACCTGCTTCGAGGACACCGAGATCAATGGCGCCGTAGTCGCCCTGCTGGAGCCCGCCGAGAGCAAGGGGCAGTGTGAAGTTGCGATCGTTGTTCAGCATGATGAGCGCCGCGAGCAGATCACTCCAGCCATACATGAACGCATACAGCGCCACGGTCGCCAACCCCGGGACCACCAGGGGAAGGAAGACTCTCGTCAGCATCTGGAACATCGACGCGCCGTCCATGATGGCGGCTTCCTCCATCTCGCCGGGGATCGCGAGAAAGCTGTTGCGCATGAGGAATATGGAAAACGGCATCATGAACGATGTGTAGATGAGCACGAGGCCAACCAGGCTGTTCACCAACCCCAGTTTGGCCATGATGGTGTAAATCGGGACCATAATCCCCTGGTAGGGGACCATGAACGGGAGGAGCATCGCTGCGAAAACAATGTTCTGGCCGGGAAACTTGGTTCGTGCGAGGGCGTACCCCGCCAGTGTCGACAGCAGGAGCGTCAGGACAGTAGTGGACACTGCCACGATCAGGCTGTTGGCGGCATAGTGGCCCAGTCCGCGTCCTGCGGTCCACAACTCGTCGTAGTAGCGGGACGTGGGGGCCCATCCGTGGAGCGGGTCGCTGAACGAACGCACGACCGACCACAGCAGCGGAGCCAGGAAGGCGCCCGCGACGAGCACAGCCACGCCGTAGTAGCCGAACTCGGTGATCAGTCGTCTCGTCCTCGAATCCGAGAGTCGGCTGCGGACCTGTGTGTACGTACTCATGGCGGCCTCACTTCTCCCGCAGCACGCGCAACTGGATCGCACTCGCGATGGCGAGGACGATGACGATCAGGATGGCCAGCGCCGCACCATAGCCCATGCGATAGCGGACGAACGCCTCGGTGTAGAGCCAGAACACCGCCGTCACCGTGGATCTGGCGGGACCGCCCCCGGTGATGATGAAGAACTGGTCGAACGCCAGCATGTTTCCTGTGATGGTCAACAGCAGGACCAGAGCCATGCTCTGGGTGATCAGCGGCAGGGTGATGCGGGTCTCCCGCTGCAGCCAGCCTGCGCCGTCCACCTTGGCGGCTTCGTAGACCTCTTCCGGCACGGACTGCATGGCTGCCATCAGGATGACCATGGTCGTCCCGACGCCCTTCCAGATGGTGATCCCGATCACCACCCACACCGACAGCCAGAAATTCCCGAGCAGGGAGGTCTTTCCATCGGTGAGCCCAACCACCTGCAGTACCTGGTCGATCAGTCCTTGTCCCGGCTTGATGAGAACCACGAACATGTAGCTCGCCGCTGCTCCGCCCACGACGACCGGGAGGAAGTAGATGGCGCGGAACACTCCCACGCCGCGAGCCCGGCGGCGCACGATCATGGCAAGGAGGTAGCCGCTGAGGATCTGGACCGGCGTGGCGATCACGGTGAAGAGGAGGGTGAATCGGACCACCGAATGGAACTTCTCGTCGGTCATGGCCTCGGCGTAGTTCGCCAGACCGATGAACGAGGTGTTTCCCAACAGCGGCCAGTTGTTCAGCGACATCCACACCAGCAGCAGCATGGGAATGCCGAAGAACACCAACGAAATGAGAACCGAGGGAGTCATCATCCCGGCTCCGATGATGGCCCGCCGGCGGTGGAACGCGCTCATGCTCCGCGCACCGCGGGTGGTGCGGCGGACACGCCCCGCACCACCCGCGGACAGATCCGCAGAGCCCTGTCGAAGGGTCATATCAGCTGATGCCGGCGTTGGTCGCTGCCTGCTTGATCAGTGCCGTTGCCTCCTGGTCGAGTTGGGCGAGGGCGACGGACGGCTCGACACCTTCAGTGAGGATCTGCTCCATGGCGGTTCCGAACGGCGCGTTGGCGTCATTCACGATCGCGTTGAAGGCGAGGGTGTGCGGCACGTGGCCGTTCTCCATGGCCTGCAAGCCGGTCGCCGAGGCTGGGTACTTCGCGCGGAAGTCCTCGTCCAGCATGTCCAGTCGGGTGGGAACCAGTCCCTGCTCGGCGACGAACTCCTGCTGGGCGGGCTCCAGCATGAACTGGATGAACTGCCACGCCTCCTCGATATGGTCGGTGCCCTCACCGATCGCCAGCACATCGCCGCCAACGAACGTGGCGAACCCGCCGTCCTTTCCAGGAATGGGAGCGGTGCCGACGTCAACGCCGGCCTCGATAGCGGTGGGGTAGAACACCGGGGTCCCGAGTTCGATCCCCACCTTCCCCGAGGCGAGCCAGTCCCCCCAGGTGGATCCGTCCTCGGTGTACTCAGCCGGGTTCACCACCCCAGCGTCCAGGAGCGACTTGTAGAACCCGAATGCCTCTGCGGACTCCGCGCTCGAGAAGGTCGTGTGCTGATCGGCTCCCTCGCCCTCGAAGATCTCGCCACCAGACGCCCAGATCAGGGGCGAGAACGAGTATCCGATGCAGCCGCCGCACGCCACCGGGATGGAGAATCCATAGGTATCGTCGCCGAGCGCTGTGATTGCCTTCGCAGCCTCAAGGAGTTCGGCCCAGGTCGACGGCGGCTTCTCGGGATCGAGCCCGGCCTTCCGGAACAGATCCTTGTTGTACATCATGATGGACGGACCTGCGATATTCGGAATCGCGTAGATCCGACCGTTTGTCGTGCTCAGGTCGACCTGCGCCTTGTTGAGATCGTCTTTGTACGACAGGGATTCGTACCGATCTGTGATATCGGTCAGGACACCGTTCAACGCATACAGCGGTGCATCGATGTCGTCAATGTCCATGACGTCAGGCAGGTCGCCACTGCTCTTCGCCGTGGCCACCTTTGTCGCGTAGTCTCCGGAGATCCGCGTGACCTGAACCTCGACCTTGTCCTGGCTCTCGTTGAACCGTGCGGCAAGATCTTCCGTACCCGCACCCCTGGTCCACATCTGCAGGACCACTTTGCCGTTCGCCTCACCCGAGGTTGTCCCAGAGCAACCCGCGATACCGGACGCCAGGAGAACCACGGCAGTGATCGCTCCCAGCTTCCCAATCCTCGACCGCTTCATTGCGTTCCTTTCCGTGCTGTGGCACTTGCCACGATCGACGGCGATGCTCTCCATCGCCTTGTGCTCCTACGCACTTTCGATCAGGCCACCAAGTGCAACGTGCTCTCGGCCGAGACTGGAGCTTCCACCAGAACGATGCCGTCCCCGTCCGGTCTGAGTCAGTCTCGAAAGCCCTTTCGAACTCTCGGTGGCTAACTTAGCGTGCCTGTGCCCGCCCCTGTCAAGGGTTGCCGCCAACAAGGATGGGGGCGCCCGGGGAACCGGCTCATCTGATC
The DNA here is from genome assembly GCF_034927565.1 of Propionicimonas sp. GTDB lineage: Bacteria > Actinomycetota > Actinomycetes > Propionibacteriales > Propionibacteriaceae > Propionicimonas. Next base: position 11,516 of record NZ_JAYFPT010000088.1, read on the forward strand.
GGATTGGTCAGGGCATCGCCGCAGCGCCCCCGCGAACGGTGGACTCGCGGACCATCAGCCGTGGCGGAACCAGTTCGGGCGCGTCGGACTCCGCGGGGTTGCTGTACAGCAGACGGACGGCAGCCGCCCCCAGTTCGTCCAAGCATGGGTTCACGCTCGTGATCGGCAGTCTCCCGTTCACAACCGGCCACCAGTCGTCCTGGCCGACGACCGCGATGTCGTCGGGGATCCTCAGCCCACGGAGCTGGATCCGCTCCACAACCCCCCTCGCGATCAGATCGTCGCCGGCGACCACGCCGTCCACCTGCAAACCGTCCGCGAAGAACCCTTCGATCGCATCCCAGCCCCACTGCTCTGACCATGATCCGAAGAGCACACTGGACGGCCGAACCGCCAGCCCGGCATCCCGTAGCGCGTCCCTGGCGCCAGCCGCTCGGCGCACCGCAGGATACGAGCCAGGTTCGCCGCTAATGACCACGATATGGCGGCGTCCGATGTCGATCAGGTGCTGGGCAGCGATCCGACCAGCCAAGTCGGCATCAGGAATAATCGATCGATCCCTCCGGTCAGTGGACCACCCGTACGCATAGACGATCGGCGTCGACCCTGCGCCGCGCACGGGCGAGCGCGCCTCCATGGAATCATCGACAATGATGAGACCGTCGACACGACGTTCCAGCAGGCGACGTACCAAGCGCTCCTCATGAGCGGGATCCCCGTGACTGTTGGACATCAGAACCGTTGAGTCCTCCATCCCGACGGCGAGCTCCGCACCGTGCATGATCTTCGGCACGAACCGGCCGCTCAAGTCGTTTGTCACGATGCCGACCGTGTGGCTGCGACCAATCGCCAGGCCGCGAGCGAGCGCATTGGCGCTGAATCCCATGTCCTGCGCGACCTTGAGCACTCGATCCCGCGTGCTGGCCGAAACGTCGAACCTGTCGTTGAGCGCCTTCGAGGCAGTGGCGAGCGACACGCCCGCGCGCTG
>NZ_JAYFPT010000021.1:0-5953 GCF_034927565.1 Propionicimonas sp.
CAGGCTGTGCGGCGAGGCGACGTAGACCGCCTGCACGTCAGGATCGGCAACCAGGGCTTCGTAGGATCCGTAGGCCTTCGGTACCTCGAACTCGTCGGCGAAGGCCTGCGCGCGCTCGGGCGACCGGGAGCCGACCGCGACGAACCGCTGCCGGGTGAACGACCGGGCCGACCGGACGAAGGAGTGGGCGATCCCGCCCGGCGCCAGCACCCCCCACTGCAGCGGCGGCGCGGACGCCGGGTCGGGGGTGCGGGGGCTCGGCAGCGTCGCAGGCAGTGTCATGACGCCCAACCTATCGCCCACTACCGGCCAGGTCGGCCAGGGAACCGTCCCCCGGCCCACACTGCCAGCTAGGTCGGCCAGGGAACCGTCCCCCGGCCCACGTCCCCCGGCCCAGAGTCAGGATGCCGCCCACCCCGGGGACGGCCGCAGAAACCGGGTGATCCGGGGCACTCGCGTGGATAGCGCACGCGAGTGGCCGGTACTGCCCGGTTTGTGCGGGGAACCGGACGGGAGTCAGCGCCGGGAGTTCAGGTCAGGGTGGCGACCATGATGGCCTTGATCGAGTGCATCCGGTTCTCGGCCTGGTCGAAGACGATGGACGCGGGGCTCTCGAAGACCTCGTCGGTGACCTCCAACTCGGGCAGCCCGAAGCGGGAGAAGACCTGCTCGCCAACGGTGGTGTCGCGGTTGTGATAGGCGGGCAGGCAGTGCATGAACTTCACCTCGGACACCCCGGTCCGCTCCAGCAGGGCGGTGTTCACCTGATAGTCCTGCAGCAGCAGGATGCGCTCGGTCCACACGCTCTCCGGCTCGCCCATCGACACCCAGATGTCGGTGTGGACGAAGTCGCAGCCCTTCACCCCGTCGAGATCCTCGGTGAGGGTGATCCGGGCACCGGTCTGCTCGGCGAGGGTCTGCGCCTGCGCCACCACCCAGTGCGGCGGCAGCAGCTTCTGCGGCGCGACCATGCGCACGTCCATGCCCAGCAGCGCACCGCCGATCAACAGCGAGCAACCCACGTTGAACCGGGCGTCGCCGACGAAGGCGAAGGCGATGTCGCGGTCGTCCTTCCCGGACGCCTCGCGCATGGTGAACATGTCGCACAGGCTCTGGGTGGGGTGCCACTCGTCGGTCAGCCCGTTCCACACCGGCACCGACGAGTACTGCGCGATGGTCTCGACGGTCGCCTGCCGCGCGCCGCGGTACTCGATCCCCTGATACAGCCGGGACAGCACCCGGGCGGTGTCGGCGGGTGACTCCTTGTGCCCCAGCTGGGACGAGTTCCCGTCCATCTGAGTGACGTGCGCGCCCTGGTCGTGGGCGGCGACTTCGAAGGCCGAGCGGGTGCGGGTCGAGGTCTTCTCGAAGATCAGGGCGATGTTCGCCCCGGTGAGGTGCTGCACCTCGGTGCCGTTGCGGCGGGCATCCTTCAACTCGCCGGTGAGCGCCAGCAGGTGCTGCCACTCCGCCGGACTGAAGTCGGCCTCCTTCAGAAAGTGCCGGCCTTTGAGGTCGATCGTCATCCTGCGTCCCTTTCAGCACCACGTCCACGCCGGGCCCGTCCCCGCCGGTGACGTCCTGATCATCGCATCCGACCCCGGGGGACGCGCCACTCACCCGACGCACAGACGGCCACGCGAGACGCCCGATGGCGGCATCGCGTGACGTCTCAACGAGGGACGCGCAGCGTACCGAGGCACAGACGGCCACACCGGGACGCCGGCCGGACCGGCCGGACGCGATGGCCGCACAGGGAGAAACCGTGCCAGCATGGAGTCATGCTGATTCGCTTCCTCGCCAGCGCCGCTGCACTGGCTGTCGCGACGTGGCTGCTCCCCGGCATCACCGTCGCGGACGGCGACGTCCAGTCCCAGGCGGTGACGCTGCTGCTCGTCGCCGCGATCTTCGGAGTGGTGAACAGCATCGTCAAACCGCTGTTCAAGTTCGTCTCGGCGCCGCTGATCCTGATCACCCTGGGGCTGTTCCTGCTGGTCATCAACGCCCTGCTGCTGGAACTGCTTAGCTGGCTGGCCGGCGAGCTCGGCATCGGCTGGCACGTCGCCGACTGGCCGTCCGCCTTCTGGGGGGCGCTGATCGTCTCGGTGGTGAGTTTCATCCTGAACGCCTTCTTCAAGCGCGGCGAGGACCACCGATGAGCGACTCGCCGCTGATCATGTTCGTCTGCTGGGGGAACATCTGCCGCTCTCCCATGGCCGAGCGTGTCGCCCGGAGTTGGGCGGTGAGGGACGGGGTGCGCGGCGTCAGCTTCGCCAGCGCCGGGGTGAGCGACGAGGAACACGGCAGCCCGATCGACCAGCGCGCCGCGGCCGTCCTGAAAGCCGCGGGCTACGACCCGTCCGGCCACCACGCCCACCGGATCACCGTCGACGAAATCCACCGGTCCGGCCTGCTGATCGGCATGGAGGAGGTGCACCTGGCCCGGATCCGGCAGCTGGTGCCGCATGCCGAACACCTCTATCTGCTGTCCGACTTCGACCCGAATGCCGCCCCCGGCTCCGGCATCCCCGACCCGTGGTACGGCCCGGACGCCGCCTTCGACGACACCCTGAAGGCCATCGAGGCAGCTATGCCCGAGGTCATGAAACGAGCCCAGGAGCTGCTCAGGCAGCGCTCGTGACCTCCCGGTTCCGCCTGCCTCACGACACCATTCGCCCAGTCATGGCAGGCTGAGACCATGCACATCCTTGTTGTGGATGACGACCAGGCCGTCCGCGATTCGCTGGCGCGCTCGTTGCACTACTCGGGTTACGAGGTGACGACCGCCAACGACGGCGTCGAAGCGCTCGCGAAGCTGTCGGCGCTGCGCCCCGACGCGGTGATCATGGACGTCATGATGCCCCGGCTCGACGGCCTGGAGACCACCCGCTCGCTGCGGGCCAGCGGGAACGATGTGCCGATCCTGATCCTCACCGCCCGCGACGCCGTCGGCGACCGGGTGGACGGCCTGGACGCCGGCGCCGACGACTACATGGCCAAGCCGTTCTCGTTCGAGGAATTGCTCGCCCGGCTCCGGGCGCTCACCCGGCGCACCACCCGTCCGTCCGGCAACGACGAGCCCGGCTCCGAACTGCTGAGCTTCGCCGACCTGTCGCTGGACCTGCAGACCCGCGAGGTGCTGCGGGCCGGCCGGCGGATCAGCCTCACCCGCACCGAGTTCGCCCTGCTGCAGACCTTCCTGGAAAACCCGCGCCGGGTGCTGGAGCGTAGCTGGCTGCTGAACGAGGTGTGGGGCTTCGACTTCCCGACCACCGCCAACTCCCTCGAGGTCTACATCGGCTATCTGCGCCGCAAGACCGAGGGCGAGGGCGAGTCCCGACTGATCCATACCGTGCGCGGCATCGGCTATGTGCTGCGCGAGACCCCGCCGTGATCCGCTGGATCCGCTCCCTGCTCTCGGTCACCAACCGCCCACTGCACGACCGGCTCGCCTTCCTGGTCTCCGCCGCGGTGGCGGCCGCGGTTGCGGTCACCGGTGTGGCCGCGTACGTGATCACCACGATCGCGCTCTACGACCAACTCGACCGCGAGCTGGTGGACGTGGCGGTGCTCACCAGCCAGTGGATCTCGGGCGACCCGGAGTCCCTGGGCGGGCTGAACAGCGATGCGCTGGCGGTGGCCAATGCGACGGTGATGGTGATCCGGTCGGACAACAAGACCACTGGACCACCCGGTGGACCGCGGCTGTCGCCGTCCCCGACCGAGTACGCGATCGCCCGGATCCAGACCGGTTATTCGGCGCGTTCCGGCACCGATGTGGACGGCCAGCCCTACCGGATTGTCGCGGTGCCGTTCAGCAACGGTGACAAGTACTACGCGCTCGTCCTGGGCAGGCCACTGCAGGCGACCACGCAGATCCTGCAGATCCTGGCCTTCTCGCTGCTCACCTTCGGTCTGGCCGCGGCGGTCGCCGCCGGCGCCACCGGTTTCGTGATCGCCCGCTCGGGGCTGGAGCCCGTCCAGCGTCTGACCGCTGCCGTCACGCGGGTCACCGAGACCGACAAACTGGCCCCGATCGAACTCGGTGGCATGGACGAACTCACCGACCTGACCAGGGCATTCAACCGGATGATGAACACCTTGGAGAGTTCCCGCGACCGACAACGCCGGCTGATCGCCGACGCCGGGCACGAACTGCGAACCCCGCTGACCTCGTTGCGCACCAACGTCGAACTGCTGGTCGCCGACGACAAACAGGGCATGCTGCCGCCGGGCGCGCGCGGCGAGATTCTGCGCGACATCGCCGCCCAGCTGGGCGAGTTCACCACCCTGATCGGTGATCTGGTACAGCTCTCCCGGGAGGACACCGTCCAGCCCCATCCGGAACCGATCGACCTGCGCGACGTGGTCAGCAACGCGGTGGCACGGGCGAAGCGGCGCGGCCCCGGCCTGACCTTCGACGTGCAGACCGAGCCGCTCTACCTGGTCGGCGAGCCGGAGAACCTGGAACGGGCGGTCACCAACCTGCTCGACAATGCGGTGAAGTTCTCCCCGCCCGGCGGTACCGTCCGGGTGCTGTTGAAGGGCGACCGGCTGCGGATCTCGGACGAGGGCCCCGGCATCGCCGAGACCGACCTGCCGCACGTCTTCGACCGGTTCTTCCGCTCCGACTCGGCCCGTACCACGCCCGGCTCCGGCCTGGGCCTGTCGATCGTCGCGCAGACCATCAAGGCGCACGGCGGCTGGGTGAAGGCGGGTCGCTCCGAGGCCGGCGGCGCGGAGTTCACCATCCGGCTGCCCGGCAGTTCCGAACCCCCCGAGGACGGCTGGGAGATCACCCAGAACCTGCCGCGGATCAGCGGCTGAGCGTCGGGCCGGCCTGCGGTGGCGGCAGGCCACGCCCTCGACGCAGTAACTCCACCGGGCTGGACAGCTCTGCCGGTTTTCAGCGGGGGGCAGCCCGTCCTGCGGAGGAAGTTGGACGACCATGCTGGTAATCCGGTGGCTGTTCGCGGCCGATTGCCAGCAGAAGTGTCCAATCCTGGGGACGCGGCGGCTTGAGCTGGTCCAGAACCGGCAGAAACGTCCAACCCCTGGCTCAGCGGGTCGGCCAGGGGTTGGGCGTGCAGCCCTTCAGGTCGGTGATCTGGGGCGCCATCACCGGGGCCGGGCCGCCCTTCTTCGGACAACTGGCCGCCGCTTCGCCGAGGTAGCTGCCGACGGCGTTGTTGACCAGGTAGCGTCGAAAGCCGGCCAGATCGGTTCCCCAGGGCTTGGCGGCAGTCTTCCAGGCGGTGGCGTTCAGCACCAGCTTCTTCCCGCGGACGCAGACTACGTCCGTCCGGTCGCAGGTACCGTCGGCCACCGCCACAGTGGCGACGTAGACGGTGAAGTCGGCCTTGCTCGGGTCGTTGACCAGGGCGAACTGTACCGAGCCGTCGCCGGCCCAGCCCCGGGGGTCGTTCAGCACGTCGGCGATGGCGGCGGCCACCTGATTGGCCTTCAGCCCGCTGGTCTTCTCCACGTTGACGATGAATCGGTGGCGGGTGCCGAGCCCGCTGGCAGAGGACCGTTTGATGGTCGAGGTGGCGAACGGCTTGGCGGGCGTGGACGTGGCCGACTTCGACGGGGACGGCGCGCTCTGACTCGGAGAGCTGGACGTACCAGGCGTCGCCGAACCACTGGACGTGGCTGCGGCGGACGAGCCGCTGGATCCCAGCGTGGCCGCGGCGGACGGCGTCGTGCCCGTGGTGGCGACCGGCGTCGTGGGCGCCGGCGGCAATGCCACGGTCGCGGTCGGTACGCCGGCCCGGACGACCGGCGTGGACAGTTGGTTCACCCATGCGCCCACCGCCACGGCAACGGCGAGGACCACGACCAGCCCCAGCACGATCGGGGCCCTCGACCGGCGATGCTGGGACGGACGGCTGGGCAGGGTCACCCGTTCACCATAGCCAGCCCGGCCTGGAGCGGCCGGCACCGCCACGGCCGC
>NZ_JAYFPT010000029.1:0-19797 GCF_034927565.1 Propionicimonas sp.
CATCCCGTTCCTGGAGGCGGTGATCTCCGACCCCGACTTCCTGGCCGGGCACACCACGACGTCCTTCATTGATGAGCGGCCGCATCTGCTGCACCACCACATCCCGGCCGACCGCGGCACCAAGCTGCTCACCTACCTCGCTGGCGTGACCGTGAACAAGCCGAACGGCGAACGCGGACACTACCTGGTGCCCCAGTCGAAGCTGCCCAGCTACAACGCCGCCAGCCCGGTGCCGGACGGCTCGCGGCAGCAGTTGGTGGAGTTGGGTCCGGCCGGGTTCGCTGCGGCGCTGCGTGCCCAGCTCGCCGTCGCCGTGACGGATACGACCTTCCGGGATGCGCATCAGTCGTTGTTGGCGACGCGGGTGCGTACTCGTGATCTGGTGGAGGCTGCGCCGGTGGTGGCGCGGTTGTTGCCGGGGTTGTTCTCGGCGGAGGCGTGGGGTGGGGCGACCTATGACGTGGCGTTGCGGTTCCTGAAGGAGGACCCGTGGGCCAGGCTGGACGCGTTGCACGCGGCGATGCCGAACATTCCGCTGCAGATGTTGTTGCGGGGACGCAACACCGTCGGCTACACCCCCTACCCGCTCAAGGTGACCACCGCGTTCGTGCACGAGGCGGCCCGGTCGGGGATCGACATCTTCCGGATCTTCGACGCGCTCAACAATGTCGACCAGATCCGGCCCGCGGTCGAGGCGGTGCTGGAGACCGACCATGCTGTGGCCGAGGTGGCGCTGTGCTACACGGGCAACATGACCAGCCCGTCGGAGACCCTCTACACCCTGGACTACTACCTGCACCTGGCCGAGGAGTTGGTGGCCACGGGCGCTCACATCCTGGCGATCAAGGACATGGCAGGCCTGCTCCGGGCACCAGCGGCAGCAAAATTGGTTACGGCTCTACGAGCCAATTTCGATCTGCCGGTGCATCTGCACACCCATGACACGGCGGGTGGGCAGTTGGGGACGTTGTTGGCGGCGATCGAGGCCGGGGTGGACGCGGTCGATGTGGCGGCGGCGTCCATGGCCGGGACCACCTCGCAGGTGTCGATGTCGGCGCTGGTGGCGGCGTTGGAGGACACCGAACGCGATACCGGGTTGAGCCTGGCCGCGGTGGAGTCGTTCGAGCCCTATTTCGAGGCGGTGCGTGACCTGTACTCGGCCTTCGAGTCCGGGCTGCCCGGTCCGACCGGGCGGGTGTATCACCACGAGATTCCGGGTGGGCAGTTGTCGAACCTGCGGCAGCAGGCGATCGCGCTCGGGCTGGCTGACCGGTTCGAGGCGATCGAGGACACCTACGCGGCCGCGAACCGGATCCTGGGCAATATCGTGAAGGTGACGCCGTCGTCGAAGGTGGTGGGCGACCTGGCGCTGGCGTTGGTCGGACGCGGTGCCGACCCGGCCGAGTTCGAGGAGAATCCGCAGGCCTACGACATTCCGGATTCGGTGATCAGCCTCCTCAACGGCGAGTTGGGTGACCCGCCCGGCGGCTGGCCCGAGCCGTTCCGGACCAAGGCGTTGGCCGGTCGCACGTTCAAACCGGCCCGCACGGAGCTGTCGCCCCACGATGACGAGGCGCTCGACCAGGACCCCCGTCCGACCCTCAACCGGCTGCTCTTCCCCGGACCCACCCGCGACTTCGAGGAAGCCTACGAGGAGTTCTCTGACGTGTCCGCGCTGCCGACCAAGCAGTTCCTCTACGGCATGCGGCGGGATGAGGAGATCGAGGTAGCGATCGAGAAGGGCAAGAAGCTGCTGCTGTCGATCTCGGCGATCGGTGAACCCGATGACCGCGGCATGGTGCAGGTGGTCTGTGCGATCAACGGCCAGCAACGGTCGGTGTGGGTGCGCGACGAGTCGGTGTCGGCAACCGTGGCGATGGCCGAGCGGGCCGATCCGTCCATCCCGGGGCAGATCCCGGCACCGTTCGCGGGCGTGGTGACCCTGACCGTCGGGGTCGGTGACCAGATCACCGCAGGTCAGCAGGTAGCGACCATCGAGGCGATGAAGATGGAGGCCGCGATCACCTCCCCGGTCGCCGGGACGGTCACCCGCCTGGCCATCGGCCACGCCCAGGCCGTCGAAGGCCGCGATCTGCTCCTGGTCATCCAGTAGCAGATCGGCGCCCGCCGTCAGGCTGCGTCGGTGAGTGCCTTGCCGAAGGTGAAGGCGCGGATCACCTGCATCACGCCCAGCACGATCAGCAGGATGCCGGTCCAGAAGAACAGCACCTGCACGCCCCACAGCGGGCTGGTGAACAGGGCGATGCCGGCCAGAACACTGAGGATGCCGAAGAAGATCGACCAGCCGCGCGACGGCGCACTACCGCTCTGGACGATCGCTACTACTCCCTCGATCAGCCACAACACGCCCACATAGATCCCCAGGAAGATGCCGAGGAAGACCGCCGACTCCGACGGGCTGGACATCACCGTGACACCGGCGAACAGCATGAGGAGGCCGAGCACGACGTCGAGTACGCGGGAACCGGTGCGGGCTCCCCGGGCGAAGATGCCGACAGCAACGTAGACCACCCCGGCGATGATCCAGTACAGGCCGAGCAGCCAGGCCAGGGCGACGGCCGTCCGGGTGGGGGCGAAGCTGATCAGCAGGCCGATAATCAGTGCCGCCAACCCGGCGAGGCCGAGCGCCACCCGGATACCGGTGACGGCAGATTTGGCGAGGTCGGAACCGTCGATGCCGTAGCTGACGTGTTGCTCCTGGGACATGAGGTACCTTCCGTACGCGTGCCACTGTCTGTGCATCCACAGGCTAGTCTCCGCGGCCGCCGGCAGAGAAGAGGTCCGCCGGGAGCAATGGTCCGCGATCAAGACCAGCGCGCCGTGATCTTCCCCGTCCGGCCCAGCTGGGGCACAGTGGGGGCATGGAGTCCGAGCGTTCGACGGTGCCCGCCCCACTGGTGCTGCGCGGGCAGCGGTTCGACGCCGGCCGTCCCGCGGTGATGGGGATCATCAACCGGACGCCGGACTCGTTCTACGCCCGGGCCCGGTTCACCGAGTTGGACACCGGGCTGGACGCGCTGGACCGGCTGGTCGGCGACGGGGCCGATCTCATCGACGTGGGCGGGGTGCGCGCGGGGCAGGTCGGCCCCTGGGTGGAAGCCGAGGAGGAGATCGAGCGGGTGCTGCCCTTCCTGGACGCCGTCCGGGAGCGGTACCCGAACCTGCTGCTCAGCCTCGACACCTGGCGCGCGGAGGTGGCCCGGGCCTGTGCTGACGTCCGGATCGACCTGATCAACGACACCTGGGCGGGGGCCGACCCCGACCTGGTGGGGGTGGCTGCCGAGATCGGTGCCGGCTATGTGGTCTCGCACACCGGAGGCCTGCCGCCGCGGACCGATCCGGTGGCGGTCAGCTATCCGCCCGAGCCGGACGGTGTCGTGACGGCGGTGCTGGACGGGCTGGCGGCCGGGGCCCAGCGAGCGCTGGACGCCGGCGTCCCCGCCGAACGCATCCTGGTCGACCCGACGCTCGATTTCGGCAAGACCACCCGGCACTCGCTGCGGGTGCTGCGGGCCACTGCCGAGGTGGCCGGGCTGGGATACCCCGTGCTGCAGTCGCTGTCCCGCAAGGACTTCGTCGGCGAGACCCTCGACCTGCCGATCGACGATCGTCTGGAGGGCACGCTGGCCGCCACCGCGATCGCCGCCTGGCTGGGGGCTACTGTCTTCCGTGCCCACGACGTCCGGGCGACCCGCCGGGTGGCTGACATGGTGGCGTCCATCCGGGGCGATCGCCCGCCGGCCGTCGCCGTCCGCGGCGAGCCGAGGCCCTCCGCCTGACCTCGTCGCTGGTGCTGCTGCCGTCCGGAGCAGAGCCGGCCGGTCGGTGACGAAGGGGTGTCGCAATCCTGCCTGTCGATGCTGGCCAACCGGACTTTCGGCGCTTCCAGCACCATCGAGATGCAGAATCGCGACACTCGCAGCACCCGGTCGTATGGCCGACTGTCCCGTCCACAGCTCACCACCGTCCCAGCCCACGCTTGCCAGACAGGCTCTAGGCTCAAAGCTGTGGATCTGAGGAACTGGCGCAAGGAGTACGACCACCCCGACCTGGACGAGGCCGCGATCGCCGACCAGCCGCTGGCGCAGTTCGAGCGGTGGCTGTCCGAGGTGGCAGACGCGGGCCAGCCCGAGCCGAACGCGATGACCCTGGCGACGGTCGGGTCGGACGGGCGCCCGTCCACCCGGATCGTGTTGCTGAAGTCGGCCGACACCTCCGGGCTGGTCTGGTACACCAACTACGACTCCCGCAAGGGACACGAGTTGGCGGCCACCCCGTACGCCGCGCTGCAGTTCCACTGGGCGGCGCTCGACCGGGTGGTCCGGATCGAGGGCCGGGTGGAGAAGGTGAGTGAACAGGAGTCGGACGCTTACTTCGCCGTTCGTCCGCTGGACTCGCGGATCGGCGCCTGGGCCTCCCCCCAGAGCCAGGTGATCAACTCGCGAGCGGTCCTGCTGGCCAATGCGGCGAAGGCCTCGGCGACCTACGGCCTCAACCCACCGCGCCCCGCCCACTGGGGCGGCTACCGGCTGATCCCCGACAGCTGGGAGTTCTGGCAGGGCCGCAAGTCGCGCCTCCACGACCGGATCCGCTACCGCCTGATGGACGGTAGCTGGTGCAGGGAGCGCCTGGCTCCCTGACGTGGTTCGACAGAACCGTCCGGTACGTCTTCTTCGTGGCTGGCCTGGGCTGGCGGCAGGGTCGGCGTCGTGCTCGCTCGGGGCGTGACGTGCTGAGCCGGCTGTCGAACCAGGCGCTGCTTTCCCGCGCCGCAGGGAGTGCCGTCGGGCCATCGCCGGAGTGAGATAGCCGCTGTGCCTGCTTTGCCGCGCCGCAGGGCGGGCCGAATCCTGGTCTGGCTCGGGCGATCGTCAGCCCAGGGCGTCCAGGGTCGACTTCAGCAGTCCGCACCGCTCGGCGAAGTCGGCCGGCAGCAGTGAGAGGGCCAGCGTGCCGGGGCTGTCGAGGTCGAAGAACCAGCCAGGCTGGACGGCGATGCCCCGCCGCAGCAGGGCGAGCACCACATCGTCCTCGGGCAGGACGCGCGGAATATCCACCAGTACCGTCCAGCCACCGTCGCAGCGCCGGACCCGGTAGCCCGGCCCGGTGAACAGCGTCCGGGCGGTCGCGAGGTTCTGCCGCAGCCGGGCGCCGATCCGGGCGACCGAGGTGGGCGCCAGTCGCAGCAGGTCGGGCAGCGCGGCGGCGGTCGGGCCACTGGCCGGCAGGTAGGCGTCGGCGATCCGGTCCAGGACGGGTGCCACCCGGGCCACGTCCTTCCGGGGCCCACTGAGCCGGATCCAGCCAAGCTTCAGATGGGGTGCGGCGAGCAGCTTGGAGAGCCCGTCCAGCCCGAAGCTGAGCACGGACGAGGTGCCCGCCAGCCGCCGGATCCCCGGACTGTCGACTGTCCGGCCGGTCGCAGCGTCCAGGCCGAACGGGGCGAAGACCTCGTCGGCGACCAGGCAGCCGTCCTGCCGGCAGCAGAGTTCGATCAGCGCGTCCGCCTGGTCGGCGGCGGCGCCGGTGGGGTTGTTCGGGTTCACCACGACGACCGCGCGGGTGGCCGGATCAGCAGCCAGTCGATCCAGCGCGTCCAGGTCGTACTCCCAGCCGTGCGGGTGCAGGTAGTAGGACGGGTAGCGCACCAGCCCGGTGCCGGCCAGCCGGGCGAGCGGTTCCAGCAGCGGATACCCCGGTTGCGGGATCGCCACCTGCTCACCGGGGTCGGTCAGCAGGGCGAACAGCCAGCCGTAGGCTGCCGAGGTGCCGGGGGTGAGCCAGTAGTCGTCCGGACTGCCGCCGGCGTATTCGGCCAGGGCCTCACGGGCAACGATCGGGCCGCGCGGGTCCGGGTCGTAGCAGGTGGACGTCCGGGCCGTCCGGGCCAGCACGTCGGCGACCGCCGGGTCGAGCAGATCGTGCCGGGTGGGGTTGGAGTCGCTCAACTCGAGCAACTGCACGCCGCTGGCCTCCAGCGCCGCGCGGGTACGTGCGATCGTGTTGAGGGGGTCCTCCGCGGCGCAGCGGCGGGACAGGATCACCCCGCCATGCTACGGCCCGCGGGCGGCCTGTGGAGCATCGGGGATGATCGTGCGCGGAGCCGGGCGGGCGACCTCCGGTGAGGCTGCCGGCTCTGGGCCAGTGCGGGTGGTGGCGTCCGTCCAGTGGGCGGTTTGTCGTGTCCGTCCGGCTCGCCGTGTCCGTCCAGCGGGCGCCAGGGTCCCGTGGAGTTGCCGGAAGCGGGCCACTCCTGGGACAGGCCTACTCCTCGGGCAGGCCTACTCCTGGGACAGGCCCACTCCTCGAGCAGGCCTACTCCTCGGGCAGCGGCGGCATTCCCTCGGCTTCGGCAGCGTCCTGCTCGGCCTCGGCCGCCGTGCGCTCGTCGAGTTCGGCGGCTCGCCGGTCGGCCTCATGCTTGGCCGCGGCCTGGCGCAGCGCCACGGCGCGGGCGAAGTCGGCCTGGGTGGGCATGCCATAGGCGCGTGCGGTGGTGTCGTGCATCTCCACCACGTAGCGGTGCAGTCGGTCGGAGAACTGCCGGGCGATCTCGCCCGGGGTGGCGTGCAGCGGCCGTCCCACGACGATGTGGACGTGCGGGCGTCCCGGTACCGGCACCGTCGCCCCGTACGGCATCGCGGCGTAGGCGCCCACCAGCGCCACCGGCAGCACCGGCACGTTGCGCGAGATGCTCAGCGCGGCAGCCCCGGGAGTGAACGTGGTCATCGCTCCCGTCCGCGACCGGGTGCCCTCCGGGAACAGCAGGATCGGGACCCCGGCGCTCAGCAGATCGCCAGCGAAACCGCGCTTCCCGGCCCGATTGGCATGCCCCTGCCGGGCCACCGGGAAGGTGTTGAAGAACAGCCGGGTCGGCAGGGCCCGGTACCAGGTCTCGAAGAAATAGTCGGCGGCGGCGGCGCTGGCCAGGTTTTTCGACAGCCGGCGTGGCAGGAAGCCCATCAGCAGCGGGGTGTCGAGGTGGCTGGAGTGGTTGGCGATCAGGACGAACGGCGGCTTGACCGACTCCAGATTGCGCATCCCGTGGGTGTGCACGGTGACCGCCGACCAGATGTACGGCTTCATGATCAGGTGCTGCGTCACCAGACGAGCCATCGCTGGCCCCTTGCTGGTGTAGGTACCGACCTTGGGTTCCGCCACCCGTCAACCTCCTTGCCCGCCTGCCATTGTTGCGCAATCGCGCCTGGTCGGCATCAGTCGCGGGATTTGGTGAGCTTCCTTGACACCAGCCGCATCGCCCACAGCGGCCCCTTGGCGACCAGAAAACCAAGGAATTTCCACAGCCGGGTGGGGATCGAGATCGTCTTGCCGCGGTCGGCGTCCTGCAGCGCCTCGGCGACCAGGGTGTCGGGGTCGATCCAGATCCAGCTGGGCAGGGACTCGGTCTTGATCCGGGCGCGCTCGTGGAATTCGGTGCGCACCCAGCCCGGGCACAGCGCGGTCACCGTCACGCCGGTGCCGTACAACTCGTTCGCCAGACTCTCCGAATACACCCGCACCCAGGCCTTGATCGCGGAGTAGTTGCCCTGGGAGATCCAGCTCGACACCGACGAGACGTTGATGATCCAGCCGTGGCCGCGGGCCTTCATCGCCCGCCCGGCAGCACCGCCGAGCACCAGGACGGCCTTGCACATCACGTCGATCGCACGTTCGTGGAGTTCGATGTCAGTGGACAGCAGTCGGTTGTGCATCCCGAAGCCGGCGTTGTTCACCAGCATGTCGATCGGACGGGCGGCGTCCTCCAGTCGCGCCGCGACCTTCACCACGTCCGCGTGGACGGCGAGGTCGGCCGGCAGGGTTTCGACCGCGACGCCGTGGGCCGCCACCAGTTCGGCGGCCACCGTGGCGAGGCGCTCCTGGTCCCGGGCCACCAGCACCAGGTCGTCCCCCCGCGCCGCCAGGGCGCGCGCAAAAGCCGCACCGATGCCGGAGGTGCCACCGGTGACCAGAGCCGTTGCCATAGGGGGAAATCTATCCCAACCAGCACGCCCGCACGCCCACTCCCGCCTCATCCCCATCTCCCCCGTTTGTGCGGAGTTGAAGGCGATATGGCTGCCGGCGTTCCCGTCGAAACCCCGCACAACCAGCCCCGGGACGATGCGCACCCCGCCTCCGCCGGTTTGTGCGGAGTTGGGGGTGGTATGGCTGGAAGGGTTCCCGGCGGAATCCCGCACAAACGGTGGGGTGGGAGGTGTGACGTCGCCGCAGGTGGTAGTTGCGCTACCTGTGGACGGACGTGAAGGCTGTGGATAACCGTCCGTCCGAGATCGGTGGCATCGCACCATGAGGAATGCGCAAGCCACGACCACTTCCGCCCGACCTGCAGGGGGTGCCCTTCACGACCGCCGAGGCGGTGCGAAGGGGAGTGTCTCCCGGCAGGCTTTCCGCCGCTGACCTGGGGGCACCATTCCGAGGTGTGCGGGTGCCGGTCGGCGATCGGGCGCTCGCGTCACCCGACAGCGTTGGAGCCGACAGCGACAGGTGGGTGGCACTGCGCCTGATCGCGATCAGGCGGGCGTATGCCTTCGCCAGTCGTAGCCCCCAGGGAGCCGTGTTCAGTCATCTGACAGCCGCCCACCTGCACGGCCTGCCGGTGCCGCATCGCCTCTTTGCCGATCTGTCGGTGCATGTCACTCTCGGATCCCGCGAGGCGCGTCCGCAGGCAGTGGGTGTCACCGCTCATTTCGTTCGCAGCGGGCGGCAGCGGACGGTGGCCCTCGGCGGGATGGAGGTCTCGACGGCGGTTGATACCTGGTGCGAGCTCTCGTCGATGCTCCACCTCAACGAACTCGTGATCGTGGGAGATGCACTCGTTCGCAGGAAAGACCCGCTCGCCACCATGGAAGACCTGGCCTTCAGGGTGCGGGCCTATAGCGGACGCCATGGAGTGAGGCGACTGCGCGCCGCACTGGAGCTCGTCCGTCCCAACACCGACTCCGTCCCCGAGACCGAGCTCCGGCTGGCGATTGTGGACGCCGGGCTTCCCGAGCCTGAAGTGAACGTGTGGGTTGTGGACAGGCAGGGCCGGCGACTTCGGCTCGGTGACCTGGTCGACCGGAAGCGCCGGATCCTGCTTGAGTACGACGGACCGCACCACTTCCAGGACGAGGGCCAGCGCCGCAAGGACATCGACGTGCTGGACGCCGCGGTCGCAGACGGCTGGCGGGTGATACGTGCCCACCGCGGCCACCGGGCGAACGGCTTCCTCGAGATCACCGCTCGGCTGCGGGCCGCTCTCCAGGAGCGTGGCTGGCCCTCGAACTGACGGTTGTGCGGAGTTGAGCGGGGTATGGACGAGGGCAGACCCGGGCCAACTCCGCACAAACGGAAGGGGCCGGGGAGGGCCGGGGAGGGCCGAGGAGGGGCGGGGTCAGCTGATGGCGGCGATGGTCTCGCGGGCCATCGCCAACTCCTCGTTGGTGGGGACGACCAGGACGGTGACCGCGGAATCCGGGGTGGAGATCACCCGCGGCTGCTTCGAGCGGACGCGGTTCGCCTCCTCGTCCAGGACGAAGCCAAGCGGCTCCAGCGGCTTGACCACCCGGGCGCGCACCACGGCATCGTTCTCGCCGACTCCGGCGGTGAAGGTGAGCGCCTGCACTCCACCGAGTTGGGCGAGGTAGGAGCCGATGTAGCCGCGCAGCCGGTAGCAGAACACATTCATCGCCAGGTCGGCCGCCTGGTTGCCCTCGGCGATCAAGGCGTTGACGTCGCGGAAATCGGTCACCCCGGTGAGGCCGAGCATGCCCGATTTCTTGTTCAGCAGGGTGTCCACCTGGTCCAGGGTCATGCCCAGTTCACGCCCGAGGAAGGCATGCAGGCCGGGGTCGACATCGCCCGAGCGGGTGCCCATCACCAGGCCGGCCAGCGGGGTCAGGCCCATCGAGGTGTCGACCGCCACCCCGCCACGGATTGCCGACACCGATGCCCCGTTGCCGAGGTGGCAGACGATCTGGTTGAACGACGCGTAGTCGCGGCCCAGCACGTCGGCGACCTTCTTCGACACGTAGCTGTGCGAGGTGCCGTGGAAGCCGTACTTGCGGATCTGGTGCTCAGCGGCCAACTCTGCGTCGATCGCGTAGGTGTACGCCTCGGGCGGCAGGGTGGCGAAGAAGGCGGTGTCGAAGATCGCCACGTGCGGGACGTCGGGCAGCACCGCCCGGGCGGCCTCGATGCCGGCAATGCCCGGCGGGTTGTGCAGCGGGGCCAGCGGGCTCAGCGTCCGCAGCACGTCGAGCACCTCGTCGTCGATCACCGTGGTGCCACGGAACTTCGACCCGCCGTGGACTGTCCGGTGCCCGACCGCCACCACGTCGGCCAGGGACGGCCCGACCTCGTTGAAGACCTCCACCAGCACCTTCAGCGCCACGCCGTGGTTGGGGAAGCCGTGGGTCTCGTGCGCGGTCCGGTCGCCGTAGCTGTGGTCGATGGTGCCGGACTCGTCGCCGATTCGCTGCACGATGCCGGACGCGACCACGTCCTCGGTTTCAGCGTCGATCACCTGGTATTTGATGGACGACGACCCGCAGTTCAGCAACAGGATCGGCTTGGCCATGGTGCGTTCCTTCCTTGCCGCGGTCGAGCCTGTCGAGACCCCGGCGATGTGAGCAAGCTGGCCTCGACGGGCCCGACCAGCGAGATGGGCGTCTGGAGCGTGTCCACTATCCCCACGGTGGCCTGCAGCGCGGTGCCCCACGGGCGTCTCGCGTTGTCGTCGGTCGACGATGCATCACATCGCCGATCTCCTCCGCCTGGCGAGCCACTCCGAGGGACTCCGCTCGCGACGGCCAGGGACAGGCAGACACGCTCTAGCCCGCGATCCGTTGGCGCGTCCCGTGACGGGACTCGCTCCCGTCCGCCGCCGACGTGCCGGACGGAGCGCTCGTCTGGGCCTGGATGGCGGTGATGGCGACGGTGTTGACGATGTCGTCGACCAGGGCGCCGCGGGAGAGGTCGTTGACGGCCTTGTTGAGGCCCTGCAGGACGGGGCCGATCGCCACCGCGCCGGCCGAGCGCTGCACGGCCTTGTAGGTGTTGTTGCCGGTATTGAGGTCGGGGAAGATGAACACCGTCGCCTGGCCGGCCACCGGCGAGGACGGCAGCTTGGTGCGGGCGACCACCGGGTCGACCGCCGCGTCGAACTGGATCGGGCCCTCCAGCGCCAGCTCCGGTGCCCGCTCCCGGACCAGCTCGGTGGCGGCGCGGACCTTGTCCACGTCCTCACCAGTCCCGGAGGTGCCGGTGGAGTAAGACAGCATCGCGACCCGCGGTTCGATGCCGAATTTCACCGCGGTCTCGGCCGAGGAGATCGCGATGTCTGCCAGTTGTTCGGCGGACGGGTTGGGGTTGACCGCGCAGTCGGCGTAGACCACGACGCGGTCAGGCAGGCACATCAGGAAGGAGCCCGACACCACCGATACCCCGGGCCGGGTCTTGATGAACTCCAGCGAGGGACGGATGGTGTTCGCGGTGGTGTTGATCGCGCCGGACACCATGCCGTCGGCCATGCCGAGGTGGACCATCATCGTCCCGAAATAGGACAGGTCGGCCATCTTGGCGGTGGCCTGCTCGAGAGTGACGCCCTTGTGGGCGCGCAGCCGGGCGTACTCGGCGGCGAACCGCTCCACCAGCTCCGGGTCGTTCGGGTCGACGATCTCGACCCCGGACAGGCCCAGGCCGAGGTGGGTGGCGCGGCTCTTCACCACCGTCGGGTCGCCGAGCAGGATCAGGTTGGCAACGCCGCGGCGGGTGAGGATCGCCGCCGACTCCAGGATGCGGTCGTCGCCGGCTTCCGGCATCACGATGGTCTGCCGGTTCGACCGGGCCAGTTCCATCAGCTGGTGCTCGAACATCAGCGGGGTGACGGTGGTCGAGCGGTGCACCTGCATGACACCCAGCAGCCGGTCGGCGTCCACGTTCTCGGAGAAGATCCGGCGGGCGATCTCAACCTTGCGCGGGGTGGCGGTCATCGCACCCTCAAGCGGGAACAGTTTCTCGGCGGCGGTGTAGGTGCCCAGGTGGGTCATGCCGATCGGGAGCTCGTTGTGGACGGTGCTGATCAGCTTGGTGATCGGCTCGGGGATCGGGTAGCCACCGACCAGGATCACCCCCGCCAGATGGGGGAAGGCCCCCGACTCGTTGGCCAGCAGCAACCCGGGCAGCAGATCGGTGCGGTCGCCCGGCATGATCACCGTCGAGTCGGTCTGCAGCCGTTCCAGCACGTTCGGCAGGGTCATCGCCGCCACCAGCGGGGTGACCGATTCCCGGATCAGCAGCTCGGCGTTGCCCAGGACGAGGTTGGCGTCCACCGCCTCGAACTGCTGGCCCACCGTCGGGGCGGCCAGCAGCCGGTCGGACGGCAGCGCCTCCACGATCATGTCCGGGATGACGTCCAGCTGCCTGCGGACGGCGGCCAGGTCGGCCAGTTCAACCCGGTTGACGAAGACGCCGATCACCTTGGCGTGCTGGGCGGTGAACTCGCTCACTGCGGACTCGGCGGCGGCCAGCACCTGCTCGGGGGTGCGTCCTCGTCCGCTCACCACCAGCAGCACCGGGGTGTTGAGATTGGCGGCGATCCGGGCGTTGAAGGTCAGCTCGGTGGGGGTGGTGATGTCGGTGTAGTCCGAGCCGACGATCACGATCGACTCGTACTTCTCCCGCAGCGCAGCGAACTTCGCGACCAGTTTCGACAGCGCCTCGGTTGGGTCGGCGTGGATCTCCTCGTAGGTGACGCCGGCGCCCTCGTCGTAGGTCTGGTCGATGTTGGGCTGGGAGACCAGGGTGTCCAGGACCTCGTCGTGGCCGGCCCGGGCCAGGACGGGGCGGAACACGCCCACCGAGGTGGTCTGGCGCTGCAGCGCGTCCATGATGCCGACCGCGACCATCGACTTGCCGGTGAGGCCTTCCGGAGCAGCGAGGTAGATGCTGTTCTTCACGCTGTCAGGCTATCGCGGCTGGCTGGGCGTGGTTGCCGGGCGGTCGGTGGTCGGCGGCGGGGCGCTGGCCGGCGACCGAGGAGACGGGCCGGTCAGCGTCAGCCGAGGGCGGCGCGCACCCAGGCCAGATCGGCGAGATGCTCCTCCACCCCGCCCGGCGTCTCCAGGACGAGCGGGCAACCGGCCGTGCGGATCACGTCCGCCAGTCCTTCGGGGTCGCAGTGGCCGTGGCCGAGGTTGGCGTGCCGGTCGGCGCCGGAGTCGAAGGCGTCGCGGGAGTCGTTGACATGCACCAGGTCGAGCCGGCCGGTGATCGCTTTGACGCGCTCGACCAGGCCCAGCAGTTGTTCCCCGCTGGCGTGGGCGTGGCAGGTGTCCAGACAGAAGCCGACCCGGTCGATATTGGGCGAACCGGAGATCGCGTCCCAGAGCCGGGCGATCTTCTCCAGCCCGCGGGCCATGGCGTTGCCGCCGCCGGCGGTGTTCTCGATCAGCAGCGGGGCGTCGATCGACAGCCCGTCGACCGCCTTGCGCCAGTTCTGATAGCCGGTCTCAGGATCGTCCGAGGCGGTGACGTGGCCGCCGTGGACGACGACGCCGAGCGCGCCGATCTGCGCGGCGGCGGTGAGCTGTTTCTGCAGGTGCTGCCGGGACGGGATCCGGATCCGGTTGTTGGTGCTGGCCACATTGAGCACGTAGGGCGCATGCACGACCAGACTGACACCGGCCGCCTCGGCGTCCGCCCGCAATGCCTCGGCGCCGCCGGCGTAGGCGACCTTCGGCCCCTTCCATCCCTGCGGATCCCCCAGGAAGAGCTGGCTGAGATTCGCCCCCCGCGCCTGTGCCTCCGCGATCGGATCGAGCTGGTCGATGTGCGCTCCGAGCAAGGTCATGCTTCGACCCTATCCCCCGCCCCCGACACCGTCCCCACCCGAGCCGCCGGCTGTTTCGACGGGCGGCCCTGTTACCCCACGTCCCGTTGCCCCACGTCCCGTCGCCGGACCGCCGCCGCCCGGCCAGACCTACTCCGGCGAGCCACTCCGGTGAGCCACTCCGATGAGCCACTCCGATGAGCCGCAAGCTGTGATCGAAAGCCCGTCTTCGGTGGATCAGCCACAGCTTGTCCGTGAGTGGGTGGCCGCTCAGACGTGATCACGGCAAGCTGTGGCTGAAAGTCCGTCTTCGGGGGATCGGTCACAGCATGGCTGGGAGGGGATCGCCGGGAAAGGATGTTCGGGAGAGGATGTTCGGCTGACGGCGACCACTGCATGCTGTGGCTGAAGCTCCGTCGTTGGAAGCTCGGTCACAGCTTGTTGGGGGGTGGGTGGTCGTTCCGTCGTGACCACTGCATGCTGTGGCTGAAAGTCCGTCGTCGGGAGTTCGATCACACCGTGTGTCCAGGTGGTCCGCGACGAGCCTGAGCCCACCGCGCCTGGTTCGCGAAACAAGCGGCACGGATTCGCCGATCGCATGGTGCAACGGTTGCACCGCGGGTAGGTTGGAGCGTTGTAGCGGACCCGGCCGCCAGGGAGAGGACAGCCATGGATGCCACCCTGATCGCAGTACTGGACGACGCAGTGGCCCGCCACGGCTCCCGCAACGCCACCAGGATCGCCAGTGAGGGTGGCTGGGCGACGATGACCTTCGCTGAGCTGGACGCTCGCGCCCGCGGCCTGGCTGCCCGGCTGGTCGACCTCGGTGTCCAGGCCGGTGACCGGGTGGCGATCTTCTCCACCAACCGCCCGGAGTGGACGATCGCCGACCTCGCCTGCCTGAACGCGGCGGCGATCTCGGTACCGCTGTACGCCACCAGCACCCCGCCCCAGGTGAAGCACATCCTGTCCGACTCCGGTGCCGTGGTGGCCTTCGTCGCCGGCCGGCGCGAGTTGGCCATCGTCGAGGAGGTCTGGCCCGAACTGCCCGAACTGCGCAAGGTGCTGGTCTTCGACGAGCTGTCCGACGCTGGCCCGCGCGTCGGTGGCCTCGACGAGGGTTCGGACGCCGGCCGCGCCGAGGTGGAAGCTCGCCGGGCGGCCGTACGTCCGCAGGACGTGACCTCGCTGGTCTACACCTCGGGCACCACCGGGGACCCGAAGGGCGCGATGCTCACCCACCGCGGCTTCACCCACCAGATCGCGGTGCTCAACAGCTTCTTCGACATCACGCCGGACGACCACTCGCTCTGCTTCCTGCCGCTCAGCCATGCGCTGGAGCGGGCCTGGACCTACGTCGTCCTGGCCAACGGCTGCATGAACACCTATGTGGCCGATCCGCGCCAGGTGGCCACTTCGCTGGTGGACGCCCGTCCCACCCTGCTGGTCAGCGTGCCGCGGCTGTACGAGAAGGTCTACGCCGGCGCCTACGAGAAGGTCGCTGGTTCGCCAGCCAAGCAGCGCATCCTGTCCTGGGCGCTGCGAGTCGGTGGCCACAACCAGCGGGCCTACCGCAAGGGCAGACGTCCGTCCCCCTTCTGGGCGGCACAGCTGAAGCTGGCGGACAAACTGGTGCTGGGCGCCGTCCGGGACGCCCTGGGCGGGGCGAAGACGGTGATGGCCTGCGGCGGCGCCCCGTTGCGCCACGAGATCGAGGAGTTCCTCTCCGCCTGCGGCCTGCTGGTACTGCAGGGTTACGGTCTCACCGAGTGCTCGCCGCTGGTCAGCTTCCCGTCCCCGGAGGCGTTCAAGTTCGGGACGGTCGGCAAGGTGATGCCCGGCGGCGAGGTGAAGATCGCCGAGGGCGGCGAGATCTGCTACCGCGGGCCGAACCTGATGGCCGGCTACTGGAACCGTCCGGATGCCACCGCGCAGGCCATCCAGGACGGCTGGCTGCACACCGGTGACGTCGGCTACCTCGACCCCGACGACTACCTGGTGATCACCGACCGGATCAAGGACCTGATCATCACCAGTACCGGCAAGAACATCGCGCCGGCGCCGATCGAGGGGCTGGTAGCCGCCGACCCGCTGGTCGAGTACGCGGTGGTGCTGGGCGACAACCGTCCCTACCTGACGCTGCTGGTGTCGCCGTCCATCCCCGACCTGGAGGAACTCGGACGGCAGCTCCGGCTCAGCTGGGCCAGGACGGACGAGCTGGTCAGCCATCCCGAGATCGTGGACGAGTTGAAGCGCCGCGTGCAGGGGCTGACCGGCAAGCTCGCCCACTACGAGCAGATCAAGGACCTGCGCGTGCTGTGGGAGGAGTTCACCCAAGAGAACGGGCTGCTCACGCCCACCCTGAAGGTCAAGCGGACCGAGGTGGAGAAGCGGTTCGGGCACCTCGTCGAGGAGATGTACTCCTCGCTGCGCACCCTTCCCGCGGACGTCAGCGAGAAGGCGCGCGAGGCCGCCCGGTCGGCGCTCGACCGGCTCCCGGAGCGGGGACGGCGCGACTGACCGGGTGGCTCCTGTCCAAGGGGGCGGCCTGGTGACGAGTCCGGGTGGGCTGCGGCCGCGGAGTGTGGGTGGCAGCTGTATGAATCTGGCAGCTGTATGAATCTGTATGAACCTGCCCGCCGCAGGGGACGGAGCGCACCGCGATTCGCTTCACTCTGATCAGACACCGACCGGACTGGCGGTGATCCTCAGGGAGGAAGCAGGCCAATGGCCGAGATGCCTTACGACGAGTTCGTCCAGTTGCTCAACCAGGCCCGGCTCGACCGGCACCTGTCCGTCCGTGGCGCGGCGCACGCCGCCAATGTGGCACCAGCCACCATGCAGGGCTGGCTCAACGGCAGGCATGTCCCGACGCCCGCGCTGCGTCCGCGCTATCTGGCCTTCCTGGAGTTGCTGGGAATCGATGAACAGCTCCATCCGGGGTTCCGGCCCGGCGAGCGGTAGTCAGTGCGCTCAACGACCGGCCGCCCACCGCTGCCCACCACATCCGAGACGGACAAGGCCGTCACCACTGACGGTCAGAGTCGGGTGAGCTCGAAGCAGACCAAACTCGGTGATGGGGGCACACCTATCTCCCACTACCCGACTGACCACACACTGTACGAGGTCGTATGAGTTCTGCGATCTGGGGAGTCCCGAGGCCGCCGGATCGAGAAAATATCCCCTGACTGGGGTTCTTCTGACGGAGGGTGCATGATGCGCAGGCTGTGGGCGACGGTGGCGATGATCGCAGTGATGGCAGCGGGCTTCCTCGCGGTGCCGTCGGCGACGCCGGATGCTGCGGCTGCCGGTGCACCGGCGTTGAAGGTCTCTCCCGCAGCGCCGATCAAGGGTGAGAAGTTCACCGTCACCGGCCGATTGTCGTCGAAGGTGGTACGACCGGTCGTCCTGCAACTCAAGTCCGGATCGACGTGGAAGACGATCGCGACCGGCAAGACGACGTCGACGGGGGCGTTCAGCCTGACTGCCGCCACGAAGAAGGGATCAGTGAAGCTCCGCGTTGTGGCCAAGAAGACCCGCGTCGCCGGCAAGAACTACCAGAAGATCACCAGCCGATCCAAGACGGTCAGGACGTCGACCCAGTCGGTCACACTGTCGATCACGAAGTCAGCCTTTGTGAACCAGTCGGTGACGGCGACGGTCGTGGCGAAGCCGGCGCGATCCGGGCGGCCGACCCAGATCCAGGTGAAGTCGGGCGGGAAGTGGACGACCGTCGCGACCGGCGTCCAGACAGCGAAGGGCAGGTCCACCATCGCGTTGGTGGCGAAGACTGCCGGGACCTTCAGCTACCGGGCCTACGTTCCCGCATGGCACGGCGCTCCCGCCAAGGCCACAGCGCCGACAACAGTCACGATCAAGCCCGACAAGGTGGCGATCGCTTCCGCCGCACGTCCGGTCAGTGACGCCGAAGCGGCAAAGGTCACCACCTACAACACGGCCACCGGGACGCTGGTGCTCTCGAACGCCCCGGCCTCGGCAAAGGACATCGTCAAGGGAGACGTGCTTGCCCTGCCGCCGCGGAGTGAGGCCCCCTCAGGTGCGCTCCGGAAAGTGGCAAAGGTCGTACGGACGGGCTCGGCCACCACGATCTCCACGTCGGACGCGAGCCTGGTCGACGTGGTCGAGAACGTGCCTGACAGCGCCGCCGAGATCGGCCTGACCGTTGTGACGTCCTCCTTCACAGCCGCCGACGGCGTCACCGTGCAGTCCCTGCCGTCCCGGCCTGTCGGCCAAACCCTGGGCCTGGCTGCATCGGCGAAGAACCGGCTTGCGCTGAGTGTGGACAAGACCTGGACGAAGGGCGGTGCCACCGCCACGCTGAAGGGCAACCTCAGCCTGACGCCGTACGTCAACCTCGCCTTCGACATGGACTGGTTCACATTGAAGTCCTACAAGATCGGAGCCGGCGTCGAAGTCGCCAACCAGCTCACCGGCGCTGTCAGCCAGGCTGCGGCCATGAACCAGCGCTACACCCTGGGAACCCTCAAACACGTCCTGAAGGGATGGATCGGCGCCGTCCCGGTCTGGGTCGAGATGAACCTCGAGGTGTACGCGACCTGGGATGTCAACGGCTCGATCGAGGTCACCGCGTCACTGTCCCAGAACGGAAAGATCGAATCCGGGATCACCAACACCGGCAGCGGCAACCTCGCGCCGAAGCCGTACACGGCCACCGCGGCCGTGCAGAGTTCCCTGCTCGATCTGAAGGCCGCAGGAGGTTACGCCGTCGGTGCCGGAGCCGAGGCCAACCTGATGATCTACAGCCTCGCCGGCCCCTACGCAACGCTGGGAGCGGGGCTCGACATCGCCATCAAGGGCAGCCTCAGCGAAGGCTTCGACTGCAGGATCACCTACGGCCCGCAGGCGTCCATCGGCCTGAAGACCAGCGCCTTCCTGAAGAAGCTCACCGGCAAGTCCTTCTCGCTGGACAAACAGCTCATCAAGCCGACGAAGACCAGCAACGTCTGCCCCTCCATCAACACCGGTGGCGGTGGGGACGACGGCGATGACGGCACCGATCCAAGCCTGCCGTTGACCATCACCACCTCCAGCCTGCCCGCAGCCACCCTCGGCCAGCCCTACTCGACCACGCTCGCAGCGACCGGCGGCACAGGCCCTTACACCTGGACGGGGACGGGCCTGCCCGCCGGGCTCAACCTGAACGCCAGCACCGGGGCCCTGAGCGGAACCCCCGGCGTGGCAGGGAACTCCACCACGAGCATCACCGTCACCGATGCGTTGGGCGCGACAGCGACGACCACCCTGGCCCTCACCGTCAAGGCCGGCGCCAGCGCACCCAGCGGCATCGCCCAGGTCAGTGCAGGAGGCAATCACGCCTGTGCACTCACCGACGAGGGCACCGTCAGCTGCTGGGGCTACAACGGCCAGGGCCAACTGGGCGACGGGACCACCACCGACCGCCTCACTCCGGTCCAGGTCACCGGCCTGGTCGATGTTGTGCAGATCGCCGCCGGTGTAAACCACACCTGCGCGCTGTCCCAGGACGGCACCGTCCGTTGCTGGGGTGACAACGAGCGTGGCCAACTCGGCGACGGCACTCACGCCACGGCCGCGGCTCCCGTGCAGGTGCCGGACCTGACGGGGATCGTCCAGATCACAGCCGGTTTTAGGCACACCTGTGCATTGAAGAGCACGGGGATTGCCCTCTGCTGGGGCGACAACTGGAGAGGAACCCTCGGCGACGGCACAACATCCGCTCGCAACGAGCCGGCCGAGGTGTCCGGCCTGACGGGCATCACACAGATCGACGCCGGGACCGACCACACCTGCGCTGTCACCGACTCGGGCAGCGCCTATTGCTGGGGATACAACGACGTCGCCCAGCTTGGCGACGGCACCCGCACCATGGCGTTGACGCCCGTGCAGGTAGCAGACCTGACCGGAGCGACACAGATTGCGGCTGGGGT
>NZ_JAYFPT010000091.1:0-1681 GCF_034927565.1 Propionicimonas sp.
TCTCCCCGCGGGCAGGGATGAGCAGGCACGCTCGGGGATCCGGGCCCACCGCAGCCCCGAGCGCTTGGCGGGGCGCGCTGGCTTGCCCCTACCTGACACCGAGCAGCGGGCACCGATGGGGTTCCCGCGGGGCGCGGGGACCTGCCGTCCGACCGCCTAAGCTAGGCCCGTGATCAGGGGCAGCCGCGGCATCGTGGTGGTGTTGGCCTGCACGCTGGTGCTCGCCGGTTGTACCTTCCCCCGCCTCAGCCCCGGTACCACGCCAAAGCCGGAAGTGGCTCCGTCCGCGATCGCCGGCATCCCGGTCGCCAGCGAGCCGGGCAAGGCCGTCGACCGTCCGTCCTTTGCTGACCCGGGGGTGAAACCGGACGGGTTCGCCACCGCGCCGGTCGGTGACGGGCTCTCCGGTTACCTCGCCCAGCAGCTCAGCTGGACTGACTGCGGCCACAACTCCGAGTGTGCCAACGTCCTGGTGCCGCTGGACTATGCCAATCCGGGCGACCAGGCGATCACCCTGGCCCTGCGGCGCAGCCGTGCCACCGCCGAGCCGCGGCTCGGCTCCTTGTTCGTCAACCCCGGCGGCCCTGGGTCGTCAGCCCTCTGGATGATCGACAGCTTCGACCGGGACGGACTGGAACAGTACGACCTGGTGGCCTGGGATCCCCGCGGCACCGGCGCCTCGACCCCGGTGCGCTGCTTCGGTGACGCCGAGACGGACACCTACAACGACCTGGACGCCTCGCCTGATGACGACGCGGAGCGGGCGGCGCTGCTGCAGGGTGCCTACGACCTCGGGAAGGCCTGCTGGGAGCACAGCGGCCGGCTGCTGGAGCACATCTCCACCATCGACACCGCCCGCGACCTCGATCTGCTCCGCCAGCTGTTCGGTGACGAGAAGCTGCACTATCTGGGCTACTCCTACGGCACCGAGATCGGCGCCACCTATGCCGAACTCTTCCCCTACCGGGTGGGCCGGTTGGTGCTCGACGCCGCAGTGAACATCACCGACAACGACGATGTCATCCAGGCGATGGGCTTCGACCTCGCGCTCGGCAACTTCGCCACCTGGTGTGCCGAACAGGGCTGTGCGCTGGGCAGCAGCCGCGAGGACGTCTTGTCGTCCATCACCCGGCTGCTGGACGACCTGGACGTGGCACCGCTGACCGTAAGCCGACGCACGCTCACCCAGTCGCTGGCGGTGCTCGGCGTGGCCCAGTTCCTCTATGGCGGCAAGCAGGGCTGGCCGGCCCTGGCCTCGGCGGTCGAGCGCGGCGTCCAGGGTGACGGGCGCTGGCTGCTGTGGGCGTCCGACCAGATGAACTCCCGCGACGAGAACGGCGACTACGGCACGATGTTCTACGCCTTCGGGGCGATCAGCTGTCTGGATGAGGCCGACGATGGCGTGCTGGACGCGGATGCCAGCTGGGTGGAGGACCGCGCGAAGGCTCCGATCTTCGGCACCTACTTCGGCCCTCAGTACGGCTGCACGGTGTGGCCGGTGCGTCCGGCGCCGGCCCTCAATCTGCGTGGTGCCGGCGCCGACCCGATCCTGGTGATCGGCGGCACCGGCGACAACGCCACTCCCTACCAGCAGGCGGTGGCCATGGCCGAACAGCTGGAATCCGGCGTGCTGGTCACCTACCAGGGTGAGGGTCACGGCACCTACGGCAACGGCAAGTCG
>NZ_JAYFPT010000005.1:0-66263 GCF_034927565.1 Propionicimonas sp.
GTGGTGGGTGGGCACCTGTCACACCTGCCCACCCACCACGACGAGGGAGAGTTCGTGACCCGCGCTGCGGCTGAGGCCCCGGGGTCACGGCTCGAGCCGGCGGCCCCGGCCCGACGACGCTGGAAGCTGTCCTGGAGCGGCACCGGGCTGGCGCTGCTGCTGGTCGCCGGGGTGGCCGTGAACCAGTATCCGGCGGTGGCCAGCTGGGTCGCGCAGTACCACCAGTCGCAGCTGATCAGCGATGTTGCCAGCGCCGAGGTCCATCAGTCCGCCCAGCACCTGGAGACCGAGCTCGACCGGGCCAGGGCCTACAACGAACAGTTGGTGGGCGGAGCGCTGGTCGCGGCAAACGATCGGCTGCCGACCTCGGACGCCGGCCCGGTGGGCGGTTACGACTACAACGCGCTGCTCGACGCCACACCCGACAAGGTGATGGGCAGACTGCGGATCCCCGCGATCGACGTCGACTTGCCGATCTACCACGGCACCGATGACGTCACCCTGACCAAGGGGGTCGGCCACCTGGAGGGTACGTCCCTGCCGGTCGGCGGGACCTCCCAGCACACCGTCCTCACCGCCCACCGTGGCCTGCCTCAGGCCACCCTCTTCGACGACCTGGACAAGGTGGTGGTCGGGGACACCTTCACCATCGAGCTGTTCGGCGAGGTGCTCACCTACCGGGTGGTCACGACCCAGGTCGTCCAACCCGACCAGAACCAGGCACTCAACCCGGTCTACGGCCGGGACCTGGCCACCCTGGTCACCTGCACTCCGCTGGGCATCAACTCCCACCGCATCCTGGTCACCGGGGAGCGGGTCCTGCCCACGCCCGTCCAGGACCTGCAGGCAGCCGGCCAACCGCCCGATATCCCGGGCTTTCCCTGGTGGACGGTCGTCATCGCCGGCGCGCTGACAGCGGCGGCGCTGATCGTGCGGCGCACCGGCTATCCGCCCGCGCGTCGTCCGAACCGGGCGCTGCGAGGCGACACCGGGGCGACCAGCTGAGACCGAATCGCGCCACCGGGCCGCGAGCAGCCCGACCGGCAGATCGCCGGAAGGTCAGTGCGCGTCGCTGGAGGGTACTGTCGGTTCGCCGGGTTAGGGTGGGTACCCGCTGACTTCCCCCAGCGCCCACAACTCGTCGTCTTGTCTGGAGGCGTGGAACTGTCGTGTCGGCCGGTTTCGCTCATCTGCACTGCCACTCCGAGTACTCGATGCTGGACGGCGCCGCGCGCCTGAAGGACCTGGTCTCCAGCTGCGAGCAGATGGACATGCCGGCGCTGGCAATCACCGACCACGGCAACCTGTTCGGCGCCTACGAGTTCTACAAGACCGCGAAGAACTCCGCGGTGAAGCCGATCATCGGGCTGGAGGCCTACCTCACCCCGAAGACCCACCGCAGCGAACGCAAACGGGTCCAGTTCGGCGACGGCACCGGTGACGACGTGGCCTCCAAGGGCGCCTACACCCACATGACGATGTGGGCGGCCGACAACGACGGCATGCACAACCTCTTCCGGCTGAGCTCGCGCAGCTCGCTGGAGGGCTTCTTCTACAAGCCGCGGGCCGACCGCGAACTGCTCAGCCAGTATGCGAGG
This sequence comes from Propionicimonas sp., assembly GCF_034927565.1. Lineage (GTDB taxonomy): Bacteria > Actinomycetota > Actinomycetes > Propionibacteriales > Propionibacteriaceae > Propionicimonas. The sequence goes on from NZ_JAYFPT010000005.1 coordinate 1,599, forward strand.
GGCCTGATCGCGACCACCGGCTGCCCGTCCGGCGAGGTGCAGACCTACCTGCGGCTGGGGCAGTACGACCAGGCGGTGGAGTCGGCTGCGGAGTTCCGCGACATCTTCGGTGCCGGCAACTTCTACGTCGAACTGATGGACCACGGCCTCGAGATCGAGACCCGGGTGCGCGACGACCTGCTGCGGCTGTCCAAGCAGTTGAACCTGCCGCTGGTGGCCAGCAACGACCTGCACTACGTCCACGCCAGCGACGCCGAGGACCACGACACCCTGCTGTGCGTCTCGGCCGGTGCCAACAAGGACACTCCCGGCCGGTTCAAGTTCGACGGCAACGGCTACTACCTGAAGTCTCCCGACGAGATGCGTCAGCTGTTCTCGAACCTGCCCGAGGCCTGCGACAACACCCTCGAGATCGCCGAGCGGTGCACGATCAGCTTCGACGAGGGCGTCGGCACCTATATGCCGCGCTTCCCGGTGCCGCAGGGCGAGACCGAGTCGTCCTGGTTCGTCAAGGAGGTCTCCCGCGGGCTGAACGACCGGTTCCGCGGCAGTGTCCCCGACTACGCCGTCCGGCAGGCCGAGTACGAGCAGAAAGTCATCATCGACAAGGGCTACGCCGGCTACTTCCTGGTGGTGGCCGACTTCATCAACTGGGCCAAGCGCAATGGCATCCGGGTCGGCCCGGGCCGTGGCTCCGGCGCCGGTTCAATGTGCGCCTACGCGATGCGGATCACCGACCTCGACCCGGTGCCGCACGGCCTGATCTTCGAGCGCTTCCTCAATCCCGAGCGTCCGTCGATGCCCGACTTCGACGTGGACTTCGACGAGCGCCGGCGCGGCGAGGTGATCCGCTACGTCACCGAGAAGTACGGCGACGACCGGGTCTGCCAGATCGTCACCTACGGCACCATCAAGGCCAAGCAGGCGATCAAGGACGCCGGGCGGGTGCTGGGCATGCCGTTCAGCCTGGGCGAGCGGCTGACCAAGGCCTACACCCCGCCGGTGCAGGGCAAGGACGTCTCGCTGGCCGACGTGTTCAACCCCGAGCACGAGCGCTACGCCGAGGGCGGGGAGTTCCGCGAGCTCTACCAGGCCGAGCCCGAGGTCAAGCTCGTTGTCGACACCGCCCGTGGCATCGAGGGCCTGAAGCGGCAGTGGGGCGTCCACGCGGCTGGCGTGATCATGTCGAGCGCGCCGTTGATGGACGTCATCCCGGTGATGAAGCGGGAGCAGGACGGCCAGATCATCACCCAATTCGACTACCCGAGCTGCGAGAGCCTCGGCCTGGTCAAGATGGACTTCCTCGGCCTGCGGAACCTGACCATCCTGGACGACGCGGTCCGCAACGTGAAGATCAACCGGGACATCGACCTGGACCTGGACGAGTTGCGTCGCGACATGTCCGACCGGCCGACCTACGAGCTGCTGGCCTCCGGCGACACCCTCGGCGTCTTCCAGCTGGACGGCGGCGGGCTGCGCTCGCTGCTGAAGCTGATGCGCCCGGACAACTTCGAGGACATCTCGGCGACCATCGCGCTCTACCGCCCCGGACCGATGGGCGCCGACTCGCACACCAACTACGCGCTGCGCAAGACCGGCCGGCAGGAAGTCGAGCCGATCCACCCCGAACTCGCCGAGCCGCTGGCCGACATCCTCGACACCACCTACGGCCTGATCGTCTACCAGGAGCAGATCCAGCAGATCGCACAGCGGGTGGCCGGCTACAGCCTGGGCCAGGCGGACCTGCTGCGCCGGGCGATGGGCAAGAAGAAGAAGGAGATCCTCGACAAGGAGTTCAAGCCGTTCAGCGAGGGGATGAAGGCCAATGGCTACTCCGACGGCGCGATCAACACACTGTGGGAGATCATGGTCCCGTTCGCCGCCTACGCCTTCAACAAGGCGCACTCGGCGGCCTACGGCGTGGTCTCCTACTGGACTGCCTACCTGAAGGCGAACTATCCGGCCGAGTTCATGGCCGCCCTGCTGGAGTCGGTCAAGAGCGACAAGGACAAGACCGCGCTCTACCTGGGCGAGTGCCGCCGGATGGGCATCCGCGTGCTGCCGCCGGACGTGAACGAGTCCGAGGGGATGTTCACCCCGGTGGGTGAGGACGTCCGCTACGGCCTGGCCGCGATCCGCAATGTCGGCGACAACGTGGTGAAGGGCATCGCCGAGGCCCGGCAGGCCAAGGGCGCGTTCACCGACTTCAACGACTTCCTCGACAAGGTGCCGCTGGTGGTCTGCAACAAGCGGGTGATCGAGTCGCTGGTCAAGGCCGGCGCCTTCGACTCCCTGGGCCACACCCGCCGCGGGCTGATGGAGTGCTTCGAGCAGAAGGTCGACGAGGTGATCGACCTCAAACGAAACCAGGCCAACGGCCAGGACGACCTTTTCGCCGGGCTGTTCGCCGACGAGCCGACCGGGGCGGCAATGTCGGCAAGCCCGGTACCCCTGCTGCCGGAGTGGGACAAGCGGGTGAGGCTCGGCTTCGAGCGGGAGATGCTCGGCCTGTATGTCTCCGATCACCCGCTCAACGGCCTGGAGCACATCCTGGAAGCCAACCGCGACCTGTCGATCGGAGCGCTGCGCGCCGAGGACGGTCCGCGTGAGGGCGTGGTGGTGATCGCCGGCATGATCACCCAGGTGGTCCGCAAACAGACCAAGGCAGGCGATCTGTGGGCGATCGTGAGCGTGGAGGACATGGAGTCCTCGATCGAGGTCCTGCTCTTCCCGAAGGTCTACCAACTGGTGGCGACCTCGCTGGCCAGCGACACCGTCGTCCGGATCAAGGGACGGCTGCGGAGCCGGGACGACGGCGTCGAACTGCAGGGCAACGAACTGGGCTTCCCCGACATCAACGATGGCCCCTCTGGGCCGTTGCTGATCTCGCTGCCGGCCGTCCGCTGCACCCCGGCGGTCGTGGAGCAGCTGCGCGGCGTCCTGCGGGCGCATCCTGGCGGTACCGAGGTGCGGGTGAGGTTGATCAGCCAGTCCAACGGTTCGAAGACCTGGCGGCTGGACGACACGCTGCGGGTGGCGCCGTCGCGTCCGCTGATGGCCGACCTCAAGGCGCTGCTGGGGCCGTCGTGCGTGAACGTGTAGCGTTCGGTTCGTGAGCACCACCCTGACCGAGGACGAGTTCGGCGAACTCCAGGAGCCGCGGACGCCGGTCTCCGAGGTGCTGCCGTGGATCGGCATGCTCGCGATGCTCGCGGTGGTGGCGGGCGCGCTGGCTGCGGTCTTCTGGTCGCGGGTGGTGGTGCTGCCCAGCTACACCATCCTGCGCAACGGCCGGGCCGTGGTCACCGAACGGGCGCTGACCGAGTTTGTCGCCGCGGACGCCTGGTTCGTGATCTGCGGGGCGGTGGTGGGAATCGGGCTCGGCATCGTGGCCTGGAAATGGTTCAAACCGCTGGGCTGGCCAGCGGCACTCCTGGCCGCCGGCGCCGGGCTGTTGTCCGGCCTGGTCTGCTGGAAGCTCGGTGAAGTGCTCGGCCCGGGCGACTTCAGCGAACGGATCGCGCAAGCCAGTCCCGGCGACCTGGTACCGATCAGCCTCACCCTGCGGAGTTGGTCGGCTCCGGCGGTGTGGGCCTTCGCGGCGGTCACGCCGGTGCTGCTGGCGGCCTCGCTGGGCCCCGACGACGCCGGTGAACCGGTGCGCCGGGGCAGCGCCCGGCCGGAGGAGGAGCAGCCGGAGAACGTCGATGAGCGCGGCGTGATGTCCACTGTCGGCGAGGAGGACCTGGCACGGTGAGCCGGGCGGAGCCCACCGCCGAGGTGGAACGCAAGTTCGTCCCGGTCGGGGAGCAGCCGCTGCCCGACCTGACCGGGCTGGCACAGCTTGGCCGGACGACAGCGTTCGACCTGGTCGCGACCTACTACGACACGATCGACTTCGACCTCACCGTGGCCCACCAGGTGGTGCGCCGGCGGCTGGGCGGTGACGACGAGGGCTGGCACGTGAAGCTGGCGGGTACCGACTCCGAGCACCGTCGCGAGTACCACGCCCCGCTCGGCCTCACCCGGCCACCGGCGGCGCTGCGCGAGTTGGTGGCCGGCACGCTGGGCGAACAGGCACTCCTGCCCGTCGCCGAACTGCGCACCCACCGGGTGCAGAGCGAGTTGCGCGACAGCGCGGGCGGGCTGCTCGCCTACCTGTGCGACGACCGGGTGCTGGCGACCGCCGGTGAACACCGCCAGGCCTGGCGGGAGGCCGAGGTCGAACTGGCTGGCGGCAGCTTCGATTTCCTGGAGGCGGTGACCACAGCGTTCGAGAGCGCCGGCGTCCCGTGGTCGGCCGAGGCCGCCAAGATCGGGCAGGCGCTCGGTCCAGCGCTGGCCGACCACGAACGTCAGGCTCAGGGCGTTGCCGGTGCGGGACGGGTGGTGCTGGCGTACCTGGCCGTCCAGATCGGGGTGTTGCAGGAGCGCGAGGCAGCTGTGCTGGCCGACCTCCCCGACGCCGTGCACCGGAGCCGGGTGGCCACCCGGCGGCTACGCAGCAGCCTGCGGACCTTCGCGCCACTGTTCACCGGCGATGCCGCCGCCCGGCTACGTGCCGAGTTGGGCTGGCACGCCGCCGAGCTGGGTGCGCCGCGCGACGCAGAGGTGCTCCGCGACGGACTGCTGGCCACGATGGACGAACTGGGGCTGGATCCCCAGGCCCCCGAACGGCAGCTGCTGACCGAGCGGCTGGGCGAGGAACACGCCCTGGCCCACGCCGAACTCGCCCGCACCATGGCATCGGCTCGCTACGACGCCCTTCACGAAGCAATGATGGCCTTCCTGGCCGCGCCGCCGTTCGCAGCGGTCGCCGCCGAACCCGCGGTCGCCGAACTGCACGGCCTGCTCGACCGGGCGCGCGGCCGGGTCGCCAGGCTGCATGCCGACGCGCTGGCCGCACCCGACGACCTGACCCGCTGGCACGAGGTACGCAAGGCCGCCAAGGCGGTGCGCTACGGCGCCGAAGCGCTGGTCGGAGTGCTGGGTGAGCGTGCACAGGCCCATGCCGCGCTCTGGGAGGCGGTCACCGACGCCCTGGGGCAGGTGCAGGACAGCGTGGTGGCCCGCGCGACCGTGACCCGCCTGGCTGCCGAACCGGCCGTCCAGGGCGGGGAAGCGGGTGCCTTCACGTCCCTGCTCGCCCACCACGCCGAACGCGGACGGCTGCACCTGGCCCGTGGTCGCCAAGCGCTGGAAGAGGCGCTGGCGGCATCGCTGTGATCGCCCCGCTAGCCAGCGATGTCGGCGAAGCTGGCCCGGGTGAGCCGGGCGAGCTCGGCGGGGGAGAGTTCGACCTGGAGGCCTCGGCGTCCGGCCGAGACGAAGACGGTGTCGAACAGCTGGGCGGTCTCCTCGATGATCGTCGGCAGCGCCGTCTTCTGGCCCAGCGGTGAGATACCGCCGACGATGTAGCCCGAACTGCGGGCCGCCACACCCGGATCGGCCAACTGGACCTTCTTCACGCCGAGCGCGGCGGCCATCGCCTTCAGGTCGAGGTGGGCGGCCACCGGGACCACGGCGACGGCGAGCTCGGGTCGTGGCCCGGTTGAGGAGTCGACCACCAGGGTCTTGAAGATCCGCAGCGGGTCGACGCCGAGGGCGGCGGCTGCTTCCTCGCCGAAGTGACGGTTGCCCGGGTCGTGGGCATAGGGGTGCACGGTGTAGGCGACCCCGGCGGCGTCGAGCGCAGCGGTGGCGGGAGTGGCGGACATCAGGAGGCCACCGTCCTCACACGACCAGGCTGACCAACCAGGTCAGGATCGGGGCGACCAGCAACGCGGGCAGCATGTCACCGATCCGGATCTGCTTGATGTCGGCCAGCCGGAAGCCCAGGCCCAGCAGGATCACGCCGCCGGCGACGGTCAGCGCATCGATCTGCCCGGCCGACATGAACTCGCCCAGACCGAAGCCGACGAGGGTGAGCGTGCCCTGGATGAGCGCCAGCGGAATCGCGGACGCCAGCACCCCCACGCCCATGCTGGAGGCGAAGGCGACCGACGCGAAGCCGTCCATCGTGCCCTTCACGATCAACTGCTCGGCTCCCTTGCCAAGACCGTCCGAGATCGACCCCAGGATGGTCAGTGGGCCCACGCAGAAGATCAGGGTGGTGGACACCATCGCCTCGATGAAGGTAGAGCGTTCGGAGTTCTTCGCGATCTTGCCACGCAGCCAGTCGGCGGCACCGTCGAGCCTATCCTCCAGCCGGATGCCCGCTCCGATCAGGCCGCCGAGCAGCAGGGAACCCAGCACCACCAGTACCCGCGAGCCGGCGCCGACCTCCGCGGCGAAGGCATCGGACATGCCTTGTGCGATCGACAGTCCGCCGATCACCAACGAGACCAGACCCAGACTCTGGGTGACCACCATCCGGGTGCGTTCCGGGAGCCGATGCCCGATCGCCAGCCCGAGCAGGGAACCGAGCACCACGGTGACGACGTTGAAGACCGTGCCGGCGCCGATGAACATGCGGCACAGTCAACCACGCCGGCCGGGTCGGCTTCGACGCGTGGACAGCCGTCGGGCGGCGGTCGCCTAGAATCCCCCTGTGCTGAGAACCCTCGATCTGCGCGGCCACGCCGTGGACTCCTCCGTCAGCCTGCCCCGAGCAGCATTCGACGTTGAGGCGGCCACCGAACGGGTGCGTCCGATCGTCCAGGCGGTCGCCGAGCGGGGCGAGGCCGCGCTGGCCGAGTTCTCCGAGCGTTTCGACAAGGTGGTACCGGCCAGCTTCCGGGTGCCGGCCGAGGAACTGGCCACGGCGGAGGCCGCGCTCGAACCCGGGCTGCGGGCCGCCCTGGTGGAGGCGATCCGGCGGCGTCAGATCGTCGCCGGCAACGAACTGGACGCCACCGAGGTGCGGGTCGAGATCGAGCCCGGTGCGGTGGTCTACCAGCGCTCGGTGCCGGTGCGCCGGGTCGGCCTCTACGTGCCGGGCGGCCTGGCGCCGCTGGCCTCCAGCGTGCTGATGAACGTGGTACCTGCCCAGGTGGCCGGGGTCTCTTCGATCGCGGTCAGTTCACCACCGCAGGCCGAGTTCGGCGGTCTGCCGCATCCGACCATTCTCGCGGTCTGCTCCTTGCTGGGCGTGGCCGAGGTCTACGCGGTCGGCGGGGCCCAGGCGATCGCCATGTTCGCTCACGGGGTGCCGGGGCTCTGCGAACCGGTCGACCTGGTCACCGGGCCGGGCAACATCTACGTCGTGGCCGCCAAGCGGCTGCTGCGCGGCCGGGTCGGCATCGACTCCGAGGCCGGGCCCACCGAGATCGCCGTTCTGGCCGATGCCGGGGCGAACCCGCAGTTCGTCGCAGCTGACCTGATCTCCCAGGCCGAGCACGACCCGCTGGCGGCCTCGGTGCTGGTCACCGACTCGCCCGAACTCGCCGCCGCGGTCCAGACGGCCGTCGCGGTGCAGGTCGAGGCCACGCGGCACGCCGAACGGGTGCGGACGGCGCTGTCCGGCGAGCAGTCAGCGATCGTGCTGGTCGACGATCTCGACGCCGGTCTGGCAGTCGTGAACGCCTATGCCGCCGAACACCTGGAGATCCAGACCGCGAACGCAGCGGCGGTGGCGGCCCGGGTGCGCAATGCCGGCGCGGTCTTCGTCGGTCCCTGGTCGCCGGTCTCCCTGGGCGACTACGCCGCCGGCAGCACCCACGTGCTACCCACCGCCGGAGCCGCCCGACACTCGTCCGGGCTGAACGTGAAGACCTTCCTGCGCGCCGTCCACGTGATCGACTACAGCCGCGAGGCACTGCTCGAACTGGCCGGACGGGTGGAGACCTTCGCCGGTGCGGAGGATCTGCCGGCGCACGGCGCGGCGATCACCGTCCGGCGAGGAGCAGACGCATGAGGCCCGACCCGTCCCTGGCCGACCTGCCGCTGCGTCCGGAACTGGTGGGGGAGGAGCCCTACGGAGCTCCGCAACTGCCGGACGTGGTGCTGCTCAACACCAACGAGAACCCCTACCCGCCCAGCGAGGCGATCATCGCCGACATGGCCAGGGCTGTCGCGCAGGCGGCCGCAGGAGTGAACCGCTACCCGGACCGCGAGGCGGTGGTGCTGCGCACCGCGCTGGCGGCCTACCTCGGCCACGGCCTGGACGCCTCCCGGGTCTGGGCAGCGAACGGCTCGAACGAGGTGATGACCCATGTCCTGGGCGCCTTCGCCGGGCCCGGACGCACCGTCCTCACCTTCTCGCCCACCTATTCGATGTACCCCGAGTACGCCCGCAACACCCACTCCGGCTACGTCGTGGTGCCCCGCCGTCCGGACTACGCGATCGATCCGGCCGAGGCGCTGGCGGCGATCGCCGAGCACCAGCCGTCGGTGGTGATCATCACCACCCCCAACAACCCCACCGGCACCACCACTGCGCTGGAGGTCACCCGTGAGATCGTCGCCGGCACCGACGCGATCGTCGTGGTGGACGAGGCCTATCAGGAGTTCTCGCGCACCCCGGAGCAGACCGCGCTCACTCTGCTGGGCGAGTTCGGCAACCTGGTCGTGGCCCGGACGATGAGCAAGGCCTTCGCCCTGGCCGGCGGACGGGTGGGCTACCTTGCCGCGGCCCCGGCGATCGTCGACGCCTGCCGGATCGTGCGGCTGCCCTATCACCTGTCGGCGCAGACCCAGGCGCTGGCCCTGGTGGCGCTGGCGCACGCGCCCGAGATGCTCGCCCAGGTCGATCTGCTGCGGCAGGTGCGCAACGACCTGCTGCGCCGACTGCCTGAACTCGGGGTCGAGGTCGTGGCCTCGGATGCCAACTTCTGTTTGTTCGGCCGGTTCGCCGACCGGCATGATGTCTGGCAGCGGATCCTGGCCCGCGGCGTGCTGGTGCGCGAGGTCGGCCCGCCCGGCTGGCTACGGGTGTCGGTGGGCACACCGGAGCAGACCGAACAGTTCTACGACGCCCTGGCAGGGGCCCTGGAGGGGATCCGATGACCCGAGCAGCAGTCCGGGAACGGGCCACGAGTGAGTCGACGGTGCGGGTTGCGCTCGACCTGGACGGCACCGGGCGCTCGCAGATCAGCACCGGCGTGGGGTTCTACGACCACATGCTCACCGCCCTGGCCAAGCACTCCCTGATCGACCTGGACATCACCACCACCGGTGACCTGCACATCGACGGCCACCACAGCGTGGAGGACACCGCGATCGTGCTGGGCCAGGCCTTCGCCGAGGCCCTGGGCGACAAGGCAGGCATTCGCCGCTACGCCGACGCCACCGTGCCGCTGGACGAGGCCCTTGCGCACTGCGTGGTCGACCTGGCCGGTCGGCCCTACGTGGTGCACTGCGGCGAACCCGAGGGACAGCAGTACGTTGCCATCGGCGGCTCCGGGGTGCCCTATATGGGCTCAATGACCCGGCACGTGCTGGAGTCCTTCGCGCTGAACGCCGGTATCTGCCTGCACATGCGGGTGCTCGCCGGCCGGGACCCGCACCACCTGGTCGAGGCCCAGTTCAAGGCGCTGGCCCGGGCGCTGCGCGACGCGCTGGTGATCGACCCGCGGATCGTGGGCGAGATCCCGTCCACCAAGGGCGCCCTGTGACGCTGGTCGCCGTCCTCGACTACGGTTCCGGCAATGTCCACTCGGCCACCCGGGCGGTTGCCGCGGCGGGCGCGGAGGTCGTGCTGACCGCCGACCCAGAGCTCTGCCGTCGGGCCGACGGGCTGGTGGTGCCCGGTGTGGGCGCCTTCGCGGCCTGCATGGACGCTCTGGTGGCGATCGACGGGCCGGCGATCATCGGTGCGCGGCTGGACGCCGGTCGGCCGGTGCTGGGGATCTGCGTCGGTCACCAGGTGCTCTTCGACCGCGGGATCGAGCACGGCCGGAGGGCCGACGGGCTCGGACTGCTGCCCGGGGTGGTGGAGAAGCTGGACGCGCTGCCGCTGCCCCACATGGGCTGGAACACGGTCACCCCGCCGTCCGGCAGCCGGCTGTTCGCCGGCATCGCCAAGGAGCGGTTCTACTTCGTGCACTCCTACGGGGTGCACTCCCTGGCCGGTCCGCTGCCGGGGGCGGCACTGACCTGGGCCGAGCACGGCGGCGACAGGTTCATCGCGGCGGTGGAGGACGGGCCGCTGTGGAGCACCCAGTTCCACCCCGAGAAGTCCGGGACGGCCGGCGCCCGGCTGCTGCGCAACTGGATCGACACGCTCACCGAAGGAGACCGATGAACCGCCTGGAACTCTTGCCCGCCGTCGACGTGCAGGGCGGCCAGGCGGTGCAACTGGTACAGGGCATCGCCGGCACCGAGAAAACCTTCGGCGACCCGGCCGCCGCCGCCCGGCGCTGGCAGCAGGCCGGCGCGGAGTGGATCCATCTGGTCGACCTCGACGCCGCCTTCGGACGAGGCTCGAACGCCGACCTGCTGGCCGGGATCATCGCTGGACTGGAGGTGAAGGTCGAACTGTCCGGTGGGATCCGGGACGACGCCTCCCTGGAGCGGGCGCTGTCGACCGGCTGCCGCCGGGTGAATATCGGGACGGCCGCGCTGGAGAACCCGGACTGGTGCGACCGGATCATCGGAGAATTCACAGACCGGATCGCGATCGGTCTGGACGTCCGGGGCACCCGCCTGGCGGCCCGCGGCTGGACCCGCGAGGGTGGCGAACTGTTCGAGACCCTGGAACGGCTGGACCGGGCTGGCTGCCAGCGCTACGTGGTCACCGACGTCACCAGCGACGGGATGTTGTCCGGGCCGAACCTGCAGCTGCTCGCCGAGGTGTGCGCGCGAACTGACGCGGCCGTGGTGGCCAGCGGGGGCATCTCCACCCTCGACGACCTGCGGGCGCTGCGGCAACTGGTGGGCTCGGGGGTCGAGGGCGCGATCATCGGAACGGCGCTGTACGTCGGCAACTTCACCCTCACCGAAGCCCTCGCCGTGGCTTCGGGGGAGCAGTGAACGACCGCCCGGCGCCCGCGCCGTCAGCCCGATCGGGGACGGCAGCGACGCCCCGGCGCCGGGGTGGCCGGCTGGTCGCGGTGCTGCTGGCGACCGCCGTACTCCTGCCCTCGCCGGCGGCGCCGGCGATCGACGCGGCCGAGGTTGCCGCCGCGGAACCGCTGGTGACCCTCGCTCCGGCAACGGGCGTCGACCCCACGGCTGCCGCGTCGCCGAAGGCTGCGCCAGCGGCGTCCCCGAAGACGACGATCACCGCCGATCTGCCCGCCTCGATCACGATCAGCCGGTACGGCACCCGCACCAAGGCGAAGCTGAAGGTCACGGCGACGGGCAAGAAGCTGCGTTACACCTGGCAGGTGAGCAAGCCCGGCAGCCGGCACTGGAAGAAGGTCAAGAAGGGCACGTCGGCCACCCTCACCGTCACCACGAAATGGCGCGCCGGGACGAAGTTCCGGGTGGTGGTGACCGGGACGAAGGGCAAGGCCGTCTCCCGGACCACCACGCTGAAGGTGCTGCAGCCGAGCCTGACCCCCGCCGCCGACGCGCAGGCGAAGTTCGGCCTGACCGGGCTGCGCCAGGGCGTCGACCTGTCCGCCTATCAGGCAGGGGCCAGCATCCCGACCATCGCCGCCTGGGCCGGCAACGGGGGCGTCATGCTGTTGCGCACCGCCAGCGGCGCCCGTCCGGTGCGTACCGACTACGTCAGCCTGTGCACCGGTGCCAAGGGAAACACCGGCCGGGTGCCGGTGGTCGAGGACTGCGCCTACCGCGGCTTCGCGAAGGCCGCCAGGGCGAAACGGCTGCGGATCGGTCACTACTGGTTCAACGGCTGGATCGACAGCACCGACCCGACTGCCAACCAGGTGTTCGCCAACGGCTACACGGTCGTCGACTCGGCCCGCGACTTCGTGGCCTGGCTGATCGCCGACGGCGGCTACACCAAGACCAGCACCGATCCGCTGGTGCTGGACATCGAGAACGGCCGGGCCTGGACCAGCAAGTCCGGCGGCAAGAAGTACACCGCCAGCCTGCGGGCCTGGAACCCGCAGGAGGCCACGGCCTTCCTCCAGACGGTGCGGCAGTTGCTGACCGGCCAGGGGTACCAGGCGAACCTGTACGTCTATATGAGCGCCAACGCCGCCTCACGGCGGGCCGCGGACGGCAGCTACGTGTGGGCGCCGCTGGCCGGTTCCGTCCGGCTCTGGGTGGCGTCCTGGGGAACCGACAACGGCCGGGTGCCGGACAAACTGCCGGCCACCGGGCCCTGGCAGACCTGGTCGATCTGGCAGTACAGCTCGAACCTGCGGATCCCCGGCAGCCGGGCCGGGGCCCTGGACGCCGACCTGGTCCGTCCCCACGCCTGGACACCGCTCGAACTGCCCCAGCCCTCGACCGGCCCCGGCGGCTGGCTGACCACCGAGGTGGGGCTGGGTCGGGGGATCGGCTGAGCCGGCCGCAACCAGGTCAGCGGTGGTTGCCGACCACACCCTGCCGGCAGCAGGGGTTGCCGGTCACGGCACCCGGGCGGTCCACTCCGGATTGCCGAACTTGGTGCGCACCAACTCGGCGGCCTGACCGAGTTCGTCGGCGGTGAGTTCGCCATCGACCACCTGGTAGCGGGAGCGGAAGACGTCCAGGAAGGTCGCCATGACCTGTTCCCGGGGCAGGTGGGTCTGGGAACGCACCGGGTCGACCCGCTTGTTGGCCGACTTCGTCCCCTTGTCGGAGAGCTTTTCCCGGCCGATCCGCAGCACCTGCATCATCTTGTCGGCGTCGATGTCGTAGGCCATGGTGACGTGGTGCAGCACCGAGCCGCCGACGAACCGCTTCTGCGCGGCGCCGGCGATCTTGCCAGCCGGGGAGGCGATGTCGTTCAGCCCGGCGTAGGTCGCCTGCACCCCGACGGCAGCCAGGGCGTCGATCACCCACTGGTCGAGGAAGGCGTAGGACGCCTCGTAGCTCATCCCGTCCACCAGCGAGGCGGGCACCACCAGTGAGAAGGTGATGCAGTTGCCGGCCTCCATGAACATCGCACCGCCGCCGGAGACCCGGCGGATCACCGAGACCCCGTACCGTTCGGCGGCCTCGGCGTCCACCTCGTTGCGCAGCGACTGGAAGGAGCCGATCACGACCGCCGGGTCCTGCCACTCCCAGAACCGGAAGGTCGGCCCACGGCGGCCCTCGGCCAGTTCACGGCCCAGCACCTCGTCCAGGGCGGCGTGCATCGCCGGCGGCAGCGGGCCGGGATCGAGATAGGTGAACGCGTGGTCGCCCCAGCCGGAGGACAGACCGAGCGCCCGGCGCACCGCGGTGCCGACCGCGCGGGAGTCGAAGCCGACCATGGCAACGTTGGGTGGCAGGGCGGTGTCGATGGTGCGGGCCAGATCGGCGACACCGGACGCCACCGGCAGTCCGACCAGGGCGGCATCGATCAGGTCCAGCGCCTCGTCCGGATCGAGGAAGAAGTCGCCGCTCACGCTCACCCGGGCAAGCCGCTCGTCGGCCACCTCGAGATCGACCGCCACCAGCTTCCCGCCGGGCACCTTGTACTCGCCATGCAGTTGTCCAGAAGTCACGTGGCGAGACTACGCGATCGGCCGGTTCGGCTCCGACGGCGCCACTGCCGTAAAGTAGGGGCCGACTTTTCCACCACGACCGGAACGGACGTCAATGAGCGGGCACTCCAAGTGGGCCACCACCAAGCACAAGAAGGCAGCCATCGATGCCAAGCGCGGCAAGCTGTTCGCCAAGCTGATCAAGAACATCGAAGTGGCAGCCCGGGTTGGCGGCGGTGACCCCGGCGGGAACCCCACCCTCTACGACGCCATCCAGAAGGCGAAGAAGAACTCGGTCCCCAACGACAACATCGATCGCGCGGTCAAGCGCGGCAGCGGCGTCGGCGGGGACGCGGTCGACTACCTGGAGATCACCTACGAGGCCTACGGCCCGGCCGGGGTGGCGATCCTGATCGAGTGCCTCACTGACAACCGCAACCGTTCCGCCTCGGATGTGAAGGTGGCGGTCACCCGCACCGGCGGCACGATGGCCGATGTCGGTTCGGTCTCGCGGATCTTCGACCGCAAGGGCGTCGTCGAGGTGGCCAGGGCCCAAGGCGGCCGCACCCTGACCGAGGACGATCTGCTCGAAGCCACCCTGGACGCCGATCCGGAGGATGTCCTTGACGAGGGCGAACTCCTCAAGGTGATCAGCGACCCGAGCGCGCTGGTTGAGGTTCGCAAGGCCGTCCAGGCCGCCGGGCTGGACTACGAGTCCGCCGAGGTGCAGTTCCTGCCGCAGTACACCCAGGAGGTGGCCACCAAGGAGGCTGCCGAGAAGCTGTTCAAGCTGCTGGACGCGATCGAGGATCTGGACGACGTGCAGAACGTCTACACCAACGAGGACGTCCCCGAGGACATCCTGGAGCAGTTGGAGGACTGAACTCGTCTCGCCCTCGGGACGACTGCGGAAAGCGGTGCGGTCGGCGTGCCTGCTCGCAGCGGCACTGGTCGCTGCGTAGTATCCGAACAGTTGTTCGGTCGAATGAGGTGGCGATGCGTGTCCTTGGGGTGGATCCCGGTCTGACCCGCTGTGGTGTGGGCGTGATCGAGGGCGAACCCGGACGCCCGCCGCGGCTGGTGGCGGTGGGGGTGGTCACGACTCCGTCCGATCTGGATCATGCCCTCAGGCTGCTGCGGATCGAGGAGGGCCTGAATGCCTGGGTGGGGGAGTACGCCCCCGACACCATCGCGGTGGAACGGGTGTTCGCCGACGCCAACGTCTTGTCGGTGATGGGCACTGCCCAGGCGGCCGGGCTGGCGATGGTGGCCGGCGCCCGCCGCGGGATCAGCGTCCATCTGCACACGCCCACCGAGGTGAAGGCGGCCATCACCGGCTCGGGACGGGCCGACAAGGCCCAGGTGGGCGCGATGATCACCCGCATTCTCAAACTGGACGCGCCACCGAAGCCGGCCGATGCCGCCGATGCGGTGGCGCTGGCGATCTGCCACCTGTGGCGTGGCGCCGGCCAGAGCCGGATCGACGCCGCCCTGGCGAAGGCGAAGCGGGGATCGGCATGATCGCGCAACTGCGGGGCACCGCCGTGGCGGTGGGTGCGACCTGGGTGGTGGTGGAGGTCGCGGGCTTCGGCGTGAAGGTGCTGTGCCCGCCGGCCACCGCCGCAGCCCAGCGGGTCGGCGCACAGAGCACGCTCTCCACTTCGCTGGTGGTGCGGGAGGATTCGCTCACCCTCTATGGCTTCGCCAGTTCCGACGAGCGCGACTGCTTCGAGTTGGTCCAGACCGCCAGCGGGATCGGCCCGAAGATCGCCCTGGCGGTAGTGGCCACGCTCGGTGCCGACGACCTGCGGGCGGCGGTGGCCGGTGGGAACGTCGCGGCGCTGACCCGGGTCCCGGGCATCGGGGCGAAGGGCGCCCAGCGGCTGATCCTCGAACTGAAGGACAAGGTCGGGCAGCTGAGCCTGGCCGGGCAGGCCAGTGGGGTTCCTGGCGGCTGGCGGGAGCAGGTGAAGACCGGGCTGGAGGGGCTGGGCTGGTCCAGCCGGGACGCCGACGCGGCCTGTGACCGGGTGGCCGCGCTGGCCGAGACCGAGACCTCGGTGGCGGTCCTGATGCGGGCCGCGCTGCGAACCCTGGCAAAGTGAGCGCCGTGAGCCTTCCCGAACGCGACACCGACCCGCTCGACCCCTACCCGCAACTCGGCGAGCAGGCTGCCGAGTCGGCGCTGCGGCCGGGCAGCCTGGCCGAGTTCCGGGGCCAGCCGCGGGTCAGCGACCAACTCGGCCTGGTGCTGGACGCCGCCCGTCACCGTGGCACCGTCCCCGAGCACGTCCTGCTGTCCGGGCCGCCGGGCCTGGGCAAGACCACCCTCGCCATGATCATCGCCGCCGAGATGGGGGTGCCGCTGCGGGTCACCTCCGGCCCGGCCATCCAGCACGCCGGCGATCTGGCGGCGATTCTGTCCGGGCTCACCGAGGGCGAGGTGTTCTTCCTCGACGAGATCCACCGGATGTCCCGCCCGGCAGAAGAAATGCTCTACCTGGCGATGGAGGACTTCCGGGTGGACGTGGTGGTGGGCAAGGGCCCCGGCGCCACCGCGATCCCGCTGGAGATCCCGCCGTTCACCCTAGTCGGCGCCACCACCCGGGCCGGGCTGCTGCCGGGCCCGCTGCGCGACCGGTTCGGGTTCACCGCGCAGCTGGACTTCTACGACACCGAGGCGCTGGAGCAGATCCTGCGGCGCTCGGCAGACCTGCTCGGCATCGAACTGGGCGCTGCCGCCGCGCAGGAGATCGCCTCCCGTTCCCGCGGCACGCCCCGGATCGCCAACCGACTGCTGCGCCGGGTGCGCGACTACGCCCAGGTGCGCTCCGACGGGCGGCTGACCCCGCAGGTGGCAGCTGCGGCGCTCGAACTCTACGAGGTCGACCCGCTCGGCCTGGACCGGCTCGACCGAGCGGTGCTGGACGCCCTCTGCAGCCGGTTCGGCGGCGGTCCGGTGGGGATCACCACGTTGGCGATGGCGGTCGCCGAGGAGGTCGAGACCGTTGAGGAGGTGGCCGAACCGTTCCTGGTGCGCCAGGGCTTCCTGGTGCGGACGCCACGCGGCCGGATGGCCACCCCGCGTGCCTGGTCGCACCTCGGCCTCACCCGGCCGGGCAACCTTCCGGACCTGTTCTCGGAGGGGGATTAGCCGCCATCGGGCCGCCGAATGCGGTTTTCGCAGGATGCGGCGCTAGGCTACTGCGGCGGCGGTGTCGACCGCACCGGGCAATGTCGTGATGTGAGGAATCGAAGATGGAAACCATCCTGATGGTCGTCCTGATGGGCGCCGCTGTCTACTTCCTGATGATCCGGCCGCAGCAGAAGCGGTCCAAGGAGCAGAAGGAGAAGATGGCCTCCCTGGCCCCAGGCGCGCGCGTCATGACGGTGTCCGGCATCGTCGGCACGATCAAGCACCTCGGCGAGAAGCAGGCCATCCTGGAACTCTCCCCGGGCGTGGAGATGACCGTTGTCAAGCAGGCGATCTCCACCCAGGCCGTGGAGGACGAGTTCGAGTACGCCGACGAGGGCGACGAACCGGCGGCCGACTCCGACGAACTGGCAGCGCTGGAACCGGCAGCGCTGGAGCCGGACGGCGTCATCGACTCCTCCGGTGAACTCACCTTCGACCCGACCAGGCCGGCCGATCCGGAGCCGATCGCCTCGGTGCTCGACGCCACCCCGGCCGACGGTCTCGACACCGGTCTGGACACGTCGCTGGCCGACGACGAGAGCCCGAAGTCCCAGAACTGACCCTTTCCCAACCGTTCCACCACCCAAGGCAATCGTGGCTACCACCAGCAAGCACCACACCCATCCCGTCCGTACCCTGGTCGTCTTCGGGGTGGTGATCGTCGCCCTCTACACGATCATGGGCTTCTCCGGCGTCTTCACCCCGAAGCTCGGCCTCGACCTGCGTGGCGGCACCACCGTCACCCTGACCGCCTCCAATGTCTCCGGCAGCGGCTCGGTCGACCCTGCCAGCCTGGAGTTGGCCCGGACGATCATCGGCCAGCGGGTGGACGCGATGGGCGTCGGCGAGACCGAGGTGACCACCTCCGGCGATCGCCAGATCATGGTGTCGGTGCCGAACGTCCAGGCCGAGAAGCTGGTGGACATGGTGGGCACCACCGCCCAGCTGAACTTCCGCAAGGTGTTCGACGTGGCGGTGTCAGGCCAGTCTGCGGGCGCGGAGACGCCGGATGACGAAGAGGTGTCGCCAGAGCCGACCGCCTCGCCGTCCGCAACCAACAAGCGGCCGCTGCCACAGCTGCCCACTCCGGTGCCCAGCCCCCGTCCGACGGCACCGGCCGAACCCGCCAAGACCCTCGACGAGTTGCTGACCTACGCCCCGGACGAGCGGGACACCAGCGAGTTCCAGTCCTACTCCTGCGACCAGACCTCGCCGACCCCGGACGTGGCCGACCAGCCGTTGATCACCTGTGACGAGGAAGGTGTCTACAAGTACCTGCTGGGACCGGCGCTGATCAGCGGCGAGCAGGTCGCGAAGGCGTTCCCGTCGGTGCCGCAGAGCTCGGTCTCGTGGGTGGTGGCGCTGGAGTTCAACGAGCAGGGCGCGAAGGACTTCGAGACCGTGACCCAGCACCTGTCGACCCAGACCGAACCGCAGAACCAGTTCGCGATCACGCTGGACTCCAAGGTGAAATCGGCCCCCAGGGTCGAGAACCCGATCGCCGGCGGACGGGCGGAGATCTCCGGGTCGTTCACCCAGGCCTCGGCTCAGGATCTGGCCACCGTGCTGTCCTATGGCGCGCTGCCGCTGTCCTTCAGCGTCGATTCGGTGGACAACGTGTCAGCCAAGCTCGGCGGCGAACAGCTGCGCGGCGGCCTGATCGCCGGTGCCATCGGCCTGGCACTGGTGGTGCTGTACAGCCTGATCTACTACCGCGGCCTGGCGGTCGTGGTGGTGGCCTCGCTGGCGATCGCCGGTGCGATCACCTGGGTGCTGCTGGTGCTGCTCGGCCAGGGCATGGGCTACGCGCTCAACCTTCCCGGCATCGCCGGCGCGATCGTCGCGATCGGGGTGACGGCGGACTCGTTCATCATCTTCTTCGAACGAATACGCGATGAGGTCCGTGAGGGCCGAAGTCTGAAGACCGCCATCGAGACCGGCTGGATCCGGTGCCGCAAGACCATCCTGGTCGCCGACTCGGTGTCGCTGCTGAGCGCCATCGTGCTGTTCTTCCTGGCGATCGGTGCGGTCAAGGGCTTCGCGTTCACCCTCGGCCTGACCACCATGATCGACATCGCGATCGTGTTCTGGTTCACCAAGCCGATGATGACGCTGCTGGGCAGGACCAAGTTCTTCGGCGGCGGGCACCGGTTCTCCGGGTTCGAGGCCGAGCACCTGGGGGTCACCAATCCGCCGTTGCACAACGGCAAGAACCGTCCGGTCGGCGTGGGAGGGGTGGCCTGATGGCGCACAACGGCTTCGCGCACCGGCTCTACACCGGCGAGATCTCCTACGACTTCATCGGCAAGCGGAAGATCTGGTACCTGGCCACCGCCGTGGTGCTCTCGGTCTCGATCCTGGCGATCCTGGTCCGTGGACTGAACTTCGGCATCGAGTTCAGCGGCGGTGCCGACTTCCAGGCGCCGATCCCGGTCGCCTCCGACACCGTTGACAAGGTCACCAACGCCGTCCAGGCGCTCGACCTGCCCGACAACGACGAGCTCACCGTCACCACCATCGGCGACGGCACCGTCCGGGTCCAGACCCGCGCGCTGTCCACCGACGAGGTGGCCCAGGTCAAGCAGGCGATCGCCGATGTCGCCGGTACCAGCATCGACGAGGTGGGTTACAGCCTGATCGGCGCCTCCTGGGGCCAGCAGATCACCCAGCAGGCGATCATCGCGCTAGCGGTCTTCCTCGGCCTGGTGATGCTGCTGATCTGGGGCTACTTCCGCGACTTCAAGATGTCTGTCGCCGCGATCCTGGCACTGCTGCACGACCTGGTCGTGACAGTCGGTGTCTATGCCATCGTCGGCTTCTCCATCACCCCGGCCACCATGATCGGCGTGCTGACCATCCTGGGCTACTCGCTGTACGACACGGTGGTGGTGTTCGACAAGATCCGGGAGAACGTGGCCGACCTGGAGCACAGCCGGCACACCTACTCCCAGCAAGCGAACCTGGCCGTCAACCAGGTGCTGATCCGGTCGCTGAACACCACGATCATCGGCGTGCTGCCGGTGGCCGCACTGCTGGTCACCGGTGCGTTCGTGCTGGGCACCGGTCCGCTGAAGGACCTCGGCCTGGCGCTGTTCGTCGGCATGATCGCCGGCGCATACTCGTCGATCTTCATCGCCAGCCCGCTGCTGGCCGACATGCGCGAGGCCGAGCCGGCCATGAAGGAGCACCGGGCACGCCTGGAGCGCCGGGCCGCGCGGAACCGGGACCGCCACGTCGACGAGGTCGCCACCGAACCGGCGACCAGGAGTGTGACCGTCGCGCTGGACGAGACCGAGCCGGTGGCGGACGTGGCCACGCTGGGCCTGGTCTCCGCCGACGCGGTGAAGGACCAACGCGTGCAACCGGTACGACAGTCCCGGAGCAACCGCAAGAAGTAGCCGGCCGAGGTTTCACACACAGACAGGGCGGCCATGAACCCCAACCAGACGCTGATCTCCAGCCTGATCCGCGATGTCGCAGACTTCCCGAAGCCGGGAGTGGTCTTCAAGGACATCACGCCGCTGCTCGCGGACGCCGCCGGCTATCGCGCGGCCATCGACGAACTGGCGGCGAGCGCGCCACCCGGGATCGACGTGGTGGTCGGGATGGAGGCCAGGGGATTCATCTTCGCCGGCCCGGTCGCGCTGGCACTCGGCGCCGGTTTCGTCCCGGTGCGCAAGCCGGGAAAGCTGCCCGGCGATGTCTACACCGAGTCCTTCGCCCTGGAGTACGGCGAGGCAGCGCTCTCGGTGCACACCGACGCCGTCCTGCCCGGTGCCCGCGTCCTGGTGATCGATGACGTCCTGGCCACTGGCGGCACCATTGGTGCGACCGCCCGGCTGATCCAGAAACTCGGCGCGGAATTGGTGCAGGTGTCGGTCCTGATGGAGCTCAGCTTCCTGGGCGGGCGGCAGCACCTGGCGAACCTGGGCATCACCGACACCGCAGCCGTCCTGACGGTCTGATGGCCAGGCACAGGCTGCGATTCGCTCCCGCCGGCATCCCGTGGGCGAGTCAGGCGACGGTTCGGCTGCCCGCCCGGGCGACCAGCCCCACCCGTGCGCTCGGTCAGCGTCTGCTGGTCGCGCTGGGCCTGTTGCTGGTGATCGCCCTGCTGGTCTGGTTCGACCGCGACTCCTACGCCGACAACGTCAACAGTGACGGCGTCTCGTTCATCGACGCGCTGTACTACGCGACGGTGACCATGACCACCACCGGGTACGGCGACATCACGCCGGTCACCGACCACGCACGGCTGCTCAACACGATCATCGTGACCCCGATCCGCATCGCCTTCCTGGTGCTGCTGGTCGGCACCACCGTCGAGGTGCTCGCCAACGAAGGGAGGAGGGGCCTGATGGACTCTCAGTGGCGCAAGACCCTGCGCAACCACACCGTGGTGATCGGCTACGGGACGATGGGCGCCAGCGCGGTCGCGACGCTGCAGCGCAACGGTGTGCCGGCCGAGCGGATCGTCGTGATCGACTCCAGCCCGCAGGCGGTGGCGGCCGCGAACCGGCACGGGCTGGCCGCCTTTGAGGGGGACGCGACCGCGCGTGAACTGCTGCACCGGGCCGAACTCGCCAAGGCCCGTGAGGTGATCATCACCGTCAACCGCGACGACACCACGATCCTGGCCACCCTCAACGTCCGGCAGCTGAACCGCACCGCCCATCTGGTGGCGGCCGTCCGCAATGCGCAGAACGTGGCACTGGTGCGGCAGTCGGGGGCCGACCAGGTGGTCACCTCCTCGGACTCGGTCGGCCGCGTGGTGGGGCTGTCGTCGATGAGCCCTCACCTGGGGACCGTGATCGAGGACCTGCTGACCATCGGCGAGGGCCTGGAGGTCGGCCAGCGCCTGGTGACCCACGAGGAGGACGGCAAGGACGCCTCCGAACTCGAAGGGGAACGGGTGATCGCGGTGATCCGGAACAAGACCCTGCGGCGGTTCTACGAAGGCTCCGCCGGCACCCTGCACACCGGGGACGAGGTGGTGGTTGTCCGCCGGGCCACCCAGAAGCCGCAGCAGCGCCGGCCGGAGTAGCCAGCCGCCCGCCGGGGTGGAGAACCTCGTTGGCGGTGCCAGGCAATACACTGGCGGCTACGGCGAAAGAGAGGATCGGCGTGGCTGAGAGCGTCCATGGGCCCTACGGGGCTTCTGACGGGCTGCCCGGCGGTCCCCAGTCGATCCTGACCCCGCTGCCGGCGTCCGCCGAAGCTCCCCGGATGCGGATGCGGCAGATCCTGTCGCGGCTGGGCGCGCCGAAGACCCAGCAGACCCCCGTCCTGGATCCGCTGCTCCGGGTGGTGCGGGCCCACGACCCGAAGGCCGACACCGCGCTGATCGAGCGCGCCTACCGGATCGCCGAGCACTACCACACCGGCCAGCAGCGCAAGAGCGGCGACGCGTACATCACCCATCCGCTGGCGGTCGCGACCATCCTCGCCGAGCTCGGGATGAACGAGCCCACGATCTGCGCGGCCCTGTTGCACGACACGGTCGAGGACACCTCCTACACGGTCGGCCAGCTCACCGCCGACTTCGGCCCGGAGATCGCCGCCATGGTCGACGGGGTCACCAAGCTGGACAAGATCCAGTACGGCGAGTCGGCCAAGGCCGAGACCATCCGCAAGATGGTGCTGGCGATGAGCAAGGACATCCGGGTGCTGGTGATCAAGCTCGCCGACCGGCTGCACAATATGCGGACGCTGGGGTATCTGCGGCAGGACAAGCAGGCGGCGATCGCCCGCGAGACCCTGGAGATCTTCGCCCCGCTGGCCCACCGGCTGGGCATGAACGCGGTCAAGTGGGAGTTGGAGGATCTGTCCTTCGCCACCTTGGAGCCGAAGATCTACGACGAGATCGTGAAGCTGGTGGCCGCCCGGGCCCCGCTGCGCGAGGAGTACCTGCGGATGGTCACCGAGCAGGTGCGGACGGATCTGACCGAGGCCGGGATCAAGGCGACGGTCTACGGCCGGCCGAAGCACTACTACTCGATCTACCAGAAGATGGTGGTGCGCGGGAAGGACTTCGCCGACATCTACGACCTGGTGGGCCTGCGCATCCTGGTCGACACCCAGCGCGAGTGCTACGCGGCCCTCGGCGTCATGCATGCCCGTTGGAGTCCCCTGCCGGGGCGCTTCAAGGACTACATCGCGATGCCGAAGTTCAACCTCTACCAGTCGCTGCACACCACCGTGCTGGGCCCGGGAGGCAAGCCGGTCGAGTTCCAGATCCGTACCCACGCGATGCACCGGCAGGCGGAGTACGGTGTCGCCGCGCACTGGAAGTACAAGGAGGGCAAGGTCTCCGGCTCCGAGCTCGACTGGGTGCAGCAGATCAGCCAGTGGCAGCGCGAGACCGAGGATCCGGCCGAGTTCCTCGACACCCTGCGCTACGAGATCGCGACCGACGAGGTGTTCGTCTTCACCCCCAAGGGTGATGTGATGCACCTGCCCAAGGGCGCCACCCCGATCGACTTCGCCTATGCCGTGCACACCGAGGTGGGGCATCGTTGCATCGGTGCCCGGGTGAACGGCCGGTTGGTACCGCTGGAGTCCGAACTGGCCAGCGGCGACGTGGTGGAGGTACTCACCTCCAAGGCGGTTGGCGCCGGCCCCAGCCGGGACTGGCTGAGCTTCGTCAAGAGCCCGCGGGCGCGCGGCAAGATCCGGCAGTACTTCATGCGGGAGCGGCGGGAGGAGTCGATCGAGACCGGCAAGGACCTGCTGACCAAGCAGGTTCGCCGGGCCGGGCTGCCGATCCAGCGAATGCTGACCGTCGAGCACATGACCTCACTGGCCGAGCATTTCCGGGTGCCGGACGTGAGCTCGCTGTACGCCGGGATCGGCGAGGGGACGATCAGTGCCCAGTCGGTGGTGCAGCGGCTGGTCGCCGGCGAGGGCGTTGCCGAGATCGAGGAGCTGACCACCGAGGAGGTGCCGCTGGTCAGCGGGCGGCGGCGTGCCTCACGGCACAGCGGCAGCGAGGCCGGCGTGGTGGTGCAGGGCGATCCGACGGTCTGGGTGAAGCTGGCCAAGTGCTGTATGCCGGTCCCCGGTGACCCGATCCTCGGCTTCATCACCCGGGAGAACGGGGTCTCCGTCCACCGCGCCGACTGCACCAACGCGGCAGACCTGCGGACCAAGCCCGAACGGCTCGTCGAGGTGTCCTGGGCGCCGACGGCGGACTCCTCGTTCCTGGTAGCGCTCCACGTCGAGGGGCTCGACCGCACCGGCGTACTGTCCGAGGTCACCCGGGTGATCAGCGAGCACCACATCTCGATGCTGTCGGCGAACATGACCACCTCGAAGGACCGTACCTTCCGGTTCCGGCTGACCTTCGAGACCACCGATCCCAAGCACCTCGACCACCTGATCGGGGCGATCCGGAAGGTGCCAGGGGTCTACGACGTCTACCGGCTGAAGAGCTGACCGGCCCAGGCCGGGTCCGGCCGGAGCTTCGTCCGACCGCTCAGCGGTGGAAGTCGGCCAGCGTCTCGCGCGCCTGGTCGAGCCAGACCTGGTAGGTGTTGATCGAGTCGCGCGCCTTGCTGGCGGCAGCCTCGTCGCCACGCGCCTCGGCCTTGGCCACCTTCTGGGTGAGCTTGGCGATCTCGGTCTCCAGCATGGCGACTGTGTCCTCGGCGCGGGCACGCGCCTCCGGGTCGGTGCGCCGCCACTCCTCCTCCTCGGCGGTGCGGACTGCGGTCTCCAGCGCCCGGACCCGGTTGTCCAGGCTGCGGATCTGCTCGCGCGGCACCCGTCCGAGCGCGTTGAACTTCTCCAGGAAGGTACGGAAGGCGGCCTTGGCCTCCGCCAGGTCGCTCACTGGCACGATCGAGGCCTCAGCCTGGGCCAGCAGGGCCTCCTTCGCCTCCAGGTTGGCCTTGTACTCGGCGTCCTGCTCGGACAGCACCGACTGGCGGGCGTTGAAGAAGTCGTCCTGGATGCCGCGGAACTCGGCCCACAGCGCGTCGTCAACCTCGCGCGGTGCCGGCCCGGCCGCCTTCCAGCGTGCCATCAGGTCACGAAACGCTCCGGTAGTGGGGCCCCAGTCGGTCGAGGTCGCCAGCGCACGGGCCTCGGCGATGATCCCCTCCTTGAGCTGGCGGGCCTCGTCGCGGCGGGCTGCCTGTTCGGCGAACTGGGCCTTGCGGCGCCGGGTGTAGGTGGTGCGGGCAGCCGAGAACCGGTGCCACAGCGCGTCGTCGGAGGCGCGGTCGAGCCGGGGGAGCGCCTTCCACTCGTCCAGCAGGGCGCGGAAGCGGTTCACCCCGCCCCGCCAGTCGGTTCCCTGGGCGAGGGTCTCAGCTTCGGCGACCATCTGCTCCTTGGCGGCGCGAGCCGCCTCCTGGGCTTTCGCGCGCTCCGCCTTGCGCAGTTCGGCCTGCTCGTCCAGGACGGGGGAGAGGTCCTCCAGCCGGGCCAGCAGCGCAGCCAGATCGCCGACCGCGTTGGCGTCGGTGACCGCCGTCCGCACCGCCTTGACGCTGTTGCGCGCTTCCTCGGGCGACAGTGCCCCTGACCTCACACGGGCGGCGAGCAGGTTGACCTCGACTTCCAGCGCCTCGTAGCGACGGACGTAGAAGGCCAGCGCCTCGGCCGGGTCGACATCGGGAATCTGACCGACGCTTCGCTCGCCGTCCGCGGTGCGCACATAGACAGTGCCATCGGGATCGACGCGGCCGAAGTCCGCCGGACCTGCGGTGGAGTTCATGGGGGCTATCTTGCCCGATCCGGGCGACAATGGTGCAACCTCGGCCGTGCCGGGGAGCAGATAGGCTGAATCCTGTGTTCCTCGCCTCCTTCGCCAGCGGCCTCTGGCAGGCCAACTGCTACCTGGCGGCGACCGCTGCCGGGAAGGACTGCGTGATCGTCGATGCGGGCATGGAGGCGGCCGACCAGGTGCGCGCCACCGTGACGCAGTACGGACTCACCCCGGCGGCGGTGCTGGCCACCCATGGACATCTCGACCACGTCGCCTCCGCGGCGCTGCTGGCCGACGAGTACGGCGTCCCGCTGTGGCTGCACGAAGCCGACCGGTTCATGCTCACCGACCCGGTGGCCGGCATCGGCGAGGACAGCCGGGCGCTGGTCGAGGAACTCTACCCGGAACCCTTCCACGAGCCGGCCGAGTTGCGACTGCTCACCGACGGTGCGGAACTGGAGGTGGCCGGGTTGAACTTCCGGGCCAGCCACGCGCCCGGGCACAGCCCGGGTTGCACGCTGCTCTCAGTGCCCTACCCGGGCGATGACCAGATCAGCCAGGTGGTGTTCAGCGGGGATGTGCTGTTCGCTGGCGCGATCGGCCGGACCGACCTGCCGGGCGGAGACCCCGAGGTGATGCGCCAGACGCTGCGCGGCCCCGTCCTCGACCTGCCCGACGACACCGCTCTGCTGCCGGGCCACGGCCCGCAGTCAGTGATGGCCCGCGAACGGGCCACGAACCCGTACCTGCAACCCGCCTTTCTGAGGAACTGATGGCCCGTCCCAAACCCCTGTCCGGTTTTCCCGAGTTCCTGCCCGCGGCCCGCATCGTCGAGCAACGCGTGCTGGCGAGCCTGGCCGACACCTTCGAGTTGCACGGTTTCGCGTCCATCGAGACCCGCGCGCTGGAGACCATGGAGCAGCTCACCCGCAAGGGCGAGATCGACAAGGAGGTCTACGTCGTCCGCCGGCTGCACGCCGAGGCCGGCGCGGCCGACGAACTCGGGCTGCACTTCGACCTGACGGTCCCGTTCGCTCGCTACGTGCTGGAGAACGCCGGTCACCTGGCCTTCCCGTTCCGCCGCTACCAGATCCAGAAGGTGTGGCGGGGCGAGCGGCCGCAGGAGGGCCGCTACCGCGAGTTCTGCCAGGCCGATATCGACGTGGTGGGCCAGGACACCCTGGCCGCGCACCACGACGTGGAAGTCGCCCGGGTGATCCTGGAGGCGCTCGAGCGGTTGCATGTCGAGGTCGGGCTGCCGCCGGTGCTGATGCGGGTGAACAACCGCCGGCTGGCTGAGGGTTTCTACCGCGGCCTGGGCATCGAGGATCACTTGGCGGTGCTGCAGCGGGTGGACAAGCTGGACAAGATCGGGGCCGCCGCCGTGCACGAGCTGCTCACCGCTGACCTGGGGTTGAGCAATGCCGCGGCCGATTCCTGCCTGGCACTGGCGACGATCTCGACGGCTGACGAGTCGTTCGTCGCTGGCGTGCGGGCGCTTGGTGTCCGCCACGACCTGCTGGACGAGGGGCTGGAACAGCTCGCCGAGGTGGTCCGGGCCGGACAGGCTGCCGTCCCCGGCCGGATCGTGGCCGACCTGAAGATCGCACGCGGGCTGGACTACTACACCGGCACCGTCTACGAGACCGAACTGTCCGGCTTCGAGCACCTCGGCTCGATCTGTTCGGGTGGGCGCTACGACTCGCTGGCCTCCGACGGCCGCACCACCTACCCCGGCGTCGGGCTGTCGATCGGGGTCACCCGGATCCTGGTGCCGCTGCTGGCCAAGGGGACGCTGACCGCGTCCCGGGTGGTACCCAGTTGCGTCCTGGTGGCGGTGGACGCGGAGGAGACCCGGGCCGAGGCGGACGTGATCGCGACCCGGCTGCGGGCCCGCGGGATCGCCTGCGAGGTGGCGCCCAGGGCGGACAAGTTCGGCAAGCAGATCCGCTATGCCGACCGGCGGGGCATCCCCTTCGTCTGGTTCTCGGGCAACGAGGTGAAGGACATCCGCTCCGGGGAGCAGCTGCCGGCCGACCCGGATGCCTGGCTGCCCCCGGCAGAGGACCTGCGTCCGGTGGTCTGCAGCACCACCGGCCAGGCCTGACTCCCGCCGAGCCCGGCGACCTACCCCGCAGCACCCACACCAGGACCGCAGAATCCGGGTGATCCGGCCCACTCGCGTGGATAGTGCACGCGAGTGGGCTCTGCTACCCGGATTCTGCTCCGGATGGCCTGCGCGGATCCGCCCGGACGGCGGTGCGGCACCGCCGTCCGGGTGAGGTCTAGAATCGTGCGGACGCGCCCGCACCGTCTATGCGGGGCTGAGAAGGGAAGAACATGCTGCGCACGCACGCGGCCGGCACCATGAGTGCCGAGCACGTCGGACAGACCGTCACCCTCGCCGGCTGGGTGGCCAAACGCCGCGACCACGGCGGGGTCGCCTTCATCGACCTGCGGGACGCCTCGGGCATCTGCCAGGTGGTGGTACGCGACGAGTACCTGGTCTCGGCGGGCATCCACGATCTGCGCAACGAGTTCTGCATCCTCCTGACTGGCGTGGTGGACGCCCGGACTCCGGAGAACGTGAACCCGAACATTCCCACCGGCGAGGTCGAGGTCGCGATTCGCACCCTCGAGGTGCTGAACCCGGCCGCGCCGCTGCCCTTCCAGATCGACGAGCGGACCAATGTCGGCGAGGATGCCCGGCTGAAGTACCGCTACCTCGATCTGCGCCGGCCCCGGCAGCACGACGCGCTGGTGCTGCGCTCGAAGGTCACCCAGGTGATCCACCAGGTGATGGCCGAGAACGACTTCTACGACATCGAGACCCCGACGCTGACCCGCTCGACGCCGGAAGGCGCCCGCGACTTCCTGGTGCCGGCCCGACTGCACCCCGGCAAGTGGTACGCCCTGCCGCAGAGCCCGCAGCTGTTCAAGCAGTTGCTGATGGTGGCGGGTATGGAGCGCTACTACCAGATCGCCCGCTGCTACCGCGACGAGGACTTCCGCGCCGACCGGCAGCCGGAGTTCACCCAGCTGGACATCGAGATGAGCTTCGTCGACCAGGACGACGTGATCGCGCTGGCCGAACAGGTGATGGCCGCCTGCTGGAAGCTGATCGGTGTGGAGATGGCGCTGCCGCTGCGCCGGATGACCTGGCACGACGCGATGGACAACTACGGCTCGGACAAGCCCGACCTTCGCTTCGATCTGAAGATCCGCGAGCTGACCTCCTTCTTCGCCGAAACCCCGTTCCGGGTCTTCCAGGCGCCCTATGTCGGCGGCGTGGTGATGCCCGGTGGGGCCTCGCTGCCGCGGCGGCAGTTCGATGCCTGGCAGGAATGGGCCAAGCAGCGCGGCGCCCGCGGGCTGGCCTACATCACGGTGGGGGAGGACGGTGAACTGGGCGGGCCGGTCGCCAAGAACATCTCTGACACCGAACGCGCCGGGATCGCCGCCGCGATGGATGCCCACCCCGGTGACGCGATCTTCTTCGCCGCCGGTGCCCGGGAGACCTCGCAGGAACTGCTGGGCGCCGCCCGGCTGGAGATCGGGCGCCGGGTCGGCCTGATCGACGAGACCGCCTGGTCATTCCTGTGGGTGGTGGACGCCCCGATGTTCAAGTCGTCCGCCGATGCGGTGGCCGCCGGGGACGTGGCAGTCGGCGCGGGCCGCTGGACGGCCGTCCACCACGCCTTCACCTCACCCAAGCCGGAATCCATGGACACCTTCGACACCGACCCCGGCTCGGCGCTCTCCTACGGCTACGACTTCGTCTGCAATGGCAACGAGGTGGGTGGCGGCTCGATCCGTATCCATTCCCGCGACGTGCAGCAGCGGGTGTTCTCCGTGATGGGGCTGAGCGAGCAGGAGGCGCAGGAGAAGTTCGGCTTCCTGCTGGACGCCTTCAACTACGGCGCCCCGCCGCACGGCGGTGTGGCATTCGGCCTGGACCGGCTGGTGATGCTGCTCGGCGGTTTCGACACCATCCGGGACGTGATCGCCTTTCCGAAGTCCGGCGGCGGGTTCGATCCGCTCACCGAGGCTCCGGCCAGCATCACCGCCCAGCAGCGCAAGGAGGCCGGCGTGGACGCCAAGCCGGTCGAGAGAGCCGAGAAGGCTGCGCCCACCGCCTGAGGACGCGCCAACGCCCCGGAGCTACCTCCGGGGCGTTGCTGTTCGGGCACGCTGTGGCCCAGCGTCCGTGGACGGAGCTTCAGTCACAGCGTGCGGGTAGTGGGGTGGGGCTGCGGCCGCCCTGGCGGGGCGGCGTGGTGCGGAGCGTCAGCGCAGGTCGTCGGCGTTCGGGGTGCCGGGGTCGGCGGCCAGCAGGCCGTAGATCCGGCGCCGGGCGTCGGCGATGATGTCGGCCGCGGTGGTCAGCTGCTCGGCGGTACCGGTGCGGGCCAGCTCCTTGGCTGCACCACCCAGCCCACCGAACTCCGCCCACAGCGCTTTCATCGCCTCGGGCGAATGGCCGGCGAAGCGGGCGTTGACCGCCTCCCAGGGCGCCTCGATACCGTCGGCAGCCTGGCCTCCGGCCTCGGTGAGGCGGTAGGCCTTCTGGCCGTCGTTGTCGAAGGCCTCGATCAGGCCCTCGTCCTCCAGTTGGGCCAGCGCGGGGTAGACCGCGCCGGGGCTAGGACGCCACAGGCCCTCGGTGCGCTCGGCAAGCTCCTGCATGATCTGATACCCGTTCAGCGGCCGTTCCTGCAGCAGGGCGAGGATCGACTCGCGGACCTGGCCGCGCCGTCCCCGTCCGCCGCGACCGCGCGGGCCGTGCTCGGGACCGAAACCGCCGGGGCCGAACGGCGGGCGCCCGAACGGATCGGGACCGAAGCCCATCGGACCGCCGGGGCCGAAGCCGCCGCGACCGCGGCCACGATGGTGGTCGTGGTGGCCCTCACCGTGAGGACCGCGATGTTCCATGTCGTCTGGAATGTTGAAGTTCATGATGTCTCCTAAAAGCTATCGACGTTGTGTCAACGATATATCAATAGAGCATCGAAAGCAAGCGGGGTAACGTTCCACCCGTGGAAGAGGATCTGTTCGGCATGGTGAGTGGCGCTCCCGAACCGCTGCGCCAGGGTTCGCTCGGGGCTGCTGACCATGCCCAGCTGCCGCTGGCCGTACGGATGCGCCCGCGCAGCCTGGACGAGATCGTCGGCCAGCAGCACCTGCTCGGGCCGGGGTCGCCGCTGCGCCGGCTGGCCGAGGGCGACACCATGTCGGTGTTCCTGTGGGGACCGCCCGGGGTGGGCAAGACAACCATCGCCGCCGTCGTCTCACACAGCACCGACCGACGCTTCGTCGAACTCTCGGCGGTGACGGCGGGGGTGAAGGAGGTCCGCACCGAACTTGACACCGCCCGGCGCGAACTGGCCCGAGGCCGCAGCACGGTGCTCTTCGTGGACGAGGTGCACCGCTTCAACCCGGCCCAGCAGGACGTCCTGCTGCCGGCGGTCGAGAACCGGCTGGTCACACTGATCGCGGCCACCACCGAGAACCCGTCCTTCTCGGTGATCTCGCCCCTGCTGTCCCGCTCCCTGCTGCTGACCCTGAAGCCCCTGAGCTCCGAAGACATCTCCGAACTGGTCTCCCGCGCGCTGGTCGACGAGCGGGGCCTGGCCGGGGAGTACACCCTCAGCGACGATGCCCGCACCACCCTGCTGCGGCTGTGCGGCGGGGACGCCCGGCGGGCACTCACCTACCTCGAAGAGGCTGCCGCCGGCGCGCGGGCGCACCGCACGTCCGCGATCGACGCCGACATCCTCGAGGCGGCGGTCGACCGGGCCGCCGTCCGCTACGACCGAAACGGCGACCAGCACTACGACGTGATCAGCGCGTTCATCAAGAGCGTGCGCGGTTCGGACGTGCAGGCCGCGCTGCACTACCTGGCCCGGATGATCGAGGCCGGCGAGGATCCCCGGTTCATCGCCCGCCGGCTGATCATCCTGGCCAGCGAGGACATCGGGCTGGCAGCGCCCTCGGTGCTGCAGACCGCCGTCGCCGCTGCCGAGGCCGTCGCGCTGATCGGCATGCCCGAGGCCCGCATCACGCTGGCACACGCCACCATCGCGGCAGCGCTGGCGCCGAAGTCGAATGCCGTGATCACCGCACTGGAAGCTGCCCAGGCCGATGTCCGTGCCGGAAAGATCGGCACCGTCCCACCGCACCTGCGGGACGCGCACTATGCGGGCGCCACGAGCCTGGGCCACGGCAAGGGCTACCGCTACGCTCACGACTACGAGCACGGGGTGGCGGCGCAGCAGTACCTGCCCGACGACCTGGTCGGCGTCCGTTACTACCAGCCCACCGACCACGGCAACGAGGCGGCGATGGTCGAGCGACTCCAACTCCTGGAGAAATTACTGAGCCCCGACCAGAAGAACGACCGGAATGAAGTCGGCCGGTGAGGGCGTTGGCCTCCAGGTGACGACAGTTCTGCGACCCTGGGCGGCGCTGTGGTCGTTGGTGATCGGGTTCTTCATGATCCTGGTCGACACGACCATCGTGTCCGTCGCGAATCCGGCGATCATGCGCGGGCTCAACGCCGACATCAGTGCGGTGCTCTGGGTGACCAGCGCCTACTTGCTGGCTTATGCGGTCCCGCTGCTGGTGACCGGCCGGCTGGGTGACCGCTTCGGCCCCCGCCGGATCTTCCTGGCCGGTCTGGTGGTGTTCACCAGCGCCTCCGCCTGGTGCGGCCTGTCCAGTTCGATCACCATGCTGGTGATCGCTCGTGCGGTCCAGGGCCTGGGCGCAGCCATGATCACCCCCCAGACGATGGCGGTGATCACCCGGATCTTCCCCCGTGAACGTCGGGGTGCGGCGATGAGTGTCTGGGGCGCCACCGCTGCGGTGGCCACCCTGGTCGGGCCGATCCTGGGCGGCTTCCTGGTGGACGCCCTGGGCTGGGAGTGGATCTTCTTTGTCAACGTCCCGGTCGGTGTGGTCGGCTTCGTCCTCGCGCTGCGGCACGTACCGCGGCTGGAAACCCACCCGCACCGCTTCGACATCCTCGGTGTGGTGCTGAGCGCGGTGGGTCTGTTCCTGCTGGTGTTCGGCATCCAGGAAGGGGAGACCTACCACTGGGGCACGATCGCCGGCCCGCTCACCGTGTGGACGTTGATCATCGCCGGAGTGCTGGTCCTGGGCCTGTTCCTGCTGCAGCAGGCCAGGACGAGCAACGAGCCCCTGCTGCCGCTGCGGCTGTTCGCCGTCCGCAATTTCTCGCTGGCCAACGCTGCGATCGCGATGGTCGGTGTCTCGGTGACCAGTTCGTCACTGCCGCTGGTCTTCTACTACCAGCTGGTCCTGGGCTTCTCTCCCACCCGGGCGGCGCTGCAACTGGTGCCGATGGCGGTGATCTCCGGCGGTCTCGCGCCGCTGGTCGGACGGCTGGTCGACCGTGTCCAGCGCGGCGTGCTGGCCACCGTCGGATTGTCGTTGATGGCGATCTCCTTGCTCTGGTACTCGGTGTGGCTCACCCCGGATGCCGACCTGTGGTGGCGGCTGCTGCTGCCGAGCGCCCTGATGGGGGTGGCGAGTGCCTTCACCTGGTCGCCGATCTCCACCACTGCCACCCACGACCTGGCGCCGCGCGATGCCGGTGCGGGTTCCGGGGTCTACAACACCGTCCGGCAGGTCGGCTCGGTGCTGGGCAGCGCCGCGATCGCCGCGACCATCGCCGCGCGGTTGGCGGCCAACCTTCCCGGCGCCGGCAGCAGCGCCAGCAGTATCGGCGCCGGATCGCTGCCACCGTTCCTGCACGCCGGCTTCAGCCTCTCGATGTCCCAGGCCCTGCTGGTGCCGGCAGCCGCGGCGGTGGTCGGTGCTGTGGTGAGCGCCTTCTTCCGTTCGCGTGCGCAGGCGCCCACCGACCGGGACGGTCCGGGCCGGGCGCAGGAAGCCGCCACACCGGCACTGCCCGACCCGGTGCAATAGGCTGCACTCGTTAGTCGTCGCCGAGACCTGCGAGGAAGACCATGTCCGTTGGGGAGGTCGCCGGGCTGATCGCCGCTGTCGCTGCTGTCGCCCTGGTCGTGTTCTGCGCTGTACCACTGTTGAAGCTGGGACGGGTGCTGGAGGAGCTGCGGCTCGCCGTCCGTGACCTGGGGCACAACTCGGTGCCCATCCTGCAGGAGCTGAAGGGGACGGTCGCTGCCACCAATGAGGAACTCGGCAAGCTCAGCCTGGTGACCGAGGACGTCGCGAAGGTCAGCGCCAACGCGACCGTGGTGACGCAGAACGCCGCCCAGCTCACCACCCTGTTCACCTCCACCCTCGGCGGGCCGCTGATCAAGACCGCCGCCTTCACCTACGGGGTGCGGCAGGCGGTGACCGGCAAGCGATCCGGCAACGGCACCAGCAAGCGCAAGGCCAAGCGATGAAGCGGCTGTTCTGGTTCGCGGTCGGTGTCGGCGCGGCTGCCTTCGTCGTGGTGAAGGGCAAGGAGCTCTACCAGCGCTACACCCCCAAGGGCATCGCCGAACAGGTGGAGAAGACCCGTAGCGAGGTGGGCTCGTGGATCGGCGACTTCTTGTCCACCATGGGTGAGGCGATGGACTCCCGCGAGGACGAACTGCGTGAGGCGCTCGGCCTCGAGGAGTGACTCGGGTGCCCGGCAGCAACGGCCGGGGTCGGTGACAGGGTAGATTGGCCTGTCGTGACGTTCCTGAACACCGCCGATGTCCGCCAGCGCTTCCTCGACTTCTTCGCCACCCGCGAGCACGTCATCGTGCCGTCGGCGCCGCTGGTCTACAACGACCCCACGCTGTTGTTCGTCAACGCCGGCATGGTGCCGTTCAAGCCCTACTTCACCGGCGCCGAGCAGGCCCCGTACCGGCGCGCGGTGAGCGTCCAGAAGTGCGTCCGCACCCTCGACATCGAGGAGGTCGGCAAGACCACCCGGCACGGCACCTTCTTCCAGATGCTCGGTAACTTCTCCTTCGGTGACTACTTCAAGGAAGGCGCGATCCGGTTCGCGTGGGACCTGGTCACCGGTTCCCAGGACGACGGCGGTTTCGGCTTCGACCCGGAGAAGATCTGGGTCACCGTCTACCTCGACGACGATGAGGCCAACGCACTGTGGCAGCAGGTGGGAGTGCCGCCGCAGCGGATCCAGCGCCGTGGGCTGAAGGACAACTACTGGCATATGGGCATCCCGGGCCCGGGTGGCCCGTGCTCGGAGATCTACGTCGACCGCGGGCCGGAGTTCGGCTCCGACGGCGGCCCCGAGGCCGACGAGGACCGCTTCCTGGAGATCTGGAACCTGGTCTTCCAGACCGAGGTGCTGTCCGACGTCCGTTCCAAGACCGACTTCGACGTCTCCGGACCGCTGCCCAGCAAGAACATCGACACCGGAGCCGGGCTGGAGCGGATCGCCTACCTGTTGCAGGGCGTCGACAACATGTACGAGATCGACGAGGTCCGCCCCGTCCTGGACAAGGCCTGCGAACTCTCCGGCAGGACCTACGGCGCCGACCATCTCGACGACATCCGGATGCGCGTGGTGGCCGATCACATCCGCTCCTCGCTGATGTTGATGACCGACGGGGTCACCCCTGGCAACGAGGCCCGCGGCTACGTGCTGCGCCGGCTGTTGCGGCGCTCGATCCGCTCGATGCGGCTGCTGGGCGTGCTCGATCCGGTGCTCCCGGAGCTGCTCCCGGTCAGTCGCGACCGGATGTCGGCCTCCTATCCGGAGATTGGCCAGGAGTGGGCGCGCGTGAGCCAGATCGCCTACGCCGAGGAGGAGGCCTTCCGGCGCACCCTGGCCGCGGGCACCCAGATCTTCGACCTGGCCGCCACCGAGGCGAAGAATGCCGGCGCCACCACACTGTCCGGCGACAGCGCGTTCAAGCTGCACGACACCTACGGCTTCCCGATCGATCTCACCCTGGAGATGGCCGAGGAACAGGGACTGGCAGTCGATCGGGAGGGCTTTGCCCGGCTGATGCAGGAGCAGAAGGACCGCGCCAAGGCCGACGCGAAGGCGAAGAAGGGTGGTGCGCTGGCCTCCGAGGCGTATGCCACGTTGCGTGGCCTGGGCGAGGTGCCGTTCCTGGGCTACACCGACCTGACCAGCGATGCGACCGTGCGCGGCATCGTCGCGGACGGCCAGCTGGTGCAGACCGCAGGACCGGGCGAGATCGTCGAGGTGGTCCTCGACCAGACCCCGTTCTACGCCGAGGCCGGTGGCCAGGACGCCGACACCGGCCTGATCACCGGCGACGGCCTCAGCCTGGAGGTGCTGGACGTCCAGCGCCCGGTGGGTGGTCTGGTCGTGCACCAGGTGCGGGTGGACGACGGCGAACTGGCCGCCGGAGCGCGCGTGGTGGCCGCGGTGGACGCGGCGGCGCGCTATCGCGCCTGCCAGGCGCACACCGCCACGCACATCGTGAACGCCGCGCTGCGGCAGTTGCTCGGCCCGTCCACCCACCAGGCCGGCTCCTACAACAAGCCCGGCTACCTGCGGTTCGACTTCAACGCTGCCGCCGGCCTGTCGACCGGCCTCCAGCAGGAGCTGGAGGGGGTCGCCAACGAGGCGATCCGCGCCGACTACGAGGTCACCGACCGGGAACTGCCGCTGGCCGACGCCAAGGCGCTGGGGGCGCAGGCGATGTTCGGCGAGAAGTACGGCGACATCGTCCGGATGGTCGAGTTGGCCGGTCCGTGGTCGCGCGAACTGTGCGGCGGCACCCACGTGGCGCGCACCTCACAGATCGGCCTGCTCAGCCTGCTGGGCGAGTCCTCGGTGGGCTCGGGCATTCGGCGGGTCGAGGCGTTCGTGAACGCCGACGCCTTCGACCACCTGGCCGCCGAACGCGCCCTGGTCGCCACCCTGGCCGACCTGCTCAAGGTGCAGCCCGATCAGCTGACCGACCGGGTCGGCAAGCTGATCAGCCAGGTGAAGGCGGTGGAGAAGGAGCTGGCCGACCTGCGGGGCCAGCAGTTGCTGGAACGCGTGCCGCAACTGGTCGCCGGTGCCGAACAGCTGGGGGAGTACCGGCTGGTTGCCGATCAGCTTCCCGGCATCGCCGCGGACGAGCTGCGCACCCTGGCCACACAGGTGCGTGCCGCCTTCGGCGTCCAGGCCGGTGTGGTGGCGCTGGTCGGCGGGGACGCCAAGCCCGCGCTGATCGTGGCGACCACCTCCGCTGCCCGCGACCTCGGGGCGAGGGCAGGTGCCCTGGTCGGTGTGGCGGCGCCCGCGCTGGGCGGACGTGGCGGCGGTCGTGACGACCTGGCGCAGGGCGGCGGCTCGAACCCCGAGGGTTCTCAGGCTGCACTCGACGCCATCCGCACGGCGCTGCGAGGCTGAGCGGCGTGCGGTCCGGCGTCCGGCTTGCGCTCGACTGGGGCAAGGCCCGGATCGGGGTCGCGGCCTGCGACCGTGACGGCATCCTGGCCTATCCGGTGGAGACCGTCCCGGCCGGGGACCAGGCACTACGCCGGATCGGTGAGCTGGTCGCGGAGTACGAGCCGATCGAACTCGTCCTCGGCCTGCCCCGGACGCTGGCCGGAACGGAGTCCTTCGCCGCCGACGCCCTCCGCCAGACCGCGGCGCTGCTGACCGCCGCGGTGCCCACCGTCCCGGTCCGGCTGGTCGACGAGCGGCTGAGCACCAGAACCGCCTCGGCCCGACTCAGCAGCGCCGGCCGCAACACGCGCCGGCAGCGTTCGGTGATCGATCAGGCGGCGGCCGTGGCAATCTTGGAGGGAGCGCTCGACCACGAGCGCGCCACCGGAACCCCCCCAGGAGAGGTGCTATGAGCCCCCGCCGCGCGATCGAACCCACCGAGTCCGAACGTCCCGGCTTCGTCGCACGCCACAAGGGCGGCATCGCCGTCCTGGTGGCGCTGCTGGTGCTGGTCGGTGCTGCGGGCGGGGTGTTCGTCGCCGGACGCGGTGCCCTGGACGGCTTCTTCGCCGTGCCCGACTACCCCGGACCGGGCGGCGACCAGGTGCAGGTGTCGATCCCGCGTGGTGCGACCCTGACCGAGATGGGCGAGATTCTCGCCGAGGCGGACGTAGTCGCCTCGGCGTCGGCGTTCACCCGGGCGGCAGCCCAGGAGCCGGACGCGCGTTCGATCCAGCCCGGCACCTATCTGCTGCGCACCCAGCTCCCGGCAGCCACTGCCGTGAAGCTGTTGCTGGACGACACCAACCTGACCAGATCCACCTTCACGCTGCGGGAGGGAGCCACCGCCAGCGAGCAGCTCGCCGTCATGGCCGAGAAGACCGGGCTGGACCTGGCCGACTTCGAAGCGGTGGTGGCCGATGTCGACAGTCTCGGCCTGCCGGACTGGGGGGAGGACTCGGTAGAGGGCTTCCTGTTCCCCGACACCTATGCCTGGGGTGAGGACGACGACGCCGCTTCGGTCGTGGCGCTCGCCACCGACGAGTTCTCGAAGGTCGCCGACAGCCTCGACTTCGAAGCCGGCGCCCACAAGCTCGGGGTCACGCCGCTGGAGGCGCTCACCGTCGCCAGCATCGTCGAGAAGGAGGTCTTCCGCGAGCAGGACCGTCCCAAGGTAGCCCGGGTGATCTACAACCGGCTCGACCAGGGGATGAAGCTGCAGCTGGACTCGACAGTGGCCTATCTGGCGGGGGTGAAGGGCACGGTCTGGACCACCGAGGAGCAGCGGGACTCCGACTCGCCGTACAACACCTACAAGCACAAGGGGCTGCCCCCCGGACCGATCTCGTCGCCGTCAAAGGCGTCGCTCGAAGCCGCGCTCAGTCCGGCCAAGGGGGACTGGCTGTTCTTCGTGCCGGTCAACCTCGACACCGGGGAGACGAAGTTCACCTCGTCCTACGCTGAACACCAGAAGGCGGTCGCCGAGTTGCACGCCTGGTGCGCGGCATCCGACGCCAATCGCAAGAAGTGTGCCTGAGCTCGGTTAGGGTACCGGGGTAGACGATGAGGAGGGCTGCTGGGCGATGAGGCGACTCACCGATGGGCTGAGGGATTCCCGGACCGGCCGGATCAGCAGTGGCGAGATCTGGTCCCGGGTGCGCAGTGCCTTCGCTGTGCTGCTGAGCGTGGGCGTGCTCGCCGGTGGCGGCATCTTCGTCTACCAGCAGGGGCACGCGGCCTGGGAGCAGTACCAGGACTCCCAGCAGGACGACTACGAGGGCGCCGGCGAACAGCCGATCGAGGTCGAGATCCCCAGCGGGACCGCGCTGTCGGAGATCTCCGAGATCCTGGTCAGGGCGGAGGTCGTCAAGACCGCGAAGGCCTTCGATCGCGAGGTGAAGGCCAACGCGAACTCGAAGAAGATCCAGTCCGGCCGCTACACCCTCAAGACCCACATGGCGGCCAAGCTCGCGCTGGAGTGGCTGCTGGATCCATCCCACGTGGTGCGGGAGTGGATGACCCTCACCGAGGGACAGTGGCTGAAGACCCAGGTCAAACAGATGGCCAAGGCCACCGAACTGCCCGCGAAGCAGTTCGAGAAGGCCCTGAAGGATCTGGACAAGATCGGTCTGCCGAAGTGGGCCCTCAGCCGGGCGAAGACCGCCGAGGGCTTCCTGTTCCCCGACTCCTACGAGCTGCCGACCAAGCCCAAGGCGATCGCCGTGATCAAACTGACCACCAAGCGGTTCAACAGCGTCGCCAAGCAGGTCGACCTGGAGGGTCGAGCCAAGGCGCTGAGCAAGTCCGAGAAGCTCAAGCTGAGCGCCTACGACCTGGTGGTGGTGGCGAGCATCATCGAACGCGAGGTGTTCCTGCCCGAGGACCGTCCGAAGGTGGCCCGGGTGATTTACAACCGGCTGAAGGCCGGCCAGCCGCTCGGGATGTCCTCCACGGTGGCCTACGCTGTCGGACGTGAGGGCGACCTCGACCTGAGCACCGAGCAGACCAAGGTCAACTCGCCCTACAACACCTACAAGAACAAGGGCCTGCCGCCGGGGCCGATCTCCAGCCCCGGCAAGGCTGCGCTGGAGGCCGCCGCCCACCCCGCCAAGGGCAACTGGCGCTGGTTCGTGACAGTCAACCCGGCCACCGGTGAGACGGTGTTCAGCGACAACGAGTCCGACTGGAGCAAGGCGGTCGACAAGTACAAGGCGTGGTGTGACCAGAGCGACGCCAACTACAAGGTCTGCTACGGGAAGGACCGCTGAGGCGTGCTGCGTTATCTGACGGCCGGGGAATCCCATGGCCGGGCCCTGGTGGCCACCATCGAGGGGATTCCCGCCCATGTGGCGCTGACGTCCGACGTGATTGCCGCCGCCCTGGCCAGGCGCCGGCTGGGCCAGGGACGCGGCGCGCGGATGAAGTTCGAGGCCGACGAGGTGACGGTGCTGGCCGGCGTACGGCACGGCGAGACCCTCGGATCACCGATCGCGATCATGATCGGGAACAGCGAGTGGCCGAAGTGGGAGCAGGTGATGGCGCCCGACCCGGTCGCTGCCGAGGTGCTGGACGGCCTGGCCCGCAACGCCGCGCTCACCCGGCCCCGTCCGGGCCATGCCGACCTGCCAGGGATGCAGAAGTACGACTGGGCCGAGGCCCGGCCGATCCTGGAGCGGGCGTCGGCCCGCGAGACGGCAGCACGGGTGGCGCTGGGCAGGGTGGCTGCGAGCTTCCTGGAACAGGCCCTCGGCATCCGCGTGCTCAGCCACGTGGTGGCGATCGGCCGGGCGCAGAGCACTGCCACAGACCTGCCACGGCCGGAGGATCTCCCGGCGATCGATGCCGATCCGGTACGCTGCCACGACCTGGCCGCCAGCGTGGCCATGCAGACCGAGATCGAGCAGGCCCGCACTGACGGCGACACCCTCGGCGGCGTGGTCGAGGTGCTGGCCTACGGCCTGCCGCCGGGGCTCGGCTCCCACACCCAGGGCGACCGCCGGCTGGACGCCAAACTGGCCGGTGCGCTGATGGGCATCCAGGCGATCAAGGGGGTCGAGGTCGGCGACGGCTTCGACCTGGCCCGTACCCGGGGGTCGCTCGCCCACGACGAACTCGTACCCGGTGACGGCCGGGTGAGCCGGTTGTCGAACCGCTCCGGCGGTACCGAGGGCGGGATGAGCAATGGGGAACTGCTCCGCGTCCGGGCCGCGATGAAGCCGATCGCCACCATTCCGCGCGCCCTGCGGACCATCGATACCCGCACCGGCGAGGCGGCCGCCGCCCACCACCAGCGTTCCGATGTCTGCGCGGTGCCGGCGGCCGGGGTCGTGGCCGAGGCCATGGTGGCGCTCGTGCTGGCCGAGGTGGTGCTGGAGAAGTTCGGCGGCGACTCGCTGGCCGAGACCCGCCGCAATGCCCGCGCCTACCTTGACGGACTGGCCGAGAAGCATCTGTGGTGACCCTCGATCGGCTGGTCCTGGTGGGCGCTCCGGCAGCCGGCAAGACCACTGTCGGCAGGCTGGTGGCCGAGCGCCTGGGAACCGGCTTCGCCGACACCGACGAACAGGTCGCCGCCGACCTCGGGCTGAGCCTGCCGGAGGCCTACGCGTCGCTGTCGGAGGCGGAACTCGCTCGCGCCCAGACGAGGGCGAGCCTGCCGGCGCTGCGCCAGCCCGGGGTGATCAGTCTGGGCAGTGCGGCGGTCGAGGCCGACCAGGTGCGGACGGCGCTGCAGGGTCTTCCGGTCGTCTGGTTGCGGGTGTCAGTGCCGCAGGCCACCCGCCGGCTCGGCATGTCCGCGCTGGGGATGGAGACCCTCACGGTGATGCGCAAACAACTGGACGCGCTGCTGCAGGCACGAGAACACTGGTATGAAAGGGTCGCCGCAGTGCAGGTGGACACGGACCGGTTGAGCGTGGCCGAGGTTGCGGACCGGGTCATCGAGGTGTGGAGGGGGCTGCCATGAACAGCTGGGAACCGATCGACGTGTTCACCGCCCAGCCCTACCAGGTGCTGATCTCTCCCGGCGTGTCGTCGCTGCTGCCACAATTCCTCGACGGGGTCGACCGAGTGGCGGTGATCCATGCCTGTGGGCTGGAACCCCAGGTGGCCAGCCTGGTGGCCGACCTCGGCCAGCAGGTGCTGTCGATCCCGGTCCCGCAGGCGGAGCTGGCCAAGACCCCCGCTGTGCTGCAGCAGTGCTGGGAACTGCTGGCCGAGGCAGGCTTCACCCGGTCCGATGCAATTGTCGGCTTCGGTGGCGGCGCCACCACCGATCTGGCCGGCTTCGTGGCAGCGACCTGGTTGCGCGGGGTGCGCTACATCGCGATGCCGACCACCGTGCTGGCCATGGTGGATGCGGCGGTCGGCGGCAAGACCGGGATCAACCTGAGTGCCGGCAAGAACCTCGTCGGCGCGTTCTATGAGCCGTTCACCGTGCTCGGCGACCTCGACTTCCTCCAGACCCTGCCGCCCGAGGAGCTCAACTCCGGGTTCGCCGAGGTGCTCAAGTGCGGCTTCATCGCCGATCCGCTGATTCTGGACAGCTTCGAAGAGGACCCGGCCGACGCGCTGCAGCCGTCCGAACGGCAGGCCCGGCTGATTCGGCGTGCGGTGGCGGTGAAGGCGTCAGTGGTCTCGGCCGATCTGCGCGAGCAGACCTCCAGCGAGTCCAATGTCGGGCGGGAGGCGCTCAACTACGGCCACACCCTCGGGCACGCCATCGAGCGGCGGGAGCATTTCGGCTGGCGGCACGGCTACGCGGTGAGCGTGGGGATGGTCTACGCCGCGGAGCTGTCCCACCGGCTGGGCATGATCGATGCCGAGCTGGTCGAGCGGCACCGCGACGTGCTGGCCGAGGCCGGTCTCCCGGTGAGCTACCAGGACGGTGCCTGGCCCGACCTGCGGCAGGCGATCAGTCTGGACAAGAAGGCCCGCGGGCACACCGTCCGGTTCGTCGTGCTGGAGTCGCTGGGCAGCCCGTACGTGGTGGCAGGCCCCGACGAACAGGTGATGGAAGAGACCTACCGCTGCGTCGCGCGCGAGCAGTTCGGGTCGGTTTGAGTGGCCGGCAGCCGGCACCGTAGACTGTCCGGCTGCGAGAATCGGACGAAGCGAAGGGCTTGACGCGTGGTTTCCACCAACGATCTGAAGAACGGCATGGTGCTCGATCTGGACGGCCAGTTGTGGTCGGTCATCTGGTTCCAGCACCACAAGCCCGGCAAGGGCAACACGGTGGTGCGCACCAAGCTGAAGCACGTGCTCACCGGCAAGGTCGTCGACCGCACGTTCAACTCCGACACCAAGGTGGACACCGCCCAGGTCGACCGGCGCGAGTTCCAGTACCTCTACAACGACGGCGAGTCCTACGTCTTCATGGACACCTCCACCTACGACCAGATCAATCTTGCCGAGGACGTGGTCGGGGACGGCAAGAACTACCTGCTGGAGAACGCGAACGTCACCATCGCGATCCACGACGGCACACCGCTGTACATCGACCTGCCCGCCTCGGTGGAGTTGGTGGTCACCTACACCGAGCCCGGCCTGCAGGGCGACCGCTCCACCGGTGGCACCAAGCCGGCCACCGTCGAGACCGGCCTGCAGATCCAGGTGCCGCTGTTCATCACCACCGGCGAGACCGTCAAGGTCGACACCCGCGACGGCAGCTACCTGGGTCGCGTCTAGTGCCCACCCCGACCGCCAAGCGCGGTTCGGCGCGCACCAAGGCCCGCAAGCGTGCCCTCGACATCCTCTTCGAGGCCGATCTGCGCGGTGTCGATCCGCTCACCGTGCTGGCCGACCAGGTGGCCCTTGCAGACCCACCCGTGCGGCCCTTCAGCAGCGAGCTGGTGGAGGGTGTGTCGACCAACCGGGTCGCGATCGACCAGCTGATCGCCGGGGCCCTGGCCGACGGCTGGACGCTGGAGCGGATGCCGCGGGTGGACCGGAACCTGGCCAGGATCGCGGTCTACGAGATCGTCCACACCGAGGTCTCCGACCAGGTGGCGGTCGCCGAGTGCGTGGCGCTGGCGCAGGAGCTGTCCACCGACGATTCGGCGACCTTCCTGAACGGCATGCTGCGCACGGTGGCTGCCGGCCGGGGGTAGGGCTTGGGAGTGATCGGCACGCTGCGCGGGATCGGCGACGAGTTCGTCGGTCTGCTGGGACGCACGTCGGTCACCTGGTGGCGGTTCGCGCCGGCCGTCGTGGGCTTCATGCTGCTGGGCTGGGTGGGCTACTACGGCTCGGTGCTGTTCGCCACCGAGTTCGCCTTCGTCTCACCGTGGCTGGTGATCCTCGGCCTGGCGATCGGTGCGGTGGTCCAGCTGGCGATGATCGTCCTGACCCTGCGCTGGGTGATGGAGCGCTCGGGGATCCAGCTGGACGCCGTCCACCAGACCTCGTTGACTTCCCCGGTACCGCCGGTGCGCCTGCTGGCGCAGACCATCCTGCCCTTCCTGGCGATCTATGCCGCCTTCGGCTTCGTCGACGACTTCGCCCGCAACATGGTGCTGGCGCTGACCGGCCGCTACGGCCTGGGCAGTTCGGAGTTCCTCAGCGCGCTGGATCCGACCAGGTCCACCCAGTCGTTGGGGACGGTGCTGGCGATCGTGGTGGGGCTGTACCTGCTGCGCCGCGGCCTGGACTGGTTGGCGGACCGCAGCGAACGCAGCTGGATCGGGTTGGTCGGCGCGGTGGCCGAAGCCAGTTGGGTGCTGCTGGCGCTGCTGAGCCTGTTCCGACTGGCTGAGGCCGCCCGGCTGTGGCTGTACGGCCGGCAGCTGGGGGCTTGGTGGGACGCCGCCGGGAATGCCCTGTTCGGCTGGATCCACCTCGACGGCCTCTGGCTGGCGGCCTGGGAGTTCCTGGCCGCCCAGGCCTGGCCCGCGCTCTGGGACGTGATCACCCAGCCGCTGGCCTGGCTGGCGCTGGCGGTGGTGGTGGCCGGCATCAAGGTCGCCACCTCGGCAGAGCTGATCGAGCAGACCCGGGGGCACGGTGGCACCGTGGCCACCATCGCCAACGGGTTCTTTGCCGGCGACCTGGACGACAAGTTCGTCCCGCTGTGGCATGCCGTCCGGTTCCTGGCCGGCGCCGGGCTGCCGCTGCTGGGCGGCTACGTCCTGGCATTCACCGCGATCGACTGGGCCGGAGCGCTGCTGCAGTCCGGGCTGGACCAGCTGATCGGGCCGCAGTACGGCAAGGCGGCGCTCCGGGTGATGCCGTTCTACGACCTGCTGTCGCAGGTGCTGGTGCTCGGACTGCGGCTGGCGCTGCTCGGCGCGACGGTCGCCCGGGTGGGGGAGCTGATCACCACCGGTGGTGCTGGCGCCCGGCCGCGGCCCCGACTGCGCGAAGCGCTGCTGGGCTTCGTCGTGTGC
This sequence comes from Propionicimonas sp., assembly GCF_034927565.1. Taxonomy (GTDB): domain Bacteria; phylum Actinomycetota; class Actinomycetes; order Propionibacteriales; family Propionibacteriaceae; genus Propionicimonas. Next base: position 46,222 of record NZ_JAYFPT010000005.1, read on the forward strand.
CTGGCTTTGGCCCTGTCCAGTCTGGCCGCCACCCCGGACTCCGGCGTGAAGGTGGTCCGCGGCCAGGTCGGCACCGAGCTCACCCTGTTCAGCGCGGGCACCACGGTGGGCGAGCCGCGGGCCGGGTACCAGCTGGTGGATCAGTCCGGCAACCAGAACCCGACTGACCTGGTGTTCGTGGTGGTACCGGTGACCATGTTCGAGGAGCGCGGCGGCTCCTTCCTCTACGCCACCCTGCACGCCGGAGACCGGAGCTACGAGCCCTGGACGGGCCCGACCACGATGCTGACCCCGCCCGGGTTCGCCACCGACTACGACCTGGTCTTCGAAGTCGCACCCGAGCACCTCGGCGACCCCCTGATGCTGGAGGTGTGGCCGAGCGGCCTGCTGCAATTGGGGCAGTTGCGCGCCGAAGTGGCGCTGCCAGCACCCTCCCCGGGACCTGAGGTCAGCTACTCCGGACTGCCGAAGCAGTGGGTGCCATGAGCTGGCTGCGGGAACGGCTGCGACGACCGGTGGCGCTGCTCGCCGGCGCGGTGCTGATCGCGGTCGCCTTCTCCGCATTGTGGCTCGCCCGGGTGACGGTGCCGTACACCAAGGATCCCGAGCCGACCCCGCAGGACCAGACAGCGCACACGCCGGGGGCCGGCTTCACGCTGCGCGGGATGACCACCGTGGAGGTGGTACCGCAGGTCAGTGGTGCGGACTCGCCGGTGCCCGGCGCCGCCTTCGTGGCGGTGGTGTTCGACTACGCCGGCGAGCCGGGCGTCGACGTGGCCTGCGAGGTTCACCTGCTCGGCGCGGATCGCACCTGGACCAGGGACACCCAGAGCTGGGTCAAGGACTGGGGCTACCAGTCCTTCTGCGAGGGCTCCTCCGGCACCGTGCTGAAGTTCTTCCAGATCCCCGCCACCGCCGTACCGGAGGTCCATGGCATCCGGATCTGGGGCAACGGCGGCGACATCATCCTGGCCGGCGAGGTGAAGGTTCAGTAGTCGCTGTCTGGCAGCCGGGTCAGCGGCACGGTCACCTGGACGGGGAGGGCGTAGGCGTCGGTATTCCAGGACGGCGTCTCGCTCAGCCCCAGGATGATGTTGGCGGCGTACTCCTGCGGGCTGACGCCGACCATGAAGGTGTCGCTCGGCTCAAACTCGTCGAACCGGAAGGTGGCCGTCAGCCTCAGCCAGTGGTCGTTCGGGGGGACCGTCCGGCGCGGATTGTAAACCGACCCGGGAGCCGCCGGGCCGAGCCCCGCCTGCCAGTCCACCGCCACCTCCGGGTCGGCGCCGGGCTGGATCCCCCTGAGGTTGCCGTGTTTGCCGGTGAGCGGGCCGAGGGTCTCCTGGTGCGGATTCCGGACGGAACCGGTGACCACCACCCGCCACGGGCTGTCAGAACTCTTGGTGAAGTGCTGGGCAGTGGCCGCATCGAACCGGAACACCAGGTTGCCGGCGTCGATCTCATCCCCGGGCGCCGCCTCGAGCCAACGAACCTGGCGGCGTTCGAAGCCGCCCAGGGCGGCCAGCAGCCCGACCAGCACGGCGGCGACCAGGGCGATCACCAGCCAGGCGCGCAGCACGGGTCGGCCGGGCGCAGCGGTATCGGACACGCCTGGCAGTGTAGCCAGGTGGCGACCGCGAACGCCGACGAGAGTGCCCGGCGGGCTTTGGTAGAGTCCTGCGGGGTCGGTCTGGGCGATCCCTGCGAACTGCGAAGGGAACCCTATGCCAAGCAGCCTGTATGCGCGCCCGCTCGTCGACGCCCTACTGGTTCTGGAGGACGGACGATCCTTCCACGGCATTTCCTTCGGCGCCCACGGTGAGGCATTCGGCGAGGCGGTCTTCTCCACCGCAATGTCGGGCTACCAGGAGACCCTCACCGATCCGAGCTACCACCACCAGGTGGTGATCGCCACCTCGCCACATATCGGCAACACCGGCTGGAACGACGAGGACGACGAGTCCCGCCGGATCTGGGTGGCAGGCTATGTGGTCCGCGACCTCTCCCGGGTGCGCTCGAACTGGCGCTCCAACCGTTCCCTGGACGAGGAGCTGCGCGCCCAGGGAGTAGTCGGGATCGCCGAGGTGGACACCCGGGCGCTCACCCGCCACCTGCGCGACTGCGGGGCGATGCGGGTCGGCATCTCCACCGAGGAGCTCGACCCCGAACGGCTGCTCGCCCGGGTACGTCAGGCTCCACCGATGGTGGGCGCCAACCTGGTCGCCGACGTCACCACCCCCGAACCGACAGTGCTTGCGGCAGTGGGGGAACGGCGGTTCACCGTCGCGGCGGTGGACCTGGGGATCAAGGACATGTCGCCGCACCGGATGGCCGAACGTGGCATCGAGGTACACCTGCTGCCGGCCGGCAGCAGCATCGAACAGCTCCGGGCGCTCGAACCGGACGGGGTGTTCTTCTCCAACGGACCCGGCGACCCGGCCGCTGCCGATGCCGAGGTGGAGCTGCTGCAACAGGTGCTGGACGCCGGGCTGCCCTACTTCGGCATCTGCTTCGGCAACCAGATCTTCGGCCGGGCCCTGGGGTTCGGCACCTACAAGCTGAAATACGGCCATCGCGGGATCAACCAGCCGGTGATGGACCTGACCACCCGCAAGGTGGAGATCACCGCCCAGAATCACGGCTTTGCGGTGGACGCGCCGCTGGCCGGGTCCACGTCCACCAGGTGGGGCCAGGCTCGGGTGTCCCACGTCTGCCTGAACGATGACGTGGTGGAGGGGCTCGAACTCCGCTCCCCGGACGGTGAGCTGCTGAGTTTCTCGGTCCAGTACCACCCCGAGGCGGCGGCCGGCCCGCACGACTCGGCCTACCTGTTCGACCGGTTCATCGACGTGATGACCGCCCGCCGCCAGCGGAAGGAGGCCTGATGCCGCGCCGTACCGACATCTCGTCCATCCTGGTCATCGGCTCCGGCCCGATCGTGATCGGCCAGGCCTGCGAGTTCGACTACTCCGGGACGCAGGCCTGCCGGGTGCTGCGCGAGGAGGGCTTCCGAGTGGTCCTGGTGAACTCCAACCCGGCCACGATCATGACCGACCCCGAGTTCGCCGATGCCACCTACATCGAGCCGATCACCCCGGAGTACGTCGAGAAGGTGATCGCCGCCGAGCGTCCGGACGCCCTGCTGGCCACCCTCGGCGGGCAGACCGCGCTGAACACCGCCGTCGCCCTGCACGACTCCGGAGTGCTCGCGAGGTACGGCGTGGAACTGATCGGCGCCTCGATCGACGCCATCCAGTCCGGCGAGGACCGGGAGAAGTTCAAGGAGATCGTGCTCTCCCTCGACGTCCCGGGAGTGGACGCCGGCGTGGCCCGCTCGGCCATCTGCCACACCATGGACGAGGTGCTGGCCGCGGTCGACGACCTCGGCTACCCGGTGGTGGTGCGCCCGTCCTTCACCATGGGCGGGGTCGGCTCGGGCTTCGCCCACGACGAGACCGAGCTGCGCCGGATCGCCGGGACCGGCCTGGCGGCCTCCCCGGTCACCGAGGTGCTGATCGAGGAGTCCATCCTGGGCTGGAAGGAGTACGAGCTGGAGGTGATGCGCGACCGCGCGGACAATGTCGTGATCGTGTGCTCGATCGAGAACCTCGACCCGATGGGCGTCCACACCGGGGACTCGATCACCGTCGCGCCCGCGATGACCCTCACCGACCGCGAGTACCAGGCGATGCGCGACGTCGGCATCGCCGTGATTCGCGCGGTCGGGGTGGACACCGGCGGCTGCAATATCCAGTTCGCGATCAACCCCATCGACGGCCGGATGATCGTGATCGAGATGAACCCGCGGGTCTCCCGCTCGTCCGCGCTGGCCTCCAAGGCGACCGGCTTCCCGATCGCCAAGATCGCTGCCAAGGTGGCGGTCGGCTACACCCTGGACGAGATCCCCAACGACATCACCGAGCAGACCCCGGCCTGCTTCGAGCCCACCCTTGACTACGTGGTGGTGAAGGCGCCGCGGTTCGCCTTCGAGAAGTTCCCGACCGCTGACTCCACCCTCACCACCCACATGAAGAGCGTGGGTGAGGCGATGGCGATCGGCCGCAACTTCACCGAGGCCCTTGGCAAGGCGCTGCGCTCACTGGAGGACGCCCGCGCCGGCTTCGACTTCACCGCACCCATCACCCGGACGCTGGACGAGCTGCTGGACTCGATGGCCCGCCCGCACGACGGCCGGCTGAAGGATGTGATGGACGCCTTCCGGCTCGGTGCCGACGTCGAGCAGGTGCAGCAGGCGACCAGGATCGACCCCTGGTTCGTGGACCAGCTCTTGCTGATCCACGACGTCGCCGAGCAGGTGCGCGACGCCGTCGAGCTCACCCCGCAGTTGCTGCGTACCGCCAAGCGGCATGGCCTGTCGGACAACCAGATCGCCCGGCTGCGCAACCTCTCCCCGGACGTGGTTCGCGGGGTGCGCTGGGCGCTGGGGATCCGTCCGGTCTACAAGACGGTGGACACCTGCGCGGCCGAGTTCGAGGCCCGGACGCCCTACCACTACTCCAGCTATGACGAGGAGAACGAGGTCGAACCGCGGACCAAGCCCGCGGTGCTGATCCTGGGCAGCGGCCCGAACCGGATCGGGCAGGGGATCGAGTTCGACTACTCCTGCGTGCACGCCACGCTTGCGCTGCGCGAGGCCGGCTACGAGACCGTGATGGTCAACTGCAATCCCGAGACGGTCTCCACCGACTACGACACCGCGGACCGGCTCTACTTCGAGCCGCTCACCCTGGAGGATGTGCTCGAGGTCTACCACGCCGAGTCCGAGGCCGGCCCGGTGGCAGGGGTGCTGGTGCAACTCGGCGGCCAGACCCCGCTGAAGCTCGCCCAGGCGCTGAAGGACGCCGGTGTGCCGATCGTCGGCACCTCGCCGGAGGCGATCGAATTGGCCGAGGAACGTGGCGCTTTCGGCAAGCTGCTGGACGAGGCCGGTCTGACCGCCCCCGCCTACGGGATGGCGCAGTCGGCCGGAGAGGCGCTGGAGATCGCCCATGCGATCGGCTACCCGGTGCTGGTGCGGCCCAGCTACGTGCTGGGCGGACGTGGCATGGAGATCGTCTATGACGACGACTCACTGGCCGGCTACATCGCCCGGGCGACCGACATCACGCCGGCCCACCCGGTGCTGGTCGACCGCTTCCTGGACGACGCGATCGAGATCGACGTGGACGCGCTCTACGACGGCACCGAGCTCTACCTGGGCGGGGTGATGGAGCACATCGAGGAGGCCGGCATCCACTCCGGTGACTCGGCCTGTTCGCTGCCGCCGATCACCCTGGGCCAGGAGGTGATCGACCTGATCCGCAGCTCGACGGAGAAGATCGCCGCCGGCGTCGGGGTGCGCGGCCTGATCAACATCCAGTACGCGCTGCTGGGCGATGTGCTCTACGTGCTGGAAGCCAATCCGCGGGCGTCTCGGACCGTCCCCTTCGTCTCGAAGGCGACCGCCACCCCGCTGGCGAAAGCGGCCGCCCGGATCTCCCTGGGGGAGAGCATCGCCGAGCTGCGGGCCGACGGCCTGCTGCGCACCGGGATGGACGGCACCGCCGTGCTGGACGCCGCCCCGATCGCGGTGAAGGAGGCGGTGATGCCGTTCAACCGGTTCCGCACCAGCGACGGCAGCTGGGTGGACACCCTGCTCGGCCCGGAGATGAAGTCGACCGGCGAGGTGATGGGGCTCGACAAGAGCTTCGGGGTGGCGTTCGCCAAGAGCCAGGCCGCGTCCTACGGCGATGTCCCAACGGCGGGCACGGTGTTCGTCTCGGTGGCCAACCGGGACAAGCGGCACGCGATCTTCCCGATCAAGAAGCTGGCAGACATGGGTTTCCGGGTGCTCGCCACCGCCGGCACCGCGCAGGTGCTGCGCCGCAACGACGTCGAGGTGACGAGCATCCGCAAGCACTCCCAGGGCCGCGGACCGAACGGCGAGCCGACAGTGGTCGACGCCATTCTGTCCGGCGAGGTCGACCTGGTGTTCAACACCCCGCACGGCCAGAGCCGGGACGGTTCCCCGCGGCGGGACGGCTGGGAGATCCGCTCGGCTGCGATCCTGGCCGACGTGCCCTGCGTGACCACCGTGCAGGGGTTGAGCGCTTGCGTCCAGGGCATCGAGGCGCTGCAGCGCCACGAGGTGGGGGTCCGTTCCCTGCAGGAATGGAGCGCTGGTGTCCGCGCCGAACTGGCCGGTCACTGATGGGACTGCCGGCGGAGCTGCTGGAGGCCGGCTACACCGGGCTGCTGCGTCCGTTGCTGTTCGCCAGCCACGGCGGTGACCCGGAGGCGATCCACGAGCAGGAGATCGACCTGCTGGCGCGGCTCGGTGGCTTCGCGCCGTCACGCGGCCTGCTGCACCTGCTGGCCGGAAGCCAGGGAGTTCCCGCGACCGTCGCCGGGATCCGCTTTCCGAATCGGGTCGGCCTGGCCGCCGGGCTGGACAAGGACGGGCTGGCGGCCAGGGCGTGGACGGCCTTCGGCTTCGGCTTCGCCGAACTGGGGACGGTGACCGCCAGGGCCCAGCCCGGCAACGATCGGCCACGGATCTTCCGTGCCCCCGCCAGCGCCGGGGTGGTCAACCGGATGGGCTTCAACAACCGCGGTGCGGCAGCGCTGGCGGCAACACTGAACGGGGCTGGCATCGCGCGCGGCAATGGCGCGGCCGGAATCCCGCTGGGCATCTCGCTCGGCAAGACCAAGGTGGTCGCCGTCGAGGACGCGGTCGCCGACTATCTGGCCAGCCTGGATGCCCTGGCTGGCTACGCCGACTACCTCGCCATCAACGTCTCCAGCCCGAACACACCGAACCTGCGCAGCCTGCAGGACGCCGGGGCGCTGGCCGGCCTGACCGCTGCCCTGGTGCGCCGTGCGGCCGAACTCGCCGGCTCCGGTCCCGGCCTTGCCCAGCCGGTGCCGATCTTCGTGAAGGTGGCGCCCGACCTGAGCTGGCCGCAACTCGACCAGGTGCTCGCCGTCTGCCAGGACACCGGGATCGCCGGGATCATCGCCACCAACACCACCCTGCGCCGGGACGGGCTCGCTCCGTCCGACCGGCAGCTGGCGGCAGAGGCCGGCGGGCTCTCCGGAGCGCCGCTGACCACCCGCGCGCTGGACGTGGTCGGCTACCTCACCGCCCACACCACCCTGCCGGTGATCGGGGTCGGCGGCATCATGACCGTTGACGACGCCCTGGCGATGTTCGACGCTGGCGCCCGACTGGTTCAGCTTTACACTGGCTTCATCTACCACGGCCCCGGCCTGGTGGCCGGCATCAACGCCGCTGATTCAAGGAGGAACAGAGGGTGACCAGCTATTGGCGCAGACTGCGCGAGATCGTCTCCACCCGCGGTCCGCTGTGTATCGGCGTTGATCCGCACCCGTCGCTGTTGACCGCCTGGGGGTTGACCACCGATGCCGCCGGTGCCGAATGGTTCGGCAGGCACCTGGTCGAGGTGCTGGGCGACAAGGTGGCGGTGTTCAAGCCGCAGTCGGCCTTCTTCGAGGCCTACGGTTCGGCCGGGATCGCTGGCCTGGAACGGGTGCTGGCCGACATTGCGCAGACCGAGGCGCTGAGCATCCTGGACGTGAAACGGGGCGACATCGGCTCCACGATGACCGCCTATGCCGAGGCCTACCTCGCCGACGGCTCCCCGCTGGCCGCCGACGCGATCACGCTGTCGCCCTACCTCGGGTTCGGGTCCCTGACGCCCGCCTTCGAGGCGGCCCACCGCTACGAGCGTGGGGTGTACGTCCTGGCCCGCACCTCCAACCCGGAAGGCGCCGGGGTGCAGTTGGCGCTCACCCACGACGGCGAGGGTTCGGTGGTGCAGTCGATCATCGACGCCGCCACCGAGGCGAACCGCGAGTCCCGGCAGCGGGCGATCGGGCTGGTGGTGGGGGGTACCCACGACACGATCGGCTGTGATCTGTCCGATTTCAACGCGTCCATCCTGGTACCGGGCATCGGTTTCCAGGGCGGGAAGATGGAGGATCTGCCCAGCCTGTTCGGCGATGCTGTCGACCAGGTGGTGGCAGTGGTGGGCCGCGGCGTGATCGCGGCCGGCCCCGATCCGGCGGCACTGCGGGCCAAGGTGGACACCCTTCTGGCCTGACTGGACCGCGCCGCTGGCGAAAAATTCGCCATGAACAGCGCCGAATCCCTGCGAACACCCTTGTACCTCGCTAGATTGTGGGCATTGGCTGCTTTTTCAGAAGCTGGAGAATCTTGTGACCATTCCGCAGCTCACCACAGAGCAACTCGAGGCCGCCCGGGCTGCCGCCACGATGGCGCGTCGGCAGCGGGCCGAGCTGAAGAACAAGGTGCGTGACGGCGAACTCAGCCTCGCGCAGGCGCTCGACGCCGCCTCGCAGGACGACGTCCTGGCACACGTGAAGGTGGTCGACCTGTTGAAGTCGCTGCCGCGCGTGGGCGAGAAGCGTGCCGCGGTCGTGATGGAGAAGCTGGAGATCGCGCCCAACCGGCGGATCCGCGGGCTCGGCCGTCACCAGCTGGCCGGGCTGCGGTCGGAGTTCGGTGAGCGGTGACATCACCGTCATCTCCGGGCCGACCGCTGTCGGCAAGGGGACGGTGGTGGCCGCGCTACGCGCGCGGCACCCCGAGGTGTGGGTATCGGTCTCGGTGACCACTCGCGCGCCCCGGCCCGGCGAGGTCGACGGCGTGCACTACCACTTCATCGACGATGCGCGGTTTGACGAGTTGATCGGCTGTGACGGGCTGCTGGAGTGGGCGCTGGTGCATGGTTCCGCGCGCTACGGCACGCCGTCCGCGCCGGTCGAGCAGGCGGTGACCGAAGGACGCCGGGTGATCCTGGAGATCGAACTGCAGGGCGCCAGGCAGGTACGTGAGAAGCTGCCGGACGCCCGGTTCGTGTTCATCGCGCCGCCCCGGTGGGAGACGCTGCAGGAGCGACTGCTGGCCCGGGGCACCGAGTCTGAGGCCGAGATTGCGCGCCGACTGCGCACCGCAGAGATCGAACTGGCCGCGGCCGGCGAGTTCGACGCGGTGATCGTGAACGACGATTTGGGCACCGCGGTCGATGAGTTGGTAGACTTGCTCGGTCTGTGACAGGGCAGAGCCCTGCGCACCCCGGCCCACTTCCTGGGCCAACCTGCGACCAGAAGGCATAACTTGAGCACCCAGACTCCTGAAGGCATCACCAACCCGCCGATCGACGAACTGCTGACCAAGGTGGATTCGAAGTACCGGCTGGTGCTGTTCGCGGCCAAGCGCGCCCGGCAGATCAACGCCTACTACTCCCAGCTGGGCGAGGGCCTGCTGGAGAACGTCGGCCCGCTGGTCGACATCGGTATCCAGGAGAAGCCGCTGTCGATCGCGCTGCGCGAGATCAACGCCGACGTGCTGGAATGCACCGACATCGACCCCGAGGCCGAGGCCGCCGCACGGGCCGAGGCGGAGGCCGATCCCGACTTCTCGCTGGACCCGTTCGGCACCGACGACCTGGCCTGAGCCGGCGCCATGAGCCGGATCGTGCTCGGGGTGTCGGGCGGTATCGCCGCGTACAAGGCCTGCCTGCTGTTGCGGTCGTTCAGCGAGGCCGGCCATGACGTCACCGTCGTCCCCACCCCGAACGCGCTGGCTTTCATCGGTGAAGCCACCTGGGCGGCACTGTCCGGCAAACCGGTGCACACCGGGGTGTTCGAGGCCGCCCATGAGGTGCCCCATGTCCGGCTGGGACGCCAGGCCGACCTCGTGGTGGTGGCGCCCGCCACTGCCGACCTGCTGGCCAGGGCGGCTGCTGGACGAGCCGATGATCTGCTCTCCAATGTCCTGCTGACCGCCACCTGTCCGATCCTGATGGTGCCGGCGATGCACACCGAGATGTGGTTGAACCCTGCCACCCAGGCCAATGTCGCCACCCTGCGGTCGCGTGGCGTGGCGGTGATGAACCCGGCGTCCGGCCGGCTGACCGGCGCCGATTCCGGTCCAGGACGGCTACCGGAGCCCGCGGACATCGAACAGGTGGCGCTCACCCTGCTCGCCGACCCCCGGTTGGCAGTGGCCATGGCCAGCCAGGACCTGGCCGGCAGGCACGTCCTGATCAGCGCTGGCGGCACCCGGGAGGCGCTGGATCCGGTCCGGTTCGTCGGCAACGCCTCCTCCGGCCGGATGGGGCTGGCCCTGGCCCGCGCGGCGGCGGCCCGTGGTGCACGGGTGACCGTCGTTGCGGCCAACCTGGCCCTGCCGATTCCCGCCGGTGTGGACGCTGTGCCGGTGGTCTCCACCGCCGAGCTTGCCGAGGCCATGCTCGACCACGCAGCCGCGGCCGACATCGTGGTGATGGCTGCCGCGCCGGCAGACTTCACCCCCGCATCGCCGAGTGAGGTGAAGCTGAAGAAGTCCGGCGACCAGGGCCTGAGGGTCGACCTCGTACAGACCACGGACGTGCTCAAGGCGCTCGCCGGTGAGCGCCCGGACGGGCAGGTGATCGTCGGCTTCGCCGCCGAGACCGCTTCTGACCCCGACGAACTGCTCCGGCTCGGGCGGGAGAAGCTGGCCCGCAAGGGCTGCCAGTTGCTCGTCCTGAACGACGTCAGCGGCGGGCGGATCTTCGGTTCGTCGTCGACCGAGGTCACGATCATCTCCGGCGCAGGGGTGGTCGCGCGGCTGGCCGACGACAAGTCGTCAGTGGCCCATGCCATCCTTGATGCTGCTGTTGCAGTTCCTACGAGTGCGAGGTTCTCCCTGTGAGCCGGTTGTTCACCTCCGAGTCCGTCACCGAAGGCCATCCCGACAAGGTTGCGGACTCGGTCTCCGATCACGTCCTGGACGCCCTGCTGCGGGAAGACCACCGCAGCCGGGTGGCGGTGGAGACCCTGGTCACCACCGGCGCGGTGGTGGTCGCCGGCGAGGTGACCACCGGTGGCTACGTTGACATCGCCGAGTTGGCGCGGAAGCGGATCGTCGAGATCGGCTACAACTCCTCGCGGGTGAGCTTCGACGGCAACTCCTGTGGGGTGCTGGTGGCGCTCGGTTCGCAGTCTCCGGACATCGCCCAGGGCGTGAACCGCGCCCTCGAGGCCCGCAGTGACGGGTCGCTGGACAACCTGGACGCCCAGGGCGCCGGCGATCAGGGCCTGATGTTCGGCTATGCCTGCAACGAGACCCCGAACCTGATGCCGTTGCCGATCGACATCGCGCACCGGCTGGCCGAACGGCTGGCCGAGGTACGCCACCGCGGCGAGGTCGACTTCCTGCGCCCGGACGGCAAGACCCAGGTGACCATCGAGTACGAGGGCAGCACCCCGGTGCGGATCGACACCGTGGTGGTCTCCACGCAGCACGCCGAGTCGGCAGACGTGGACGCGCTGGTCACGCCCGCGATCCAGGCGCTGGTGATCGAGCCGGTGCTGGCTCGCTACGACCTGCCACACGACAACCTGTCGGCCTACGTCAACCCGACCGGGAAGTTCGTGATCGGCGGCCCGATGGGCGACGCCGGAGTGACCGGGCGCAAGATCATCGTCGACACCTACGGCGGCATGGCCCGCCACGGCGGTGGCGCGTTCTCGGGCAAGGATCCGTCCAAGGTCGATCGTTCCGCCTCCTACGCGATGCGCTGGGTGGCCAAGAACGTGGTGGCAGCCGGGCTGGCCGATCGCTGCGAGGTGCAGGTCGCCTACGCGATCGGACGGGCGCACCCGGTCGGCTTCTATGCCGAGTGCTTCGGCACCGAGAAGGTGCCGCTGGCGCAGATCAGCCAGGCCGTGTTGGAGGTCTTCGACCTGCGTCCGGCGGCGATCATCCGCGATCTCGACCTGCTGCGCCCGATCTATGCCCAGACGACCAACTACGGCCACTTCGGCCGGGAACTGGCAGCTTTCACCTGGGAGCACACCGACCGCGCCGAGGCCCTGGCGAAGACGGTCAGGGGCTGAGCAGCCGGGGCTGGTCGCATTCGGGCCATCCCAACCGTCAGCCCCGGGCCCTACCATGCCTGCATGGAGTCGAACCGGGTAGCGCGGGTGGCGGTGGACGTGCCGCTGGCCCACCTTGACCGTCCGTTCGACTACCGGGTGCCCGACGAACTCGCCGATCAGGCCGTGACTGGCGCCCGGGTGCGGGTGCGCTTCGCCGGGCGGCAGCGGGACGGCTTCATTCTCGAACTCACCGACGACTCCGAACGGGCCGAGCTGAGCCCGCTGCTCACCGTGGTCTCGCCCGAACCGGTGCTCACCCCGCAGGTGGCCCAGTTGGTCAGGGCGGTGGCCGACCACTATGCCGGCAGCTTCTCCGATGTGGTGCGGCTGGCCGTCCCGCCACGGCACGGGGTGACAGAGAAGGCCGCGCCGCCAGACCATCCCACCCCCGACCTGGAACGGCGCGAACCGTCCACCCTGGCCGGCTATCCCGCCGGGGAGGGCTTTCTGGCGGCCCTGGCCCAGGGCCGCCCGCGGGCCGCCTGGACGCCAGTACCCCGGACGGACGGGCTCGGCGACTGGCAGGCCGGTCTGCTGGAGGCAGCGGCGACCACGCTGCAGGGCGGCCGGGGCGCAATCCTGGTGGTGCCCGACCAGCACGACCTGGATGCGCTGGCCGAACGGGCCGCGGCACGCTTCGGCCGGGGCAGCTTCGTCAGTCTCAGCGCCGAACTCGGCCCGGCCGCCCGCTACCGGGCCTTCCTCGCGGTGCTGCGGGGTCAGGTCAGGCTCGTCCTGGGCACCCGTTCGGCGGTCTTCGCCCCCGTCGGCAACCTCGGGCTGGTGGCGCTGTGGGACGACGGCGACGACTCCTACGCCGAGGCGCGGGCACCCTACCCCCACGCTCGCGAGGTGGCCGTGCTACGCGCCCACCAGGCCGGCTGTGCGCTGCTGCTGGCCGCCCGGGGCCGGACCGCCGAGGTGCAGCGGTTGGTCGAAACCGGCTGGCTGCACCCCATCGAACTCGCCCCGGCCGCCGCCCGCGCGGTCTGTGCTGCGGTCCGGGCAGCGCCGGACGACCAGCGACTGCCGCGGCAGGTCTTCGCCACCATCAGGGACGGGTTGACGTCCGGCCCGGTGCTGGTGAGCGTGCCGCGGGCCGGCTACCAGCCGCTGGTGGTGTGTGACCGCTGCCGCGCGGTGGCCCGCTGCCCACGCTGTTCCCAAGGGCTCCTGCGCACCCCCGCCGGCCTGACCTGTCCGTGGTGCGGCCCGCCGCTGCCCAGCTGGCGGTGCCCGGAATGCGGCAGCACGCAGGTTCGCACTCCGGTCGCCGGCGTCGCGCGGACCGCCGAGGAGTTCGGCAAGGCATTCCCGGGGGCGAGCGTGCTGCACTCCACCGGTGAGAAGCGGATCGACCGGATCGATGACCGGCCGGCGATCGTCCTGGCCACCCCGGGCGTGGAGCCGGTCGCGGCATTCGGCTACACCGCCGCAGTGCTGCTCGACACCGGCGTCACCCTGCGCCGGCCCGACCTGCGTGCCGGCGAGGAGGCGCTGCGCCGCTGGCTGGCCGTCGCTGCGCTGGTCCGGCCGGCAGCGGACGGCGGCACCGTCCTGGCCGTGGGGGAGACTACCGACCGCCAACTGCAGGCGCTGCTGCGGCTCGACCCGGTGGGCGCTGCGGAGCGCGAACTCGCCGAGCGCCGCGAGGCAGGTCTTCCGCCGGCGTTGAAGCTGGTGATGCTGGAGGGCGACTATCGGGTGCTGACCGAAGCGCTCGGCAAGCTGGCGCTGCCGGGCCAGGCGACCAGCCAGGGCCCGTTCCCGGTGCTCGGCCAGGACAGCGAGCTCGCCCGGCTCACCCTGCGGTGCCCGCTGCCGGTGACGGCCGAGCTGCTGGGGTCGGTCCGCGCTTTGCTCGCCCAGCGTTCGGCGAGCAAGGCGGAGGGCGCCATCCGGGTACGGGTCGACCCCCACGTGATGGGCTGAGCGTGGCACAGCCGACCGTCTAGGCTGAGGCCCATGCGCCTGGTCTTCGCTGGCACTCCCGCCGTCGCCGCTGACACCCTGCTGCAGCTGCTCGACCACTCCGGCCACGAGGTGGTGGCGGTGGTCACCCGGCCGGACGCGCCGCAGGGGCGCTCCAAGCGGCCCGTGCCCAGCGCGGTGGCAGAACTGGCCACCGAACGCGGGCTGGAGGTGCTGAAACCGGTCCGTCCGTCCGAGCCCGGCTTCGTCGCCCGGCTGGCCGAGTTGGCGCCACACGCCTGCCCGGTGATCGCCTACGGCGCTCTGGTGCCGCAGCCGGTCCTTGAGCTGCCGCGGTTCGGCTGGCTCAACGTGCACTACTCGCTGCTGCCGCGCTGGCGCGGCGCGGCGCCCGTCCAGCGCGCCCTGCTGGCCGGTGACCAGGTGACCGGTGTCAGTGTGTTCCAGCTGGTCCCCGCACTGGACGCCGGCCCGGTCTTCGCCGCCGAAGAGGTGCCGGTCGAACCGGGGGAGACCGCCGGGGAGTTGCTCGGACGGCTGACGCCGGTCGGTGCCCGGCTGCTCACCCGGGTGCTCGACGACCTGGAAGCCGGACGGGCACAGGCTGCCGAGCAGCCAGCCGATGGCATCACGGTTGCCCCGAAGTTCACCGTCGAGCAGGCCCGGCTCGACTGGAGCCTGGCGGCCCTGGAGCTGGAGCGTCTGGTGCGGGCCTGCAACCCGTCGCCGATGGCGTGGACCACCGACGGCGACGAGCGGTTCCGGGTGCTGCGGGCCGAAGCCGTCGAGGACGGCCGTGGGCTGGCTCCCGGTGAGGTGGCACCCGGTCGTCGCGAGGTGCTGGTGGGCACCGGTCGGGGAGCCCTGGCGCTGCTCGAGGTGCAGCCGCAGGGGAAGCGCCCGATGCCCGCGACCGCTTGGGCGAACGGCCTGCACGGCCGGCAGGTGACCTTCTCGTGAGCCGACGGCGTCAGGTCGACCCGGCACGGCTGGTGGCCTTCCGGGTGCTGCGCCGGATCGGAGACCAGGACGCCTATGCCAATCTGGCCCTGGCCGCCGAAGGAGCCGGGCTGGAGACGCGCGACGCCGCCTTCGCCACCGAGCTGACCTTCGGCAGCTGTCGTGCGCTGGGTAGCTACGACGCGATCCTGGAACGGGCGGCCGGGCGACCGGTGGCGGGGCTGGACCCGGCCGTGCTCGATGTGCTGCGGCTGGGCACCCACCAGCTGCTGGCCATGCGCGTGCCCTCTCATGCCGCGGTGGCCACCTCGGTCGACCTGGCGGCCACCCAGATCGGCGAGCGGGTGGCCGGGCTGGTCAACGCGGTGCTGCGCAAGGTGGCCGCCCGGGACTGGGACGGATGGCTGGCCGAGTTGTCGGCCGGACTGGACGACCTGGACGTGCTCGCGCTGGCGACCCAGCATCCCCGCTGGATCGTCGAAGCCTGGCGGGACGCGCTGGGCGACCGCTCGCCGGACGAGTTGCGGGCCGCGTTGGAGGCCGACAACGTGGCGCCGGTGAACCACCTGGTGGTGCGACCTGGGCTGGCGTCGGTGGCCGAACTCGGCGGCACCCCCACCCGCTACTCACCGTACGGCGCGGCCGTCCCGGGCGCACCGGGCAGTATCCCCGCCGTTGCCGAGGGTCGCGCCGGGGTCCAGGACGAGGGCTCGCAGCTGGTGGCACTCGCGCTGAGCCGGGTCGAGGCGCCGTCCGGGCTCTGGCTGGATCTGTGCGCGGGGCCGGGCGGCAAGGCCGCGCTGCTGGCCGGGCTGGCGATCGAGCAGGGGAGTCGGCTGGTCGCCAGCGAGCTGCAGCCACACCGGGCCGGTCTGGTGGCGGCGAACCTGGCCTGCTACGACGGCGACCACGAACCGGTGACCGTGGTGGCCGACGGCACGCGGCCGGCCTGGCCGCCGGCGAGCTTTGCACGGGTCATGGCCGACGTGCCGTGCACGGGACTCGGGGCGCTGCGCCGGCGTCCGGAGAGCCGGTGGCGGCGGCAGCCGTCCGACCTGGCCGATCTGGTGCCCCTCCAGCGTCGGCTGCTCGACTCGGCGATTGCCGCCACCAGGCCCGGTGGGGTGATCGCCTACGTGACCTGTTCGCCGCAACTGGCCGAGACCCGGGAGGTGGTGGCAGCCCGCGCGGCAGGCGCGGAGCTGCTACGGGCCGCGGACTACCTGCCCGAGGTTGCGGATGCTGCGGTGGACGACTTCGTCCAGCTGTGGCCGCACCGGCACGGCACCGACGCGATGTTCCTGGCGCTGCTGCGCCGCACTGCGGCCTGAGGAGATCGTCGAGGCCGGGTGCGGGTTGCTGCCAGTCGTCCCAGGAGCCAGCCTCCAACCCGCGCTAGATTGCCTGTCATGCCCGCTGTTGACCCGGATATCTGCCTGCGCACCGCCGACGGCGTGGTCTTCCGCTACCGGGTGGCAGCGCTGATCGTCCGCGACCGGCGGGTGCTGCTGGCCGGCAACGCCAAGAACGCCTACCTGTACTCGGTGGGCGGCGGCGTGCAGCTGTTTGAGACCGCCGAGCAGGCCCTGCGCCGCGAACTCCTCGAGGAGACCGGCTGGAACCTCGAACCGGGCCCGCTGGTGGTGATCCACGAGAACTTCTTCGTGGAGGACGCCGGCGAGCGCTGGCACGAGTTGGCGTTCTACTACCGGGTGAACGTTCCCGACGACTTCGAGCCCAGGGGCAGCTCGGTGACCATGGACGGCGTCCCCGAACGGCTGCGCTGGGTGGACCTCGATGACCTGCCCGGTCTGCGCGCCTACCCGACGTGGCTGGCAGACGTCGTTCCCCACAGCGACAACGCCACACCAGACCAGGGCGTGCGCCATATCGTGACCATCGAGGACGCTGCGGGCACAGCTGCATCCGGTTCAGCGAGCTGAACCGGTGGGAGGCGTGAGGGCGCTACCGAATGCTGGCCCGGGAAGGCGCGGTGTAACTCGGAAAGCGCAGCGGGCCGGCAGGATCAGCGCCGGAGTCGAACCCTGGGGCGGGCGTTGGCGCCCGGCTGCCCTGCCGGGCGAGCCTTGCGGCGGCGAGGGCTCACCCCACGACCAGATCTGCCGCCCCGTCCCGGCGGGTCGGGCAGCAGCTGAGCGTCTCGCACTGTGCCGCCCACTCCGTCGGCGGCGTAGGTGAGGCCGGCGGCGGTGACGAGATAGCGGCGGCCCAGCGGACTCATCCAGTCGAACCCGCCGGCGCCTGCTCGGGTGACCTGCCAGCCGGCGTGGGTCTTGGCGCGGTGCGCCTTGCGCGCCAGTGGCCCGAGGTTGTCCACGGCGGTCTGAGCGGGGGTGCCGTCCCACTGGTAGGGACGGGTGTGGTCGAGGTCGAGCCCGGCGCTGGACCGGCCACCGTAGGGCCAGACCTCCCGCGGATGCCGCAGCAGGACGGCGCGGCGAACGCGGGCAGGGATCTCATAGCAGTCCACCGGCACGACACCGTCGGGGTCGAAGACCGGCTGGATCACGATGCGCCGGTTGTGGAGCAGCACCTGAAGCTGCTCCAGTGTCACCGCGCCTACCCCTTCTGCCCGAGCCAGACCGTGACCCAGGTCGAGGGTGCGTTCGGAAAGATGGACGACCAGCGTCGCCCGGGGCAGCAGCCGCTCCGGATCGACGGTGATCGTGCCGCAGCTGTGGCCGGCGCAGTGGAGTGGCGAGCGCGCGGGCTGTTGCCGGGCAACCTCACCCTTTCGGTCTGAGGTGGCAGGCGGAAGCTCTCTGGTGCTGGTGACGGTCTCGGTGTCGAGGGTGGGCTGGAGCGAGCCCTGGATCATGGCCAGCGCCCGGGCGGGGGTGGCGAGGATGCCGAGTGCCATGGCACGCCGGACATCGGAACCCTCCGTCGAGCCGGTCACCGCAAGGATGTCGGAGAGCTGGGACAGCGCAGCATCGAGGTAGATCGCGTCGGCGGCGTCGAGGAGACCGGTGAGGACACAGACGCCGTCCTGCGACGGGTGCACGTTCACCCGACGGGCCCGCTGCGCGGCCACAAAACGCTCGTTGGCGGCCTGGGGATCGGCTTGGACCACCAGGGCTTCGACGAAGCTGAACAGCCGGGACGGCGCGAGCCGGGTGAGGAAGGGGGCGAGGCTGGCATCCAGCCACAGGGCCAGTTCGAGGGGAAGCTCCCAGGCCATCCGGGCGATCCTGCGCGCCCGCCACAGCGGGAACGCAGCCCGACAGACCTGCGCCCACAACTGCGGGTGGCGGGCCTGGAGAGTGAGCAGTTCGGCGACCTCGGCAGTGACGCCGACAGGTTCACGCCGCAGCGCGGCCGCAAGCTCCAGGCAGGCGAAGTCATCGACCAGGGGAGTGCCGTCCGCGCCGAGCCGCACCTTGTCGGCCGGGACCTCGTGCCGGTAGCTGCGCACCACCCGCAGCATCGCGGTGGCGCGCTGGACGTCGGCCAGCAGCCGGACCCGCTCGGCAGCCTCGACCAGGTCGAGGGCAGCTGCCGCGTCCATTCGCGAGACATCCACCAGTTCGAACATGTGTACTATTCTGGCAGGCTGGTCCGACAGTTTCTGTTGTTATGTCTCAAGACATCGGTGACAGTTCTGCATCAACACATCGGTGACACTTTCGGGGGTGTTGGTGGTGACAGTTCTTCCCGGTAGGCGTGAGGTCCTCGGCCTGTCTGAGCCTGCCGTTCCGATCGCGCGGACTGCCCATCATCTCGAGGGCAAGGGCGGGCGTGGGCCCGCCCGCGGCAGTACCACCGCGACCACCCGTGTGGGGTTCGTGGTGGGTGACTTTTCCCCGGCAGGGTTCGGGGAATGGCTGCTCATGAACCCATCGATCCTGTTGTCCGTCTCGCGATCGCGAACTGGCCTGATGACGCGCCGCGGGGCGCGGTGTCCACGTTCTGCGTCGAGCACGGCATCTCGCGTAAGTCGTTCTACGAGCTGCGGCGACGGGCCCGGGACGACGGCCAGGCAGCTGTGCTGGAACCCCGGTCGCGGCGGCCGAAATCGTCACCAACGACCCTGACCGAACAGGTGAAGACCCAAGCCGTGCAGGTACGTGCCGCGATGGAAGCCTCCGGATTGGACCACGGGCCGATCAGCGTGCACGACAAGATGAAAGCAATGGGGCTACCGGTAGTGCCCTCGATCGCCGCGCTGGCCCGGATCTTCCGCCAAGCCGGGGTCGCCCGAGCCGAGCCGAAGAAGAAGCCCCGCTCAGCGTGGCGCCGGTTCGTGTACCCGGCCCCGAACGCGTGCTGGCAGCTCGATGCCACCGAGTACGTCCTGACCGGTGGCCGCACGTGTGTGATCTTCCAACTCGAGGACGACCACTCCCGCTACGCGGTCGCCTCGCATGTGGGCTGGAGCGAGAACAGCAAGGACGCGATCAAAGTGTTCGACAAAGCCGTCGCCGCGCACGGGGTACCCCAACGGCTGCTCAGCGACAACGGCTCGGCGTTGAACCCGACCCGGCGTGGCTACCTCGGCCAACTCGTCGTCCACGCCCGCCGCCTGGGCGTCACCCCGATCACCGGGAAACCCAACAAGCCGACCACCCAGGGCAAGAACGAACGCTTCCACCAAACCCTGTTCCGCTGGCTCGACAAACAACCCCTGGCCGCCACCCTGGAAGAACTCCAAGCCCAAGTCGACACCTTCGACCACATCTACAACACCGAACGGCCCCACCAGGGCCTACCCGGCCGCGTCACCCCCGAGACCGCGTGGCTCGCGACCCCGAAAGCCGACCCACCACGGCCCGACCCCGACCGGCCACGCGCCACCTGGGAGATCACCCCGCCAGCCACCCCCAGGCCCAAACCCGAACTCCCCATCGACCTACCAGCCGGCACCGTGCTCCGAAAGATCGCCACCACCGGAACCATCGGCTTCGAGAAAGTCATGTACATGGTCGACACCCACCGGGCCTTCGAACACATCTACGTCGTCGCCGACCACGACCAGATCACCGTCATCGACCTCAACGGCGAAATCCTCCTCGAAACCACCCGACCAGCACCCGGCATCACCTACGTCGGCAACGGCCGACCCCGCGGCAGCCGCCCCCGACCGTCACCGAAGTCCTGATACACCAACTGTCACCGATGTCCTGATACAGAACTGTCACCGATCTCCTGAGACATCACAC
>NZ_JAYFPT010000126.1:0-5717 GCF_034927565.1 Propionicimonas sp.
GAGCCTTGTCCGCCGCGGGGCGGTGAGTAGGCAACCACCGAAACCGGACGGCATGCTTGGACCGTGACCCTTTCCGCGCAGGAGCTGTATCGTCGCGGCACCGACCACGTCAACGCCGGGCGCAATGCCGCTGCCCGCCGCTCGCTGACCACTGCCCTGACGCGCACCACCGAGCCCGATCTGCGTGCCCGGATCGCCGGCACCCTGTCCTATGTCGCCGGCCGCACCGGAGACCCCGGCGGAGCCGAAAGGCTGTGCCGGGACGCGCTCGCTGCGGACGGTGTCTCGCCGGCGACCGCGGCGATTCTGGAGGGGCAGCTGGGGCTGCTCGCCGTTGGTCGCGGGGACTGGACGGCAGCGATCGACTGGCTCGACCGGGCGATCGCCGGGATCGGTGACGATCCGTCGCACCGTCGGTCGATGTACCTCAACCGCAGCGTCGCCCACATGCAGTCGGGCGGACTGACCCGGGCGCGGCTCGACCTTGAGCACGCGGCAGCAGACTTCGCCGTCGACGGCTCCGAGCTGGACGTCGCCATGGTGCGCCACAACCTCGGCTACGTCGACCTGTTGGAGAGCAACCTGATCGAGGCGCTGGAGCAGATGAGCGCCGCGCACCCCGTCCTGGAAGCCTCCTCGGTGGTGAACGCCGCGATCGGCGAACTCGATCTCGCCGAGGTGCTGCGTGAGGCCGGCCTGACCACGGAGGCGGAACGGACGCTGGAGCGGGTCGCCCGCACGCTGGGCGCCCACGGCATGCGGCAGGCCCGCGGCGAGGCCGAGTTCAACCTGGCACGTTCGCTGCTGATGCACGACCCGGCCCGGGCAGCGACCGTGGCCCGCGCCGCCGCCCGGCGGTTCCGTTCCCTGGGCAGCACATCCTGGGCGGCCCGTGCCCTCGCCCTGCAGTTGCGCGCCGAGTTGGGCCAGCCGCCGTCCAGCCCGGTCACCGGCCTGGCCTCCGGCACCACCCGAGTACCGAGCCGGGCCCGGGTGGAGGCCGCGGCTGCTGACCTCGACCGGCTCGGGTTCGGCAGCGAGGCCACCGCGCTGCGGCTGAGCCAGCAGCTGTGGCAGGCCCGGCACGAACGGACGGTCAGGGGTTCCGGACGGAGCACTGACGAAGTCGCCGAACCTGTGGTGAGGGTGCCGCGGGACGCTCCCATCCAGTTGCGCCTGCTGGCCGACGAGGTCCGGGCAGCACGGGCCGGCACCGCCGGCCGGTATGCCCAGGCCCGCCAGCGCGCCGCCCGCGGCCTGGACACGCTGGCTGCCTGGCAGCGGTCCTTCGGCAGCATCGATCTGCAGACCTCGATCACCATGCACGCCACCGGGCTGGTGACCGAGGGGCTCGCGGCGGCGGTGGCCTCCGGACGGCCCGAGGTGCTGTTCGAGTGGTCGGAGCGCGCCCGGCACCTCAGCCAGCAGGTGGTGCCGCTGCGTCCGCCACCCGATCCCGAACTCGCCGCCGATCTCGCCGAACTGCGCGCCCTGCGGGCGGACAACCCGTCCGGTTGGCTGGCCGATCCCCGGACGGCCGCGCTGCAGGACCGCGCCCGGCGCCGGCAGTGGAGCACCACCGGGGTCGCCGGCGTCAACGACCAGGTGACCCTGGACGCGCTGCAGGGTGGCCTCGGCGCCGACACCGCCCTGTTGGCCTATGTCGCGACCGCGGACGGGCTGAGCTGCCTGGCGGTGACCGCCGACTCCGCCCGGCTGTTCCGGCTGACCGCCTGGCCCCGGCTGCTGACCGCGCTGACCGGCCTGCGTGCCGACCTGGACGTGTCGGCATCGGTCAGGTCCGGCCCGATGGCCGCCGTGGTGGCCCGCACCCTGGGCGAGCGACTGGCCGACCTCGAGGGTGTGCTGCTGCGCAATCCGTTGGCGGCGGTCGGCGACCGCCGGATCGTGCTCACCGCGCCGGGCGAGCTCGCCGGGCTGCCGTGGACGCTCCTGCCAGGTCTGCGCGGTCGTCCGTTCACCCTGGCTGCCTCGGCCACCCGCTGGGTGCACGACCGCACCCAGGCCGGTCGCCCCGGAGTCGGTTTCGCCGCCGGGCCCGGGGTGGCCCGCGGAGATGAGGAGGTGGAGACCGGCGTCTTGGCCTGGACAGGTGTCCCCGCCGCCAGCGCAGCGGCGCCGCGTGTTGTTCCGCAGGTGCTTCGCGGGCCGGCAGCGACGGTGGACGCCGTGGCGGCGCTCGCCTCCCGGGTGGGCGTGCTGCACGTCGCCGCGCACGGTCGGCATGCGGTCGACAACCCGCTGTTCTCCGGTCTCGAACTCGCTGACGGCGCCCTGTTCGGCTACGACATCGACCGGATCGGGCAGGTGCCCCAGACGGTGGTGCTGTCGGCCTGCGAGGTGGGCCGCTCGGCCGTCCGCTGGGGCGAGGAGGCGATCGGCATGACCCGCACCTGGCTGCACGCCGGGACCTCCTGCGTGGTCGCGGCTCCGGTGGCGGTCGCCGACGACGCCGCCTGCGAGTTGCTCGGCGCCATGCACACCGGGTTGGCGACCGGGCTGGCCCCTGCCGAGGCACTCGCCCGGGCCGCCGGCCGCACCGGGGTGCTGGCCCCCTTCCAGTGCCACGGCTCGGGGTTCTGAGGTCTCCCCGGAAAATTCCCCCGATCCGGATGTATCAGGACGGAGCAAAGCTGCTCTACACCTATGGAACGGCGCTTAGCACGGCGCAGCCGTTATTGGGGGGAGCTACGAGCGAAGCGGGTGGACAGCCCACGGCGGCCTCAGGCCGCGGCCGGGGGGCGCGGGCTGTTCACCACCGGTCCGGCGGGGGGTGCTGCCATCACGGCGGCGCCCCCTTGCCCCGTCCCGGGTGCGGACCGGGCGGTCAGTCGGTGACCACCTTCAGCCCGGTGACCTTCGCCGCCGCTTCCATCGATCCGGCATCGGTGACCGTGAGCCCGGCCTGCTGCAGCAGCGCGGCGGCCTGGGCGGAGCGCCTGCCCGAGCGGCAGTAGACGACGTAGGTACCGTCACCGGCGAGTTCGGTGAGCTGCTGGGCGAAGGAGTCGGCCTGGACATCGAGGTTGATCGCTCCCTCGAGGTGGCCCTCCGCGTACTCGGCCGGCGTCCGCACGTCGATGATCACCGCCGCCGGGTCGATCGTTGCCGGGGCAGGCTCGGCGGCGCAGCCGGCCAGGGTGAACAGTGCCACCAGCAGGGCGGTCAGGACGGACGGCAGGACGCGGGCGCGCGGCATCGGGTGCTCTCTTCGACGATGAGGCGGATGTACCCGCCCAGAATACCCATGGGGGTATCCTGGCGCCACCTCCGACCTGCGGTCAGGCCCGGTGCTCGCTGAGCCGGCCGTCCGGGTGGAGTCGGAACTCCACGGCCAGGCCAAGTCGGTCGAGGAAGCCACGGTCGTGACTCACCACCAGCAATGCACCGCGGTAGGCGGTGAGCGCGTCCACCAACTGCTGGATGCTGGCCAGGTCGAGGTTGTTCGTCGGCTCGTCCAGCACCAGCAGTTGCGCCGGCGGGTCGGCCAGCAGCAGCCGGGCCAGCGCCACCCGGAACCGCTCGCCGCCGGACAGCGTGGCCACCGGACGGTCGACGCTGTCGCCCCGCAGCAGGAACCGGGCGAGCCGGTTGCGCAGCACCCCGTCCGGGATGCCCGGCGCCTCCGCCGCCACGTTGGCCAACACGCTGAGCTGGTCGTCCAGCCCGTCCAGCCGCTGCGCCAGATACCCGATCCGGTCGGTGAACGCGACTGCCGTGGCCCGGGCCGGAAGGCCGGGAGGGTCACAGGAACGGCCGCCCACCAGTGCCTCGAGCAGGGTGGTCTTCCCGACACCGTTGCGGCCGGTCAGCGCCACTCGTTCAGGACCCTGCAGGACGAACTCACGGCCGTCGGAGCCGGTCAGGACAGCGATCCGCCGGGCGGCGGGCAGCTGCGGGTCGGGCAGGTCGATCCGGATCCGGGCATCGTCGCGCACCCGTCGCTCGGCCTCGTCGACCGCCACCCGAGCAGCCTCCACCCTGGCGTCGAGCAGGCCGCGGCGGGTGCCCTGCGACTTCTCGGCCGCGTTGCGCCGGTCGTGGATCGCAGCCGGGACGTAGCGCCGGTTGGCCCGGTCCTTGCGCGCCTGGCGTTCGGAATGAGCGATCTTCTGCTCCGCCTCGATCCGCTGCCGGCGCTCGACTCGCAGCGCCTGTTCGGCGGTGCGCAACGACTGCCGGGCGGCCTCCTGCTCGCGTTCCAGCGCGGCGACATAGGCGCTGTACGGTCCGCCGTAGACGGTGAGCGTCCCGTCCCGGAGTTCGGCGGTGTCGTCCATCAACTCCACCAAGGCGCTGTCGTGGCTGACCACCACCAGCGTGCCCCGCCAGCCGCGCACCAGCGCGTACAGCCGTTCGCGCGAGTCGCCGTCGAGGTTGTTCGTGGGCTCGTCAAGCAGGGCGACCGCCGCACCACGCAACCGGATGCCGATGATCGCAGCGAGCACCGCCTCACCACCGGAGATGGTGTCCACCCGGCGGTCGAGGTCGGTCGGCAGCCCGGCCTCGGCGAGCGCGGCGGCGCTGCGCTGTTCGAGATCCCAGCCGTCCCCGACCAGGTCGAACAGCTGGGGCCGGATGTCCCCGGCCTCGATGGCGCGGACGGCGTCCACCACCGCGCGGACGCCCAGCAGGTCGGCCAGGCTGGCACCGGCGGCGAGGGTCACCCCCTGGGGGAGGTAATCGGTGGTACCGGAAACCGCGACCGTGCCGGCGGTCGGACGTAACTCGCCGGCGATCAGGCGCAGCAGGGTGGACTTGCCGGCTCCGTTGTGGCCGACCAGCCCGGTGCGGCCGCGGCTGAAGGCAGCAGTGAGATCGGTGAGGACGGGGGCGCCGTCCGGCCAGGCGAAGCTGAGGTGGTCGAGCACGACCGAGGACGTGGGTGAAGGCATGCTGGGCTCCAGGGGTTCGGTGGAACGCACCGACCCCGGCAGCCGCCGGACAGGGCAGGGCTCGGGTCAGCGCGCGGTGGCGGTACCGGCGAGCTCAGTCATCGCTGTCCTTCGAAAGGTCCCCTGGCATTGCGGGATCTCCGCGGGGACGTCCTTCAGGATGTCACGGCAGCGCCACCCGTACAAACCGGGCGATTCCGGGCAGGCGCGTGGATAATCCACCCGGCCCCCCAAAATCGCCCGGTTTGTGCAACCACCGGACGGGATCAGGAGCGGGGCGCCCGACAACAGCCCACCGTCTCCCCGGCACAAACCGGGCAGCAGAGGCCACGCGCGTGGATAATCCATCCGGCCCCCCAAAATCGCCCGGTTTGTGCACGACTCGACCGCCCGTGAGGCGCAGCAGGAGTGGAGGCAGCCGCCTCAGAAGGCCAACCCCTTCGGGCTCGGTGCCAGCGGGGGCACCGAGGGGTCGGGCACCTGGAAGCCGTTGGCCTTGTACACCTCGTAATCGAAGTCCTCACACTCCTGGTAACCACGCAGGTGATAGGCGTAGAACCCATCCCAATCCTCATAGCCATCACCCAGCGACGCCTCCAAGAACGCATCCGCCATCGCCTCACCCAACGGCACACCCGTCCAAAACGCCCCCATAGCCAGCAGATTGGCGTTGTTCGCCGTCGCCGCCCGCCGGGCCGACGGCACCGTCTCCGCCACCGCAGCATGCACATGCGGCACCTTCGACGCCGCAATATGAATACCCATCCCCGTCCCACAAAACGCCAACGCCTTCTCGTACTC
>NZ_JAYFPT010000081.1:0-12692 GCF_034927565.1 Propionicimonas sp.
CGAGCACCGCCAGCGTCACGGTGAACAGCGGGTTGATGAAGTAGCCCAGGGCGGTGTCGACGATGTGGTCGTTCACCACTCCCCAGACATAGACCAGCCAGTTGATCGTCACCAGGACGCCGGCCCCCATCAGCCCGGCCAGCAGCCGTCGATTGCGCAGCACCGCCCGGAACTCCGGCAGGGCACGAACGACCACCACGCCGAGCAGGCAGAAGACGAACGACCACAGCACCCGGTGCCCGATGATCTCGACCGGTCCGGCCGGGTCGAGCTGCTTGAAGTAGAGCGGGAAAGCGCCCCACAACAGGTAGGCGGTGACAGCGAGCAGCGCGCCACGGGTGTCCGTGGCCCGCGCCGGCGTGCTGGTCTCCGCCACGGCTGCCGTATCCCTCCTGGCCCGACCGGGAAGTGGGCCGCGAGCAGCCTAGTCCGGTGGTGGCGGTGGTCGGCGCCGTGTTCAGACCGGGTGACGACTCCGGTCCTGCCGCCCGGTCCTGCCGCGCCGCCCGGTCCTGCCGTCGGGTCCTGCTGCCCGTCCGCCCCGTTCCGTCCTGCCCGTCCCGTGCCGTCCTGCCCGCCCCGTCCCGCCCCAGCTGTCGCCCACGTTGCGCGCCTTAGGTCACGTTGCGCGTGGTGGAACAGGCGCAACGTGACCCAGGACGCGCAATGTCGGGCCGGTTCGGGGTGGAGTGGCGGCACCCGGCCTGGGCGGATGGACCCACCCGGGGCGGTGGTGGAGGGGCGCCGCCTGGCGTGGGGGACGGACGGGCGCCACCTGGTGCGGTGGTGGAGGGGAGCCGCCTGGTGCGGTGGACGGATGAGCGTCACCCGGTTCGGTGTGGGCGGGCGGCGCCTGGTTCGGTGACGGCCCGGCGCTACACCTCGGCGGCGGCGATCAGTGCCTCCAGCTTGGCGTAGCCGTCGTTGACGCCCTCTTCCATGCCGCTGGCCAGCCACGCGTCGCGTCCCTCGAAGGAGTCGACCAGCGACGTGCCGTGCAGCCGGGTGATGCCGTTGCCGAGATCCTCGAACCAGACGGTTTCCAGCGAGACGCTGTCCGGCATGCCCTCCCAGGTGAAGGTCTGCACGATCTTGTCGTCGGTGATCTCGTGGAAGCTGCCGTAGAAGCTGTACTCGGCGCCGTCCTCGAGGTTGGTGAACCGCCAGCTGCCGCCGCGGTGGGCGTCCCAGTAGTCGATCCGGGTGGTGAGCCGGTGCGGCCCCACCCAGCGGGCGTACAGCTCGGGATCGGTGTGGGCCTTCATCAGCTGCGCCGGGGTTGCCCGGAAGTCGCGGGTGATGTGGATGGCCGGGACGTTGGGGTCTGCCGCGATCTGGGCTTGGATGAAGTCGGTCATGAGGCCATGCCTTCCTGGGTTGCGTTGAGGTCGGCCAGGACGGCGTCCAGTCGCGAGTACCGCTCCTCGGCCTGCCGTCGGTAGCGCTCGATCCAGGCGGTCATCAGGTCGAAGACCTGCGCCTCCAGATGCACCGGGCGCTTCTGCGCCTGCCGGGTCTTGGTCACCAGACCTGCGTCCTGGAGCACCTTGAGGTGCTTGGACACCGCCTGGACGCTGATGTCGTACGGCGCGGCCAGCTCGCCGACCGTGGCGTCGCCGACCGTGAGTCGCGCGACCAGGTCACGCCGGGTCGGATCGGCCAGGGCCGAGAACACCTTGGAGAGCTGATCGTCCATCGCCATTCTTCAACTGATTGGTTGAATACAAGATAGGAGGGCCTGTTCCAACTTGTCAACCAACTGGTTGAATAGCGGGTTTCGCTCAGCGCCCGCTTCGGGCCCGGGTGTCGGGTCCTGCTGGTTGTGCGCGGCGGTCTCTGTCGCAATTCCGCGGTTCGATGGCTTTGGGAGCGCTCACGAGTACTCGGGGATACATCGAGCCGCAGTATCCCGACAGCCACCCCGTAGCCGGCGGTGGATCGAAGCCATGCACACGCCCGTGTCACGACCACTACGCCGGCGGGGTGCCCGGGATCGGGGCCGTGCTGCAGGGATGCCGGTGGTTCGGGTCTGGTCGGGGGGAGCGATGACAGACTGTGGCCATGCCGACTGCTTCGTTCCTGAGCGCCCTGACCGGCCTGTTCGCCCAGCCAGCCGCGGAGAACCCCACCGTGGCGATGGTCGAGGCCGCTTACCGCGACCTCGGGCTGGACGCCCGCTGCCTCACCTGCGAGGTGCCGCCAGCCTCGCTCGGCGACGCGGTGCGCGGCGCCCGGGCGATGGGGTGGCTGGGGTTCAACTGCTCGTTGCCACACAAGGTGGCGGTGATCGAGCACCTCGACGAGGTGGCCGAGTCGGCTCGGCTGATCGGTGCGGTGAACTGCGTGGCGATCCGGGACGGGCGGCTGGTCGGTGAGAACACCGACGGTCAGAGGTTCCTGGCTGCGGTGCAACAGGTGATGGATGTCCACGGCGCCCGGGTGACACTGCTCGGCGCCGGCGGAGCCGCCCGGGCGATCGCGATCGAGTTGGGCCTGGCTGGAGCCGCCGGGATCACCATTGTGAACCGCGGCGAGGAGCGCGGACGGGCGCTGGCCGGCGACGTCGGCACGGTGACCCCCGCCGCGGCGTCCTACCTGCCCTGGCGGGGACCGCTTGCCGCCCCTGCGGGTACGGACATCCTGGTGAATGCGACCTCGATCGGGCTGTTCCCCGACCCGGCGGTGCCCGCCGTCGACTTCGACACTGTGGCGGCTGAGACCTTGGTCGCCGATGTCATCCCGAACCCGCCGCGCACCGGCTTCCTCGCCCAGGCCGCCGCCCGCGGCTGCCACACCCTCGACGGGCTCGGCATGCTGGTCAACCAGGGGGTCATCGGGATCCGGCACTGGACCGGCCGGGAGGCCAACCCGGACGTGATGTACGCCGCGCTGGCGGAGGTGCTGCGATGAGCCGCGGGACAGTGTTGGCCGGAGCCCGGGTGCTGATCACCGGCGGGACCCGCGGGATCGGGCGGCTGATGGCCGCCGGTGCCGTCCAGCGGGGCGCAGTGGTGACGATCTGGGCGCGGGACGCCAAGCTCGGTGGGCAGGTGGCGGTCGACCTCGGCGTCCGCTTCCTGCCGGTGGACGTCACAGACCCCGGCCAGGTCGCCGGCGCCGCTGCGCAGACCGGCGCGGTGGACGTGCTGGTGAACAACGCCGGGGTGATCACCGGCAAACCCTTCCTCGACCTCACCGAGGATGACATCCGGCGCACCTATGAGGTGAACGTGCTGGCGCAGTACCGGGTGACGCAGGCCCTGTTACCCGGCATGCTGCAGCGCCGCCGCGGGCATGTGGTGACCATTGCCAGCGCGTCCGGGTTGATCGGCAGCACCCGGATGACCGATTACTCCGGCAGCAAGCACGCCATGGTGGGCTTCACCGAGGCGTTGCGCGCCGAACTGCGACAGCAGGGATCGCCGGTGAACACGCTGCTGGTCTGTCCGTTCTACATCGACACCGGGATGTTCGCCGGCGCGCGGACGGCGGTGCCCTGGCTGCTGCCGATCCTGTCCGAACAGACCGTCGCCACCAAGGTGCTGGACGCCGTCGAGCGGGGCAGTCGACGTCTGCTGCTGCCCCCGGCGCTCTACACCCTGCCGCTGCTGCGGCTGTTGCCGGTGGGGGTGGCCGACGCCGTGATTGATCTGCTGGGTGTGAACCACACCATGGACGACTTCACGGGACGACAGCACTGAAGAGACACAACCCAGCCGCCGAATCCGGTTCCATGTGCCAGGTCGAGGGAAGATACCCCTCGGGTGGTGGTTTGGAACCGGTTTTGGCTCTGCTCCTCCGGGTCCTTCAGCCCAGGAAGTCGATCAGGAGGCGGTTGTAGGCCTCCGGATTCTCCAGTGGCGGGTGCGGGCCGGCGGCGATCAGCTCCAGCCGGGCGTCCGGCAGCTTCTCGGCCAGCAGCCTGGCGGACGGTAGTCCGGCGGTGTCCGACTGGCCGGCGATGATCAGCGTGGGCGCCCCGATCTCGCCCAGCCGGGAGGAGAAGTCAGCCTCGGCCATCACGTCGAGCGCGCGGGCCAGGTCGGCCCGGGTGAGGCCGGTCTGCTCCAGCGCACGTGACGGCATCACCCGGATCGCGGTCTTCTGCAGGGTGAGCGCGAGCCTGCCAGGCAGCACCACCGCGCCGGAGAGCACCAGCCGTCCGATCCGCTCGGGGTAGTCAACGGCCGCCTGCAGCGCGACCATGGCGCCCAACTGGTGGGCCACCAGCTGGGCAGAGGCATAGCCGGAGCGGTCGAGCACGCCCACCACCTCGGCGGCAGCGGTCTTCAGTGACAGCTCGTAGCGCTTGCCCGGGCGCAGCCCCGCGATCCACGGCGCCACCGCCCGGCGCTCGGCGCCCAGCGCCTCGACCTGGGACTGCCACATGGTCGGCAGCATGCCCGCGCCGTGCAGCAGCACGACCGGCGGAGGCGGCAGGGTCGACGGGTTCTGGCCGGTGGGCAGATCGCTCATGCTCAGACCTTCGCCACCTGGAACCACAGGCCGAGTTCGGCGTCACCGAACCAGCCCTTCGCCGGCTCCCCGCGGGCGACCTCGACCGCCAGCACCTCGTCGGCGATCAGCCCGGCATGGGCCTCGATCGCCTCGGCGACGGCCATCCCGTTCGCGGTGTCCTCGGGTGACCAGGTCAGCGTGATCCGGTCGGACACGTCGAATCCGGACGACTTGCGGGCGTCCTGCACCAGCCGGACCACCTCCCGTGCCAGCCCGGCGCGCACCAGGTCGGGGGTGAGTTCAAGATCGAGGGCCACCGTCTCGCCCTGCTCGTTGACCACCGACCAGCCTTCGCGCGGGCGCTCGGAGATGATCACGTCGTCGGGGCCGAGCTCGACGCTGCCCAGGTCGGGCACCTCGATGGTGGCCGAGCCGGTGGACGCGAGCGCCGCGGCCAGCGCTGCAGCGTCCGCAGCGGCGATCGCCGCCGCCACGATCGGGGTCTGCTTGCCGAACCGCTTGCCCAGTGCCCGGAAGTTGCCCTTGGCAACGTGGTCGACCAGGTCGCCGGCAGAGGCGAACGAGCCCAGCTCGACCACATTCAGCTCGGCCTTGATCTCGGCCTTCAACTCGTCGTCCAGGCTGGCGAAGGCCGCGGACGGCACCAGCGCCCGGGACAGCGGCTGGCGGGTCTTCAGTTTCGCCTCGGCGCGCGCCGAGCGCCCCAGTTCGACGATCCGGCGGGTGAGCGCCATGGCCCGGTTGAGCGCCGGGTCGATGACTTCCTCGTCCGCGACCGGCCAGTCGGCCAGGTGCACCGAGGCCGGCGCGCCCGGAACGGCGGGGGCGATCAGGTCCTGCCAGACCCGTTCAGTGATGAACGGCACCAGCGGCGCCATCAGCCGGGTGACCACCTCAAGGGTCTCGTGCAGCGTCCACAAGGCGGACGGCTCGCCGTCCCAGAACCGCCGACGGGAGCGCCGCACGTACCAGTTCGACAGGTCGTCGACGAAGGCCGAGAGCAGTGCCCCCGCCTTCTGGGTGTCGAAGCCGTCCAGGGCGGCAGTGACGTCGAGCACCAGCTGATTGGTCGCCGAGACCAGCCACCGATCGAGTACCTGCCGCGCGGCAACCGGCGGCGCGCCATTGCCGGATGGTTCCGTGATCGGCTCCGAACCCCGGACCGGGGAACCGTCCCCTGGCCCGTTGGCGGACGGGGACCAGTCGTTGGCGCGGGCGTAGAGGGCTTGGAAACAGACCGTGTTCCAGTAGGTCATCAGCACTTTGCGGACGGTCTCCTGGATGGTGCCGTGGCCCACCCGGCGAGCCGACCAGGGCGAACCCCCGGCGGCCATGAACCAGCGAACGGCGTCCGCCCCGTGCTTGTCCATCAGCGGGATCGGCTCCAGGATGTTGCCCAGATGCTTGCTCATCTTGCGGCCGTCCTCGGCCAGGATGTGGCCCAGGCAGAGCACATTGCGGTAGGAGGACTGGTCGAAGACCAGCGTCCCGACCGCCATCAGCGAGTAGAACCAGCCGCGGGTCTGGTCGATCGCCTCGCAGATGAAGTCGGCCGGGTAGGCGGCTTCGAAGGCCTCCTTCGAGCCGGGCGCCCAGGGGTAGCCCCACTGCCCGAACGGCATCGAGCCGGAGTCGAACCAGGCGTCGATCACCTCCGGCACGCGGTGGCTGGGCTTGCCGCAGGTCGGGCAGCCGAAGGTGACGTCGTCCACGAAGGGACGGTGCGGATCGAGCGCGGACAGATCCTGACCGGTGAGTTCCGACAGTTCGGCGCGGGAGCCGACGCAGACCTGGTGGTCGTCCTCGCACCGCCAAATCGGCAGCGGGGTGCCCCAGTAGCGGGAGCGGGAGAGCGCCCAGTCGATGTTGTTGTTCAGCCAATCACCGTAGCGTCCCCACTTGATGTTCTCGGGGTACCAGTTCGTACCCTCATTCTCGCGCAGCAGGGCGTCCTTGATCGCGGTGGTGCGGATGTACCAGGACGGTTGTGCGTAGTAGATCAGCGAGGTGTGGCAGCGCCAGCAGTGCGGGTAGGAGTGGGCGTAGTCGAGCTTGCGGAACAGCAGCCCGCGGGCGCGCAGGTCGTCCACCAGGGCCGGGTCGGCACTCTTGAAGAACTGTCCGCCGACCAGCGGAACGTCGTCGGCGAAGTGGCCGTTGGGACGGATCGGGTTGACGAACGGCAGCCCGTAGGCGCGGCAGACCGCCATGTCGTCCTCGCCGAAGGCAGGTGCCTGGTGAACCAGGCCGGTGCCGTCCTCGGTGGTGACGTAGTCGGCCAGAACGACGTAATGTGCCTCGTTTCGCTGGTTCAGATCTTCCTTGGCCTCGGGAGAACGCTGTGCGCTCTCCGCTCGGCCGGCGTCGGTATGGGTGCCACCGACCGCGTCCGGGAACTCGACCAACTCGAACGGACGCTGGTACCTCCAGAGCTCCATCTCCTTGCCGGTGAAGGTCTGGCCGAGCAACCAGCCTTCGCCGAGCACCTTCTCGGCCAGCGGCTCGGCGATCACCAGCGTCTCGCCCTCGGGCACGTCCTCGGTCGCCACCACGTAGGTGACGTCGGGGTGGACGGCGACCGCGGTGTTCGAGACCAGCGTCCAGGGCGTGGTTGTCCATACCAGCAGGGACGCCTTGCCGGCCAGTGGGCCGGAGGTCAGTGGGAACCGGACGTAGACGCTGGGGTCGACGACGTCCTCATAGCCCTGGGCGAGCTCGTGGTCGGACAGGGTGGTGCCACAGCGCGGGCAGTACGGGGCGACCCGGTAGTCCTCCACCAGCAGTCCCTTGGTGTGGATCTGCTTCAGCGCCCACCAGGCCGACTCCACGAAGGACGGATCCATCGTCCAGTAGGCCTGGTCGAGGTTCACCCAGTAGCCCATCCGCTCGGTGAGCTCGGTGAAGGCGTCGACGTGGCGGGAGACCGACTCGCGGCAGCGGGCGTTGAATGCCTCGACCCCGTAGGCCTCGATGTCGGGCTTGCCGTTGAAGCCCAGCTCCTTCTCGACCGCGAGTTCGACCGGCAGGCCGTGGCAGTCCCAGCCGGCCTTGCGGTCGACCCGGTAGCCCTGCATGGTCTTGAACCGGGGGAAGACGTCCTTGAACACCCGGGCCTCGATGTGGTGGGTGCCGGGCATGCCGTTGGCGGTTGGCGGGCCCTCGTAGAAGGTCCAGGGCCTGCCGCCGGAGGTCTTGGCCAGGGTGGCGGAGAAGGTGTCGTTGGTCTTCCAGAAGTCCAGGATCTCGTGCTCCATGGCGGGCAGGTCGATCGCTGCCGGCACCGCGTTGTACGTCGCAGTGTGGTCGCGCGGGCTGGTCTCGGGTTGGGCGGTCATCTGGTTTTCCTTCGTCGTGCGCTGACGAAGGGACGAGCCGGAGCCCGCGGTACCACCCTTCTTGGACGTCCGGCACCCTGTGAGACCCCGGACCCCGGACTTGCTCCGGACCGGGATGACAGGGATCCTGACGCCCCACTTCGTTGTTCGCCGCAGCCGGTTCTAGTGAGCGCTGGTGCGCCGTTCTTCCGGCAGCTCCGGGGTGATGGCCCCATCCATGCCGTGCGGACGATGGTCCAGTGTAGCGGCAGGGCTGGCTGGCCGGTGCGGGTGGGTTTGCGGACGGCGTATCGGGGAGAGCGCCTGGTGCGGGGTGCGGTGCAGCGAGCGCCTGGTGCGGGGTGCGGTCCGGCGAGCGACTGGTGTGGGGTGCGGTCCGGCGAGCGACCCTAGTGTGGGGTGCGGTCTGGCGAGCGGCTTGGTGTGGGGTGCCGCTCGGCAGAGCCGACCTGGCGCGGGGTGCCGTCCGTCCGGCCGCGGAGGTGGGAGACTGAGGGGATCAAGGAGGATCCATGCCTGAGCTGTGGCAACCGATCTGGGGCATCCTGCTGGCCGTCGGTCTTTCGCTCGTCATCGGCGTCGAGCGCGAGTTCTGGGCCAAGGCCGCCGGGATGCGCACCTACACGCTGGTGGGGATGGGCTCGGCAGTGTTCACGGTGGTCTCCAAGTACGGCTTCCAGGACATCGTCACCAGCGACTTCTCGCGGTTCGACGGCTCCCGGATTGCTGCCCAGGTGGTGACCGGTATCGGCTTCCTGGGCGCGGGGCTGATCTTCGTCCGGCGGGACGCCGTCCGCGGGCTGACGACAGCCGCGGGGGTCTGGTTCGTGGCGGCCGTGGGCATGGCCGCCGGCGCCGGGCTGTACCTGATCGCCGCGATGGTGACCGTGCTCTATCTGCTGGTCATGGTGGGCATCCGTCCGCTGTCGGCCCGGATGCCGCATGCCAAGGCGACCGACTGCGTCTTCACGCTGCGCTACCTGGACGGACGGGGCGTCCTGCGCGACATCATGCAGGCAGTCAGCAATGTCGGCCTGAAGGTGGTCGACATGCAGGTGGTCGGCGCCGTGCCCGGTGAGGACGGCGAGCGGCTGCAGGAGATCCGCCTGGAGGTGTCCGGTTCGGCGAACTCGATCCTCAACCTCGACGACGACCTGCGTGACCTTGCCGGGGTGGCATCAGTCGCCGCCGGTTCTCACCGGCTGATTCACATCACCGACGACTGAACCGCGGCCTGACGGTCACCGACGACTGAGCCGCGGCCTGACGGGCCGCCGCGGCTCACGCGATCGGTCGACCTGACCGAGATCACCTCGGCGGGCGCATGGACGGAGTCCAGCCAGCCAGGCGCAGGTGGGCGCGACCGGACGTGGACGCTGCACGCGTCGGGTTTTCCTGGCGAGTCGTGAAGGACGCCACCCAGGGTTGCGAAGACTCAGTACCCCTCAGACGGCCGGCGCGGCTCGGACTCGGCCTCCTGGTCGGGGGTGAGCCAGTCCGCCAGTCGGGGCGGTAGTTGCTCCGATTCGGTGTCGTCCCCAGCCGAGTCCGGAACCGGGCTTGACGCGGCTTCGGACGCAGGGCTGCCGGCCGGATCTAGGGAAGGGGACGGGGGCGACTCCGGCGTCGCCGGCGTCCACGGAGTCGGGCTGGCGGGCGAAGGCCCGGTCGGCGGCGTCGCCGGTGGCGTCGCCGGGGGCGTCGCCGGGGGCGGGACGACGGGCGCGCCAAAGGTTGGTGGTGACCCAGGGGTCTGGGGTGATGGCGGTCCCGGGTTGGGGGCGCCCGGGCCGGGTGGCTCGGTGCCGGCGCCAGGGTCGTATTCCATGCCGTTCGGGCGCCCGCCGAGCAGGACCGTCCGACGGGTCAGGTAGTCGTCCACATCCAACTCCGAGCGGGCGAACCGCTCGTCCAGAATGCGCAGCGCCTCGAACGGCGGACGCGGACCCCGGTGGTGCCATCCCCGGCCGCTCTTGCCGTGGCCACCCGGGGAGTGTGGATCGTCGGGTGTGTAGCCAAAGACGCCCCAGTTCTTTGCGTTGCCTCCAGAGCCGGGGCGGTCGCGGCGTTTCAGCAGCGAGACCAGCAGGAAGACCAGTCCGCCGATCACTGCCAGCACGAAGACGAGGTGGAGCAGGCCGGCGAACAGCCCGAACAGCGGATTGAAGCTTGGCAGGTGGTGCATGGATCCTCCAGAGCCTGGTGGTCTGCTGCCCGATCATGGCCCGGGGAAGGGGCCGTGAACGAGCCTGCATCCATCATGCTCCCGCCGGGCAAGTGCTGTCCCCGGAACGTGGGGGTCAGGCCGCGAGCAGGCACCGTCCCGGAACTGGGTGTCGCGAGCGGCTCCGTCCCTGCAACTGGACGTCAGGCCGCGAGCAGGCGCTCGATGAGGTGCGCGACACCGTCCTGATCGTTGGTGGCGGTGGTGTGGTCGGCCGCTTCCAGGGCGGCGGGGACGGCGTTCGCCATGGCGACCCCGATGCCGGCCCAGGCCAGCATTTCGATGTCATTGCCGGCGTCCCCGACCGCCATCACATTCTCCGGCAGCAGGCCGAGGTGCTCGCACAACTGGGCGACGCCACTGGCCTTGGTGACCCCCGGCCCCTCGATCTCCAGGAAGGGCGCTCCTGAGGTGCAGGCATGGAAGCCGGTGAGCCCGGAGGTCAGCAGCGCCTCGAGCATCGTCTCCTCGCTCACCCAAGGGTGCCGGACGGCCATCTTCAGCAGCGGCTCGGCGATCACCTCGGCGCGGGATCGCCGCAGGTAGTTGAGCGGGAAGTGGGCGTGCTCGTAGTCGGTGACCAGGTCGAAGTAGCCCGGCTCGACGACGTGCACGGTGCCGTGCTCGCGGACCACCTCGAACCGTGCCTCGGGAAAGGTGGTGGAGAGGAAGCCGACGATCTCGGCGGCGGTCTGCGGCGGCATCAGATCCTCGAACAGGATCTCGCCGGTGGACAGCCGCAGCCCGATCGCCCCGTTGCTGGCGACCGCGTAGTCGATGCCGGTCGGGGCGAGCAGGATGGGCAGCGAGGTCGGGTAGCGTCCGGTGGCCACCACCACCTGGATGCCGGCGGCATGGGCGCGCCCGATCGCGTCGACGGTGCGTGGGCTGATCGTCTTGTCGGGACGCAGCAGGGTGCCGTCCAGGTCGGTGGCGATCAGTTTGATGGCGGACGTGGGGACGACGGCGGTCACGCGCGGCTGTCCTCGGTCAGGCGCCGGCGTCCCTGGAACGCCCGGCCGAGGGTGACCTCGTCGGCGTACTCGAGGTCGCCGCCGACCGGCAGGCCGGACGCCAACCGGGACACCGTGACTCCCATCGGCACCAGCAACCGCGAGATGTAGGTGGCGGTGGCCTCGCCCTCCAGGTTCGGATCGGTGGCCAGGATCACCTCCTGCACGGTGCCGTCGGCCAGTCGCAGGCAGAGCTCACGGATCCGCAGGTCGCCGGGGCCGACGTTGTCGATCGGCGAGATCGCGCCGCCCAGCACGTGGTAGAGCCCGCGGAACTCGTGGGTGCGTTCAATCGCTGCCACGTCCTTCGGCTCCTCCACGACACAGATGGAGGTGCGATCGCGGCGCGGATCGCGGCAGACCCGGCAGGTCTGTTCAGCAGAGATGTTGAAGCAGACGTCGCAGAACCGGACCTTCTCGGTAACCTCGCGCAGTGCCTGCGCGAGCCGTTCGACATCGGCCTTGTCGGTGGTGAGGATGTGGAACGCGATTCGCTGGGCGCCCTTCGGCCCGATGCCGGGCAGCCGGCCGAGCTCATCGATCAGCTCCTGGATGGGGCCTTCGTACACATTCCTCCTCTGCCCGCCGGCCGGGCTCTGTGCGTCCCGGCGAGGTCAAGCACCGCGTTGTTGGCGAGTTGGCCATCGCCGACCGCCCGGGACTGGACAGCCCGTTGCCGTCCCGATTCTCCCATCCCGTCGCCGGGATGGGATGTTATTGCCCCAGACCCGGGATGCCGGTGTCGGGCAGCGGTGGCATGGTGGCCTGGGCGACCGCCATGGCGCGGGTGTTGGCGTCCCGGACGGCGGCGACCACCAGATCGGCCAGGGTCTCGGTGTCGTCGGGATCGACGACCTCCGGGTTGATCGCGAGGCTGACGAGTTCGCCAGTCCCGCTCACGGTCGCCTCGACGAGCCCGCCGCCGGACGAGCCGGTGATGCGGGAGTTGGCCAGCTCGGCCTGGGCGCGCTCGAGCTGATCCTGCAGGGCCTGTGCCTGGGCCATCAGCCCCTCGAGATCGAGGCTGCCTGGATCGAACATGCTGGTCTCCTTCGGTTGCGGCAAGCCTACCGGTGGGCTGCGACAGTCCGGGTGGGCCGGTGAGCGCGGCTACTCGTCCTCGGCAATCAACTCCGCGCCGAGGTGGCGGCGCAGCAGGTCGTCGCCGGAACTCTCGTCGTCCACGGTGTCGTCGTCACGGCTGGGTTCGGCCGGTGGCTCGTCCGGTGTGACCGGCGAGGTGTGGACGTGCAGGTTGTCGCGGGCCGACTGGGCTGCCGCCGAGCGCTCCGACGGCGGCTCGGGGGACGGTGCTGCCTGACTGGCCGGCCGGCTGGCGGGTGGGGTGGCCCCGGCGTCCACGATCGGATCGACATGCAGCGCCACGCCGACCACGTGCTGCAATGCGGCGCGCAGCAGGTCGGCGTGGGTGCCACGGACGAAGTTCTCCCGGGCCCCCTGGTTGGACAGCCCGAGGGTGAGCACGCCGTCGCGTACCTCGACCACCTGGGCGTTCTGGCTGAGCAGGATCCAGGTCACCCGGCGGCGCTGCTTCACGTCTTCCAGGACGTCGGGCCAGAGCCGGCGCAGATCGGCGGTGCCGAAGCCGCCGGGCGCAGGTGCCGCGCTCCCGGTTGGGGC
>NZ_JAYFPT010000111.1:0-2589 GCF_034927565.1 Propionicimonas sp.
CTCAGTCGGGCTGGGTGGCGGCACGGTGGATGCTCACCACGGCGGAGGTGACCCGCTCGGTGACGACGCCGTCGCGGCGCAGATCGAGGTAGAACACCGCGGGCGAGCCGAGCCGCACCTGGTTGAGCCACAGCAGCCGGATCTCCTCGGCGTCGCGGCGCAGCGGTACTGGCGCCCGACTGCGGTCGGGATCCGGCGCCCGCAGGATGACCGCCTCGTCCAGGTCGATCAGGTAGTGCGAGCCGCTGGCGGTGCCCAGGATCCACTGGCCCCGGTCGCAGTCCGGGCAGATCACCACCCCTGAGGGATGGGGATGCTGCTGCTCCGGGGGACGGAAGCCGGTCTGGTCACTCATGCGCCCGGGCTTTCGTACCCCGGTCGTGCGGGGCCGGCCACCGGGGGCTTACCGGCGGCACCGGGTTCCCGGCTCGGCTGCTTCACAGCTTTGATGTTAGAGCGTGTCCGTCTGTCCGTCTGGGGAGGGGGACACGCTCCGGGCGTGCGGCCGTCGCCGGGCGAGGGACGTCACCGGTTCAAGACGGCCGGTCGGGGCCCAGTACGGGCGTGCGACGATTGCCGTCATGAGCGCTCCGACCGGAATCGTCCGACCAGCCACGGCTGCCGACGCGGCCGGCTGCCTCGCGATCTACACCCCTTACGTCCACGACACCACGATCACCTTCGAGACCGAGCCGCCGACGGTCCAGCAGATGGCCGCGCGGCTCGCCGACTGCGCCGCCAGCCACGCCTGGCTGGTCTATGAGCGGGACGGCGAGGTGATCGGCTACGCCTACGGGCACGCCTTCGCCGAGCGCTCGGCGTACGCCTGGTCCTGCGAGACCAGCATCTACGTGGCCTCGCAGTCGCGGGGCGCCGGGGCGGGCCGGGCGCTCTACGACGCTCTGCTGCCCGCCCTGGCCGTCCGCGGCTACCGCCGGGCGATCGCGCTGATCACCCAGCCCAACGAGGCGAGCATGGCCCTCCACGCGGCCTACGGTTTCGAACCGGCGGGCCTGCTGCGCCGGGTCGGCTGGAAACACGGCGCCTGGTGCGATGTCGCCTGGTTGCAGCGCGATCTGGGCGACATCGCCTCGGACGATCCGCCGGCAGCGTTGCGCTGATCGTTCGGCCGTCACGCACGGCCGGCGCAGGGCAAGATGGAAAGGCATCCTCCGAGGAAAGGGACTGTCATCTCCACCAGCACCGGGCGGCTGCGGGTCGCCATGTTCACCGACAACTACGGGCCCCGTGCGAGCGGGCTGGTCCGTGCCGTGCAGGAACTCGAGCACCAGGTGCTCGCCGAAGGGCACGAGGTGCTGCTGGTGGCGCCGGCCAGCGCGGGGACGAGCCCGGACGCCGAGGACCCGTGGCGAAGTGAACGGCGGCTGGCCAGCCTGCCCGTGCCAGGGGTCCAGCTGCGGCTGTCGCTGGGCAGGGGCTTCGAACGGGCGCTGGACGAGCTGGTGGCAGACCCACCCGACGTGGTGCACGTCCACGGACTGGGGCCGGTGGGGCTGCTGGGGATGTGGGTGGCCGAGAAGGCCGACCGTCCGCTGGTGGTCACCTGGCACACCGACTTCGAGGCCTACGCCGAGCACTTCGGCCCGATGCTGCCTGCGCTCGCCGGTGCCTACCGGGTCTTCTTCCGGCACTTCGACGCCGGCCGTGACCTCGCCCGTGGGATCCCGGGGGAGGGGCGCAGCCGATCGCTGGCCGATCTGCTGGCCCTGGCCGCCGCCCTGCTCACCGAGGCCGACGTGGTCACCACTCCGTCCGACAAGACCGCCGACCGGGTGCTGTCGATCGCACCGGACGCGCACGTGCAGGTGGTGCCGAACGGCTGCGACCCGCTTCCGGAGCAGCCGGCGTTGTCGCGTGGGACGGGACCACGCCTGCTGTACGTCGGGTGGGTGGGCGCCGAGAAGGGCATCGGGCTGCTGCTGGACGCCTTCGACCTGGTGCGCCAGGCCCGTCCGGACGCCGAACTGGTGCTGGTCGGTCCGCGCAATACCGGCGACCTCGGGTTGCGCCGCCGGCTCGGCCGGGCGATCCGGGCCGGGGGAGTCCACTGGGTGGGCGAGGTTCCCCACGATCAACTCGCGGCCTGGTACGCCTCGGCGGATCTCTTCGTGTTCGGTTCGGAGACCGACACCCAGGCACTGGTGCTCCACGAGGCAGCGCACGCCGGCTTGCCGCTGGTGCTGGTCGACCCCGGTCTGCGCCTGGTCGCTGAGGACGGGGTCAACGCCCGGTTCGCCCGTCCGGAGCCGTCGGAGTTGGCCGCCACCGTGCTGGACTTCCTCGCCGCCCTGGCCGATCCGGCCACCGCCGCCCGCGCCTCGGCCCGCAGCCGCGAACTGGCCGCCGTCCACACCGGAAGGCACCAGGCGCAGGTGATGCTGGGGATCTACCAAGAGCTGGCTGAACTGCGGCGCGGTACCGGGACCTGACGGACCGGAATGCCGCTGTGTGAAAGCACCGAAAACCTCGCGGGAACCCGGGTGGACGTACTAGCGTGCCTAGAGCGTGTCTCCCTATCCCCAACGGTGGCCTGCTGCGCGGTGCCCCGCGGGCGTCTCGCGGCGTTGT
>NZ_JAYFPT010000084.1:0-3824 GCF_034927565.1 Propionicimonas sp.
CGGGCCGGCGCGGTGTGCTTCGAGCAGCCACGTCTGTCACCACCCTCCTTCCGGAGCCACCACCGGATCTCGGCTCGTCCTGCTCGGCAGGATCCGCGTTGTTCCGCCGGGGCGAGACCTGCCGCACCTCCACGCCCCGGACCTGGCAGAAACACCGCCTGACCCGGCGTCGGTCACAGGCAGCAGCCACCACACCCGGATTAGGCTCAGCGGGTGAGCGCCAGCCAGACTGCCCTTCCGTCCAGCATCGCGGTGCCGGTCGACCACGAACTGGTGGTGAAGAAGTCGCGGTTCCTGGCGCATCTGGAGCCGGTGGGCTCGGTCGAGCAGGCGGAGGCCGTCATCGCACAGGTTCGTAAGCAGCACTGGGACGCCCGTCACCACTGTGTCGCGCTGGTGGTCGGCCCGCAGGCCGGGCAGCAGCGATCCTCCGACGACGGCGAGCCCGCGGGAACCGCCGGCGTCCCCATGCTGGAGGTACTGCGGCACCGCGACCTGACCGACCTGGTGGCCGTCGTCACCCGCTACTTCGGGGGCGTGCTGCTGGGTGCCGGCGGGCTGGTCCGGGCCTACTCCGGTGCGGTTGCCGGAGCGCTGGACCGGGCCCGGCTGGTTCGCCGGGAGATCCTCACCGAGGTGACGATGGACGCATCTCCCGCCGAGGCCGGACGGCTGGACAACTGGCTGCGGGAGTGGGCGGCCAGCCACGGCGGAGTCTGGACCGAGCCGGTCTGGACTGCGACGGCCCGGTTCCGGCTGCTGGTGCCGCCGGCCGCCCTCGGCACGCTCGCCGACGAGGTTGCCGCCTTCTCCGCCGGCGCGCTCGTCCCGGTGACCGGGGAGAGCCGAGTGGTCGACATCCCGGACGGGCCGGCATGACCGCGGCACCCCAAGCCTGTCGTCCGCCCACCGCAGTGAGTCTCTGGAGGCACGGGTCGAACGCGGCGCCGATCCGCGCGCCATCGCCTGTTTGAGGTGAATCCCGTGGGGCGCGGGTCGCCCACCGACCGCCGGGCGACCCGCGGTCAGCCGATTCTGGTGTAGCCGTAGAGGTCGTCCATCACCTGGTTGATCCACAGTTCGTCGCCGTCGGGTGTGATCGAACGGAGGGTGCGGTTGTAGGCCTCGTCGGTCACGCTGGCGTCGAAGCCGGCGGCGGTCAGCCGCTCGGCGAGGGTATCGAGGTCACCGCGGTACTCCAGACTCAACTCGACCCGCCCGCCGGTGCCGTGGTGCAGCGCCACCAGCCCGCCGCCGTCCGCAGTGAAGTCGATCCACGTGCCCGCGTCCGAGGCGATCCGCGGCCGCAGGCCGATGGCCTCCAGGATCGCCCGCGGCTCCGTCAGGTCGTCGGCGTACCACAGCGGGAGCATCGCCAGCGCTGCGCCGGCAACCCGGCGAGCCCCGCCCGAGACCGTGATCGTCTGCCCGGTGGACGCGGTCACCGTCAGCAGCGGCCCGATATCCTCCGGCACCGTCCGCTCGACTTCGAATCCGGCAGTGACAAGGGTGAACTCGATGTTGTCCAGGTCATCACTGAGAAGATGGACAGCCGTTCGTCCGGCGTCGGCGGAGCCAGCGCCCGCATGGTGGATGGCGAGGATCCCGTCCCCGTCGAACTCCGACCACTCCGGCTGCGGCGGGAACGCCGGGACAAGCCCCAGCACCTTGGCCAGCCGGTGCCAGGCAGACGGACGGGCGGTGAACCGGATCGGCTGGACGGTGATCATCGGCCAGCCTCCGGAGCGGCGTTCAGGTAGTCGGCGAGCACGCGCTCGACCAGCGCCGACAACGAGCTGCCCTCATCGATCGCCCGGTGCTTGATCCGCCGGACCAGCGTCGGCGGCAGGTAGATGTTGAACTGGACCTTCGAGCCACTATCGCTTGCAAGCATGCTAGCAATCTACTCCCGAGGCAAGCCGGCAACAAGAGGCACAAACTGTCCGGGAGCCTCAGCGGTTCCGCGTGTATCGCAGACAGTTGGGCCGGCAGGCGGCCTCGGTGGCGATCGCCAGCGGCGCGATCCTACGCTCGTCCCGCAGCCGGTAGAGGTTGGGCACCACCCGGTCGCGCAGGGCGTAGGGGTCGATGGTGTTGAGGTAGATCTTGGTCGCGCCCTCGAAACCGGCCAGAGTCGAGACCCGCCACTTCAGCATCACCCGCCACGGCATCGGCAGGTCGACGTCGATCGGGCGGTAGTGCCACTCCTCGTTGCACGGCACGTCCACCCCGGTGGCGGCGTGCAGGGCGTGGATCATGTCCGACATCCCACGGAGTTCCTCGGGGGTGTGCCGCCACG
Organism: Propionicimonas sp.; assembly: GCF_034927565.1. GTDB lineage: Bacteria > Actinomycetota > Actinomycetes > Propionibacteriales > Propionibacteriaceae > Propionicimonas. The sequence goes on from NZ_JAYFPT010000084.1 coordinate 2,300, forward strand.
GATCGCAGGCTTCGGACTTGGAGTAGATCTCGATGGTGGGATAACGGTGCCCGAAGCCGGCGAACGCCACCGCGGCGTCATTCTCGGCGATCACCAGGTTCTTGTAAGCGGCGTAGTTCACGCCGTCCTCGTTGTAGGTGTTGGGGTTCGCCCGCAGCCGCGCGATCGCCAACTCGTTCTGCGTCCCGCGTTCGTCGATCGCCACCAACTGCTTGTGCAGGTGGTCGAAAGAGGCACCTGCCGGACGCAACCAGTTCTGGAACACCGTCACGTAGCGGGCGTAGCGATTGAGGTCGAACAGCCCCTTGGCCGACTCGACGGTGAACCCGATGAACGTCGCGTGCTCGTCGGGGGTGAGGGTGCCCGAGGAGGCCAGCTGGGTGTTGTCGGTCGCACCGTCGACGAAGTGCCGCCGGGCGACGATCACATCATGGCCGCCGCCGAAGAACCCGGACGCTGCCGCCACCTGCCCCTCCTCGCCGAGGGCGTCGATCTCGGCGTCGGTCCGGCCGCCGGCGCGCAGCTTGCTGCGGACCACCGCCAGGACATGCGTCCGTCCCGCCTCGGAAGCCAGGTAGGCCTCCTTGCGCTCCCGGATCCGGGCGGGCAACTCGTAGCCGTAGTTTGCGTGCCAGTAGTCGTAGGACAGGATCTCGAACAGGTTGGGAATCCGGCGAAACTCCGCGGTGGTGTGGCGGAGCTCCTCGGCCGGGGTGCGGTAGCGGGTCTCCCAGCCGCCGTCCGGGTGTCGCAGCACGCGCGACTTCTCCGGTGGCGTCTCCAGGTAACGGTCCTCGCAGAAGGCGCAGTATCTGCCGTGCATCGCCGGGTCGAGCGGCACCGGGTCCGGCAGCTGGATGCCGAGCGGACGGTTGCCCCGTCCGGCGACCGTCCACACCTGGGTGCCGGTGAACGGGTTGAGCTGTTTGACGGTGCCGTCCTTGAGCTCGGTCAGGTACTCCGGCTCCCGCAGGTACGGATGGGTCATCACGCAGCCCTTCAGTCGAGTCGGCGGCCCCCAGCGCCGCCCCCGACAGGCTAACGCCCCGCCCCACCCCGACCCCGCTTCTGACTCACGTTGGCATCCCGGCTCCAGCCCGAGTCGACCGTGCGGCGTCCGCACAAACCCGGTGATTCCGGCAGGACGCGTGGACTATCCACGCAAGTGACCTCTGCTGCCCGGTTTCTGCTGGGGAGAGGGTGGGCTGTTGTTCACCCGCATCGCCGTCGACCCCGGCCGGGAGGTGCAGAAACCGGGTGATTCCGGCAGGACGAGTGGATTATCCATGCGCGTGGCCTCTGCTGCCCGGTTTGTGCTGGGGAGAGGGTGGGTTGTTGTTCACCCGCATCGCCGTCGACCCCGGCCGGGAGGTGCAGAAACCGCGTGATTCCGGGGGTTCGCGTGGACTATCCACGCGCGTGATCTCTGCTGCCCGGTTTGTGTCGGGGACAGGGTGGGTGGTTGTCGGGCGCGCCACCCCGCCCAGCCCTGCTTCTGACTCACGGTGGGGACTGTCCCAACCGG
>NZ_JAYFPT010000114.1:0-2149 GCF_034927565.1 Propionicimonas sp.
GGAATGATGAGGATGGCCAGGAACACGACGGCGGTCAGGCTGGCGGGGATGAACATGCGTTCGCCGACTTCATTGGCCTGGCCGAGGTCGGCGGTGAGGATGGCGTTGCGTTCGGCTTCGGAGCGGGCCCGCAGCGTGTCGTAGACCTGGGCACCCTCCTCGCCGCACAACCGCATGATGTCGGCCAGATCGTTCAGGTCTGGGATAGCGAGTTCGTCGGCAAGGTTACGCAGGGCGTCCCACGGCTGCTGGCCGGCGAACCGGGAGCGGGCCAGTTCCTCGCTGATCCGGCGGAACGGCCAGCTGTCGCCGACCTCGGCGGCCAGCTCCATCGCCTGCCGGGACCCCGACCCGCCGCCGTGTCGTTCGAGGGCGACCAGGTCGGTGTAGGCGCCCAGCGCCCGCCGGAACTCGACCCGGGCCTGGGCGGCGTCCTGACGGACGTTGAGGTCCGGAACGAACCAGCCGGCGACCATCGCGACCAGGGTGACGATCACCGGGATCGTGACCGGGATCGCCACGACCCACGAGATCAGCCACGACAACAGCGGGAACATCAGCGCAGCCAAGGCGGTGAAGGCGAGCTTGTCGCTGAAGAACGACGCCACCGACTTGCGCAGCACCGCCAAATCCTGGACCGGTAGCCGCACCCAGCCGGACGGAAGGCGGCGCATCGCCCACAGCCCGGCACGTTGACCGCCCTTGGCCGGGACGACCTCGGCCGGCGCGGCTGGTGTGCGGCGGGGTGAGAGCCGGTCGAACGCGTCGGCCAAGTCGGGTTCGGCGGGTGAGGCCCACCAGATGAACGTGCCGACGCCGGCCATGACCAGCATCCCGGACAGGATCAGCAGCTGGAGAGAGGTCATCGCCGGGCCTCAGCTTTCGCGAACTCGCTGCGTCCTGTGAGGAACCGGGGTGGGGGTGGCGCGGCGGCCATGCGCCGCATCCACACAAGGCAGCCGGCGTAGCAGCCGAGCAGCACCAGCAGCACGGCCTGCCCGATCGGGCTGGCGTAGGGGGCGAGGAACTGGCCCGACAGTGCCAGGACGGCCAGCACCCCGGCAGACAGGATTGTCACCCAGCGGGCGGTGGCGCGCGGCTTGGCCCGGTCGGCCTCGATCTGGCGGCGGGCGCGGACATCGGCGGCGGTCGACTCGGCCAGTCCAGTCAGCACCGCCGCCAGGCCCGGGCCGCGCTTTCGTGCACCGAGGATGAGCGCGGCAGCAACGAGGTCGCCGGTGGCATCATCGATGTCGGCGGCGAACGCCCGCAGCGCGGCCTCGGTGGGCCAGCGTCCCTTGAGCCGGGCCACCAGAACCGACACCTCGGGGCGCACCGCTTGCGGGGTCGAGCGCAGGCTGGCGATCAGCGCCTGCTCCAAGCCCTGACCTGCCGTGAGCACCCCGGACAGGTTCCGGGTCCATTCCGCGATCCCGTCCAGCCGGGCGATCCGCTGCGTCTCCGGTGAGGCGGCCAGCAGCACCGGCAACCCGAGCACGGCACCCGGCAGCAGCACCGCCAGCACCAGCCACCCGGTCAATAACCCGGCCACCAAGCCAGCGGCCAGCGCCAACAGAACTGCTATGCGCCGTCTGGCCGGCAGGGTGTGCCAGAAGGAGGCTACTCGCCCGGGCCGACGGACGGCCTTGGGCGGCGGTTCGGGTGCGGGCCGCAAGCTCAGGATCAAGCCGAGAATGCCGCCGACGATCAGGGCTCCGGAGAGGGCTGCGAGGACGGCGTTCATGGCCGCAGCTTCGGATTGGCGTCGGCTTCGGCGAGGAAGCTGGCGTAGTCGAACCCCTGGTCGACGAGCCGGTCCAGTAGCCGTCCCGGCGGTGGGGTGTCGGCGACCCCGCACGCTCCGGGGACGTCACGGAAGACGGAGGTGAGGCTGTAGTGGCGGTTGTCCTCGCCGGGTTCGACGGCCAGGATCTCGGCGACTTGGCGGACCTTGCGCGCCAGCGCGTCCGGGCTGGTCGGGCGGAGGATCAGGCAGCGGAGATGGACAATGAAGTCGATCGTGTCGGCCAGCTTCGCCGCGGCCAGTTCCATCGTGACGTGCGGCCCCGCCTCCATCGCGCAGGTGATCAGCTTGCGCATCGTCGCGTACGCGTCGGCCGAATGGGTAGTCGACAGCGACCCGGCGCCG
>NZ_JAYFPT010000072.1:0-5617 GCF_034927565.1 Propionicimonas sp.
CGCGAGCAGGCCGCCCGGCAGCAGCAGGAGACCGCCGCCCGGGCCCGGGCCGAGCGGCATGCCCCAGCCGGACGGCAGCAGAAGTCCTGGCTGGAGAAGACTGTGCAGTCGGCAACCTTCCGCGACCAGGTGCTGCGCACCGGCGGCCAGATCCTGCGCGACGCGCTGGGCACCGCCCGGCGGCGCTGAGCCGGACTCCCGGACGGAGCCGGCCGCGGCGGCTGGCGCCGGGGTGAGGCTGTTCGGAGTGGCCGAGGGCAGCCTGGTCCGGCTGCGACCCGGTGGGGCACCCGCCACCAATGCTCGCGGGCCGGGACAGCGGCGACATCGGCCTCGCGGCTGCCCCCACCACCGTCGCTGCCCGCGGGCGGCCGGAGCAAGCTGGTGGGGCGCCTGCCGGTCTGGCATGGTGGAGCGATGGACGACAACCGTCCCGCCGCCCTGGCCGACCTCCACGAACTCGCACTGCTGATGCCGTTCACGACGGTGGTACACACTTCCAGCGGCCTGCCGGTCTACCAGGTTGGCGGCAAGTCCTTCGTGTTCTTCCGCACCCCGCGCAAGGACGCTTTCGACCCCGCTACCGGGGAGCGCTACGACGATGTTGTGGTGTTCTGGGTGGAGGGGGAGGCCACCAAGCAGGGGCTGGTGCAGGACCCCACCACGCCGTTCTTCACCACTCCGCACTTCGACGGCCACCCGTCGGTACTCCTGCGGCTGAGCCGGATCGGCGAACTCACCCGGGCCGAACTGGCCGAGGTCGTCGAGGACGCCTGGCTGGCCCAGGCCTCGCCCCGCCGGCGTGCTGACTGGCTGCGGGACCACCCCGCCGGGACCGCTGGCTGAGCCCACACCGGCCCGTCATCGACCCGGACCGCTGATCCAGCCCGGGGCCGCCAGCACCACCGTCCAGGTCGCGTCGACACCGTCGACCGCACCCCACCGATCCCGCTCCCCACCAAAACCGGGCGCTTGGAGCCGGGCGAGCGACCATCCGCACCCGCTTCCCCTCCACCGGATTCTGGCCGCACCGCAGGTCACCCACTGCCCTGCCTCACCACCTGCCGGGAACCTCGGGCCCGGGCGAGCGCTCATCCGAACCCGCCTCGGCGGTACGCCCCGGAACGTGGCGGCGCCACGGCCCGGCCGGACAACTACGGGAGCAACTCCTCCAGCGGGACGGCAGGATCGCCCAGCCGCCCGCGGTCGATCCCCGCCCGGGAACGGATCAGACCCTGCACGGCGTCCATGGTGTCCCAGGTGTTGACGTGCATCCCGGCCAGCACCCGGACGCCGCCGTCCCCGGGCACCACCCAGAACGCCAGGAAGGCCCCCGAAGCCGGATCGCCGCGCAACACCACCTCGGCCTCCGTCCCGGTCGGGACGTGGCCGGCGTACTCCAGGCCGGCGTCGTACTGGTCGGAGTAGAAGAACGGCAGCGGGTCGTAGCTGACCTCCACACCGGCCATCGACCGGCCCGCGGCGAACCCACCGTCCAGCGCGTTGGCCCAGTGCTCCACCCTCAGGTGGGTGCCCAGGAAGGTGCTCTGCCAGGCCGCCACGTCCCCGGCCGCCCACACCCCGGGCAGCGAGGTGCGCAGCGCTGCGTCGGTGAGGATGCCGTTGTCAACCGCCGCGCCGGCCGCCTCGGCCAGCGCAGTGTTGGGACGCACGCCCACCCCCGCGACCACGATCCGGGCGGGAATCAGCTCGCCGGCAGCGGTGGTGACCCCGGTCACCGCGGTCTCGCCCTCGATCCGGGCCACCCGTGTGTTGAGCCTGACGTCGACTCCGTGCGCTCGGTGCAGGTCGGTGAACCAGCAACCCACCTGCTCGCCCAGGACGGAATGCAGCGGCGCCGGTCCGGGAGCCACCATCGTGACCCGGGCCCCGTGGGAGCGTGCCGCGGCCGCGGCCTCCAGGCCGATCCAGCCCGCGCCGACCACCACCACGTCCCCGCCCGCCCGGAACTCCTCCCGCAGCGAGAGGGAGTCGTCGAGCGTCCGCAGGTAGTGGATGCCGGACAGGTCCGCGCCAGGGACGGCCAGCGTGCGCACCGAGGCGCCGGTGGCCAGCAGCAGCCGCTCCCACTCCTGTCGCTCGCCGCCGGCCAGCCAGGCGGTGCGGGCGGCGGCGTCGACGGACGTCACCGCGATCCCCTGCCGGACGGCGACGCCCTGCTCGGCATACCAGGAAGCGGGGTGCCGGAAGACGACGTCCGGCCCGTCCGACCCCAGCAGAATGCCTTTCGACAAGGGCGGACGTTCATAGGGCAGCCGATCCTCGGCGGTAACGACGGTGATCGGCCCGTCGGGGTCGACCTCCCGGATTCCCTCGACTGCCCGCGCGGCGGCCAACCCACCGCCGACGATCAGATAGCGCACACTCATGGCTCCACTGTGCAACGCCGCGAGCGCCACGTCGAGAGCGGCAGCCTCCCGAATCGGACGGGAGCCCTCGTGAACAGGGCTCCCGCGGCCGGCGCGAACTGCCCGGAAGTGGACGATGTCTCGCCGGAAGTGGACGCGCAGTCGTCCTGCACCCGGCTGGCGCGCCGATCAGCGCAGGGCGGCGATCAACCGGGCGTTGACCTGGTCGAACCGGTCGTCGGCCTCAGGAGTGAAGCCCAGCCGGGCGACCACCAGCTTCTCGGAGGGGACGACGAGCACCCACTGCCCGTCGTGACCACTGGCCCAGTAGGCGTCGGCCGGCAGGTCGGGGTGGACCAGCGAGCCGTCCGCAGCCTGGTTCGCCCACCAGCCCGAGGCGTAGCCCGGGTCCTCGGTCTGGACATCGACGGCCTTCACCGACTCGGCCATCCAGCCCTCGGGCAGCAGCCGGTTGCCGTTCCAGACGCCGTCGGCAAGCGCGAACTGGCCGACCGTCGCCCAGTCCCGGGGAGTGGCCCAGGCGTAGGAGCCGCAGACCGGGGTGCCCACGCCGTCCGGCTCCAGCACCATGGACGCCAGCCCGAGCGGGCCGAGGAGTTCCTGTCGCGGCCAGTCGGCGCCGCCGCGGCCGGGCGCCAGCACCGAACACAGCAGGTTGATGCTGCCGGTGGAGTACTGCTGATAGCTCCCGGGCTGGTGGGCCAGCGGTAGCGAGGCCACATAGCCGCCCATGTCGGGTTCGAGGTAGAGCATCCGGGTGATCGGCGTGCCGAGGTCGTAGGTCTCGTCCCAGCTCAGCCCGCTGGTCATCGTCAACAGGTCGCGGACCGTGACCGACGCCCGCTCGTCGGTCCATTCCGGACGCAGGTGGTCGTCGTCCAGGCTTACCTCTCCCCTGGCCACCAGGCGGCCGACCAGCAGGTTGGTCAGGCTCTTGGTCATCGACCAGCCCAACTGCGGCGTGGTCGCGCTGAAGCCGTCGGCATAGCGCTCCCCCACCAGCGCGCCGTCCTTGAGCACGACCACGCCGCGAGTGCCGAGCGCTGCCCGTCCGGCCGGATCGAGGTCGGCGCCGAAGGCGTAGTCAAGGACGGCCGCAACAGCCGCGCCGGGCGTGGGCTCAGGGGCGGAGGCATAGGGATTCGCGGCAGCGTCCACCGGGGTCGGTGCCGGCAACGCGGGCGCCTGCCCGGCCACGGTGCAGCCGTAGCCGGGGGTGAACCAGGCCCGCTGCCGGGCCAACAGGTCGAGGACGGCGCTACTGGCCCCGTCCTGACTGATGGAGGTGCGCAGCACCGGGACCAGCGGGTTGGACGGCAGGTCGGTCTCGGGATGGTCCCGCCCGGCGATCAGCGTGACCGCGCAGGCGTTGTGCGCGGCGTAGCCGGTACCGGTGAGCAGCAGTGGCCGCTGCCACCAGTAGACCCCGATGGCCGCCACCAGTACCAGTGCCAGGAACCCGCCGAGCACCCGCCAGACCACTCGCATCCCGGCAGCGTAGGGGACGATAGCCCGATTGGGTCAGCGGTGGGTGGGGAGGAGTCTTGCCGAGCCGCTGCCGAAAAAGGTCTCTCGGGCGCACCTCCACCGGGCCGGAACAGACCCAGCGCCAGGGCGGCTGGGCATGACACCGCACCAAAACCGGTTCCAGAACACCGGACGAGGGAAAATACCCCTCGGCACACGATCTGCAACCGGATCCGGCGCCGAGCACGCGGGCGGGATGGCGGCTACAGCGGCTGGCCGCCCACTGTCCCGACGATGCCGGCCCGGTATTCCGGTGCGGAGAACCGGGCAAGCTCGGCCTTGGCGGCCTCGACCCGGGCCGGCATGCCCAGCCGGGCCGAGGGCTCCTCGTTGCCGGGGGTGGCGACGAACTTCTCGATCGCCGCCAGGCCGGCAGCGGCCCGGGCGCTGGCGGCGGCGTGCTTGGCGTCCAGCCGCTCGCGGTACCAGTCGCTGGCCAGCACCGACTCCCGGGAGAACTGTGCCCGGAACTGCGGTGAGGTGAAGTCCCAGCCCTCGTCCGAGTGGCCGTGCGCCATGATCTCCAGCAGCGCCCGCAGCGGCGGAACCGCCAGCGAGATCGTGCCATCGTCGAAGTACGCCTGCGCCACCCGCTGATGGGTGGCCACCGTGACCTCCATGGAGTCGGCGAAGATCGCCGGATCCTGCAGTTCGGGCTTCAGCATCTGCTCGGTGAACACCACATGCGGATGCAGGAAGATCCGGCCGAAGTACTTGGTGGCGAACCGCTGGGTCATCCGGTAGCCCAGCCGGGAGGCCAGCACCTGCCGTCCCTGGTACTCGAAGTCCTCCAGCTTCTCCAGGCAGCCCTCGGCGAGCAGGTTCTTCGCCGAGCGCTCGTCCGGGGTCATCCGGCTGAACAGTTCCGGCACCAGCATGGAGATGTCGTGGTCCACCCGCACCTTCGGCCCGACGAAGCCCGCGCAGGACACCCAGCCGTCGTAGCCGGTGAGCGCATACGACAGGAACGCGGCGTTCAGGTCGATGATCGCCGGCATCGGGTTGAACGGTCCCTTGGTCAGCGCACCTTCCGACCCTGCCCCGGTGGTGGACGGCGACTTGCCGGTCATCGACGAGATGAACTCGGCGAACAACTCGGGCAGTTCGAAGTAGTGCAACGGGTTGAACGCGCACAGGGCCGGCACGCCCGGCTCCGGCGGGTTGTTCCGCCGCCCGGCGGCGACCACGTCCACCGGCAGCGGCAGCGGGGTGTCGGACGGCAACCGGCGCCACAGATGGTCGGCCAGGCCGGCGATGGCGGTCTCGCGCGGGTGGGAGTGGTCGGGCCGCACCTGCAGGTAGCGCGGGTTCTTGGACGGCTTGCCGTCCACCAGCCGCGGGTTCGCCGAACTGACCACATAGTCCGGGCCGTCGGTGGCATCCGCGAAGGACGACAGCAGGTTCGCCATCGGCTCGGTGAACAGGCTGAAGCCCACCGCCTCGTCCCGGATCGCGGCCGCCTCGGCGTGGCTGAGCGGCTGGAAGTTCGACAAGAAGGTGCCCGGGGTCGCGATGTCGCGCTCGGCCTGTTTGTCGTAGCCGCGGTGGATGGCGTCATCGGGGCGCTGGAACAGGAGGTTCTCGCAGTTCTCCACCAGCTTGTAGGAACGCTCCGGGTCAAGCCCGATCTGGTGGCCGGGGACCACCGTCGAGGCAGTGATGTCGTCCTCGGTCTGCACCTTCACCGCCGGGCTGAAGTC
>NZ_JAYFPT010000055.1:0-46403 GCF_034927565.1 Propionicimonas sp.
CAGCCGAGGCGGTCGAACCCGACGTGACCGCTGCCGTGGTCTCGGTCAGGAACGTCAGCAAAGCCTTCTTCGGGGTCACCGTCCTCCACGACGTGTCACTGGAGATCGGGGCCGGCGAGATCGTCACCATCATGGGTGAGAATGGCGCAGGCAAGAGCACCCTGGCCAAACTCCTGCTCGGTGAGCTGGAGCCGGACGGTGGCGAGATCGTGCTCGAAGGCGCGCCAGAAGGCCCCGTGACGCTGGCGAGCGCGAAGGCCTGGGGCATGGTGATGGTTCACCAGGAACTGTTGTCACTGCCGCTGATGAGCATCACCGACAACGTCTTCGTCGGAAGCGAACTCGGCAAGGGAGGCTGGCTTCGCAGGTCCGCCATGCGCGAGCGCACGGTCGAACTGTTGCAGGCGCTCGACGTGCGTCTCAGCCCGGACACGCTGGTGGGAGACCTCAGCATCGCCGACCGTCAACGGGTCGAGTTCGCGCGAGCCCTGAACGCCAGGGCCCGCGTGATCATCCTCGACGAGCCGACATCGTCATTGTCCGACGGGGAGATAGGCAAGCTCTTCGAGATCATGCGAAAGCTGCGAGACGACGGCGTCACCTTCGTCTTCGTGTCGCATCGTATGAACGAGGTCCTCGAGATCTCCGACCGCATCGTGGTGCTGAAGGACGGCAGGTTCGTCAAGGAATTCGACCCCAGCACTGCCACGGAACAGATGATCATCTCCTCGATGGTCGGACGCCCGTTCGACGCGATGTACCACAGGGAACAGCCGCAGCGGGGGCCGGAGGCGCTTCGGTTGGACGGCATCACGCAGTTGCCCCCGGATCGCCAGACTGCGAGCGCCCCCCACGAGGTCAGTCTGACACTCCACGAGGGTGAGGTCCTTGGTCTGGCCGGTCTCGTCGGAGCCGGGCGCTCGGAGCTGGTCAAGACCATCATGGGTGAGTCGCGGCATGCCGAAGGAGGGCGGGTCTTCGTCCACGGAAAGCAGGTCGCCATCAGAGGTCCGGCGGACGCGATCGCCTTGGGCATCGCCTGGGTCACTGAAGACCGTCGGGATGAGGGGCTGATCGTCGATGCTTCGCTCAGGATGAACATCGCACTGCCCAACCTCTCCGAGCTCGCCAGGGCGACCTTCGTCGGAAGGCGATCCGAGGAGGAGTTGGCCACGGCGCAGATCCGGCGTCTCGGAATCAAGGCGCGCAGTGACCTGCAGGAGGCGAGGTACCTCTCCGGTGGCAACCAGCAGAAGGCCGTGCTGGCCAAGTGGCTGGCCCGCGAGCCGGGGATCCTCATCCTCGACGAACCGACCCGTGGGATCGATGTCGGCGCCAAGGCCGAGATCTACGGCCTGATCAACCGCCTGACGGCGGTCGGCGTGGCGATACTGCTGATCTCGTCCGACCTCCCCGAGGTCATCGGAATGAGCGACCGGATTCTCGTCATGCGGGACGGTCGGATCTCTGCCGAATTCGAGCGGGGCGAGTTCTCTGAAGAAGCAATCATGGAGTCCTGTGTTGGGAGCCAGAAGTGATGACCGCAGCAACATCCAGGCCGGCCAAGCCCTCACCTGGTGAGAACGACCTGCGCAGACAGATCGGCACCTTCGTCTCCCGCTGGTGGGTCCTGGGGGTCGTGGTCCTGCTGGGTGTGGGCTTCGCCATTTCGAGTCCCGTTTTCCTCACCCCGGGGAACCTGTTGAACATCGCTGGACAGGCATCGATCGTCGGCATCGTCGCGATCGGAGTCACGTTCGTCATGGTTGCCGGAGAGATCGACATCTCCGTGTCCGGCATCGCGCCGCTGACCGGCATGCTCTGCGCACTCCTGATGACCATGGGCGTCAACATGTGGCTGGCAATCGCCGCGGGGCTGTGCGTCGGACTGGTCCTTGGCTTCATCAATGGCGTTCTCACAACGATCCTTCACCTCCCGTCCATGATCGTGACGCTGGGAACGATGTACCTGGGTCAGGGCCTGGCCAACATCCTCACCGGTGGCACCGCGATCTACGGACTGCCGGACGAGTTCCTGTTTGTGGGACGCGGTCGGGTGTTCGGTCTGCCGATGCCATTCCTGATCCTGATCGTTCTCGGGGCCATCGCCGTCATCATTCTGAGCTTCACGGTCTTCGGCCGGCACGTCTACGCAATCGGCGGCAACCAGACGGTTGCGCGGCTGGCGGGTGTACCGGTGAACCGCTCGAAGATCAGCTACTTCGTGATCTGCGGTGTCGGCGGCAGCCTGGCGGCGATCCTGCTCACGAGTCAGGTGGCCAGCGGGCAGCCGTCGACGGGCATGAGCCTGAACATGCTCACCATCACTGCGGTGGTCATCGGCGGTGCCGCACTGTCGGGCGGCAAGGGGACGATCCAGGGCAGTTTGCTGGGTGCGCTGTTGCTGACCGTGCTCACCAATGGCCTCAACCTCAACGGGATCAGCTCCTTCTGGCAGTCGGTGGTCTCGGCAGTCGTGCTCATCCTCACGATCGTGGCCAACCGCAACAAGTAGATCGAAGAATCAGAAAGGAGATATCAGAATGGGTGCCCAGTTGCAGCTCGCCCTGGATGCTGTCGGCTACGACCAAGCCATGGGCTTGGTGGCCGAGGTGGAGCCCCACATCGACATCCTCGAACTGGGTACGCCGTTCCTGTTCCTCAACGGGCTTGACGCGCTGAGACAGTTCGGCGAACGGTTCCCCCGCCTCGCTGTGCTGTCGGACTGCAAGATCATGGACGGTGGCGGCCCGATGGCGGAGTACTCGCTGGTCCGCGGCGCCAGGTATGTGACCGTGCTGGCTGTGGCCGACGATCAGGTTCTGGCCGACGCCCAGGAGGCGGCCTCCGTTGCCGGAGCGGCGGTGGTGGCAGACCTGATTGCGTGCCCGGATCCGGTGAAGCGAGCCCAGGAGCTCCACCAGTTGGGCGTCGACCACCTCTGTGTGCATGGTGGCTACGGCGGTGATCTCGACCGCACCCTGGCGATCGCCGAGCGACTGCGGGCGGAGGTTCCCGGATGCTGGTTGTCCGTCGCCGGCGGCATCTCCCTCGGTGTCGTCGATCGGTTCGCAGCCCTGCGGCCGGATGCACTGGTGATCGGTAGCGCAATCACGGCGGCGACCGATCCGGGCAGGGCAGCCGCCGAGTTCCGGGCAGCGGTGAACGGAGGGGCATGGTGACTGCGCCGAGCACCCTCGAACTGGCGCTTGAGGCCACCGACCGGCTCAGGGCGACCGTCGCCTCGGCCGAGGAAGGCCAGCTGGCTGAGTTCGTGGCCGCCGTCCTTGCCGCGAACCGTGTGTTCGTGAGTGGTGCCGGCAGGTCGCTGTTAGCGCTGCGGTTCTTCGCCATGCGGCTCATGCAGATCGACGTCCCGGCGTTCATCGTCGGTGACGTGACCACACCGAGTATCAACACGGGCGACCTTCTGGTGGCGGCCACCCGTTCCGGGGCGACCGGAAGCCTGGTAGCAGTGGCGCGGAAGGCGAACCAGCACGGCGCCTCGGTGGCAGTGGTGACGGCCGCGGACTCGTCGTCGCTGCAACTCCCCGCGGATCACGTGCTGCAGCTGTCCCCGGTTCCGCCGCCGTCCGAACTCCAGGACGTCGTGCCCGGCGCCGGACAGGCGTTCGAGCAGAGTGTCGTGGTGATGCTGGATGCGGTGATCTCCAGCCTCCTGGTCAGGTCCGGGAAGACCGTCGAGCGCATTGCGCAGAACCACGCCAACCTCGAATGACAGGCAAGGACACGCTCATGTCAGAAGCAAGGTCACAGTCAGAAACCGAACTACGGTCCGACCGCTCCGCTCCCGACCACCTGTCGAGTTCGCCGCAGGTGGTGTGCATCGGTGACGTCGTGATCGACTTCACGGCGTCCGGTGTCTCGGACGCCGGAAACCCGATCTATGAGTGCAACGCCGGCGGCTCGCCCGCAAACGTTGCGGCAGCGGTCGCTGCGCTCGACGGCCAGTCGGCATTCCTGGGGTGCGTGGGGGAGGACGACTTCGGCGACCTGTTGCGGACCAGCCTGATGGAGGCAGGGGTCGATGTACGTGGTCTCGTGACAACTACCGAGGCCGGGACTCGACTCGTCTTCATCGAACTTGCGGAGGACAACGAGCGCCACTTCAAGCGCTACCCCTGGCCCGCCGCAGAACGGTGCCTTCGAGCCGCTGACCTGGATCTGGACCTGCTGGACCACTGCAAGGCCCTCCATGTCTCCATGGGTGCTCTGCGGGAGCAACCGATCCGCGAGGCGACGTGGGAGGCCATCGCACGGGTTCGCCGGCGCGAGGTCCCGGTTTCGTTCGACTCCAACTGGACTCAGGAGATCTCGGTCGACCCGATCCGTGAGCGAAGGTTCCTGCTTGACACAGGAGCGGAGATGGACATCAGAAAGCTCTCGCTCAACGAACTTGAGTTCCTCTTCCCTGGCGCCACGATCGAGGAAGCGACCGACGCCCTGTTCGACAGTGGTCCGCGTCTGGTGATCGTCACGGCCGGTGCGCAAGGGTGCCACTACCGGTCGGCGGCCGGCTCGGGGTTTGTGCCCGCCTTCCCCGTCCAGGCACTCGACACCACCGGTACCGGTGACACCTTCCTGGGCGCGCTGCTTTACCAACTGACCCGCGCCGACACGGTGGACCTCGACGCCGTCTGTGGTGATGCGATGTACGACGCGCTCTGTTTCGCCAGCGCGGCCGGTGCAGTCGGTGCAACGCGGCGCGGATCGCTCCGCGTGATGCCGTCCATGGCGGACGTGATGTGCATGCTGGAGCGGCCCGAAACCCGCCAGCCAGCGAACGGCGATCATGCCTGAAGGCCGGACACCTGAAGCCCCACCTCATCGACCGACTCGGCGGAAGGGGTCATCGTGACCGAGTCCGACTCACCAGTGGTTGTCCCGGCGGCCCCCTCGCCGAGCCGCCGTGGACGACCGCGCTACGGCTTGATCGGGACGGCGTACTGGGCGGGTCAGGTGCATGCCCGGGCAGCATCGACCAGCGATGACGTCGAGTTCGTTGCCGTCCTGGGACGCGACCCTGCCCGGACCGAGGCGTTCGCAGCAGACTGGCAGGTTGCCGCTCATCTCAGCCTGAGTAGCTTCCTGAGCCAGGTTGACGTCGTGGGTCTGGCCGTCCCACCCTCCACACAGCCGGAACTGGCGGTCGCTGCCGCTCGAGCGGGAAGGGACCTGATTCTCGAGAAGCCGCTGTCGCTTTCACGGCCCGCGGCCGAGACCCTCGCGCGACAGGTCACCGCGGCTGGCGTCCGGTCGGTGATCTTCCTGACCCAACGATTCCTGCCGGACGTCGAGGCCTGGATCGCCGACTGCCGGCGGTGGGGGAGTTGGACGTACGCGAGCGCAGAAGGGTTCTCGCCACTTCTGCTCGACCCGCAGAACCCCTACCACTGTTCGACCTGGCGTCACACCGAGGGCGCGCTGTGGGACGCCGCTGCGCATCCCCTGTCGCTGCTCTGTCCGATCCTGGGCAGGGTGCGCGCGGTGTCGGCGACGCGCGGACGGTCGGACCTGACAGTGCTGACACTCGTCCACGACTCGGGGGCTGTCAGTACTCTGGCGCTCTCCCATGGCATGCACCCCGCTGCGGCTGGCTCGCGGATGGTCCTCTCCGGTCCCGGAGGCTCGACCGAGGCGCCGGCGATCACCGAGTGGAATCAGCGCGCGGTCGAGGCTTACCGGCTGGCACTGGCAACGGTCCTGGGCGCACGCGATCAGGTCACCGGAGAGAGCGAACTGTCGACGGACGTGCACTTCGGAGCCCATCTCACAGCGGTTTTGGCGGCTGCGGAGGAGGCGATGGCGAAGCACCGCGAGATCGAGATCGCGATGCCGTGAGACTGACCAATGGTGCAGCGGCGGAACTCGACTTGAGTTGACGATGATGAGCCTATAACGGTTGACGTCGGTCGTGAGCGGCCCGGGCTGCGCCGATTCGAGGTGCGTGGTGCCTGCGCCAGCTGGGCCGTCCGGCAGTCGGGCTGCGGTCGCGCCAGGAGGACTGACGCGATTCGGCGCCTCGATTGCTGCCAGGTGCCGGATCTGTTGATTGGCGGGCATCGACCTGCAGAATCACGTCATGGATGTCCGACTCCCCTCTGGGTGACGCCGACCGATCCGCCGGGGGTGGCCAGTGCGGAACAAACCGGCCCGGTTCTGGGTTGAGTCAACTGCACTCAACTTGTGAAGGACTTCCCATGACCACGAAACGGCTGCCCGTCCTGTTCCTCGACGACGTCGTCCTGCTGCCCGGGATGATCGTCCCGATCCCACTGGACGAAGCCGCCCGGGCCGCCATCGACGCCGCGCAGACCTCCTCCGACGGCGAACTGCTGGTGGCACCCCGGCTCGACGACCGCTACGCCTCGTTCGGCGTACTGGCTGGCATCGAGAAGATCGGACGGCTACGCGGCGGCGAGAACGCGGCCGTGCTGCGCACCGGCGAACGGGCCCGGATCGGCGGTGGGGTCACCGGCCCCGGCGCCGCCCTGTGGGTGGAGGTCGAACCCGTCGAGACCGAACCGGCCACCGATCGCGTCCAGGAACTCGCCGAGGAGTACCGCAGGCTGGTGATCTCAGTGCTGCAGCGCCGCGAGGCCTGGCAGGTGGTTGACACGATCAGCGCGCTGGAGGACGCCAGCGCCCTGGCCGACACCGCTGGCTGGGCGCCCTACCTGTCCAACGACCGCAAGCGGCAGCTGCTTGAGACCCCGTCGGTCGAGGCCCGGCTGGAGCTGGTCATCGAGTGGACGCGCACCTACCTGGCCGAGACTGAGGTCAGCGAGAAGATCGGCGACGACGTCCGGGAGTCGATGGAGAAGCGCAACCGCGAGTTCCTGCTGCGCGAGCAGCTGAAGGCCATCCGCGCCGAACTCGGCGAGGGCGAGCCCGACGGCAGCGATGACTACCGCGCCCGGGTCGAGGCCGCCGACCTGCCCGAGGCGGTCCGGGAGGCCGCGCTGCGCGAGGTCGACAAGCTCGAACGCGCCAGCGATCAGAACCCGGAGGCCGGCTGGATCCGCACCTGGCTCGATACCGTCCTCGAACTGCCGTGGGCGACGAAGACCACCGATTCCACCGACCTGGTCGCCGCTCGGGCCGTGCTCGACGCTGACCACCACGGTCTGGACGAGGTCAAGGAACGGATCGTGGAGTACCTCGGCGTCCGTGCCCGCCGGGCCCAGCGCGGCCTGGAAGTGGTCGGCGGACGGGGCTCCGGGGCGGTCATCCTGCTGGCCGGCCCTCCCGGGGTGGGCAAGACCTCGCTGGGTGAATCGGTCGCCCATGCTCTGGGACGCACGTTCGTCCGGGTCGCGCTGGGCGGCGTCCGGGACGAGGCCGAGATCCGCGGTCACCGCCGCACCTACGTCGGCGCGCTGCCGGGCCGGATTGTCCGGGCGATCAAGGAGGCCGGCTCGATGAACCCGGTGGTCCTGCTCGACGAGGTGGACAAGGTCGGCGCCGACTACCGCGGCGACCCTGCGGCGGCGCTGCTCGAGGTGCTCGACCCGGCGCAGAACCACACCTTCCGCGACCACTACCTCGACCTCGACCTGGACCTGTCTGATGTGCTCTTCATCGCCACCGCCAACGTGCTGGACACCATTCCGCCGGCGTTGTTCGACCGGATGGAGCTGATCTCGATCGACGGCTACACCGAGGACGACAAGGTGGCCATCGCCCGTGACTTCCTGGTGCCCCGCCAGCTTGAGCGTGCCGCGCTGACCGCCGACGAGGTGACCGTGACCGAGGACGCGCTGCGCGAGCTCGCCGCCCACTACACCCGCGAGGCGGGCGTCCGGGCGATGGAGCGGTTGCTCGCCAAGGCCTTCCGCAAGGCGGCTCTGGGCGACCTGCCGAGAGTGGTCGACGTGGCTGGGCTGAAGGATTTGATCGGACGGCCGCGCTTCCTGCCCGAGTCCGGCGAGCGCACCGCGGTACCGGGGGTGGCCTCCGGGTTGGCGGTAACCGGTATGGGCGGTGAGGTGCTGTTCATTGAGGCTTCCCTGCTGCCGGGGGAGAACTCTGGGCTGACCATCACCGGCCAGCTGGGCGACGTGATGAAGGAGTCCGCGCAGATCGCGCTGTCCTACGTCCGGGCCCACGCCGGGGAGCTGGGGATCGCTCCCGGGCAGCTGGAACACCCGCTGCACCTGCACGTTCCGGCCGGCGCCGTGCCGAAGGACGGTCCCTCGGCGGGCGTCACCATGACGACCGCCCTGGTCTCGCTGCTCACCGGACGCAAGGTCCGCGCCGAGGTCGGGATGACCGGCGAGCTGTCGCTGACCGGGCGCGTGCTGCCGATCGGCGGCGTGAAGCAGAAGCTGCTCGCCGCGCAGCGGGCAGGCCTGACCGAGATCTACCTGCCGCAGCGCAACGAGGCCGATCTGGACGACGTCCCGGCCGACATCCGGGCCGAGCTCACCGTCCGGCTGGTCAGTGAGGTGCGCGAGATTCTCGACACTGCCCTCGAACCTGTCGAGCAACCCGCCCAGGCAGCTGCTTGAGCGCCCCGATCATCCTGCACATGCGCCCAAGCGGTTCGCACGGATGTGCAGGTTCATGGCTCGGGGCGATCCGGGGCTGTTGAGTCGGAGAAGTGTCCGACCCGGCCCGTAGCGTGGTTCTCGTGCAGGGGAATCTGCCGCCAGACCGGGGAGGGGGCGCGTCATGGCCGCTGTTGTCGTCGAGGGCACGGATGGTGCGCTGGCTGACCGGCTGAGTGCGGTGCAGGCTGCCCTGGCGCAGATCCCGCTGTCGGCCTACGCGGGACTGTCCCCGGCCGAGGCTCGTCGGGTGGCGGCACAGGTGCGCGGGCTGGAGTCGGTGCTGCGCACGCATGTCGGGGCTGCAGTGCGCGCGGTGGAACGACTGGTTCCTGCCCGTGACACCCGTCAGTTGCTGGCTGCCGATTTCGGTCTTGACGTCGGTGCTGCACACCGGGAGTTGAGACAGGCACGGACGCTTGCGATGGCGCCGGCCGCTGAACAGGCGGCTGCCGGCGGTGTGATCTCGCACGCGCACGCGACAGT
Organism: Propionicimonas sp.; assembly: GCF_034927565.1. Classification (GTDB taxonomy): domain Bacteria; phylum Actinomycetota; class Actinomycetes; order Propionibacteriales; family Propionibacteriaceae; genus Propionicimonas. The sequence continues at coordinate 9,057 of NZ_JAYFPT010000055.1, forward strand.
GATCGGGCAGGCGATCGCGGCACTGCCGCGGGAGACGATGCCGACGCAGCGTGAGCAGGCCGAACAGGTGCTGATCGCTGACGCCCGCCGGTTGTCGCCGAAAGATCTGCAGTCGCGAGCGCGGCGGATTACCGAGTTGTGGCAGACCTGCGAGCAGACCGATGCGGTTGAGAACGGGCTGCTGGCGCGCCGGGAGGCAGCGGCGTATCAGAAGGTGTCGTTGACGATGTGGGACAACCGGGACGGCACGTGGACGGGCCGGTTCGTGCTGCCCGACCTGCAGGCCCGGATGCTGAAGACTGTGATCGATGCGCTGGCCGCGCCCCGACGCTCCCACCTGCGCGCCAGCGACCACTCAGCTCCGACAGCCGTAGACCTGGCAGCCGCAGCTTCGACAGCCGCAGACTTGACGGTGTCAGACCGGGCAGGTGCGGAGCCGGACGGTTCCGGTCCGCTGGGGGCAGGTGTGACTGGCTCGGATGGCTTGGGGGTGACTGGTTCGGGTGTGACTGGCCCGGATGGCCTGGGTGTGACTGGTTCGGGTATGACCGGCTCGGATGGCCTGGGGGTGACTGGCCCGGACGGCCTGGAGTTGACTGGTTCGAACAGGTCCGGCTTGGGTGTGGTCGTTGGGGGCGTGAAGCGGTCGTCGGAGGGCGAGCGGTCGTCGCTGAGCGGGCGGTGGTCGCAGGGTCGGGTGCAACGGGCGCGGGCTGAGGAACGGTTGCGTGCCGACGTTGACAAGCCCTATGACCGTAAGGCCGGCGAGGCGCTGGCAGCACTGGTCGAACACCTGCCCACCGACGGGTTCCCGGCCACCGGCGGCACCCCGGCACACATCATGGTCACCATTGATGAGGCGAGGCTGCGGGGCCAGGTCGCCGCAGCGACCTTGTCCACGGGGGAGCGGATCAGTGCCGGCGAACTCCGTCGTCTGGCGTGCGGCCATGGCATCCTGCCCGCCGTGTTGGGCGGGGCGAGCGTCCCGGTCGATCTGGGCCGCAGCCAGCGACTGTTCTCCCGCCAGCAGCGGGACGCGCTGGCGGTGCTGGACGGTGGCTGCGTGACGCCAGGGTGCGATCGTCCGCCCGCGTGGTGTGAAGCGCATCACGGTGGGTCGCCGTTCAGCCAGGGCGGGCTGACCAACCTCGACCAGGGCTACCTGTTGTGTTCTGGTCACCACCACGAGGCTCATCAGCAGCGATGGCGATTCCGACGGACGCCTGCCGGTGTCGCCCAGATCGATCGCGGACATGGCTGGGAGCACAACCACCGTTACCGGCCTCGGGAGACAGCTGGCTCGGGAATCACGAAGAGCCTCGGGCACCGTCAGGAGTGAACTCCCTGGGGAACCGCGTCCACTCGTGCGGAAGCCAATGGCCCCTGACGCGCCCGGGTTCGGGTCGAAGGAGGGCTATTACTCGTCGCGCCCGGTGCAATGGCCCTGACGCGCCCGGGTTCGTGGGGTCGCTTTGCCGGTAGAACCCGACAGACGCTGACGTACGCCGGCGTTCGCTCGCGCGTGTTCATCCGCGCGGATCGCTGCTGCTGGCACGCCGGTGATGTGTGCCTCGCCGACCGTTTACCGGCGCCCGGGTGCGTGTCCGGGCACGTGACCGGCTCGAGTGACGCGACCAGACCGCGCGGCTCTCTTCGCGCGAGCCGGGTGTGGCTCACAGGAGACCGTCGCGCAGCCCGCGGGTGATCGCTTCCTCGCGGCTGGAGACCCCCAGCTTGCGGTAGATCGCGCGGAGTTGGCTCTTCACGGTATTCGGCGAGACCTGGAGGGTGGCGGCGATCTGCTGCACTCCGGACAAGCTGGCGAGCGCGCTGAGCACGGTCCGCTCCCGCGGAGTGAGATGCGCCTGGTCGGACGGCGGGGGAAAACGTGCCGGAATGGCGGCGAAATCGGCCAACTCGGGTACCTCGCGGATGAACCCGGCCAGGTCGTCTGCCGGAATCACGCCGAAGGCAGCCCGGGCCCCGATCCGACGGGCTGTTCGGACGGCGCGATCCAGCAGCGCTGGCTCGGGGGCACCACTGCGCGACCGGGCCGCTGCGCCCAACAGCAGCAGGGAGACCCGCACGTCCTCCGCCAGCCGGTCGTCCCGCAGCAGCGTGGGGACCGCGACCGCCACTTCCTGGTAGCGCCCTTGCTGGAAGAGCAACTGGGCAACCGGAAGTGCCAGCCGCGGCCGGGGCCTGGACCGGTCCCGGCCCAGCAGCCGGGCTGCCCGGGTGGCCTCGCCGAGGGCCAGCAGCAGGGTGGCCTCCAGGCCGGTCAGGGAGTCGGCGAAAGGCGGGGGAATCGGCCACACGTCCGCCTTGTCCTTCCGGCCGGCGCGGAGCGTGCGCAGGGCTGCGGCAGCGTCGCCGCAGTACCACTGCAGTCGTACCCGGTATTCCAGCAGCAGCGGCCAGCGCTCGATCGTGGGCCACTGGCAGGCCAGTGACTGCAGGCTCTCCTCGGCCTCTGTCACCGCCTGGGTCTCGACCGCAACCGCGAGTTCTGCCAACTGCAGCGGATTGGCGTAGACGGTCCCGACGAACTGGGCTGCACCCGGCATCGAGCGGACCTGGCCGGCGAGCGCGGCCGCATCGGTCAGCCGTCCGCTCCGGGCGGCCGCAAGAGCCTGGAGCGATGCGGCGTGCAGGAGGCGGAGCCGGGGCGCTGTCGACCGGTCCGGTCCACACTGGGGCCGCAGCAGCCGCGGGACGTCGTCCGGCTCATCCAGGTTGATCAGGGCGGAAGCCCAGGCATTGCGGCACAGCGACCGTACCTGGCAGAGCTCCTCGTCCGGCGGCACCGCCGCCTGGTCCAGGATTCGCTCCACCGCCTCGAAGGCCGGCAGCACCTCGGGCCAGCGTCCGAGGTGGCGCAGCGACCAGGCCTTCGCCAGTGCCCACCAGCCGCGTTCGGCGACCGGGGCCCTCCGGTCGGTGGCGAGCAGGGCATCGCTGGCCTGAATCACGGCCTCGTACCCGGCCGTTGCCTTCGCCCAGAGACCACAGGTGGCGTCCGCCTGAGCGACCACAAAACGCAGCACCGGGTCGCGTTCGTAGCTCTGAGGCGGTACGGCCGCCAGATCCAGCCCACCCCGCTCGATGATGTCCAGGAACTCGCCGGCCTTGCGCAACCAGCGCCGGGCCGATTGCCAGTCCTCGGCGCGGACCGCCGCCGCGAAAGCAGGCAACCAGCGCCCGCCGGCCGCGTGCCATCTACCCAGCCGTGCGTAGGCTTTGCGCTCCAGGCGGGGTCGCCGACCGAGCTCGTCCCGGAGCATCCGCAGTACCAGCGGATGCAGCCGGAAGTGCCGTGAACCACCCTCCTCCGACCACGACCCGAGCCCGCGCTCGACGAGGGCGTCGAGCAGCTCGCCTCGGTCGACTTCCACCCCGAACGCCCGCGCCTGCGAGGGTGAGAACTCGGATACCACACTGGTCACCATCAGAGCGTCGAACCCGGCCAGGTCGGAGACGACATCGCGCAGCAGCCGATCGATGACGAGCCGGTCATCGCCCGGTTCGTCGCCGAATCCGCGGTACTCGCGGGCCGGGCGACGCTGCCGGCGGCGCTGTTCCAGCAGCACCCGCACCCCGAGTGGCCAGCCATCGGCCGCCCGCCACAGTGCGCGGACCTCCCGTGGCGGCAGCTCCAGTCCGAGCTGCAGCGCCAGCTCTGCGACCTCCGATGCGACGAACCTCAGGTCGTCGGTCCCGATCAGGACGGTGTCGACCCGAGCCGCCGTCGTGGCATCGCTGACCAGGGAGACGGCGCGCGTCCCTACCAGCAGGCGCAACCGGGGTACCCGGGTGAGGAGTCTGATCAGGTCCCGCTCGATCTGGCCTCCCGCCAGCCACTCGAACTCGTCGACAATGAGGCTGAGCCCGCCCTCCACCGCGCCCAGCACCCGCTCCACCTCGGCGACGAACCCGGGGCCGACATCCCGGTCGAGATCAAGCGGATCCATTCCCGGCCGGGATCCGGGCAAGGCCCCCAGGCGCTCGGCAAGCGTCTCCCAGAACTCCGCCGGCCGGGCCAGCGTCGCGCTCGCGGTCACCCAGACCAAGGGTTCGGCAGGATCACGCAGGTGCGCCCAGGAGGCCAGCAAGGAGCTCTTGCCGAAACCGGAGCCGGCGTGCACCACCACCAGCTGGGCATCGTCGGCAGCGCCCAGCGCCGCCAGCAGGCGCGGCCGGGCGAGCTGCGCAGGCGAACGACGCGGGACTCCGGAGACGTCCATCCACCCACCTTCCCCACGAGTGAGCTGCCGGGTCGAACCGGCCAGACACTGAGTATTGTGCCCGTCCAGCCTGACACATCCGGTGATGGCGCTCGGACGGATCGGCCGACAACAACCCCGGCTCGGATTGGTCAGCGGCGGTGTGGCCCCAGGCCGGTTCGTACCGGAGTGAGCCAGCCTCTGGAGCTGCTGGACGAGAGCGTGTCTCCCTATCCCCGCGGTGGCCTGCTGCGCGGTGCCCTACGGGCGTCTCGCGGCGTTGTTGTCGGTCGGCGATGCACCACATCGCCTCCCTCCTCCGTCTTGCGAGCCACTCCGAGGGACTCCGCTCGCGACGGCCAGGGACAGGAAGACACGCTCCAGGCCGGTCCGGAAGTTGCGTGGCTCAGCCCGTGGGGTGGCGGGTCAGATCAGTCCGCGGTGGGCAGCTTCGACCAGGGCTTCGGCCCGGTTGCTGGCGCCCAGCTTGCGGAAGAGCAGGCGCTGGTGGGTCTTGACCGTGTTCACCGAGATGAAGAGGGTGGCAGCGATCTGCTCCCGGCTCTGGCCGGCGGCCATGCAGGCCAAGACCTCGCGCTCGCGCGTGGTGAGCCTGCCCCGAGGCTGCGGCAGGTCAATGGGGACAACACCCGGCGGCAACGCCGGCCAGCCCGCAACCCGCTCGCGGGCGAGCGGCCAGAGTTCCGCGGGCAGTTGCCGACGCTCAGCCTCGCTCAATCCCCCGTGGACGCCGTGCAATTGGCGCAGCACGCCCACGCAGGCGTCGACGTCACCGCTGCGGTACAACACGGTGGCCAGCAGCACCAGCCGTCGAACATCGAGTTGCCGCAGCCCGGTCGTTGTGTTCTGCAGCGAGGCCAGGCGCTGGATCGCAGCGTCGAGGTCGCCGACCGTGCAGTCGAACAGGGCGGCTACCAGCCGGGTGGCGAACAGGGCCGGGTCGGCTTCGGCGAGCAGGGTACGGGCGACCGCCGGGTCACCGCGAAGCAGGGCGTCCTCAGCGAGGAGGATTTCGAAGACACTGCCGGGAAACCCGTCCCGCGGCCGGCGGGGAGGCGCTGCATTTCGGAGCAATTCGACCCGGCTCGCGCCGTCGCGATGCCGGCCGGCGCGAGCGTAGGCGGTGTGCAGCGCGAGGACGTAGTACGGCCACAACTCGCCCACGGACGCCAGTGGAATGGCGTTGACACGGTCCACCAGGTCGGGCGTGCCCATGGGCAGGAGCAGGATCTCGGCGATCTCGGCGTGGGCGTCGATGCCCGGTTCGACCCAGCTGTCGGTGCGGGGGAGGGCCGCAGCGGCGTCGAGGGCCTGGCGGGCCTGCCGCGGATCACCGAACTGGGCGTGGATCAGGGCCGACTTGACGTGCGCATCCCGGAGCAGGAAGGGCAGCTCCGGTGGTGGATTCAGCTGTACTCGCGTGAACGCGGCCAGGGCCTGGTGCAGCGAGCCCGAGAGCATCAAGGTGATGCCGGACTGGACCTCGAAGAGCCCCTCCATCCCGCCGGTGGTGTCGAACAGCGCACTGGACGTGCGGGTCGCGGTTTCCGGATCCGCCAGTTGGCGCAGCGCCGCCTGCGGCGCGCCCTGCATCCGCAGCTGAAAGTAGTCCGTCCCGAGGTTGATCGCTGCTGTTCTTGGACCGAGGTCGGCCGGCGCCGGCTGCGGGCTGCCGGCGTTCAGCATGAGCCCCAGTCCGGCGAGCGGCCCCGCTGACCGTTTCTCAGCGGGCAGGGCTGTCAGGATCGAACGCAGCTCGTGAGGGGGCAGGGCGAACCACGCGAGGACCGGCGAGGCGGCCAGCAGCGCCACCACCTGGTCATCGTCTCCCGCAGCGGCAACGCGCCTCACCGCGTCGGCCGTCCCGAGATGCATCACCGTGCCCGGTTCCTGCGGCATCGCAGTCATCCCCCCTGGGTCAGCATAGGGCTTCCGCCCGGATGTCCCGGGCGTGGGGACCGGAACCAGCCCCCACGCCCTGACGGCTCAGCTGTGGTGTCGTCGCCGCGACCCGGTGACCAGCGCGGTCCCGCCCAACACCAGGACGCCGGCCAGTCCGGCGAGCCCCAGAACGCCCGCAGCACCGGTGAAGCTCAACTCGGAGTCGCCGGAGTCATCCGGGTTCCCGGGCGTCGTCGTCGGAGTCGGTGTCGGGACTGGCGTCGGCGTCGGCGTGGGAGTCGGCGTCGGCGTGGGGGTGGGGGTTGGGGTCGGGGTCGGCGTGGGGGACGGCGGAACCTCGGCGTCATAGCGGTTGTCGAAGCTCACAACCTGCGCCGCGGGGACATCGTCGCCGGCAGCGGTGACCGTTCCGATGAACACCTGCTGCGAGCCGGCCGGAGTACGGGCCGCCTCCCCGAACTCGCCCACCGTCCCGGACTCGGCCACCGAGCAGGTCGCGCCGAGCGGGACGCCATCCAGCCGGGCGGTTCCGTTGGTGGGAACCGTCAGGGTTGCCCAGGAATCGAGATCGACCGGGACGCTGCCGCCCGCACCGTCCGGCACGGTACAGCTCAGGTCGGCCGTGACGGACGCGGGAGCCGAGGAGGTGTCGTCCCCGCTGACCGTCTTGTGGACTGCCAGCGCACCCGCGACGAGCTGGACACCCGTTTTCTGCGGTGCCCGGCTGATCGTCGCACCGGTGGTGGCCAAGGTAGCCGAGACTCCGGTCTGGTTCCACGCGATGGGAGTCTTGGCAGGCTGGAGACCTGCCTTCACGGCCTCGGCTGTCGGGGTGTCACCCTCCTGCCAGGGCACATTGGTGGTCCGGTAGACGAAGTGGACGCTACCGCCCGGGAGCAGGGCATGGTCGGCAGTGCCGGCAAAGTCCAGAGTGACCCGGAGCGCGGTGATGTCCGCCGCATCCCCGGTGTAGGAGGCCAGCGCCTGCCAGTCGCCGGCCGCCGGGTGGCTGGAACAGGTCGGGTCGGACGGCCAGGCCGAACCCGAACCGTCACCGAGACAGGCATGGTCGGCCGTGGTCACCTCGACGGTCGTCGTGGTACCCGCTGGCAGCCCGTCGTTCGCGAAGCTCGAGACCACCGTCGACTGGACGCCGAAGTCGACGTCGAGAACCGGCCGCCAGGCCGATCCCCGGGAGGCGCCGGTCGCCAGCAGGCGGTCACCGGGCGTCGGCAGGACGTCGACCAGGGTCAGCGTCGAGTAGGCCACGGTTCCGGTGTTGGCCGCACCGATCCGCCATTCGTCGGTCGCGCCGATGGTGGTGTACGGCACGCAGGTGGTGCGGAAGAAGGCACCCTCGTCGCCGGTGCAGGGCAGGCTCGCGTTGGTCACATTGCTCGCGCCGTCGACCAGGTCACCGTCGATCTCCCCGCGGACCTCCTTCTCGCCGAACAGCAGTGGCCCCGACTGCGGGTTCACGAAGTTGGACGTGCCGCACTGGTTCGCCTCCAGGCCAGACAAGATGCCCTGGGCGTTGCCGGAGGTGTTCACACAGTTCCCGGCGGTGAAGGTCTCGTCGGTGTCCACGTAGAAGCTGTTCGTGGCCCGCTGGTTCGCGGCCAGGCCGGGCACCAGGATGATCCCGACGGTGGCCGTGAACGAGTCCCCCGGCGCCATGACGGCGCCGTCGGGGAAGGTGAAGGTGATGTTGTCAGCAGCGGTCTGGGTGACTGCGATGCCGGTTTCCGGAAGGCTGCCACTGCTGGCGTAGGTCGGCTCGGAGCCGTCGTAGCGCAGCCACGGGCCGAGCGAGTCGACGAGGGTGTTCACATGCAGGTAGGAGGTGCCTGCGTTGGTGAAGGTGAGGGTCCAGGGCACCGAGACGCCCGGTTCGACCACCTTCGGGGTCACCTGCGGATCCTTGGCGACGGCGATCCGGGGAGTTCCGGTCGACAGGGTCACCGAGTCGTCGGCGGTGGCCCCGGCGTCCGGGTAGCCCGTGTGGGTGGCCTGCGTGGTCACCGTGTTGTCGATCACCGACGGGAAGGTTGCGCCCTCGCGCAGGGTGACGGTGAACACCGCTGTCGCCGACCAGTCGCGGGACGGTGCGGTTGCCGAGAACGGCCGGCCGTCCGCGTTGAGGAAGACGAAGCGGATGCCGGTGATCTGTTCGGTGTCGGTCACCGAGCCGGGGAGGGCAGCGGTGGCCGCGGCGGTGCCGGTGACCCATGTGCTGCTGTCGTCCAGTTGCACGTCGACGCGCACCAGGTCGGCACCCTGCGGGCGGGTGACGCTGCCGAGCGAGGTGAACGCGAAGGCGTCCCAGAACTCGGCATCGGTGTCGGCGATGGTCGCCGATTCCGCGGCGGCGGTGGACGTTCCGTCCGTGGCACCCAGGGTGACGGTGACGGGGACGCTGGGCGCGGTCTGGAGGATGGCGTCCGGCGAGAGCGACTTCGAGGCGGTCACATCGAGTCCGGCACTCAGCAGGGCGACGCCGTCGCGTCCGGCGGCATTCGGAGCACTGGCGGGGCCGAGGATCGGGTCGTAGGACTGGGCGGTCGCCAGGTTGTCGACGTCGACGCCACCGGTGATGTTGGCGCCGGTGGAACGCAGCGTGGCGCGCAGTTGGGTGTCGAGGGTCATGGTGAGCAGGTTGGCCGTGCTGCTGCCCTGCGGGATGAGGCCGCCGGTGGTGGCCGGGTCAGTGGACTGGTAGACCACCGACACCCCCACCACGTCGGCCAGCTCGGACGCGGTCAGTGCCGCCGCCTGGTTCACGGTGACCACGTCGACGCTCGTGGCGCCGGCGTCGTAGCGCCACAGCGCGACCTTCGAGGCGTCCCGGTCGATCATCGACAAGGTGGTGAAACCGATGCCGGTGAGCGTGAACTTCTCGAACGGGTTGTTCGCCGGGTCGTAGCTGGCGGTGGTGAACACATCCGGGTTCCAGGCGGTGGCGGGGGTGATCGTGCTGGACGGATCGGAGACCCGCAGGTAGGAGGCACGTGCGGTGACGGTGTTCCAGGCGTTGACGGTGAACCTCACCGTCGGGTAGTCGGCCTGGGCGACGTCACCGGGGTAGGGCACGACCACCGACTCCGCCGATGCGACCTTGGCGGTGCCGACGCCGGGGAGGTTGTCGAGCAGGGAGATCGTGTCGGAGGCATCGCGGGTGTAGACGGTGCCGGTGGTGGCGACCCGGAAGTCGTTGCGAACGGTTCCGGCGGCAGCCTCGTTGTAGGTCACCTGCGCGGTCGCCCAGCCGGTGGCCGGAGCACGCAGGCTGTTGCGCAGCTGCCATTGCAGCCACAGCGGACGCGAGGCCGCCGACCAGGCGACTCCCGTCCCGGCCGCCGGACGGCCGGGGGCGGTGCTGGCGGTACGTGCCGCATCATTCGGTACGACCGTGATCCGCACGCCGGTGGTGGATTCCTGCTGCGCGGCGGTCAGGGTGTAGCCCTTGAATCCGGTGGCGGACATCCAGGAGCCGGCCGGGGCAGACACCGTCTGCCAGGCGCCGGCGGTCGCGTTGTAGAGCTCGACGGTGTCGACCTTGTCCCACTGCAGCAGCGGATCCTGGGTGAAGGTGATCGCGCGGATGGCGGTCAGGTTGAAGGCCTGGAAGGTGGTCGAGGCAGGGGTGGTCTCCTGGCCCGGCAGGGCGTCGGACAACACCACGGAGGTGTAACCCGGCACCGTCACCCCCCAGCTGTGGGTGGTGTACGCGGCCGAGCCGGACTGCGAGGGCAGCATGGTCAGGTCAGTCGACCAGTTCGACTGCACCCAGCGCTTCTGGGCCAGCAGCGTGCCGGGGCCGGAGCCGTAGTCGATCACGCTGGTCGCGGCGGCGTCCTTCACCTCGTCCGCCGTCACGGTGAGCTCGCCGGCCTTGCCGGTGCCGTTGGCGATGCCGACATTGTCATAGCTGGAGGCGGTATTCAGCACGGGTGCGGTCGAGCCCCCGGTACGCAGGGTGGCAGAAGCCTGGTAGACGATGTTCGGCTTGACGATCGTGCCCTGAGAGAAGCCGTCGGGGTCGGTGAAGGTGAACCGCAGCCCGGTGATCGAGTCGGCGGTCGACGCTCCGAGCAGGGCGACCAGGTCGGCGCTGTACAGGCCACTGGCCAGGGTGCCGCCGGTCAGGGTGGTCCAGGTCTGCGCACCGGGGTTGCCGGTGGCGTACTCGACCTTCAACGACGCGCCGGAGGGCACCTGAACGTAGCTGATCTCACGCGCCCGGAAGGCGTCCCAGAAGTCGGTGGCGCCGGTGCCGTCCCAGACGTCCTCGACCACGATCTCGGTGGGGTTGACTCGTGCCGAGTCGGTGGCGGTCGTCGTTGTCAACTCCGACAGCACGGTGCCGCCCGGGGTGACCAGCGCCGGCTTGAGGGTCTTGTCGATGGCCAGTCCGACCTTCGGGTAGTAGATCCGGACGTCATCGGTGGCGGTTCCGGTGTCGGTCCCGGCAGGGTTGGTGCCGGAGACGCCGACCACGTTGTCGCGGGTGACATAGTCGGTGCCTACGGCGACCATGTCCGACTTCGTTGCGACGTTGAGGACCATGCCGGCGCTCTGGCCGGCCTTGATCTCCCCGGTCCAGGTGACCTCGAAGCCGGTGATCGTCCCGGACGCGGGCACGCTCGGCGCGCCGTCGGCCTCGGTGAGGCTCACCGTCGCGTCCGGTGCATCGGCGAAGTGCCAGGTGAAGCTGGCCCCGGTCGCCCCCTCGGGCCAGGTCCACGAGCTGAAGCCGGCGGGGGTCAGCTGGGCGGAGAGGAAGCCGTCGGCATCCGAAGCCGAGGGCTCGGTGATGGTGAGGCTGGTCAGCGGGCCGTTGGAGTCGTTCTTCGCCGACAGGTTGACCTGCACGGTGCCGCCCGCCGGGATGACGGACGGTGTGATGGTCTTGCCCGGGGTGACCTTGATGGTCAGCGGGCCGATCACCAGCGAGGCGTCAGCGGTGTCGGTGGCCGGATCCTGGTCGGGCACGGTGAGGGTTGCGGAGACCGTGTTCTGGGCGGTCGCGCCGGTGAGCAGGGTGGCACCCGTGGTGCGGTTGGTGGCGCGCTGGGTGACCGTCACGCACTGGGCGGCGGCGGTGCCGCCAGGCTGGATGGTCGCGCCCTCGTCCGAGGTGTAGGTGAAACGGATGCCGCCGACCTCGGCGGTGCCGACGTCCGGCAGGGACGCGGTGGCAGCCGCGGTGCCGTTCACCCAGTTCCAGCTGCCGCCGTCCTTCACGTACAGGTCGACCCGCACCTTGTCAGCGCCGGCGGGCAGGGTGGACGGGGAGCACAGTCCGCCGAAGTCGACGTAGCTGAACGGGTTGTCGGCGTCGAGCCCGGTGGCATTGGCGGTGGCTCCGGGGGCATCGGTCACGACCAGGGTGGCGGCAGGCACGTTCGAGGTGTTCTTCGCGCCGACGGTGATGGCGGAGGAGGCCCCGGGCTCGTACTGCTGGGTGGCGGGCGACCACTTCTTCGAGGCCTCGACGTCGACGGTGACGGGAATCTCGACCGTCACGGTGGCGCTGTCCTCGACCGTGTCGGCATTGTCGGCGGTGGCCTGGGCGGTGTTGTCGACCGGGACGCCGTTGGAGGGCCAACTCGCCGGGAGGTTGCCGGGTACCACCAGCCTGAGGTCGACCCGGTAGGTGGTTCCGGCCGGGATGCCGACCACGTCACTGCCGTCCAGCGTGCCCAGCTTGGTGGTGAAATCGGTAGTCAGCTGGCAGTCGTCGGTGACCGTGCCGCCGACAGAGCAGCCGGTGAGGGAGGCGGTGCCGGCGGAGGCCGGGGCCACCGACAGGTGGTCGATGGTGAAGCCTTCGAACGCGGCAGGGAGCTGGTCGGTCAGCTGGACACCGATGCAGTCGTTGTCGTCGCAGCCGACGCGGAACTGGTACAGGAAGGAGTCCGTCAGCCCGACGGTCACCGACTCCGCGCCCTCGACGGTCTTGGCCAGCGTCACGGCTCCCTGGTCACCCAGCACGGCCGCCGCCGGGGAGGCCACGGCGAGGAACTGTGAGCACACCAGCGCCACCAGCGCGAGGGCGCCGGTCAGCTTGCGCCGCAGGGTCCCACGCCGGTGGGCTCCACTCCGGCGGGACGCCTGCTGAGGGGTACCCTGCTGATGGTTCCGTCCTGCCCGGATGCTCTTCACCTTCGACTACCTCGCGGCTTTCCTCGGGTCGCGCGCGATGGCACCCGGTCTGGTCAGCGACGGGTGGCGCGCGCCATGTGGTCGCACGTGGGCTGTCAGCCACGTGCGGAGAGCGGCCGAATCCGGCCGCTCTCGCGGCCACAGTAAGGTTCACGGCGGCGCGACTTGCCTGGTAGCGGCTCAGATCACCCCGGAATTCACCCTCCGGCAGGCCGCCGGTCTCGCTGTGTGGCACGGGCGGCCAACCGGGGCCGGCTCAGGTCTGTGACGCGGGGCTTCCCCGAATCCTCCCCATCGGCCTTGCACGAAGCTGCGGCCGGAGGCTGACTACTATCGAAACAGCACGCGCCATGCGGCGGGTGACGGTCAGGAAAGGGGGCCACGATGGGGGTGCCGGCAGAGCCGGGCCGCGGTGATCTCGGGATCGCGGATGCCGTGTTCTCCCAACTGCTGCGGGCAGGTCCGAACGAGGTCGAGATCGCACCGGACCAGGTCGAGGACGCCGCCGCGGAGTTCCGTGAGTTGATGACCGGCTTCTCGCGCTTCCGGCTGTACTACCAGTTCGGGATCGAGGAGATCTCCACCAAGATCAACATCCTGCGCCAGGAGTTCGAGAACACCCACTCCTACAGTCCGATCGAACACGTCCGCACCCGGCTGAAGTCTCCCGAGAGCCTGCTGACCAAGGTGGTGCGCACCGGGTGCGAACTGAGCATCCCGGCGATCCGGGAGCGGGTCCGTGACATTGCCGGCATCCGGATCACCTGCAGCTTCGTCTCGGACGTCTACTGGATCGCGTCCATGCTCATCAAGCAGCCGGACGTCACCCTGGTGCAGACCAAGGACTACATCGCCCACCCCAAGCCGAACGGGTATCGCTCACTGCACCTGATCGTGCAGGTGCCGGTCTTCCTCTCCGACCACACCGAGCTGGTCTATGTCGAGATCCAGATCCGGACCATCGCGATGGACTTCTGGGCCAGCGTCGAGCACAAGTTGTTCTACAAGTACCGCGAGGAGCTGCCGCCGTCGCTGATGGCAGAACTCGACGAGGCCGCCCGGATCGCCGACCAGCTCGACCACCGGATGGGACGGTTGCGCGACAAGATCCAGACCCTGGACGACCGCACTTCCCCGGACTGAGCACCCGCCCAGGAGCCGCCACCTGCGGCGTCTCCCTCCGCTCGTGCCCTGACGGCCGTTGCCGGGTCAGCGGGCCGGCGGTGCTGTCGTCCCGCGCACCAGCAGTTCGGTGGGGACCATCACCCGCTCCCGGGACGGGGTCGACTTCGACTTCAGCTGGCCCAGCACGAGCCTGACCAGCTCGTCGCCGATCCGGTGGAAGTCCTGTTTGACAGTGGTCAGCGGCGGGGAGGCGTACTCGCTCAGGGCGATCCCGTCGAAGCCGACCACCGACACCTCCTCGGGTACCCGGCGACCACGCTCGTGGAGCGCCCGCAGCAGGCCGAAGGCCATCTCGTCGTTGGCGCAGTAGACCGCCGTGACATCCGGATCCTGGGCGATCTGCTGGCCGAGCTGGTAGCCCGACCTGGCCGTCCAGTCGCCCCGCCACAACGGCGGGGTCGGGATGCCGGCCTCGTCCAGGCAGCGCTGCCAGGTCACCGATCGCAGTGCGGCAGGGTCGGAGTCCGCCGGCCCTGCGAGGTGGTGGATGGTGCGGTGGCCCAGACCGAGCAGGTGGCTCATCGCGGAGCGGCTGCCCTGGACCTGATCGGCGACGACGCCCGGGTAGTAGCCCACCAGGCGGGAGTCGGACACCGCCACCGGAAGACCGGCCGGCAGCGCCAGGGAATCGGGGGTGGCGGTCTCGGCCCGGATGATCACCAGCCCGTCGATCGCCAGGTGGGAGAGCCGCACCATGGCGTGTTCCCAGTTGGCCGACTCGGGAGCCTGGACCCGCAGCAGCGTGACCGAGTAGCCGGCCGCCTCGGCGACCTCCACCACCGCCTCTGTCGTCAACGCCTCGCCGGTACGCTCGAACCGGTAGGCGAGCAGGCCGATGGTGCCGAAGGAGCCGTTGCGCAGTGCCCGGGCCGCCCGGTTGGGCGAGTAGCCCAGTTGGTCCATCGCGGCCTGCACCCGTGCCCTGGTGGCCGGACGGACGGCGTCCGACCCGGTTGAGACCCGGGACACGGTCTGGGCGGAGACGCCCGCAAGCCTCGCGACATCTTCTATCGAGGGGCCGGACCGCCGCCGGCCCCGCCCGGTCGCGGTTGGCATATGCCGATGCTAGCGGCATTGCGCCCTATGGTCACGTCATCATCGATCAATCAGAGACAGTGCTGACGCCAAGATCGTTATGGGAGCGTGATCTTTTCCTGATGACACGACGCCTCGGCACTGTTATGTTTACGTCAACATTTGGTTCAGAGAGGAACGGACGTGATCGCTCAACACCAGTCGGGCAGCCTGTGCCCGGCTGGACGGGCCGTCCCTCCCCACCAGGACCGGCGTCTGGAGGCGCGGCGGCCTCCCGGGACAGCACCGACCCGCAGTTCGGTGAGCGACTACCGGAAGGGTTGTCAATGAACAAGGCAAGGAAACTCCTCGCGCTCGCAGCGGTGGTGCCGCTCAGCATCACGCTGGCGGCGTGCGGGGGCGGGAACACCGCCACGACTCCGCCGGAGGGCGGATCGACGGCCGCAACGACGGACGCTGGGTCGGGCGGTGGCAAGCTCACCGCCTGGGCATGGGATCCGACCTTCAACATCTACGCGCTGAACGAGGCCGCGAAGATCTACGCCAAGGACCATCCCGGCTTTGAGATCAACGTGGTCGAAACCCCCTGGGACGATCTGCAGACCAAGCTGACCACCCTGGCCCAGTCCGGGCAGACCGACCAGCTGCCCGACATCTTCCTGATGCAGAACAACGCCTACCAGAAGAACGTGATCAACTACCCGGACCTGTTCACTGACTACTCCACGTCAGGGATCGACTTCAGCCAGTTCCCGCAGGCGGTGGTCGACTACTCGGTGGTGGACCAGGTGAACTACGGGCTGCCGTTCGACAACGGCACCGCCGTCACCGCGCTGCGCACCGATGTCCTGGCCGAGGCCGGCTACACCGTCGACGACTTCACCGACATCACCTGGAGTGAGTTCATCACCAAGGGTTCCGATGTCCTGGCCAAGACCGGCAAGCCGCTGCTGAGTGGGCAGGCGGGCTCCTCCGACCTGATCATGATGATCCTGCAGAGCGCCGGCGCCAGCCTGTTCGACGCTGAGGGCAAGCCGACCATCGTGGGCAATGACGCGCTGCTGAAGGCGATTGACGTCTACTCCCAGCTGGTGACCTCCAAGGTGCTCACCGAGGTCAACTCGTGGGACGAGTACGTCGGCACCTTCGTCAACGGCAATGTCGCGGGCACCATCAACGGGGTCTGGATCCTCGGCTCGGTGCAGACTGCCAAGGACCAGGCCGGCAAGTGGCAGATCACCAACCTGCCCAAGCTCGACGGCGTGTCCGGAGCCACCAACTACTCCGCCAACGGCGGATCCTCCTGGGCGATCAGCGCCAACGCGAACGCCGAACTGGCAGCCGACTTCCTGAAGTCCACCTTCGCCGGCTCGACCGAGTTCTACGACACGATCCTGCCGTCCTCGGGTGCGATCGCGAACTGGATCCCGGCCGGCAAGAGCACCGTGTACGCGCAGCCGCAGGAGTTCTTCGGCGGCCAGCCGGTGTTCGCCAAGGTGATCGAGTTCTCCGCCCAGGTGCCGAGCAACAACACCGGTGCCTACTACTACGAGGGTCGCGACGCGGTGAGCGCGGCGATCACGAAGATCCTCAACGGCACCGACCCTGCCGCGGCTCTCGAAGAGGCGCAGAAGAACGTCGAGTTCGCCATGCAGTGAGTGACCGGCTTGGGGTGGGGGCAGCGACACCGTCCCCACCCCAAGCCGCCGCCACGGGCCGCACTGCCCGTCCCGACCAATCCGTGCACGAAAGGTGAACCCCTCGTGTCAGTCTCCGCCACCCCGACGGCCGGGCGTTCGGCCCGCCGCCGACAACCACCCGGTCAGCAACCCACGGGCCGCCGAACAGCAGGGGATTCGATCAACAGCCTGGAGCGGCGCCGGAGTCTCACCGGCTGGGTGTTCCTGCTGCCGGCCGCGCTGCTGATCGCCTGGATGAACTTCTATCCGATGGTGCAGGCCTTCATCCTGTCGTTGAAGACCGGACGCGGTTCGCGACTCAGCTTCGCCGAACCGCTGTGGTCGAACTACCAGCGGCTGTTCGACGACGAGATCTTCCGGCTGACCCTGCAGAACACCTTCATCTACCTGATCATCCAGGTGCCGATCATGTTGGTGATGGCCCTGATCCTGGCCAACCTGCTGAACAGCAAGAACCTGCGGTTCCGCGCACTGTGGCGCACCGCGATCTTCCTGCCCTGCGCTGTCGGGCTGGTCTCCTACTCGCTGGTCTTCCGCACGATGTTCGCCAACGACGGTCTGGTCAACGACCTGCTGCTGGGCCTGCACCTGGTCGACGCCCCGGTGAACTGGCTCGGTCAGACCGGCACCGCCCGGTTCGTCATCATCCTCGGCCTGCTGTGGCGCTGGACCGGCTACAACATGGTCTTCTACCTGGCCGCCCTGCAGAACATCGACGATTCCACCCTGGAGGCGGCCCGGATCGACGGGGCCGGGCCGGTCAAGACCTTCTGGTACGTCACCGTGCCGCAGCTCAAACCGATGATCCTGCTGACCGCGATCATGTCCACCAACGGCACCATCCAGCTCTTCGACGAGTCCTGGAACCTCACCCAGGGCGGTCCGGCGTACACCTCGATGACGATGTCGCACTACCTGTACGAGCTCTCCTTCCAGAAGAACCCGAACTTCGGCTACGCCGCCGCACTGTCCTACGCGATCCTGATCATGGTCGCCGTCCTCGCCGCCATCCAGATGAAGGTGGGTGACAAGCGTGACTAGGACGCTGCGCAAGCTCCCCGGCTACCTGTTCCTGGCGGTCGCGGCCCTGCTGTCGGTCTTCCCGCTCTACTTCATGCTGGTCTCGGCGACCAACAGCAGCGCCGACGTCCTCGACTCCCGGATGCTCCCGGGCACTCACCTGCTGGAGAACTGGTCAGCGCTGGTGGGCTCCCAGGACGTCGGCTCGGCGATGTGGTACTCGGCGGTCAACGCCGTGGTGACCACCGTGCTGGCGCTGTTCTTCTGCTCGATCGCCGGCTACGGCTTCGAGATCTTCCACTCCCGTGGCAAGGACGTCGTGATGAACATCCTGCTGCTGGCGATGATGATCCCGTTCGCCGCCACCATGATCCCGCTGTTCCAGATGTTCGCCCAGATGAAGCTGGTGAACTCCACGATCGCGGTGGTCCTGCCGGCGATCGCCACCCCCTTCCTGATCCTGCTGTTCCGGCAGGCGTCCCGCTCCTTCCCGCACGAGATCATCGAGGCGGCCCGGATCGACGGCGTCCGTGAGGTGGGCATCTTCTGGCGGATCTACCTGCCGACCATGAGGTCCACCTACGCTGCCGCTGCGGTGATCACCTTCATGACCGCCTGGAACAATTTCCTCTGGCCCAGGGTCATCCTGGTCAGCAACGAGTACCAGACCATGCCGATGCTGATCTCGAACATGCGGGCCGGTTACGTCACCGACTACGGAGTGCTGATGCTGGCTGTCACCCTGGCCTCACTACCGGCCGTGGTCGTCTTCCTCGCACTGCAACGCAGCTTCGCCAACGGCATCACAGGAGCCATCAAGTGACCTTCGACCCCAACCGGATCGCCGATCCGAAGTTCTTCGCCGACCACCGCCTGGCGGCCCACTCCGACCACCGCTGGTTCGCCGACCAGGCCGAGGCCGCGGCGGGAGAGAGCAGCTTCGAGCAGTGCCTGAACGGGGTGTGGAAGTTCCACTACGCGCCCAACCAGGCGTTGCGTCCGGTGGGCTTCGAGGCGCCCGGCTTCGACTGCTCGGGCTGGGACGACATCCCGGTGCCCTCCCACCTGCAACTGCAGGGCTACGGCCGGCCGCAGTACGCCAACGTCCAGTACCCCTGGGACGGCTGGGAGGAGATCTGGCCCGGGCAGGTGCCGCAACGGTTCAACCCGGTCGGCAGCTACGTCCGGCGGTTCACCCTCGACCACCCGCTGGCACACGGCGAGCGGCTCAGCGTCTCCTTCCAGGGCGCCGAGAGCGCAGTGGCGGTCTGGTTGAACGGTCGCTACGTCGGTTATGCGGGTGACTCCTTCACCCCCAGCGAGTTCGACCTGACCGATGCCCTGGTCGAGGGCGAGAACCGGCTCGCCGCGCAGGTGTTCACCTGGACCGCCGGCTCGTGGCTGGAGGACCAGGACTTCTACCGGTTCTCCGGGATCTTCCGCGACGTCGTGCTGTACCGGCGGCCGCGGGTGCACGTCGAGGACGTCGCCGTCACCACTGCCGTGTCCGACGACCTCGCGGAGGCGACGGTACGGGTGCGGTACGGGCTGGTGGGCGACGGCAGCGTGTCGGCGACGCTGGACGGGGTCGGGCTGACGGCCGAGGTCGACGGCGGGCTGGCGCTGCGGCTGACCAGCCCCCGGCTGTGGAGCCCGGAGGACCCCCAGCTGTACGACCTGGTCATCGAGGTGAGGGACGAACAGGGCCGGCTCACCGAGTACATCCCGCAGCGGGTGGGGGTGCGCCGGTTCGGCATCGAGGACGGTGTGCTGAAGCTGAATGGGCAGCGGGTCGTCTTCAAGGGGGTGAACCGCCACGAGTTCGGCCTGAACGGCCGGGTGATGACCCCCGAGCGGACCGAGGCCGACCTCCGGCTGATGAAGGCGGCCGGCATCAACGCGGTGCGCACCAGCCACTACCCGAACAACAGCTACTTCTACGAACTGTGCGACCAGTACGGCCTGTACGTCATCGACGAGATGAACCTGGAATCCCACGGCCTGTGGGACGCGCTGCTGCGCGGGCGGATCACCGCCGACCAGGTGGTGCCCGGCGACCGTCCGGAGTGGTTGCCGGTGCTGCTCGACCGGGCGCGCAGCATGGTGGAACGCGACAAGAACCACCCCAGCATCGTGATCTGGTCCTGCGGCAACGAGTCCTTCGGTGGCGCCGACCTCCTCGCAGTGGCGGACTGGTTCCGTCAGGTGGACACCCGTCCGGTGCACTACGAGGGTGTGGTCTGGGATCCGCGCTACCCGCAGACCACGGACGTCGTCAGCCACATGTACACCGCTGCCGCCGACGTGGAGGAGTACCTGCGGACCCACCGCGACAAGCCCTTCATCATGTGCGAGTACGCCCATGCGATGGGCAACTCCTTCGGTGCGGTCGACAGGTACCTCGACCTGGCCTACCGCGACCCGTTGTTCCAGGGTGGTTTCATCTGGGACTTCGCCGACCAGGCGATCCCGCTGGTCGACCGGCACGGCCAGGAGTACTTCGGCTACGGCGGCGACTGCGGCGAGGCGCCGACCGACTACGACTTCAGCGCCAACGGCATCCTGTTCGCCGACCACACCCCCAAGCCGTTCCTGCAAGAACTGCGGCACCTCTACCAGGGGTTCCGGATCACGATCGGACGCGAGGCGATCGAGCTGGAGAACCGGCTGCTGTTCACCGACTCCTCGGTCTACGAGTGCGTTGTCACGCTCGCCCGCGAGAGCGAGGTGCTGGAGGAGCAGGTGGTGGAGACCGCCGTTGTTCCCGGTGCCACCGGGACGTACCGGCTGCCGTTCGCACTCCCGCAGACCCCCGGCGAGGTGACGGTGGACGTCTCGCTCCGGCTCCGGGCGGCAACCGCCTGGGCGCCGGCCGGCCACGAGGTGGCCTTCGAGCAGGCCGTGTTCCCGGTGGCCGGGGCCTCCGTCCGGCGGTCGGGGGCGGCTGCTGCGGAGTTGGTCGACGGAATCCACAACATCGGGGTGCGGGGTCCCGGCTTCAGCGCGCTGTTCTCACGGCTGCACGGCGGCCTGGTCTCCTACCGGTACGGCGGTGCCCCGGACGGCGGCCGCGAACTGCTGCGCGGCATCCCACAGCCGAACTTCTGGCATGCTCCCACCTCGAACGAACGAGGCTGGGGGATGCCAGCGATCGACGGCCCGTGGCTGCTGGCCAGCCGGTACGCCACCTCGGTGACCGACGGCTTCCCGGTCGCCGAGCGCGACGGGGACGCCGTGGTGGTGCGCTACCGCTACCGGTTCCCCACCACGCCGGGGGGCGAGTGCGACCTGGCCTACCGGGTGGACGGCGACGGCCGGGTTGAGGTGACCCTGACGCTGCGGCCTCAGACCAGCCTGTCCGATCCCCCCGAGTTCGGCCTGCTGCTCGCCACCGACGCCGACCTGCACCACCTGCGGTGGTACGGCGAGGGGCCCGAGGAGTGCTACCTGGACCGGCGCGGAGGTGCCCGGCTGGGAGTGTACGAGGGTGACGTCTGGAGTCAGCTGACGCCGTACGTCCGTCCCCAGGAGGCCGGCAACCACACCGGTGTGCGCTGGGCGAGCGTCACCGACGACTCCGGTGCCGGGCTGCGGTTCGACAGCCCGGACCCGATGGAGTTCTCAGCCCTGCCGTGGACGCCGTTCGAGGTGGAGAACGCCCTGCACCCGGTCGACCTGCCCCCGATTCAGCGCACTGTCCTGCGCCCGGCGCTGATGCGGCGGGGGGTTGGCGGCGACCAGTCCTGGGGTGCCCGCACCCATCCGGAGTATCTGCTGCCCGCCGGCGAGGAACTGGTCTTCCGGTTCGGGTTCCGGGGGATCCGGTAGGGCGCGCCTGACCGGTGATGGGCCGCCAGGTCGAGGCTGGCGGCGTCCGTCAGTCGGAACCCGGTCAGTCGGTGGCGTCCGGCTGGCTGGTCGCGGGACGCAGGCTGACCAACTCGCCCAGCGGCGTGCGTCCGGCGAGTTCGGCGCGGCGGAGGTTGATGTAGCCGATCAGGGCGACCAGCGCGGCGGCGGTGGTGTCGAGGATCAGGTCGGTCATGGTGTCGAGCAGTGCCGCGCGTCCGACCAGTACCTCGCCGGTGTCGGTGATCACCTTCTGCATGTTGGTGCCGAACAGGCCGTCGATGCTGAATTCGTAGATCTCCCAGACCACCCCGCAGGTGGCGCCGAAGCAGAAGGCGAAGAAGGCCACGAAGGCCGCGCTCAGGTTGACCTTGCGGGGTTCGGCGTCGTTGAGCAGTTGGACCAGGTAGAAGCCCAGCGTGCCCAGCATGATGCCGCTGAGGAAGTGCAGGATCGAATCCCAGAACGGGAACAGGTAGTAGAAGCTGCGCACCTCACCGAGGTAGATCGCCGCGTACAGGAAGACGAAGAAGGCGATCTGCATGCCGCTGGGGACGGTGATCCCCAGTTGGCGGTGCACGATCGTCGGCAGGAACATCACGAGCAGGCCGCCACCGCACTGCAGCAGCATCAGGACATAGTCAGCCCGTACCCGGATCGCCGGATCGGTGGAGGTCTCCGGTGCCCAGGCCAGGTGCAGGGCGGTGTAGACCACCGAGGCCGCCAGGATGAGGAACAGCAGCACCTGGATGACACGCGCCACCTGGTCGGAACGCGGACGCCTGGCGCGGGGGGCTGCGGGCATGATCACCTCGGTTTCGGGACGGATCGTGTCCAACCCTAGACGGTCCTGTGGGCCGGGAACACGCTCGCCGACCGGCGGCAGGACGCGTCGGTACGACGCGGATCGACCCGCGTCCGTCGCGTTCTGCCCGACCCGGCGGGTGGGCAGGGTCAGAACACCTGGCGCAGATTCGCCCGGGTGAGGTCGAGCAGTTCGTCACCGCGACCCGACAGCAGGGTCCGCATCGCATAGAGGGCGAAGCCCTTCGCCTGGTCGAGCGTGACCGAGGGCGGGATGGTCAACTCCTGCCGCTCGGTCACCACGTCCACCAGCGCCGGCCCGTCGTAGGCGAAGGCCTCGGTCAGAGCGGCTTCCAACTCGGCTGACTTCTCCACCCGGAATGCCTTCAGTCCGGCGGCCCGGGCGATGCCGGCCAGGCTTGGATTGTGCAGATCGGTGGCGCTGGTGACGAAGCCGGCAGCCTTCATCTCCAGTTCCACGAAGTTCAGCGAGGAGTTGTTGAAGACGATCACCTTGACCGGCAGGTGGTTCTGGGTGAGCGTCAGCAGTTCGCCCAGCAGCATCTCCACCCCGCCGTCCCCGGACAGCGCGACCACCTGGCGTCCCGGGAAGGCGGACGCCACTCCGACTGCCTGCGGCAGAGCGTTGGCCATGGAACCGTGGACGAAGGAGCCGATCAGCTTGCGGCGTCCGTTCATCTTCAGGTAACGCGCGGCCCAGATCACCGGGGAGCCCACGTCCGGGATGAACACCGCATCGTCGGTGGCGAGTTCGTCGATCAGCCGGCCGACGTACTGCGGGTGCAGCGCTGCGGTGCCCTTCCGCGGGGTGGCCAGGTCGTCCAGCTTGGTGCGAGTGGTTGCGTAGTGGGCGAGGCAGTCCTCCAGGTGTGACCGGTCGGGCTTGCGGTCCAGCAGCGGAAGCAGGGCGTCGAGGGTGTCCCCGACATCACCGACCAGGCCGAGGTCGAGTGGGATCCGGCGGCCGAGGTGCTCGCCGCGCAGGTCGAGCTGGATGATGGTGGCCTGTTCGGGCAGGAAGGGACGGTAGGGGAAGTCCGTCCCCAGCATCAGCAGGGTGTCGCAGGCCTCCAGCGCCCGGTAGCCCGACGCGAACCCGAGCAGGCCGGTCATCCCGACGTCGAAGGGATTGTCGGGCTCGATGAACTGCTTGCCGCGCAGGGTGTGCACGATCGGCGCCGCGAGCCTGTCGGCCAGGGCGACCACCTGGTCGTGGGCGCCCTCGCAGCCTGCACCGGCCAGGATCGTCACCTTGGAGGCCCGGCCGAGCAGGTCGGCCGCCTTCGCCAATTCGTCGGCGCCCGGCAGCACCCGGGGCGTGGCCGCGCGG
This sequence comes from Propionicimonas sp., assembly GCF_034927565.1. Taxonomy (GTDB): domain Bacteria; phylum Actinomycetota; class Actinomycetes; order Propionibacteriales; family Propionibacteriaceae; genus Propionicimonas. Next base: position 32,312 of record NZ_JAYFPT010000055.1, read on the forward strand.
ACGGCGGTCACCGTCTCGTCGGCCGCGTCGGCCAGCGCGACATCACCCGGGATGACAACGACTGCCACGCCCTTTCGCTCCAGCGCCGCCTGCATGGCGGTGCGCAGGATGCGCGGCATCTGGAGCGGGGAGGCGGCGTACTCGGTGTACACCGAGCACTCCCGGAACAGCTCCTGCGGATGGGTCTCCTGGAAGTAGCCGCTCCCGATCTCCGAGGTGGGAATGTGCGCGGCGATCGCCAGTACCGGGACCCTGGAACGCTGGGCGTCGAACAGGCCGTTGATCAGGTGCAGGTTGCCCGGCCCACAACTGCCGACGCAGACGGCAAGCTCGCCGGTCAGCGCGGCCTCGGCGCTGGCCGCGAAGGCGGCCGCCTCCTCGTGCCGCATGTGCACCCAGGCGATGCCCGAGTTTCGCAGCGCATCGGTGAACCCGTTGAGTGAGTCGCCGGGGATTCCGTAGACCCGCTTCACCCCGCTCGCGACAAGGGTGTCGACCATGTTCTTCGCGACAGTTGCCATTGCTCCTCCTGATCGGTGCGTTCCTATTGTGACTCTGGCAAGGCTGGACAGCTACCTGATCAGGGAGCGAGCGCCGGAGCGACTGAGCCAGAAGGCGGCCAGGCCGATCGTCGCCGCGGGCAGGGCGGCAACAACCGAGGCCGGTATGGCCTGCTCGGGCGCGGGAACAGGGAGGGCGCGAGGTGGGCCGGCTGGTGCCTCCGTTCATGGTGTGGCTGAGGGTCCGCTGACGGGAGGTTCGTCACAGCTTGAGGGTGTGTCTGGTGGGCCGGGTGGTGCCGTGAGTCATGGTGTGGCTGAAGATCCGCTGACGGAAGGTTCGTCACAGCTTGAGAACGGGGAGCGTCCTCTGCGGCGAACTGCGGCCGGGTGGTCAGGCCGCCGGGGCCCCGGACAGGGTCCGGGTGCCTGAGTCCTGGGGAGCGTCAGGCCGCTGGGGCCCCGGACAGGGTCAGGGTGCAGGCGCCGGGGGCGGAGAACGGGTGCAGCACTGCCGGGCGGGGGGACAGCGTGTCGATCAAGCCCTGGTGGATCAGGCAGACCAGCTCGGGATGGCGGTGGACCAGATCGAGCAGCGGACAGGTCAGCAGCCGCAGGCCGTCGCCGGACGGCTGGGGTGTGAAGCCCTGCCGGGCCAGCAGGCCGGCGAGGTCGGGCAGCTCTCCCTCGCGCTCGGCGAGTCGGCGTCCCCAGGACCGGCCGACCGACAGCGCCGCGCCCTTCGGATCGTCGGTTCCGGCCAGGTGATCGGTGACCGCTTCGAGCAGGGCGTGGTGATCGTTCAGGTCGTCGCTCTGGCCGGCCACCTGCCGTCCGTCCACGGTCACCCGGAAGGTCTGGGACGGCCGGCCGCGTCCCTGCGGTGGCAACAGCGACACCTCGACGAATCCGGCCTCGACCAGATGGTCGAGCTGGACCCGGATGCTGTTCGGGTGGCCGCCGAGGACGGCGGTCAGCTCGGCGATGGTGGCCGGTCCGGCGGAGTCGGCGAGTGCCTGCAGGACGCGCAACGCAGCGGTTCCGGGACGATCCGTCCTGGCCGGCCGCGGTCCGAGAGGAAGCGAGGTGCGCACCAGGCAAGCGTAGTGTATTTTCTCTATGCTGACATGTATTAAAAGCGGACCCACCGTCCCGCGGCCACTCCACCGCCATCCCCCCGGCGAACGGAGCCCCAGCGGCAGGCTGACTCCCCCGGAAGCCTGCCCGGCCGCCGGGACGGTGGATCCAGGGCGAGAAGGGATCGGGTGCAGGCCGTGACGCAACCCTTGCCCGCGAGCCGCCCCCGGCCTCGGGGTGCGCGCGGACGGCTGGCGGTGCTCGCCCTCGGCGGCGGCTGCCTGATTGCGGGCCTGGATGCCGCCCTGCTGCGACTAGACCTGTGGGCTCCGGTCGACTCGGCCCGGGTCGGCGACGTCCACGGGCTGGTGATGGCCCTGGGCTTCCTGGGGACGCTGATCGCGCTCGAACGCGCGCAGGCCCTCCACCGGAACTGGGCCTATCTGGCACCCGTCCTGCTGGGCCTCGGCGGCCTCGTCCTGCTCACTCCCGCGCCCCGCCTGCTGGGCAACCTGCTGCAGGTGGAGGGCGCTGTGCTGTTCGTCGTGGTCTACCTGGCACTGTGGCAGCGGGCACCCCGCCCACTGGTGGCGGTGCAGGTGCTGTCGGCGGTGCTGGCGCTCGGCGGGGCGGTCGTGGTCGTCCTGGTCGACATCCCGGCCGCCGTGAGTTGGCTGGCCGGCTTCATCGTGCTCACCATCGCCTCCGAGCGGGCTGAACTGGCCCAGCTGTGGATGGGGCCGCGCGCCGAGCGCACCCTGCTGGGGCTGTCGGCCGCCCTCACGCTGGCGATTGCCGCGGGACTGGCCTTCCCGGCGGTCGGGCAGCGACTGGTCGGGGTCGTGCTGGTGGGCTGTGCGGGCTGGCTGGTACTCCGGGACGCCGCGCGCCACCAGTTGCGGCTGCGAGGTCAGCGCCGCTACATCGCCGTCGCTCTGCTGGCTGGCTATCTGAACCTCGCGCTGGCCGGCGGGGTGCTGGCCGTCCGTGGGCTGGTGGCCGACCAGGCCGGCTACGACATCGTCGTGCACGGGGTCTTCCTCGGGTTCGCGGTGTCGATGGTGATGGCCCACGCGCCGGTGATCCTGCCCGCCGTCCTGGGACGGCCGCTGCCCTACCGTCCAGTGCTCTACCTGCCGCTGGTCCTGCTGCACGGCGGGCTGCTGGTGCGGTTCACCGCGGCCTTCGTGGGCGCGGAGCAGGTCTGGCGGGTCGGTGGCGTGGTGACGGTGGTGGCCATGCTGGTCTTCCTGCTGACCGCGGTGACGCTGGTCGTCCGCGGGGAGCCGGGCGGGGCGTCGCCGCGTGGTCGGGGCGCGGCGGGCTCGGCTGGTGCAGCGAGGGCACCGGGCTCGGCCGCTGGGCCGGGGATGCGGGGTGCGGCGGACTCGGCCGGCGCAGCGAAGGCGGCGGGCTCGGCTGGCTCAGCGGACGGTGGGGTTGCGATGGGCTCGGCTGGCGCAGCGAAGGCACCGGGATCGGCCGGGGGACTGGACGGTCGGCTCCGCGCGGGCTCGCCCGGCGGGAACGGTGTCGTGGAGACTGCCCGGACGAGAAAGGCGGACCGATGAGCAAGCAGTTGGCGCGCGGGTTCTCCCCCTGGCGTGACCTGCCGCTGGTGTTGTGGCTGGTCGCCGCCGCCGCGGTGGCGCTCACCCACCGCTGGATCGCCGACAGCTCCTGGCTGATGCTGCACCTGGTGCTGCTCGGTGCGGTCAGCCACGCGATCCTGGTCTGGAGCCATCACTTCGCCCAGACCGTGCTGCGCGCTCCCGCCACCGATGCCGGCCGACGTCACCAGACCATCCGGCTGGCGCTGCTGGCGGCTGGCACGGCGATGGTCCTGGTGGGGGTACCAACCACGCTGTGGCCGCTCACGGTCGCCGGGGCAGCGGTGGTCGGGACGGCGGTGGTCTGGCACGCGCTGGTGCTGCGCCGGATGCTGCGCCGGGCGCTGCCCGCCCGGTTCCGGGTGACCGTCCGCTACTACCAGCTGGCAGCGGCCTTCCTGCTGATCGGCATCACGATCGGCGCCATCCTGGCCTGGGGCTGGGACGACTCCTGGCACGGCCGGCTGCTGATCGCCCACGCCCTGGCCAACCTGCTGGGCTGGGTGGGGTTGACCGTCGCCGGCACCCTGCTCACGCTGTGGCCCACCGTCCTGCGTGCTCGGATGGACGCCCGCGCCGAGCTGTGGACGCGCCGCGCCCTGCCGGTCTTCGGCGGCTCGGTGGCGCTGGCGGTCACCGGAGCTCTGGTCGGGGTGAGCTGGCTGGCCGCCCTCGGCCTGGTCGGCTACCTCGCCGCCCTGGGACTGTGGGGACGGGGGCTGTGGCAGCCACTGCGCTCCCGTCCGGTGCGGGAGTTCGCGCCCGGCTCGATCGGCGCGGCGCTGCTCTGGCTGGCGATCGGGCTGGCCTGGGCCGGCTGGCTGCTGGTGACCGCGCCGAACTGGGAGGCCGTCCGGGAGGCCTTCCTCGGCCCGGCCGCAGCCCTGGCCGCCGGCTTCGGGGTGCAGGTCGTCACCGGCGCCCTGTCCTACCTGATCCCCTCGGTCAGCGGCGGTGGGCCGGACGCCACTCGCGCCGCACAGGTCTGGCTGAACCGGGCGGGCGGGTTCCGGTTGATCGCGATCAACGGCGGTCTGGCGCTGTGGCTGCTGCCTTCACCCAGCTGGGTGAAGGTCGTGGGCTCGTCCCTGGCGCTGCTGGGTGGGTTGGCCTTCCTGCCGCTGATGATCGGCGGACTGGTGGCCGGTCACCGGGTGAAGACCGGACGGTCGGCGGGCGGGGCGCGCGCTTCCGCCCCGGTGCCGGACCGGACCGCGACGGCTGCGGCAGCCGGATCGATCTCCTCGTCAACTGCCTCCGCCGCTGCGCCGGGGCGGGCCGCCGTCGAGCCGGCGTCGGTCTTCTCCGCCGGACAGGTGATCGCCGGGCTGACCGCGCTGGCCACCGCGGTGGTCGTCGGGGTCGGGGTCGACCCGGCCGCTGCCGGGCTCGGGGCTCCGTCCGCCAGCACCGCTACCGTGACTGCCACCGGCACCGTGGTGCGGGTCGAGGTGAGCATCGTCGGAATGACCTACGTCCCCTCGCAGGTCCATGTCGCAGCCGGCGATCGGTTGGTCGTCGACCTGGTGAACTCCGACACCACCACCCATGACCTGGTGATCGGCCAGGCCCGTACCGGCAGGCTCGCCCCCGGGGCCAGCGCCGAACTCGACGCCGGCGTCATCGGCGAGTCCATCCAGGGCTACTGCTCGGTGGTTGGCCACCGGCAGATGGGCATGGTCTTCGACGTGATCGTGGACGACGCCGTCCCGGCGCCGACCGCGACCGCAGGCACCGGACACCAGCACGAGCACCCGGCCACGACCCCGGCCGCCGAACCCGCGCCGCTGTCGTCGGTGATCGACCCGGTGCTGCCGCCACTGACCGGCGAACGCGTCCACAAGCTCACCTTCACCGTGCAGGAGGTGCCGCTGGAGGTCGCACCGGGGGTGTGGCAGAAGCGCTGGACGTTCAACGGACGGGCTCCCGGGCCCACCCTGCACGGCCGGGTCGGGGACGTCTTCGAGATCACGCTGGTCAACGACGGGTCGATCGGTCACTCGATCGACTTCCACGCCGGCTCCCTGGCCCCGGACCAGCCGATGCGCACCATCGAGCCGGGCGAGAGCCTCGTCTACCGGTTCACCGCCACCATGGCCGGGATCTGGATGTACCACTGCTCGACCATGCCGATGAGCGCGCACATCGCCGCCGGCATGACCGGCGCCGTGGTGATCGAGCCGGACGGGTTGCCCGCCGTCGACCGCTCCTACGTCCTGGTGCAGTCCGAGATCTACCTGCAGACCGCGGCCGCAACCCCCGCCGAGGCAACCGAGGTGGATGCCGACAAGGTGAATGCCGAACAACCCGACTACCTGGCCTTCAACGGCATCGCGAACGGCTACGACTCCCACCCGCTGGCCGCGAAGGTGGGCGAGCGGGTGCGGTTCTGGGTGCTGGACGCGGGCCCCAACCGGCCCAGCAGCTTCCACATCGTCGGCACCCAGTTCGACACCGTCTACCACGAGGGCGGCTACCTGCTGAAGAACGGCCGCGACGCCTTCGGGACGGTCGCCGGCGGCTCCCAGGTACTCGGCCTGCAGCCTGCCCAGGGCGGCTTCGTCGAGGCGGTCTTTCCCGAAGCCGGCCACTACTCGATGGTCTCCCACCTGATGGTGGACGCCGAGCGCGGCGCCCACGGCATCGTCGAGGTCACCGACTGAGCCTGTCCACCAACCCCGCTGCCGGAACCCCGGGAGCGAACCACGAAAGGAAACCGACCATGAGCGAGACCCTGAAGGTGACCGAGGTCACCACCCCGTCCTCCGGCGGCTGCGCCTGTGGCGGCCACGACGACGACACCCCGGTGCTGGACGTCCGTCCGATCCCGCACGCCATTCGGCACGCCGCGGTCTTCGGCGCGTTCGACGCCATTCCTGAGGGCTGGTCGCTGGTGATCATCGCGCCGCACCGTCCGCTGCCGTTGCTCGCCCAGCTGGCCGAGCGCGCCCCGATCGACGTGGAGTACCTGGTCGAGGGCCCGGAGGCCTGGCACGTGAAGATCACCCGTCTGCAGCAGCACTGAGCCGATCAGCCTGAGGGTTGGCGGAGTCGTCGCGAACACGAGCCGGCGCCACCCTCGGGCTGTCGGAGGCCAACGTCGGAAGGCGGTCGAAGACCGGTGAGAACCCGGGGATCATCCGGCCAGTACGTGCTGTGGCGTAACCGTTGTCAGCCCCGGTGTGCCGCCGAAGTCGGGGTCGGTGGTCACGAGTTCGGCAAAGCCGTGCTCCAGCGCAGTGGCGGCGTGCAGCGCGTCTCGCCCACGCAACGGCCCGGCTTCGACCAGGTCGAGGGGGCCGGCGAGAACTGCGCTGTCCACCGGGTACAGCACGCAGGCGTCGAGCAACAAGCGCCCGGCTGCAACAGCGGCGTGTGCCGGGCCACGACGTAGCCGGTGGAAGGTCACCTCCTGGACCAGCTGGGTGCTGGCATGCAACTCGAGCGTGCCTGCCGCTGCTGCCGCGAGCACGCCACGGCAGGCTTCCCGGTCCGGATGGGGGGCACCCAGCGCGTACAGCACCACCGGGGTGTCGATGAAGATCCGGCGAGGTGGCGTCACGCCTGGCGCTCCAGTTCAGCTTCCGGCTCGGCCTTCACCGATGCCCAGGACGGCTCAGGGCCGTCGGGGGTCACGGGCAGGGCGAGCAGCCGCTCGGCAGCGCTGATTCGAATCGTCCATTCATCCGCGAACCTCAGGTCGATGGCCTGGCGGACGATCTCGCCAATCGACTCGTTCGTCCGCTCAGCCTCGCTCTCCAGCAGGCGATAGCGCTCATCATCCAGCAGGATCTGGAGCCGTCGTTCAAGCCGTGACAGACAGGGATTAGCACGTGTATACCTGTGTAGCTGGGTGGGCGATCGGCCCGACGAGGTGGCTCAGCTGGCAGCGCAACCGTTCCCGGGTCACAGCTTGTCGGCGTCCAGGCGAACTCCGGCAGCCTGGGGAAACACCGGAGCTGCTTGTTCTCCCGGGAGTGCGGTCAGGCGTGCCCAGCGCCGTCCAGCTGCCCGACGATGTAGCTCAGCTGGTCTCCGATCACACCCAGGGCGTCGCGGATGCCGCCGCGGGAGCCCGGGACGGCCAGCACCAGCGCAGGCGGATGGTCACCGGTCACTACCCCGGCCACCTCGCGGGAGACCAGTGCCGCCGCGGTGTGTTCCAGGCCGCGGCGCCGGATCTCCTCAGCGATGCCGGGGATCTCGAAGGCGAGCAGTCCGCGGATGGTCTGTGGGGTGAGGTCGTGCGGGCCGATCCCGGTGCCGCCGCAGGCCAGCACCACCCGGGCGCCGTCGGTGATTGCGTCGCGGATGGCGGCCTCGAGCGCTGCCGCGTCGTCCGGCACCACCGCAGAGCTCACCTCGCAGCCGAGGTCGTGGAGCAGGCTGACAGCCACCGGACCGCCCCGGTCGGTGTCTGTCCCGGCGGCAATCTCGTCGGAGACCGTGATCACCCGGGCTCTCATGGCAACGTCTGGGCAACAGGTGCGGGAGCTGCCGGGGTGCGCTGCCGTCCTCGCAGCAGCAGCGCCAGGACGAACGCCAGCGCGGCGGTCGCCACCAGCAGCCACAGCCCCAGGGCGTAGGAGTTGGTGGCGGCGCTGTAGGTGGCGCCCATCACCAGCGGCGGGAAGTAGCCGCCCAGCCCGCCGGCGGCAGCGACCACGCCGCTCACCGAGCCGACCTTGTCCGGCGGCGCGAGCCGCGGCACCCAGCCGAACACCGCACCCTGGCCGGCGCCGAGGGCTGCGGCCATGCCCAGGAAGGCCGCTCCGGTGACGATGCCTTCGGGCGGTTCCAGGCTGACCACCCAGGCCAGGACGGCGATCGCCGCCAGCGAGATCGCCGCGATCAGCTTGGCGCCCAGCTTGTCGGCCAGCACCCCGCCGATCGGACGCGCAATCACCGCCGCGACCACGAAGCTGGCCATCCGGGTGCCGGCACCGATCTGATCCACCTCCTGGGGGTAGATCGTGGTCAGGTACTTCGGCAGGAAGGTCGAGAACGCCACGAAGCCGCCGAACACCACCGCGTACAGGAAGGACATCTGCCAGGTGATCGGCAGCCTCAGGGCGTCCTTCACCCGTCCCATCACCGGCTGCGGGTTCGGCTGCCAGGCCGGGGATTCCTTCATGAGGAACCAGACCACCGCCGCCATCACCACCATCACACCGGCAATCACCAGGTGGGTGTTCAGGTAGCCGATGTTCTGGGCCAGCCGCGGGGTGAGGAAGGCCGACACGGCGGTGCCGATCATGCCCATGCCGAAGATGCCATTGGCGAAGCCGCGCTGTTCGGGCTTGTACCAGGCGCTGGAGAACGGGATCCCGACGGCGAAGATGGTGCCGGCCACCCCCAGGTAGAAACCGGCGATGATCAGCAGCCAGAACAGTTTCAGGCTGCCGGCCAGGGCCACCAGGAGTACTGCCGGCATCGCCCCGAGCAGCACCAGGGTGAACATCCTCCGGCCGCCGAGCCGGTCGGTGAGCGCGCCGACCAGCACCCGGCCGAGCGCTCCGACCAGGACCGGGGTGGCGAGCATCAGCGAGATCTGGCCCTCGCTGAGGCCCATCTCGGTGGCGTAGGTCTTCTGCAGCGGCGCGATGGACATCCAGGCCCAGAAGCCGGTGGTGGAGGCCAGGGTGGCCAGGATGACCTGGCCCAGTTGGCCGCGCAGGGCTGGGGTGGCGGTGTCGGTCATCGGTCTCCTCGGTCTCGGTCACGGGTACCGACCGGGTCCCAGCCGCGGACGCGGGTGTGGGAGGCGGCCGGCGGCACGGCGTCCCGGCTGCGGTAGACCACGTAGGGACGGAACAGGTAGTGCAGCGGCACGGTGAAGGCGTGCACCAGTCGGCTGAACGGCACCAGGGCGAACAGCGTCAGGCCGATCAGGATGTGCACCTTGAACTGCCAGGTGGCTGCGGCCATCGCCTGGATGTCCGGCTGGAAGACCAGCAGCGAGCGGAACCAGATCGACACCGTCTCGCGGTAGTTGTGGTGCTCACCGGTGGGGGTGTGATCGCCGGTCAGGGTGGCGATCAGGCCGAACACGATCGCCGCGGCCAGGATGACGTACATCAGCTTGTCGTTGCGGGTGGTGGCCAGGAAGACCGGTCCGGTGGTGCGGCGGCGGTAGATCAGCAGCGCGATCCCGACCAGGGTCGCCACCCCGGCCAGGGTGCCGGCGCTGAGCGCGATCAGGTGATAGGTCTCCTGGCTGATCACCAGATCGGTCCACGCCTTCGGGACGAGCAGGCCGAGCAGGTGGCCGCCCAGCACCATCAGCAGCCCGAAGTGAAACAGCGGGGAGGCGATCCGCAGCAGTTTCGACTCGTACAGCTGGGAGGAGCGGGTGGTCCAGCCGAACTGGTCGTAGCGGTAGCGCCAGACCAGCCCGGCGATCAGGGTGAGCGCCACCAGATAGGGCACCACACCCCACAACACGATGTCGAGCGCGTTCATCTCAGTTCCCTCCGCGGGACGACGTGACGAGATCCTCGCCTTCGCGGGGAGGACGGGTCGGGGATGCGAGGCGGCCGGCAGGGGACGCGGGGTGGCAGTCGGCCGCGGGGCGGCCACCGGAGTCGCGGGACTGGTCGCTGGCGGCCGGGCGCTGGAGGGGGCCTGCCACGGAATCCAGGCCGACGAACTCCACCGGACGGGCCTCGCCGTAGCGGGCCTGCACCTCGGCCTGGGTCCGGGGCGATTCTCCCGGCAGGCAGCCACAGATCGCCGCCAGCACGCCGGCGTGCGGCAGGCCGTCCTTGGCCAGCCCGAGCCGCAGCAGCTCCAGACTGGCCCGGAACCGCTGCAACAGCGCCCGTCCACGCTGCGGGTCGGCGACCGCGAACTCCAGCACCATGGGCAGGAAGTCCGGCAGTTCCCCACCGGTGTCGACCAGCAGGCCGGAGTCGCGGTAGAGCTGTTTGATCTCGGCCAGCACCTCGCCGCGACGACGGGTGTCGCCGTCGGTCCAGTAGCTCAGGTGCAGGGCGTGCCGCCGGGAGAGATCGAACTCCTGGATATGGAAGGACTGCAGCTGTGACAGCGGCATCCCGCCGAGGTGGGCCAGGACAGGCGCGAAGCTGGCCTCGGCGCCGGTTCCGGCCAGCGCACCCTCGATCATGCCGAGCTGGGTGAGCAGTGCCGCCTCCGGGTAGGTCAGCACGAGGGCGGCCGCCTGGAAGACCAGTGGCTGGGAGATCCCGGCCTCGGAGTCCCCGACCGGCTGGCCGATCGTTCGCCGGCGGCTGAAGAGGTTCATGGGGTGTCCTCGTTGGCGTCCCAGTTGAGCATGCCGGCGCGGTTGGCCAGGGCGGCGGCCGAGGCAGCCTCCTCGGCCTGCTGGCGCTGCTTGAGCGCGGAGTAGGTCTCGATCGCGACCGGGACGGGCCGGCCGGAGGCCTCGCCGAAGGGGCCGGAGGCGTACATCCCCGGGCCGTCCTCGTAGTCCAGTGAGCAGGCCAACTCCTCCAGGTTGTGGGCCTGCTCGGTGTGAGCCTTAGGGATGACGTAGCGATCTTCGTATTTGGCGATCGCCAGCAGCCGGTACAGCTGCTCGATTGCTTCCGGGGTCATCCCGACGGCGGCGGCCAGTTCCGCGTCCCGTCCGGTGTCCAGGGTCACCCCACGCATGTAGGAGCGCATCGCGGCCAGCTTCTGCAGCACGTCGGTGACGATCCCGGTGTCGCCGGCGGTGAACAGTTCGGCCAGGTACTCCACCGGGATCCGCAGCGCATCGATCGCGCCGAACAGGTTGCCGGCGGCCTCGGCGTCGTGACCCTGGGACTTCAGCAGATCGACCACCGGCGACAGCGGCGGGATGTACCAGACCATCGGCATGGTCCGGTACTCCGGGTGCAGCGGCAGGGCGACCTTGAAGTGCTTGATCAGCGCGTAGATCGGCGAGCGCTGGGCGGCGGCGATCCAGTCGTCCGACATGCCGCCCGCCTTGGCCAGCGCGACCACCTCGGGATCGTGCGGGTCGAGCAGCAGGTCGAGCTGCGACTCATACAGTTCGTCGTCGGGCACCGAGGCGGCGGCGGTGACCGCATCCGGGTCGTAGAGGATGATGCCGAGGTAGCGCAGCCGTCCGACGCAGGTCTCGGCGCACACCGTGGGCAGGCCGACCTCGAGCCGCGGGTAGCAGAAGGTGCACTTCTCGGCCTTGCCGGAGCGGTGGTTGAAGTAGATCTTCTTGTAGGGACAGCCGGTGATGCACTGCCGCCAGCCGCGGCAGCGGTTCTGGTCGACCAGCACGATGCCGTCCTCGGAGCGCTTGTAGATCGCCCCGGACGGGCAGGACGCCATGCAGGACGGGTTCAGGCAGTGCTCACAGATCCGCGGGAGGAAGAACATGAAGCTCTGCTCGTACTCGAACTTGATCTTCTCGTTGGCCTGGTCGCGCAGCTTCTGCACGACCGGATCGGTGTCCCCGGTCTCGTGGATGCCGCCCAGCGAGTCGTCCCAGTTCGCACTCCAGGTGATCTTGGTGTCCTCGCCGGTGATCAGCGACTTCGGCCGGGCCACTGGGAAGTCGTCGCCCAGCGGCGCCGAGATCAGGTTCTGGTAGTCGTAGGTCCACGGCTCGTAGTAGTCGCCAAGTTCGGGCTGGACGGGCGAGGCGAAGATGCTGAGCAGCTTCTGGAAGCGCCCGCCACTACGCAACTTGAGGCCGCCGGAGGAGGTGCGCACCCAGCCGCCGCGCCACTTCTCCTGGTCCTCGTAGCGGCGGGGGTAACCCAGGCCGGGCCGGGTCTCGACATTGTTGAACCAGACGTACTCGGTGCCGGCCCGGTTGGTCCAGGCCTGCTTGCAGGTCACCGAGCAGGTGTGGCAACCGATGCACTTGTCGAGGTTCATCACCATGCCGACCTGCGCCATCACGCGCTTGGGCTTGGCCATCAGGAGGTCACCTCCCCGGCGCATCGACCTACTGCTGGTACGTCGCCTGACCGTTGGCGGAAGCGGTCTGGGGCGCCCGGTGCGTCCCCACACCGCCCACCGCCCTCAGGCAAGCTGTGACTGACCAACCGCTGTCGGAATCTTGGCCACAGCTTGCGGCGGGAAAGAGCTGGGAGATGGCTCGGGAACATCAGCAAGCCGCCCGCCACGCCAAGCTGTGGGTGAGCGACCGTTGTCGGAACTCCAGTCACAGCTTGTGGCGGGGGAGGGGTGGGGGCGGAGTCGAGGCGATGTGGGGTGGGGCTCATCGGCAGGCCCCCTTTCGCGTCAAGCTGTGGGTGAGCGACCGTTGTCGGAACTCCAGTCACAGCTTGCGGCCGGGAAAGGGGGCGGAGGGCGGTCGGCGACATCAGTAGGTCACCTCCTGGGAGCGGCGGCGGACGGTGGAGACGATGTCGCGCTGCACGCCGGTCGGGCCGAGGTAGTTGAAGGCGTAGGACTGGTGGGCGTAGGCCCCGATCAGGTGGGTGGGTTTCACCAGGATGCGGGTCACCGAGTTGTGGATGCCGCCGCGCTTGCCGGTGGCCTCCGACTTGGGGACGTCGATGGTCCGCTCCTGGGCGTGCTGGACGTAGCAGATGCCGTCCGGCAGCTTGTGGGTGACCACCGCCCGGGCGACGAAGACGCCGTTGGCATTGGTCAGCTCGATCCAGTCATTGTCCGCCACCCCGATCGAGGCGGCGTCGGCGACGCTCAGCCAGGCCTGCGGGCCGCCGCGTCCCAGGCTCAGCATGAACAGGTTGTCCTGGTATTCGGAATGGATCGACCACTTGTTGTGCACGGTGAGGTAGCGCAGCGTGATCGCCTTCTCGCCGGTCGGGCCGAGTTCCGGCTCGCCGAAGGCGTGGGTCATGTCCAGCGGCGGACGGAAGGTGGGCAACTGCTCGCCGGAGTCGATCATCCAGTCGTGGTCGAGGAAGAAGTGCATCCGTCCCGAGAGGGTGTGCCAGGGCTTGAGCCGTTCGGTGTTGATGGTGAACGCGGCGTAGCGACGTCCGCCGGTCTCCGAGCCTGACCACTCCGGGGAGGTGATCACCGGCTGCGGTGCCTCCTGCGTCTGCCGGAAGGTGATGATCCGTTCCTCCTGACCTTCGGAGAGGTCGGCCAGCTTGCGTCCGGTCTTGGCCTCCAGGTCACCGAAGCCGTAGGTGGCCAGTTCGCCGTTGGTGGTGCCGGAGAAGGTCAGGATCGCCTCGGCCAGCCGGGCGTCGGTGTCGATCGCCGGACGGCCCTGCCCGGCACCGCTGGGCATCACGCCGTGCAGCTTGCCCAGCCGCTCCACCGCGTGCTTGACGTCGTAGGTGATGTTCTTCACCGTGAAACCGAGCCGGTCGGCCAGCGGGCCGACGGTGGCGAGCTTGTCGGCGATCGCGGTGTAGTCGCGCTCCACCACCATCAGCGCCGGCAGGTTCTTGCCGGGAACCGCCGGCAGGTCGGTGCCGCGCCAGTCCGGGACGTGGCCGCCGGGCTGGCTGATCTGGCCCGGGGTGTCGTGCTGCATCGGGACGGCGACCAGGTCGCTGCGGGTGTCGAGCCGCCCCTTGGCCAGCTTCGAGATCGCGTTCGCCAGCAGGGTGAAGAACTCGTAGTCGCTCTTGGCCTCCCAGGGCGGATCGATCGCCGGGGTGAAGGCGTGCACATAGGGGTGCATGTCGGTGGAGGAGATGTCGTACTTCTCGTACCAGGTGGCCGCCGGGAAGACGATGTCGGAGAGCAGCGTGGTGGAGGTCATCCGGAAGTCGGCGCTGATCAGTAGATCGAGCTTGCCCTCCGGTGCCTCGTCGCGGAACTTCACCACCGTCGGTTTGGCTTGCGCGCCGTGCTCGTTGGGCATCAGGTTCGAGCCGGTGCCGAGCAGGTGCTTGAGGAAGTACTCATTGCCCTTGGCCGAGGAGCCGAACAGATTGGAGCGCCAGACCACCATCGTCCGCGGCCAGTTCT
>NZ_JAYFPT010000064.1:0-1987 GCF_034927565.1 Propionicimonas sp.
TCAGAGCGTGTCAGGTGCGACGGGTGTAACGCTTTCGGGAGTTCGTGCGTGTTAGGAGCGTGACGATCGACGGGAGGCTCATGGCGACGGGGGCTGTTGCTGGTCCGGCGGTCTCCTTCGGCGAGTTCGTCGCCAGCCGGTCGGTCGGGCTGCAACGGTTCGCCTACCTGGTGACCGGCAACGTCGAGGACGCCCGCGACGCCGTCCAGGATGCCCTGGTGGGCGCCTACCCACGCTGGACGCAGGTGGTGCGCAAGGGCGATCCGGAGGCCTATGTCCGGCGATCGATCGTCAATGCCCACGTCTCGCGCCGCCGCCGGGACGGACGCGAATCCGCCTGGGATCCGTCCTGGTTGGAGGTCGCTGGCCCTGACAACTCCCCTGCCCTGCTGGACGCCCAGCTCGCCGTCCGGCTGGTGACCGACCTGCCGTTGCGGCAGCGGGCTGCGGTGGTGCTGCGGTTCTACGAGGACCGCAGCTACGCCGAGATCGGCGAGATCTGCGGCTGTTCGGCCGGTGCCGCCCGCGTCCTGGTGCATCGCGCGCTGACTGCCCTGCGCGCCCGCTTTCCCCTGGAGGATTCCGATGACTGACTCCGAGTTCGCCGACAACCTGCGGGCCGTGCAGGCGCTGCGTACCGGGCTGCGGGCCCAGGCCGAGCGACCGGCCTTCCGTCCACTGGACGCCGCGGAACTGGCCCGCCGGGCCGTCCGTCCGCCCCAGACCGGACGCTGGCTGAGGGTCGCCGCCGCCGTGGCGGCAGTGGCGGTGGCCGGCACGCTGATCGCGTCGCAGCTGGGCAACTCACCGATCACGGCGGTGCCGGCCGTCACCGACGCCCCGAGCACCGTAGCGCGGCAGTACGGGCAGTGGACGAAGATCGCCGCCAGCCCACTGTCTCCCCGGTGGGAGGCACACGGGACGTGGGTGGCGGGACGCTATCTGGTGCTGGGCGGGTACTCCGACTTCATGTGCCCGGCGAACGCTGCCTGCAAGATCCACGCCTGGCTGACCGACGGCGCGCTGTACGACCCGGCCGCCAACAGTTGGACGAGCATCGCCCCGCTGCCGGTCGAGGGCGCTGGCGCCGACTCCCCGGTGACACTCGGGTCGTCGGTGTACCTGCTGGCTGACGGCTCCGCGAAGGGGTCGCGCGAGCTGTTGCGCTACGACACCGAAGAGAACGCCTGGACGGGCTACCCCGTTCCGGACAAGGCCGGCGACCAACTGGTGGCCACGGACAGCAGCCTGGTGCTGCTGGCGTCCACCGACGAGTTCGGAGCCGCTACCGATGAGGTCTTCGACCCAGCCACTGGCGCATTCGCTGCCCTGCCCGATGACCCCCTCGGTCCGAGCTTCGACCGCAGCGCGGTGTGGACCGGTGACCGGCTGCTGTTGTCGGCGCACGACCTGGTGGACAACCCGGGCTCCGAGGAGCCGTCGCTGATGCGGCTGGCCGAACTGGACACCAGCCTCACGACCTGGCGCGATCTCGGTACGACCAAACTCCTGGGATCGGCGGCGCGCTCTGCGAACGGACGGGTGGTCTGGCCGAGCCTCGGCTCGGCCGACGGCGGTGAGGTCAACAACTGGGGAAAGTCCTATGACTATGGCGGCATCTTCGATCCGGACACCGGGGCATGGTCAGCGCTGCCGACCCCGCCGAGTCCCGGCGGGCTGGCCGGCTCCTCGCTGGTGGCTGGTGAGCGGGTCGAGGTCGACGGTCAGCTGCTGGATCCTGCGCTGCTGGCGTGGACGACGGTTCCGGAGCTGCCTGCCCGGCAGGAGGCCGGTGTCACCATGCTCGGCGGCCCGGACGGCGTGCTGGCCTGGGGTGGCGGCAGCTACCAGGCACCCACCGCCGATGGCTATCTGCTGTGGCTGGAGCCGCTGACGTACCCGGCGGCCACGCCGTCCGCGGCAGCTATGCCAGCGGCCAGCGGCGAGCCCTCGTCCTTCCCGCCGGTACCGCCCTCGGCGGAGCCCG
>NZ_JAYFPT010000107.1:0-20588 GCF_034927565.1 Propionicimonas sp.
GGACTGCAAATCCGTGTACACCGGTTCAAATCCGGTACCCACCTCGAGTAGGACAACTCCATATGGGCGGTTGGCGCAGTGGTAGCGCGCTTCCTTGACACGGAAGAGGTCACTGGTTCAAACCCAGTATCGCCCACCAACACTTAGGGCCGTTTGGCTAGGGAATACACCTAGATCGAGCGGCCCGAACTTTTGCCCATGCAACCTTCATGCAACATGATTCGGGCGGCTCCCAATTGAAGGGACGTCCCCATGAACACCTCCGTCGTCGCAACTCAAGCTGTCGAGACCCACCAGCCGCCTGTCCCCGTGTCGTCGTGGGCAACGCGCATTACCGATTGGGAGACCCGCACTGCGGGGAAGTCGTGGCAGTGCCGGCTCATTGGAGAACATCACGGTGCCGAGGTTGTCCAGTATGTGATGGCGCACTGGTTCGCCGGCGGCTGGGTGTGGAGCTACTCGGACCTGTACGTCGATCGGCGCGGGCCGTCGTGCCCGTCGTGGTGCTCCAAGCACATCAATGCGATTCCCGACAGTGAGGAGCTGCAAGACGAGTATGTTCAGCACGCGCATTACGTCACGGTCGGGTCGGCCACCGTCGACCTGGACGCGGTCGAAGACCCGACGACCGGGCAGTTCAGCGAGGTGTCCATCACGACCCCGGATCGTCTCGCCCCGATGGATGCGGCCACGGCCCGCCAGGTCGCGGCGGCGCTGACGTGGGCTGCTGACCTGCTCGATGGGCGGCGATGATCATGGCGAGCGAATACTTCGAGGCGCAGGCTGCCGACGTGATGGCGACGGCCGGTGGTGATCCCGCCAATGCGGGCCAGCTGGCAGCGTGGGCTGAGGATGCCCGTCTGCGTCGTGACTGGCAGCGGTTAGGTGTGATCGTCGCCTACGACGGCACCTTGGTTGCCGAGACGATCCGGTTGAACGTGCTGGTCGGTGTGAGCGTGGTCTACGTCACTGATGCGCTGGTCGAGCTACCGGACCCCGACGATGCCGAAGGCACGATCTTGGATCTCGCTTGTGGTGCGATCCGGCAGCAGATCGGGCAGCCGATCATTCATGTGCCGGCCTGGCAGGTGTGCACGGGCGCTGCCCGCGGGGTCGTCAGCGCGGGCGTGCCACGACGCCAGAAAACAAGCGCGTAGACCCTCACGGTGACCCCTAGGCGTGTTCTGGGGGCCGTCGTGGGTGCCTACACACCCTGAGCGCGTCTCACCGGCTCTAGCGCCTTCTCAGTAGTCGCCGGTCACAACCTCCCGAACCGCGCGAACCGGCGTGCGGAGTCCGCAACTCGCGATTGCTGGCCAGGTCATGATCAAGCTCGCCGTCAGATGGTCGGCGGGCCCTTGGTCGTGGGCGAATGTCGCTGAGCGGGGTCGGCAGGCGGCGGGCGCTTTCGGGGAAGAGGGACCAAGCAAGGCCAGCCATCCCGTAGGGATGTCCGCTTGCGGCTTGTTCGCCAGGATCGGGGGCACCCTGCCTACCTGTGGCTTTCGAGCCAGGTCGTGCGGTCGGATTGGGTCACGCGCAACGATGGCATAAATATGGGTCGCACCGCATGATTATGCGATAGCTATTCGTGACAACCATTCGATTATGAGTTCCGTAGGTCCTTGACAATAGGTTCTGAAACGTGCCGCCCGTTCCCGCATCCATCGATTCGCCGCAAAATCGCAAAGTCCTGCGCAGATCATTCGGTTATGTTGACGGGTCAAGTAATAGATATCATCCGATACTTATTCCGTCGATGATGGCGGTTTCTCGCTCAATCGGTGACCTGCTTCGAAGGGTAGCGCTGGTTGAGTCGAGAGCCTCGGCGGCGGTAGGCGACTCGGCAGGCGGGGCAGCAGAATCGGCGCGTGTCGCGTCCGTTGGGATCGATAGAGATCCGGGCGGTGCAGCCCTCGCACCCTCGGTCGGCGCGGTAGGCGTGGCTGAGTCGTGATCCTCGGCGACGGTGACCGATGCGGCACGCCTCACAGCAGTAGCGTTGTCGTGGCGGGCCGGTGATGGTGGCAGTGCAGCCTTCGCACGGGCGGGGGTCGCGGTCCCCTCGGGGGATATACATGGCGTCTCCTATGTACTGCTAGGTTGCCCACACTCGTACGCATCGCGAGCGGGAGTACGTTGGCGGGTGGGGAGGATTCGGGCTATACGGGTTCCCCCGGGGGGTATGCACACGACGGCGCGGTTTGTCAACGCGGCTGTGACTAGGTGTAACGCACGGTGAGGCCAGGGCTGAGCCGAGCCGACCGAGCCAGCCGACCGAGCAGCCAGCCCAAGCCGAGCCAGCCAGCGGCCGACCGAGCAGCCCGACCGAGCAGCCCGACCGACCGACCGACCGAGCCACCCGAGCCAGCGAGCAGCCGACCGAGCGGCCAGCAGCCGACCGACCGAGCAGGCAGCCCAAGCCGAGCCAGCCCAAGCCGAGCCGACCGAGCAGCGAGCAGCCGACCCGAGCAGCCGACGACAGAGGGGGCGGCGCCCACGCCACGCGGCCAGCTCGATCGTCCCCAAGGATCGAGGGCGCGGCGTGGCGTGGGTGCCGGACGCGCTGAGTGGTGACCACCAGCGGGCAGGTCAAGGAAGGTTGAAAGAAGGCCTGCCGACCGGTGGACACTCAGCGCGCGGATGGTCAGGCGCGAACTTCCTGACCAAGGCCATTGAGAGCACGGCGCCGTTCGACGGCGGCGCCGATCAGATAGCTACGTGCCTCACTCCATAGCTCATCGACTTCAGCATGGAGCCCATCGAGGTGTGCGTTACACCATTTCTCGGTGTCGTCAATGATGGTTGCGAGCGGTTCGTAGCCCGTTGCGATTAATGCGGACGCATCGTAGACGACATGCGCGCGTGGCGCCGATAGCGGCCGTTGAGTGGGTTGGTATTTCAGCAGTTTGGAATCGCCGTGGATTGGCCATTGCACAGCCCATTGCAGGCGATTGCTGCCCGAACGGTAGGAGTAGATCTTGCCCGCATTGACGGGAACGCCAAGGGTCGGTATTGCAGGTTTCGGACCCATGAGCGCATCAACGAGTTTAGCCGGCTCGGATAATGCATCCTCGCTGGCTGTCAGGATCTGGTCCAGGGCGCTACTGACGCGGGAATTGAGGAAATATCGAAGTGGATGGGCGAAGGGACGGCTGCTCATGATGACCTTTCTTGCTGCATGTATCGGTGGGGGTACGCGGGTCAGGTGCCACCAGCCAGTCACCTGACCCGCGTTTTAGTGGACGCGTTTCACGTGAAACGAATTCCGCGCCGTTGAGGAATCGTTGAGGCGTTTCACGTGAAACGCGCCACGTTCTTAGATCGTGCGGATCTTCACGACCGATTCAGGGTGAACGAACCCGAAGCCAACACGCGCGATAGCCCGGATTGCGATCGTGTCATATTCGAGGTAGCGGCTGGCGTCGAATACCAGATCGACATCTTCGCGAAGCACGCTGTAGATGCGGCTCGCGTCGACCATCCAAGCGGTCCCGGCCTGAACGTGACGGCTCACGAACAACGGCAAACCAAGCAGTTCACGGGCACCACCGATCGCAGCGGTCGGAAGCAGCGCGGAACCTGCCGCGGTGGCTCCGAGCTTGGCCAAGGCGGTCGCCGTGGCCGGACCGACCACGACCGCGGTCGGGGTCGCGCCCACCTGCTCGATCAGTGCGGATGCATCGATGAACGGGTTGAGTCCGCTTGCCGGATCGGCATCGACGGTCTGGCAGGTGGTCAGATTCCCGAGACCGAACGGCGCCAAGGCAAGCTGCCCCTCAGGCGGGGTCGGGTAGCCAACAACGAACGCGTTGTCAATCGCGGTCGCCAGGGACGCAGCAACGGACTCGCCTACGACCTCGCGGGAATTCGGCGTGGTGTCGCTCGCCAATTCCCGCGAAATTGAGGTCATCGCGGCAATCTTGGACGGGACGATGATCAACTCATCGGCTTGCGCGGATGACACGGGAATTTCCGCGCCTTCGGCCACCCAAGCGGCCTCAATATCGTCGGTCAACCGGGGGACCCGGAAGCTGGCCGCTTCGGTGGTGACCGTGCGGGCAATGGCTTCATTGAACGCCAAGCCCTGGGCGCGAACCGGGGTGATGACCAGATCGCCAACCTCGGCGCGGTTGAACGTCCGGAAAGTGGAATTCTCGTTAGGCATATGCCTATCTCCTTAAACGATTAGACACGGCAGGTTCCGCCATGTCGGAAATGAAAGTGGTGCAACTCGGAATGTGCGGAACCTGCCGCGCCAGCGCAAGGATGGTCTTGGGCCTCAGGCTCACCAAGACGCCATTTCTGGCAGATATTCAGTTATTCACACATCAGATGACACGCTATTGTCGATCTGACTAGGTGATTCAGGTGATACCTGAGGTATCACCTGAAGATCTTTGACGATAGTCTAGCGCAAGCTGACGGTACGCCACGGGTTGGTGTTGCTGCCGGGATTGCCGTGCGGTAGACCATTCTGTAATTCGTTGGGACTGGGTAGCCATGGCTCGCGGTCACCTTCACGCCAACCACCGGCAAACAATTCCGGCATTTCAGCATAGCCCTCCGATAATGCCGTTTTGAGCTTATCGACATCGACCACGCCGCTGCTGTCCACAAAATCAGCGATCGAATGGCCAAAATCCTCAAAGCCCTCCACGCTCACGCGATAATTGAACGCGCGTTCGATCTTCGCCGCGAACACGGTCGCCGCGCGGCCCGCCCGGACTGAGCAAGCATCATGCCTGACTTGATCGTGAATCGGCGTGGCCTGCAACGCTTTCGCCAGGATCTGGCGGCGTAGTGTCTCGGCGGCGGCGGTCAGCCGTCCAGCTTCCTGCTCGACTTCGGCCCGCTGCTCGACGTAGCGGGCGCGTTCCCGCTTCGGGTCGTGAGTCCGGCTCATCGGCCACCAGCCAGCGCAGCACTCCAGGACAGTCGTCGCGGTGCCGACCCGGACTCAGGACGCGCCCGGAATTCCGGCCGTTCAGCGAGCAGATCGTTCACCGCATCGAGCAGCTCGGAGGTGTCGCCGTCGTCGCCCACGAGACCGGCCACGTCCAACCGCCTCACTGCCACATCGAGCAGCTTCGGGGCAATCTGGTCGGCCATCGCCTGCCGGGCAAGCGCCGTCTTGACGGACGCCAGGGTCGCCTGTGCTTCGTCGCGGGCCTGCTCAGCGGCCCGAAGCTCTAGACGGGCCTGTGCCGCGTCCGACAGGTCAGGGGTATGGGATTGGTCACCCTCGGTCTGTTCGGGCGTCTCCGTTGATCCTGGGGCGTCTGGCGGGGTGTTTTCGTCCACGGTCGCATCGTCCACGTTCGGATCGTCCAGTTCGTCGCTCATCGGGTCACCTGCTCAATCTGCTGATCGATGCATTCGCCTACCGCCTCACGGCAGTCGTCCAGCAACGCGATCACGTCCGCGGTGTCGAAGCCGGCCGAATCCAGGATGAAAGCCGCTTCGCGGGCACGCAGCAAATGCCCTGAGATGTAACCCCGCGCGGCCCGGGCTTTCGGAGTCCGGCCGATGCGGCGAGCGGCAACCCATGATGCGATCCACCGCTGCTCAGCGCTCACAGTCTCGTCTGCCGGGAGTGCGGCGGGTCGCTTCTTGCGGTAGTTCATCGTGTCTCCTTAGTGGTGGCGTGTTGGGTGTGAGTGCGTGCAAAGCGCTCTTTCAGGCGGTCGGACTCCAGCGGCGTCGATGTGGCGCCTTCGTAGCGGCCAACCAGAACGTCGGTCGCCGCAATGAGTGCGCCGGTGGCCTCGTCGAGGATGGCCGGAACGAACCGGTAGGTGTTGTCTCTGTTGGCAAGTCGCAAGAAGCCTTCGACGGGTCGCCATCGCAGCTTCGAGCTACGGCTATCGCTGAACCAAGCGCGGACATCTCGGGTTGTCGAGTAGAACTCTTCGGGCACGGTGTGGTCCTTTCGGGTGGTGGTGGTGTGTTGGTGGCGGGGTGAGCACTACGCCGGGATGGCATAGTGCTGTAACCCTGTGAGTTGCCTGTCAGGGCTGCGGGTTCGGGCGGCGCCAGCCGCCTATCCAAACTCCCGGGCGGCGAAGCCGCACGGTCACGACATCACGGCCAGCTCAGCGTGCCGGTTGCGCTTGGCGTCGTCCCAAGCGCGGTTGCGGTGCAGAAGATGGTGCGTCGACTCGAACTCGGAGATTTCGGCGGGCGTGTGCAAGGTCGCCAGGATCGACGCGGCCACCCGCGCGACCACCGCGTTTGTCCGATCCCGATAGGCGCTGAAAAACTCTTCGCGCGGAATATAATCGAAGCGGTCGCCAAAGTCTTCGAGCGAGTCGAGGTCGTCGCACGCTTGGAGGTCGTAAAGGAATTTGTCAGCGTTCGCGTCGAATATCTCGCCAGCCCGTTCGTCCGTCGCGTTTCGCAGTTCGGAGCTATAGCGGATCAAGTCGTAATATCGTTCGCGAAAGTCTCGAATGTCCTCCGGCGTTTCCAGGCGCTGCATTTCATCCGCGACAGTCCGCCGAATCACCTGACTGCGTTGTTCCGAAAAAAGCTCGGCTGCGACGAGTAAGCCCTCACGGTCGGGGAAGCGGTGCCTGAACGCCACAAGGTCGTCGAGGGTCTGGCACGCCTTGAGCTGCTCGCGTGGAGTCCCGTTCAGTGCGCCCCTTGAAGCGCGCACCGTAGGGTGCGCTTCGGAGGGGGCGCTGGTATTGAGTTGATCACTGACGTGATGGGATGAGTCGGGCATCACCCTTGTCTGCGTCTGTGGTTCGCCCTTGCCGTCGTCTGTGGTTCGCCCTCCGCGTTGTGGTTCATCCTTGACTTGGAAGCGCAGACCACCCTTGCCCGTGCCTCCTAGCTGCTCGGGAACCGTGATAACGTACGCAGTCGCGCGATGCCATCCGTACTGGTTGCCGCCCGGATGAGCGACACAAAGGTAGCCCTTCTTGAGCAGCGACTTGAGCACCTCCTGGCAGTAGCGAACGCTCATCGCGGCATTCTCCGCAAGGCGAGCATTTCCGGGCCATGCATTCTGTAAATCACCATCGGTATAAGACACGAGCAACGACAAGACCCGATATTCGGCATGCGTCAAGTCGGTGGCCTCACGTAGCAGCTTGCCATATTCTAGCTTGTTCGGCGTGTTATTCACGGGCTTTCATCTTTCTATCTAATGTGTGGGCGGTGGTGATTGTGTATTGTTTATGCTCCGAGCAATTCGGCAACGCGTGTCACGGGCTTGCCCGCCTTATCGAGATCCGATCGTTTGATGCGGATCAGCTTCGGCCCGAAGCGAGTTGCCTTCAGTTCGCCGCGTGCGATCATCCGGCGAATGGTCCACTCTGTGGTGCCGATGTGCTCACCCGCTTGCGGGATGTTTAGCCAGCAGTCTTCGACCGGCGTGATGGTTGTGGGCATGCCTGCGTGCCTCCTTCAGGGGCATAGAAAGAGCCCCCAGCGCGGTCGGCCAGGGGCCGGGATGGTGTTACCTCCCGTGTTTTGTCCTTCACCTATAGGTGTTTGGTGGTCTCTGCCAAGAAGATCCTTGGGTTGACCGGGAATAGGTCATGCTGGCTAGGCGTTATGGTGTTTGGTGAGCACGACTTGTGCAGCACGAGTGAGAGACTTAAGGTTGGCGGTATGTCGCGAGGGTTTGGCAAGACGCAGCGGATGATCCTTGAGCAGATCAACAGGCATCCCAGTCGGCCGGTACACATCACTTACGGCTACTCGCGGAACGAAGCCACTTCACGTCGGAGCGCTGCGAAGAAGCTGGAGGAAGCTGGGCGGGTTGTCTTACGCACAAAGACCGTCAAGGGCAAGGATTATTTGGTGGCGTTGCGGAGTGATCGGGCACTGACTGAAGAGGGTAGGGCAGTCGATCCTGAAGCTGAAGCACGCAAGAGCAGGCAGCAATGGGAATTGACGCTATTCTCAGACACGGCCCGTGCCGTGATGGAGTTGGCGCACTCTAGTGAGACGCATACGCCGGTTCACGCTGAACGTAGCTGGGTGAGCCTGGCTGATGCATATATCGAGCCCGCAAACAATAATGGATCAGAGCCCTACCTCTATCATGGGCACGCTGGCCAGCGACCATTGTTGACGCCAACAGATCGGTATCCGTACGTAAGATATGAAGGTTCGGATGAAGCGAGTTCCTGGCTAACTATCGAGAGGTGCCGTGAGTACCTCTGGAACAAGACGGGCGGCGGTCAGAAATACAGCGACCCGGGCGCGGGCTTGGCGGTCCCGGAACGAAGCGCACACCGGACGAACCCGTGGGTCTTCCCTGAGGCCACAATTTCGCTTGAAGAGGCCGAACGCATCGAGCGGGCTGACCTTGAGCGTGCGGAGTACGCGGGCCTAATGAGCGTGGCGCCGCGGCGCTAAAGCACTTTGATGATCTGACTGTTCAGCTTCGCGGTGAGTTCGCGGTCTCGCTCTAGGTCGGACTCTTGATAAATGAGTGCACTCTTGGCGTCGGTGTGGCCACCGCGGTTCATCGTGTCGCGCTCATTTCCGCCTGCTCGTCGGTACATTGTCAACCCCAAGTGTCGCAAATCGTGGAAGTGCAGTTGAGGAAAGCCCGCGCTCTTCCGTGCTTCCTGCCAGACGCGATCGAGGGCGCCTTGTGAGACCGGCTTGAGCTTGTCGACAGTGGACGGGAACACGGGCGCGTTGTCGGCGTTCGCCGCGAAGCGCTCTAAGTGCGTGACCAGCATGGGGACGACGACGGCCGGGATGGCCAGGGTTCGCCTGGAATCGTCCTTGGGCGGGCCATAGGTGGGCGGCTTGGCCTTCGTCAACCATTGACGCCTAATGTGCGCCACGGCCTTTTCGGGGTCGTCCAGATCGAGATCTTGGCGCTGCAAGCCGAGCACTTCGCCCAACCGAAGCCCTAGCGTCGCAGCTATCCACACTGACGCCCGTAGGCGTTCCGGCATGGCGTCGGCGAGTAGGCGGACGCCCTCCCAGTTCGGCAGGTCGCCTACCGATCGGCGCGGCATGCGTCCCACCTCGGCGGTAACGGGGGACTCGGTGATGCCGCCCATCCCGGCCTTGACGGCGGCGTTGAACATCGCGCTTAACGTTCGGAGGATGTTTCTCCGAACGGCCGGGGTGGTGCCGGAACAGAGCCCGTCGACGTGGTCTTGAGTCACGTCTGCTAGGCGCATATCCCCGAGCAGGTCCAAGATGTGCGCGTTTAGCGTGCTGTCATAGCTGGCCAACGTGGACGGCGACCTATCAGCGGCCTTGAGTCGTTGGAGCCAGGTAGCAGACCATTCGCGGACTGTGAGCTGCTGGGCTAATCGTTCAGCCTCTGCTTGCTTGCGTTGTTGGAGCCTGACATTAGGCGGCACGAACGTGCCGCGGGCCATCTGGCCGCGTGCGATGTCGAGCGCGGCTTTGGCGTATGACACGCCAACATAGGTTCCGATGGTGTATTGGCGACCTTCGTAGGTGACCCTCGCGCGGTACGAGCCGTTGGGATTGGTTGAAATGCCGCGCGGTAAGCCGTGGCTATTCGTTCTTCCCATGGGCTGGTCCCCTTGCATCCCGCCTTTGCGTGGTCTAATCTAGACCCGTCTAAACGATACCAAACTAATCGAAACAACGTAATGTTTAGGACCGAAGAGGGCTCTGACAAGGAGAAACCCCCTCCCGACTAGGGGAGAGGGTTTCTTACCGCGGAGGATACGAGATTCGAACTCGTGAGGGCGTGAACCCAACCCGCTTTCCAAGCGAGCGCCATAGGCCTCTAGGCGAATCCTCCGCGGACGAGGATACCGGCTAGCCCCGCCTCAATACCAACCGACCGCCGAAGGGAGGAACACCCCCGTCTGGCATCCGTGACGAAAACTGTCAGTGCCAGCTATTAGGTTGTGATCCACTGGATGGAGGTGATCCGAATGACCGCACCTGAGCCGGAGTCCGTCAGCGTCGAACCGGCGGACGATGCCCGCCGGGCTGTCTCCTATCTGGTGGCTCCCGAGTCAACGGAGTACATCGCCATCATGGGCGTGCTGGAGGCCTCATCGACCGATCTCACTCCGCCTGAGGTGGCGTCCCTGCTGCGATCTCGCGGGGTCGACCTCGACCTGCGCGTGGTCGAGGCCCGGCTGACCAAGCTCCACGAATGGACGGCGGTGTCAGCCCGCTCCGACCAGTCCCACGTCCGCCGGGTGCAGGACCTGCTGTTCCGCAACTTCCGCTACACCGCCACCCGGCAGGGCCGCCAGGTGCAGCGCTTCTACGACACCGTGCTGGCCGGGACGACGGTCATGCGCGAGATCCCGCTGCAGTCGCTGAACCAGGTGGTCACGGCGCTGGAGGCGCTGGCCGGCGATCCGGCGCAGTGGGACGTCCCCTCTTGGTTCGGCGCGCGGGTGAACCAGGTGTTCACCGCCCACGACGATCTGGACGCCTCCCTGGTCGGTGCCGAGGACACGCTTATGGGGCTGGCCGACCGGTTCGACCTGGACGACTCCGGCACCGGTGAACTGAAGCGCCTACTGATCGGCTACGCCACCCGGGTCACGGTGGAACTCGACCGCGGCGCCGATCGAGCGACCCGGGCACTGCTGAGCCTCGCCCCGAGTTTCGACCGGCTCGCCGAGCTCACCATCGCGGCCTCCGAGGCGGCGGAGTTGATCGGCCGGGATCTGCTGGCGGCGTCCAAGGGCGGCAGCCGGCGAGACTGGCTCGGCCTGCGGCTGTGGTTCGACCCGGCGCGCGGCCGGGCCGCCCGTTTCCAGTCCCGGATGGTCCGGGCGATCCCGACCTTCCACGCCAACCTTCGCCGGCTGCATACCGCCGGTGAGTCCGGCACTTCGAAGGCCCGCGCTCTGGCCCTGGCGCGGGCCTGCCTCGACCCTGATCTCGGCCCGCAGTTGTACCTGGCCGCGCTCGGCGACCATTCCTGGCGCAAGTTCCACGGTGAGGCCGACGACCCGGGCGCGGGTCGCATTGTGCCCTGGCGGGATGGCCCGCAGGTCGCGGTCCCGCCAGGGTTGCGGACGAATGGACGCTCCGGAGTCCGCGGCCGCGCACCAGCTCCACTGGATGATCGCGCCGCCAAGGAGACGCTCGAGGCGGCCCGCCGGGAACGCCTTGCGCAGCATCGCGAGTACCTCCTGGAGATCCTCGCCGCCGAGCCTGGTCAGACCCTCTCCCAGGGCGCTGCCCGGGTGGCACTGGCCTGCTTGATGGACGCGGTGCGTCAAACCCCGCGGGGAGACCGCCGACGCGCCGTCAAGGATGGCCTGGCCTGCTCGATCTTCTTCACCGGTGCCGAACCAGCAGTGTTGCGCTCCCCGACCTGGAAGGTCTGGCTCCCGCAGCGCGCCATCGTCTTCCATTCTCCCCAGACCCGGCCGCAGCTTCCCGCGATGACCGATCCCGGTGGCCCGGTCGCGATGTACGGCGAGGAGGTTGTGGCATGACGACCCAGCCCCACAGCGCACGGTTGGCGATCGCCGCTGACAGTGAAGCCGAGGTCGCCAGCGTCCTGCGGGTATTGATGCGCCAGCCCTGGCTGGTGGCCGGTCGGGACGACGACCTGATCACGGTCGCGCGGCGGAACCTGGCGGGGTTGCGCAGCGTGCTCAGCCGGCTGGGCTGGACGTTGATCGCCGAGCGCGAGCTGGTCCGCCTGGTGAAGTCACCCCCACCCCGGCCCGAAGACTGGGCGGTCGGCGCTCCCTCACCGCTGGCCTGCTCCTGGGTGTTTCTGCTCGCCGCGTCGGCCGAGGGCCTGCCCCACCAGGTGACCATCGGCCAGTTGGTCGAGGCGGGCAAGGCAGCCGCGGCCGAGGCGCAGGTCGAGGTCCGCGGTGACCGAGCGGAGCGGCGGGCGATCGTCGCCGCCGTGAAGGAATTGGTCTCCCGTGGGGTGATGGAGGAGACCGATGGCCGGCTGGAAACCTACCTCGACTCTGACGACGCGCCGGTGCTGCTCACCATCTTCCACACTCGGCTGTTGCACCTGATCGCGAACTTCGACGCGACCACCGATCCGGCCGACCATCCTCGACGCTGGCTGGACAATGTCAGCCGCGAGCCCGATCCGGCCCGCCGGATGCGTCGCCGGCTGGTGGACGACACCTGCGTCCACACCGTCGACCTGGACGACGCCGAAGCGGACTGGCTCTCCCGGCGCTTCCGCGGTGACGACGGCGGACCGCTGGCAGCCGCTTTCGGACTCACCCCGGAGCGGCGCTCGGAGGGTGCGGCTTTCGTCGTGCCGGACGACGCTTTCCGCTGGCCGCGGGAACTCGGCGAGGTGCCGTTCCCGGCCGCCGGTATCGTGCCGCACGTCGCCCTGCTGTTGTCCGACATTCTCGCCGTGGACGGTGAAACGTCCGGCGGTCCCGGCCCGGGCTGGCGTGGTTTGCCGCGGGAGCAGGTGCTGCAGCAACTCAGCGAACTCGCCTCCCGGCAGACCACCGGACGGGGCGGCTGGCCGGCTGAGCGGGCAGCCGATCCGCCCGGCCTGCTGGCTGACGCTGAGGCCCTGTTGCGGGGAGTGGGGCTGCTGCGCGTCCGGGACGGCTGGTGGTGGCTTTCGCCGGCGACCGGCCGGTGGGAGGCGCCACCGAACTCCGCATTCGCACCCACCGCCCCCGAACCGCGCGCTGCCGCGCCCGCGGCACAACCCGATCCGGTCCTGTTCTGAGGAGGTTGATGATGAGCAGGTTGCTCTTCGAGGACGAACTGCTGGCGCCGGCCGGCAGCCACGGCCGTTTCGGTACCCGCTGGCGGCTGGTCTCGGCCGGCCTGTCCAATGTCTGGCGGTACGGCGACCTGGTGTTGCCGGCACCGTCCGGCCGGCTACTGCTGCGCGGACCCAACGGCACCGGCAAGACCACGGCGCTGGAGGCACTGTGGCCGTTCCTGCTGGATCTCGACCGGACGAAGCTGCCCGCCGGCAAAGCCCGCACCACCACCCTCACCGCACTGATGCGGGAGAACCACCACGACCGGAAGCGGATCGGCTATGCCTGGCTGACCTTCGCCGGGCCGGGCGACGAGGAGACCTGCTCCTATGGGGTGCGGCTGGCGTTCTCCAACGGCTCCACGCCGAACGTCAAGGTCGAGCCGTTCCGGATCTCGGGCGAGCCATTGGTGGACCTGCCCCTGGTCAAGCCGAATCGCGCGCCGTACTCCAGCGCGGAGGAATTCCGCGAGGCAGTGGAAGCGGCTGGCGGTGTGGTCTTCCTCGACGAGCCGGAGTACGTCACCGCCCTGGCCGCCCACATCTTCGGGACCGATCGGGAGTCGCTGGTGCTGCTCGCCCACCGGGTGCGACAGGTCCGCAATCCCAGCCTGCTGGCCGAGACCAGCCCTGATCGGGCGGCCGAGGCCGTCCGGGAGGCGCTGCCCGGGGTGGCCGCCGACATCATCGAGCAGACCGCCGAGGCGCTGGCCGCCACCGAGGAGACTCGCGCTGCTTTCGAACGGGACGCCCAGGCGGCCCGGCGGCTCACCGAGTTCGCAACCATCTGGCAGCAGTACGCCGCGGGGTTCTGCGGAGACTACGTTCAGGCTGCCGCCACCGCCCGCGACGACCTGATGGACGCGACCCGCCTCGCCGAGCGCAAGGACGCCGACCACCAAGATGCCGTCAAGACCGCCCAACTGGCGGCCAAGGCCGAGGCCGGCGCCGACGCGGCGGTCCGGGAAGCCGCTGCCGAGATCGAGTCGATCGAGCGGTCACCGGCGTACGCCACGGTGGAGCGGCTGGCCGACCTGCAACAGACGATGCAGGCCAAAGTACGCGAGGCGCAGGCTCGTGCGGACAACGTGGAAACAGCGACCCGATTGCAGGCCACCGCCGCGACCCGCGACGTGGCCGACGCCCGCTCGATCGCTGAGAGCTTGGCAGCAACGAGCGCCCGGGCCAGTCAGGCCGATCCCCGCGCGGTAGCCCCTGGGTTCACCGTCCGAACCCGTCCCCAAGCGGTCCTGGCCATCGGCAACCGCAGTTTCGATCCGGGTACTTTCCCGGAGTTGCCCGACGACCTGGAGCCGTTGACGCAGGCCGGTGAGGTCTGGAGCCAGCTGGCAGGCGAGCACGAGCAGCGGCAGGCCGGGGCGGAGCTGCTGCTGGTCGAGCACCGCAAGGTGGTCGCGGCCGACGCCGAGGCGACCCGGCACGCGGAGAGCGCCGACCGGGCGGAGGAGTCGGCCGACGAGGCCGTCAAAGTCCGTGACCAGCGTGCCGCTGACGCCCGTCAGGCCGCCGGCCAGCTCGCTGAGGCGGTGACATCCTGGGCCGCAGACAATCCCGATCTGACCGTCGACGCCGACTCCGACCGGCTCACCGCCGAGGCGATCGGTGAGGTCGCGCTCGGTGATCCGGCGGCACTACTGGAGGCAGCAACCGCCTGGTCGCAGGCCGCAGTGCGACGTTCCGAGGCGATCGCCGCCGGCCTGGAATCCCACGCCCGCGAGCGAGACCAACAGGCTCGTGCCCTGGCTGACGAAGCCACTGCGCTGACCACCCGCGCCCGGGAACTCCGCGGCGGCAAGGAGCTGTTGCCACCGCGCCCGGAATGGACGGGCGAAGCCGACGAGCGCGCCTTCAGCAACGCCCTGCAATGGCGCAGCGACACCCCGGCCGAGGTCCAGCCCCGGGTCGAAGCCGCGCTGCTCACCGCGGGGTTGCTCGGCGCGAGCTTGGCCGACTCCGGCGTGGAGACCGAAGCCTGGGCAGTGAGCACGGCGAGCCTGCCGGCATCCACCCGCAGCCTGGCCGCCCTGATCGAGGCCGCCCCGGAGCATCCTCTGGCCGGCCTCGCCCAGGCCGTCCTGGAACGCATCACACTCGCCGACTCGCTGGACGAGGCGCCGACCGAGGCGGCCACCGTGATCGGGATCGACGGAACCTTCCGGCTGGGTACCCTGACCGGCCATGCCGCAGAGGCCTCCGAGCAGCCCCACGCACGCTACATCGGAGCAGCCCAGCGGCGAGCAGCCGCACTGGCCGAGGCGGATCGGCTCGAGCAGCAGGCAGCTGCGCTGAGTGAGCAGAGTGAGCAGGCGTCCGCCGACGCAGAGTCTCTGCGGGAGGACGCGCACTCCGCACGCGCCCGAGCGAGCGAGTTTCCCAACCTGTCAGACCTGCGGGGCTGCGAGCACCGTCGCGCGGCGGCGGCCACGGCCGCGGCCAGCCTGCTGGAGATGGCGCGGGCGGCCCGCGAGCGAGCCGAGACCAGCCGCGCCACCGCCCGGGAACTCTCCCAGACCTGGGCGGAGTCGGCCCGCGGCATGGGGCTTCCGGCCGACCCCGGTGCGTTGCGTGAGCTGCGCCAATCCTCACAGCAGGCAGCCAGCACGCTGCGCGGTTGCGTCCGGGAACTCTCCGAGCGGCACGACCGAGCGCTCGCTCTGCGGCGACACCTGCGCGAGGCTGCGGCCGAGCGGGAACGCCTGGCCACGACCCACGCCAAGGCACTCGCCGCCCACCACGAGGCGGAACGAGCCCAGACGGTCTACCAGCGGCTGCAGGACGAACAGGGTCGCGCAGCCGCCGAACTCACCGCGCGGCTGAGCGCTGCACGAGCCAGCCTGACGACCGCTCAGACCGCTCTGGCGTCGGCGCGGACGAACACTCTGGCCACCGCGGAAGCCGCCTCGGCGGCCGAAGCCGACGCCCGCAATGCGGCCGGCCGGGTCCGGGAACGGGAGCCGGCTGCAACGCACGCGCTGGCCCGGCTGCGTGAATTGGCCGGCGTCCCCGAGATCGCTCAGGCTTTCCTCGGTGGTGAGCCGCCGGCGGACTCCTACGCCCTGGTGGAACAGCTCGGTCAGCACCTGGTCGGGCGCCCCTCCGCCGGACGCCGCAAGCTGACCGAAACCTACGAGGAGACCCGGGCGAATCTGTCCGGGACGTGGGCGATCGACCGGGCCGAACTCCACCCCGAACTGGACACCTACCGGTGCAGCTTCGACGGCACTCCGCTGACTCCAGCGGCCGCCGCGGAGTTGGCGCGCAGCGTCGAGGAGCGTGCCCGCACCCAGCTGGAGGCAGCAGAGGAATCCGCCCTGCGTGATTTCATCATCGGCCGGTTGCCGGCCGCCATCGGCGTGGCCTGGACCGAGCTGCGCGACTGGGTGGATGAGGTGAACCGCAAGATGGAACACGCCTCGGCTTCCTCTGGGGTGGGGGTGCGGGTGAAGGCTCAGCGCCGCGACGATCTGTCCCCCAACCAGCGGACGGTCTACCAGCTCGCCTGCCGGAAATCCGCCTCGACTCGCACCGGCGAGGAGAACGAGCAGCTGGCCGCAGCCCTGAAGGAACTGCTGGAGCATGCCGACGCCGACACCGTCGGAGACCGGGTGCGCCAGGCGGTCGACATCCGCCAATGGGTACGGGTGGAGTACTGGATCCATCGTCCGGGGCAGGAGCCAAGCCGCTGGACCAGTCGTACCGGGCTCTCCGGCGGCGAACGCCGCCTGGTCATCCTGGCGCCCATGCTGGCCTCGATCGCCGCGCTGCACGACAGCTTCCCGCCCACCGCGCTCCGGCTCACCGCGCTGGACGAGGTGCCTGCCGAAGTCGATGAGCAGGGACGCGAGGGGCTGGCCCGCTACCTGGCCGAACTTGATCTGGACGTGATCTGCACCTCCTATCTGTGGGACGGTGCACCTGGCGCTTGGGATGGGATCGACGCCTACGATCTCGAGGCGGTCGGAAACATCGTGGTGGGCCTGCCGATGCTGCTGCGCGGTCTGGAGCCGCTGCCCGGCGATGAGGCGCTGCTCAGGTGAATCAGGCATGTCCGTGGTGTGACGGGGGCTGCGCTGACGCCGACCTGGAAGCTCTCCTCACCCCCGAGCTGGAATGGCTTTGGCGTGCGGTAGCGGCAGTAGCCGACCGCCGCGGAGACCCTCGCCTGACCAGTGGCAGCGCGATCCGGTTGACCCTGCCTGCTGGCCCAGCTGAGCGGGCGGCCGTGGCCGGCCTGGTCGTCGGCACACGGGCGGGCCAGACGACGTCCGTCCGTCCGGAGCAGCTACTGGAGCTGGTTCGACGAAGATCGGCGACCCTCACCCCGGGCGCGGTTGCGGCGCACAGTGTCGGTCGTCGGGTCGGCCAGCGGACGGCCCGACGCGTTGCCCGGCAGGCCCGGCAGGACGCTTTACTGGCGCGCCTGGCTGCCGCGTGGGCATCGTCACCTGCACTTGGTGCACGCATCGACCATGTGTTCGAACAGTTGCGGCAGACAGGCTGGGTGGCCCGCCTCGCGAGCAGCAACTCAGGCGAGGAGACCCTCGCCGTGGCAGCCGACGTCGTACGCCGGGTGTGCGCCATCCCCGAAGGCGAACGCTTCGACCGCCGGCTGCTGGTTCCCTCCGACCCACATGCTCTGGACGACGGTACCCGGCTGGCCAGCCTGACGCTGGCGATCATCGCCGGGCTCGGTCTGACTTCCGCCGGGCGACCCCGCGAACAGTGGTCTCAGGTAGGGGTGGACTGCGACGATCTGCTCGGCGGCCTGATCCTGCTCGGGATCGCACCGCTCGGCTGGGACCTGCCGCGGGCTTCGGTCGTCACGATCCCACCCCGCGAACTCGCCGTCGCCCAGTGGCCCGCTGCATCTCCGCAGCGCCCATGGGCCTTCGTCACCGAGAATCCGTCCGTCCTCGCCGCCGCTGCGGAACGGGCAGCCAGCGAGCCGGGGCTTCCACCCCTCCAGCTGATCTGCACTGTCGGGACCCCGTCGGCCATCGAGATCGCCGCGATCGACACCCTGGCGAGGGCAGGCTGGAAGGTAGCCGTGCGGGCTGACTTCGACGCTGCCGGGCTCCACCATGTGAAGGCGCTGTTGGCGGGGATACGCGGCTCCGTCCCCTGGCGGATGGCCGCTGCTGACTACAGCGCTTGCGCACCCTCTCTTCCAGCGCGGTCCCCTGTCCCTGACACCCCGTGGGATCCCGGCCTGGCTGACGCGTTGCGGGTGACTGGCAAGCTGGCCTTCGAGGAAGCGATGCTGCCCAGCTTGCTGGACGATCTGGTTCGTGGACGTCCTGATCACTGAGCTCCGCGGAGCTGCGGACTCGATGGTTGCCGTGTTGTTCGCCGTCGGCATCCGGCGCCTCACCTCACCGCTACCCCGGGAGGACCGTCACCCGCTCGCCCGAGGCGGAGGTGTAGCTGAACGACTCGATCAGCGAGACGCCACGGACTGCTCCCGTCCGGGTCAGCGCTGGCGAGGACGCCCGGACGAAGACGGTGAACGCCGCATCGCGCTGCTGTTGTCCGCACATCGCTTCCTTCCTGCTGCTCACCCTCTTCTCCGTTCGGGCCGCCGAGAGGTTGCCTCACCCCGACGACGAGCTGTCGACCGCTGCCAGCCGGGCTCGCTGCCCGCGTGGCGGAACGGGTGCGGCCAGACCCTCTCCCCACGTCCGGCCGTCGCGCCAATCCACGAACCTGACTACAGTCCGGTTCATGACGACACCGAAGCCGATTCGCTGGGGCCTGCTGGCCACCGGAGACATCACCCGCAAGCTCCTCGCCGGTGCGGCGCTCTCCCCCGAGGTCGAGGTGACCGCTGCGGGCAGCCGTTCCGCCGAACGGGCTCAGCAGTTCGCCGCCGCGAACGGCATTCCCCGGGCCCACGGCTCCTACCAGGCCCTGCTCGCCGACCCCGAGGTCGACGCGGTCTACATCAGCCTGCCCAACTCGCTGCACCACGAGTGGACGATGAAGGCGCTGGCGGCCGGCAAGCACGTTCTGTGCGAGAAGCCGTACACCCGCACCCCCGCCGAGGTGGACGAGGCCTTCGACGCCGCCGAGGCGGCCGGGCTGGTGTTCGAAGAGGCGTTCATGTGGCGGCACACTCCCCAAGTGCGCAAGCTGCTGGAACTGCTGCCATCCCTCGGCCCGGTGCGAGCGGTCAGGGCCACGTTCAGCTACGCCATGGACGCCGGCTACGACGTCCGGATCGACTCCTCGCTCGACGGCGGTTCGCTGATGGACGTCGGCTGCTACTGCGTCAGTGGCGCTCGACTGATCCTCGGCGAACCGGTGCGGGTTTCCGGCGAACAGGTAATCGGGCAGCATGGCGTCGACAGCCGGTTCGCCGGTCTGATGCGCTTCTCCGAGGACCGGCTGGCCAGCTTCGTCAGCGGCTTCGACACCACCTCGGAGAGCCTGGAGATCCTCGGTGCGGATGCACGTCTCTACCTTCCTGACCCGTGGCATTCGGTGACCGGCGTGCTCTATCGGGACGATGAGGAGATCCGGGTCGAGCCGATCAACCCGTACCAGTTGGAGCTTGAGGACGTGAACGCCGCCATCCGCGGCGAGCGGGCCCCGCTGCTGGGACGGGCGGATGCCCTCGGCCAGGCCCGCGCCATCGAAGCGCTCTACCGCGCCGCCGGCACCGGGACGGTCGTCACGCTCTGACGATGCCTGGCCCTGGCGTGAGGGTGGTCTGAGGCGCTCCCGTCCGGCAGCATGAGCACATGAGGATCGCCCTCGCCCAGCTCTCATCGAGCACAGACCCGGCCGCCAATCTCGGCCTGGTACGGCGGTACGTGGCGGAGGCGTCCGACGCGGGAGCCGAACTCGTGGTGTTCCCGGAAGCGACCATGCACTCCTTCGACCGGTCGCCGGTGGAAGCTGCGGAGCCGCTGGACGGGCCGTGGGCCTCGTCCGTCCGCTCGGTCGCGGCCGAACACGGGACCACGATCGTGGCCGGAATGTTCACCACCACCGCCTCCCGGCGGGTGCGGAACACCCTGCTGGTGACCGGAGCGGTCGAGGCCAGCTACGACAAACTCCACCTGTTCGACGCGCTGGGATACGCCGAATCGGACACGATCCAGGCCGGGGACGGACCGGCCGTCGTCGAACTCGGCGGCGTCCGGATTGGGCTGGCGACCTGCTACGACATCAGGTTCCCGGCGCTGTTCACCCGGCTGGCAGAGCTTGGCGCCCAGGTCGTCGTGGTGCCGGCGTCCTGGGCATCCGGGCCCAACAAGGTGCACCAGTGGCGCACGCTGGCCTGTGCCCGCGCGATGGACTCGACCTGCTTCGTCGTCGCCTGCGACCAGGCCGAGCCGGCCGTGGTGTCCCGGAAACCCACCGGGGTGGGGCATTCGCTGGTCGCCGACCCGTACGGCTCGGTGTTGCGCGAACTCGGCTCCGCACCCGAGTTGGCGGTGGTGGACGTCGACCTCTCCCTGGTGGTGGAAGCCCGCGAGCGGATGCCGGTGCTGCGGAATGCACGGAGGTTTCCGCCCGGCGCCTGAGGTGGTCGGACGAGAGCGCTCGGCGGCACTGTCCTGGCGCTCGTCACGGGCGCCGCAATTGTACGAGGGCGCGCCGCCAGATCAGCCGCAACGATCGTCATCCCTTGTCATACCGCTGACGTGATCGGCGGCTGCAGTTCCTCCACAGCCTCCGCCGGGGTGGCAATCCTGTGGACAACTGTTTCCGCTTTCGAGTTCCCTGTGTCATGCTGGCCGACACCCTTACCCCAGGGAGAACCGATGGCGCGCTTCACCGTTGCTGGTACGGCACTCGTGAGCGCGGTCTGCCTGCTCGCCGGATGCCAGGGTCCCCTGCCCACACCGAGCCCGAGTCCGAC
>NZ_JAYFPT010000112.1:0-7254 GCF_034927565.1 Propionicimonas sp.
ACCTGGATGCTCGGCTCGCTGCGAGCGAGCAATCGCACCAACCCGGCCCGCATCGCCGGCTGGGAATGGACGATCAGCACCCGCAGCCGCGGACCGTCCGGGGTGCTGGTGGTGCGATAGGGCAGGTCGGCGCGCACCCGCGTCCCCCACCCGGGAGTCGAGTCGACGCGGACGCGGCCCCCGACCTGGCCGGCCCGCGCCACCAGGCCGCGCAGCCCGACACCGCGCGGCCGTCCCAGCTCGGCGTCGACGTCGAAGCCGACGCCGTCGTCCTCCACGATCACCGCGATCCCGTCCGAGCCGTAGACCAGGCCGACCCGCACCATGGACGCCCGGGCGTGCTGGGTGACATTGGCCAGCGCCTCGCCGACGATCCGCGTCAACTGGTGCTCGACCACCTCGGCGACCTCCTGCGGCTCGCCGAACTCGCGGAACACCGGCGCCAGCCCGGAGGTCGCCTGCAGCCACTCCAGGTCGACCTGGATGCTCTCGGCGAGTGAGCGCCGCTGGTGTCCCGCCGGACGCAGCCCCCAGACCGCCCGCCGTCCCTCGTTGAGGGTTTCCTCGGCCGCCCGCTGGGCCGCCAGCAGGGACGGGACGGCGTCCGTCCCGCGGCTGAGCAGCTGGTGCGCCTCGCTGAGCTTGAGCGTGATCGTGGCCAGCCCGCGTCCCACACTGTCGTGCAGTTCGAGCATCGCGCGCTCGCGCTCGGCCACCACGGCGGCGGTCTTGGCCCGCTCGGCGGACTCCTCGTGCAGCCGGGAGTTGGCGATTGCGATCGCCGCGTGGGTGGCGAAGTGCGCCAGCAGGTCAGCGTCGGCCTGGCTGAACCGCTGCTCGTCGGTGGCGGCGAAGACCACCAGCGCACCGATCGGGCTGCCGCGGCGCAGGATCGGCGCGCCGATCACCGCCCGGCGGTAGCGGGGCTCGTGCGGGGCGATGTGGCCGCGTCCGACCTGGGAGTAGGCCTGGTAGATCACCGGGGTTCGGGCTTTGGCCACGGCGCCGGTGACACCCTCGTCCAGGGAGAACACCTGGCCGGTCTGGCAGCCCTCGTCGAGGTCGATCTGCTTGAGGTAGGTGTGCGCCTCGGTGTCAATCAGGCAGAGCGAGCCGCTGCGGCAGCCGAGCAGGTCGACGGCGCTGCGGAGGATCCGCTCCAACAGCGGCTGGAGCCGGAACTCGCCGGCCAGATCCTCGGCCACGGCCGCGAGAGCATCGGCCCAGGCGCGTTCACGCGCTCCGGGAATCGGGGTCTGCGTCAGGTCGCCCATGGCCTGCCTCGCTTCGTTCGCCCGGTCGGCCCGTGGTCGTGCCAGCGCGACCGGCCGGAGTCGGATGCGGACGACTCTACGCGGCAACCGTGCGCGCGACGAGGCCTGGACCGGATGCTCGACGTCGATCTCGGCGAGCTTGCGGCGACCGTGCGCGCGACGAGGCCTGCCTGTGGGCCCTGTCGTCGCCTGGCGCGTGCAAGCGGCGACCGCGCGCGAGGAGGCCTGCAACGATCTGTCCCCCGACTGCTCGCCCTCCCGCCCGACTCACGTGGAGACTGTTCCGGCTTGAGTCAGAACGTGACCCGCAGGGGAACCGTCCTGGTGAGTAGCTGTCCCACCGGGAGCAACGGGGTGGTTCAACCGTCGCAAGTGGACCAGGGCCAGCTGGTCTGCTGATCAGGGACGGTCGAGGTCCTGCCAGGCGTCGGCCAAGCGGTTCACCGCCTCAGTGATCGACCCCGGAGCGACGGTCAGCGGTAGCCGGAGGCGGTCGGCCTGACCACCGCTCACCGAGAATTTCGTGCCGGGCGAGAGCAAGACGCCGTGTCGTTCGGCGGCGGCGGCGAGTTCGGCGCTGCGTGGGGCGGGTAGCCGCACCCACAGCGCCAGGCCACCGCGGGGCCGCTCCACCCGCCAGTCGGGCAGATTCCAGTCGAGGTCGTCCAGCCAGGCCTCCCGGGCCTCGCGCATCCGGGCCAGCAGTTGGTCGCGGACCGGGCCGGGGTCGTCCAGGTAGCTGGTGGCGACCAGTTGGTCGAGGGCGGACGGGCCCAGGTTCAGCTGCAGCTGGTGGCTGCGCACCTGCTCGACCAGGGCTTCGGGGCAGCGCACCCAGCCGATCCGGATACCGCCCCACAGCACCTTGGACAGCGAGCCGAGAGTGATCGCGGTGTCGTCCAGCGCGGCCCACGGGGTGACCGGGTCACCGCCGTCGAGGTCGAGCCCGGCGACAGTCTCATCAACGATTGCAGTGCAGCGCGAGCGGCGCAGCAGGGCGACCAGCTCACGGCGTGCCTCGTCCGGCATCAACTGACCGGTGGGATTGTGGAAGTCCGGCAGCAGGTAGGCGGCCGCTGGACGCTCGCGACGCAGGGCGATCGCCCACCCGGCGGTGTCCCAGCCCCCGTCCCCCAGCGGGACGGACGCCACCCGCACGCCGGCGCCCTCGGCAGCCGCCAGCGCGTCCGGATAGGTCGGGTCGTCGACCAGCACTGCTGCGTCAGTCCCCGCGACGGTGCGCAGCACCACGGCGAGCCCGGCGAGGGCACCGGGGGTGACCACGATCTGTCCGGGGACGGTCGGCACCCCGCGGGCCTCGAACCAGCCAGCGATCCGCTCCCGCAGATGCAGGGCGCCGGCGTTCTCGTAGCCCGGGCTGGCCAGCACCTTCGGCAGCCACTCCAGTGCCTGCTCGACCAGGGACGACACCGCGGGCACCGCCACGCCGGCGGCGGGTCGCAGGTCGATCACCTCCCGGGGACCGGCCGGCCGGGCGAGGACGCGATCCCGCTGCGGCAGCCGGACGACGGTACCCGAACCCTGCCGGGCGGTTGCCCAGCCGGCGTCGACGAGCCGTGCGTAGGCGGCGGTGACCGTCGTCCGGCTGACGCCGAGTGCAGCAGCCAGCGTCCGTTCGGCCGGCAGTCGTGAACCGACGGCCAGGGTTCCGTCCATGGCGAACTGGCGGACGGCCTTGGCGAGGGCGAGGTAGGCCGGCTGGTCGGCTGGCAGTGGCAGGAGTTGCCGGAAGGGCTCCAGCGCGGGCTGAGGCATGCTCACCCGCCCACTCTGACATGATTGGACACTGCCGACAAGGCCATTGGCTGGGTTTCTGCTCTGCCGGCAGGCCACTGTGGGCGATCTCGGTGCCGCGGCTCCAGCTCCTGACGGTGCCGCCGCGGCCCAGGACACCACAGCGGAGCCGCACCTCATCGCGAACGATGGTGTACCCAAATACGGTTCACGATCGTTCACGCCAGGCCCGGCGCAGCGGCCGGCCCGGGTTGCTACACCGACATGGCAAAGGCCCCGGTCTGAGCCGGGGCCTTTGCCTGATGCGCGCTCGGAGGGACTCGAACCCCCAACCTTCTGATCCGTAGTCAGATGCTCTATCCATTGAGCCACGAGCGCATCGCCTCGCAGGGCGTCGTCCAGCTTACTCGACGCCGATGGGGACAGTCCAACCAGCGGCCAGACGACCAGCGCCCGGGCCGTCGGCACACCCGGCCCCACCATCCCCTCCCCCGACACGGCCGTCCCCACCGGCCCCGCCCGCCACGCAGGCCGGCCGGTCCTCCCCGACCACGCCCGCACTGCGGCATTCAGGGCAACGGTCTGGGCAGCTGCCGGCAGCCCTGGCTGCCGATGCACCCGGAATGAGGCAGGATGGACGTGCGAGTAGTCAGTTTCGCGACGAAGCGAACATCCAAGGAGTGATCCCCATGAGCCTCGACACCGCAGCCCCGACGCTTGTCGCCCCGCCCGGCGTCCTCCCCGAGCTGTTCGCCTGGGTCAGCCAGGTCGCCGAGCTCACCAAACCCGATGCCGTCCACTGGTGTGACGGGTCGCTGGCCGAGCGCGACCGCCTCAACGAAGAACTGGTCGCGTCCGGAACCTTCACCCGGCTCAACGAGACACTGCGCCCGGGCTGCTACCTGGCGCGCTCCACCCCCAGCGACGTCGCCCGGGTCGAGGCCCGGACGTTCATCTGCTCGGAGCAGGAGTCCGATGCCGGCCCCACCAACAACTGGGCCGAGCCGGCGGCGATGCGCAAGACCCTGGCCGGCGTCTTCGACGGCTCGATGCGCGGCCGGACGATGTACGTGGTGCCGTTCTCGATGGGCCCGCTCGGCGGCCCGATCTCGAAGCTCGGCATCGAACTCACCGATTCGCCCTACGTCGTGGTGAACATGCGGATCATGACCCGGATGGGCGCCGAGGCGCTCGAGCGGATCAACGCCGGGGAGTACTGGGTGCCGGCCGTCCACTCGGTCGGCTATCCGCTGGTGGATGCCGACGGCAACCCCCGTCCAGACCCGCCGTGGCCGTGCAACGACGAGAAGTACATCTGCCATTTCCCCGAGACTCGCGAGATCTGGTCCTACGGCTCGGGCTATGGCGGCAACGCGCTGCTGGGCAAGAAGTGCTACGCGCTGCGGATCGCCTCAGTGCTGGCCAGGGATGAGGGCTGGCTGGCCGAGCACATGTTGATTCTGCGGATCACCCGCACCTCGGACGGCCGCCGGTTCCATCTCACCGCGGCCTTCCCGTCCGCCTGCGGCAAGACCAACCTGGCCATGCTGCGTCCGACGATCCCGGGCTGGAAGGTGGAGACCATCGGCGACGACATCGCCTGGATGCGTCCCGGACCGGACGGACGGCTCTACGCGATCAACCCCGAGGCCGGCTTCTTCGGCGTCGCCCCGGGCACCTCGGAGAAGACCAACCCGACCGCGCTGCACGCCCTCGGCCACGACACGATCTTCACCAATGTCGGGCTCACCGACGATGGTGATGTCTGGTGGGAGGGTATGACCGACGAACCGCCCGCGCACCTGATCGACTGGCGCGGCCAGGACTGGACGCCGGGCTGTGGCCGCAAGGCTGCCCACCCGAACAGCCGGTTCACCGTCCACGCCTCGCAGGCCGAGTCGATCTCGCCCGACTGGGAGGCCCCGGACGGAGTGCCGGTCGACGTGATCCTGTTCGGCGGACGCCGGGCGCACAACGTCCCGCTGATCAGCGAGTCCTACGACTGGAACCACGGCGTCTTCGTCGGCGCGACCGTCTCGTCGGAGCAGACGGCCGCCGCCGAGGGGACGGTCGGAGCGCTGCGCCGCGACCCGTTCGCCATGCTGCCGTTCTGCGGCTACAACATGGCCGACTACTGGGGTCACTGGCTGCGGATGGGCGCGGTGCTGGGCGAGGGGGCACCGCGGATCTTCGCAGTGAACTGGTTCCGCAAGGACGACGACGGCCACTTCCTGTGGCCCGGCTTCGGCGACAACGCCCGCGCCATCGAGTGGGCGCTGCGCCGGGTGGCCGGCGAGGTGGCCGCCAGCGACGCGATCTCCGGACGGCTGCCGCTGCCCGGCGACCTGAACCTCGACGGGCTCGCCCTGCCCGAGCAGGATCTCGAACACCTCTTCGCCCTCGACCCCGACGCCTGGGCGCAGGAGGCCGAGCTCACCGCGGAGTACTTCGGCCGGTTCGGCAACCGGCTGCCCGCCGAACTGCGCCAGCAGTTGGTGGCACTGCGCGAGCGGATCGCGGCCGCCAAGGCGTGATCGCACGCACGCGATCGCGGCCGTCCACAGGACCGCGTGTGACGCTCCTGCGTTGGGCTGGCGTTGCTGTGTTCTGTGCCAGCCAACGAGGCTCTGCCCACCGTGGGTGGGGAAAGTGCTTTCCACTTCCACATCGGCATGACTCACGGAGGAACAGTCCCCATCGTGAGTCTCAGCGGACGTCAGCTACGCCGCACCAGCGACAGGTACGCCGCGGGGTACCCGCATCAGCGCTCCGGCTGTTCCACCACCGCCGGCCAGCGGCCGCGCAGGTAGGAGTGCGGATACCGGGCCAGATCAGGGTCACCCAGCTCGGCGGCGGCCCGTTGCGGCCAGGACGGTTCGCGCAGCGCCGCCCGTCCGATCAGGACGGCGTCGGCCGACCCGTCGTCGAGGACGCCCTGGGCCTGCGCCGGGTCGGTGATCCGTCCGACCGCGGCGGCGGGCATGCCCGTCTCACGGACGGCACGGGCCAGCGGCACCTGGTACAACGTCTCGGTGGGGATCTTCGCCAGCACATTGCCACCGCTGGAGACGTCCATCAGGTCCACCCCGTGCTGTTGCAGTTCTGTCGCCAACTGAACCGTGTCCTCGACCGTCCAGCCGCCGTCCAGCCATTCGGTGGCCGAGATCCGGACGAACAACGGCTTGGAGGCTGGCCACACCGCACGCACCGCGTCCACCACCTCGAGCAGCAGTCGGGTGCGTCCGGCGAAGTCACCGCCATAGTCGTCGGTGCGATGGTTGCTGAACGGCGACAAGAACTCGCTGATCAGGTAGCCGTGGGCGCCGTGGAGTTCGATCACGTCGAAGCCTGCCTGGTCGGCCCGGCGCGCGGCCTCGACGAAGCCCGCCACCACCGTCGCGAGGTCGTCGCGCGTGGCTTCGCGGGGGGTGGCCAGCCCGGGGAACGGGATCGCCGAGGGACCGACTGTCTCCCAGCCACCGTCCTCCGGCGGCACCGAGCCGGAGCGCTCCGACCAGTCGCGGTAGGTGGACGCCTTGCGTCCGGCGTGGGCGAGCTGGATCCCCATGGTGGCGCCCTGCGCGTGGACGAAATCGACCACGCGACGCCAGGCGTCCCGCTGGGTGTCGTTCCACAGCCCGGTGCACCACGGGGTGATCCGGCCCTCGGGCAACACTCCGGTCGCCTCCGCGATCACCAGCCCGAAACCGCCGGTGGCCCTGGCGCCGTAGTGCACGAGGTGCCAGTCGGTCGGCACGCCGTCCCTCGCCTCGCACTGGTACTGGCACATCGGGGGCAGGAAGATGCGGTTCGGGATGGTGAGGTCGCGCAGGGTCAGCGGGTCGAACAGGGAGGTCATGGACCTCAGGTTAGCCGTGCCCGCCCGGGGCACAGGGACGGGTCACACCGCTGCGGACGGAACCCGTGCCTGCGCCCGCCCGGCACAGGGACGGTTCGCTTGGGCTGGCGTGGCTTGAGCTGGCTTGGCGCACCCTCCCCGGGCACAGCGACGGTCC
Organism: Propionicimonas sp.; assembly: GCF_034927565.1. GTDB lineage: Bacteria > Actinomycetota > Actinomycetes > Propionibacteriales > Propionibacteriaceae > Propionicimonas. The sequence continues at coordinate 7,046 of NZ_JAYFPT010000112.1, forward strand.
CGGTTGTTGGGCGGACGGTGCTGGTCCTGATCGCACCCCCGGCACAGGGACGGTTCGGCGGCCTGCGGGCACCGGAGGCGAAGGATCCAGCACTGGATCGCGCTCAATCGGCGGATGAGGCCGTCCTGGGGACGTTCAGCGTCGGATTCGTCTCACGCCAGCCTGTCGACGCCACATCCCGGCCCACGCCGAGATGACGAACAGCCTTC
>NZ_JAYFPT010000001.1:0-68273 GCF_034927565.1 Propionicimonas sp.
CCTGAACGGCGACCACCAGACCGTTTCCGGCCCGGACATCTGGGCGCTGACCGATTCCGGCGACGCCAACGAGAACTACTGGTCCTTCGAACTGCTGAAGTGGCTCACCGACCCAGCCCAGGACCTGCGCTGGAACGTCGAATACGGCAACCTGCCGCTGCGCTCCTCCGAGATGGACACCCCCGAGTTCGCGAAGCAGGTCGAGGCCCTGCCCGGCCTGGACGTGATGGCAGCCAACAGCGCCAACGCGAAGCAGGCCCGCCCGACCGTCGCCGGCTATGTGGGGCTCTCCGAAGCCATCGGTTCAGCGATCTCCCAGGTGCTGCAGGGCAAGGGGACGCCGTCCGAGGCTCTGCAACAGGCGGCCGCGAAGGCCGACGAGGCGCTCTCCGGCGACTAGAGCGTGTCTCCCTATCCCCACGGTGGCCTGCTGCGCGGTGCCCCGCGGGCGTCTCGCGGCGTTGTTGTCGGTCGGCGATGCACCACATCGCCTTCCTCCTCCGCCTTGCGAGCCACTCCGCGGAACCCCGCTCGCGACGGCCAGGGACAGGCAGACACGCTCTAGGCCCTCGCCACCACTCACCGATTCCAACCACGGCCACCGCGGCGTGACCGGAGATGCCGTACCACCAAGAGAAGGAAGCCAACCCCGTGACCATCACCACCGTTGAGATCGAGAGCCAGCCCGCTGTCTGGCGCCGGGCGCTGCAGTTGACCGACACCGCCACCGGGCTGCTGCGGCGACCCGACGAGCGGATGCTGGTGGTCGGCTGCGGCACCTCCGCCTTCATGGCCGACTCGTTCGCGATCCTCCGCGAGACTGCCGGTTTCGGCCCGACCGATGCCGCCTACGCCTCCGAGCCCGCCCGCCCGCGTCACTACGACGCGGTGCTCGGGCTGACTCGCTCCGGCACCACCACCGAGGTCGCCGACGCGCTGCGCGCTGTACCGCCGGGGGTGCGGAAGATCGTGGTCACCGGCGTCGCCGACTCGCCCTGCGCCGCCCTGGCCGACGAGGTGCTGGTCCTCGACTTCGCCGATGAGCAGTCGGTGGTGCAGACCAGGTTCCCCACAAGCTTCCTGCTGCTGGCCCGGGCTGCGTTCGGCGAGGACGTCTCCAGCCTGCCGGACGCGGCCGCTGCCGCCCTGGCCGACGAGCCGGAGGTGCTCACCGGCCCGACTTACGACCACTTCGTCTACCTCGGCCGGGGCTGGACGAACGGACTGACGCAGGAAGCGGCCCTGAAGATCCGGGAGGCCGCCCAGGCCTGGGCCGAGAGCTATCCGTTGCTCGACTACCGGCACGGACCGTTGGCGGTCGCCCACACCGGCTCGCTGGTCTGGCTGCTCGGCGCCGACGACCCCGACCTGCGTGAGCAGATCGCGGCCACCGGCGCCACCACGGTTGCCCGGCTGGCCCCCGATCCGCTGGTCGAGCTGGTGCTGGCGCAGCGGCTGGCGGTTCGTACCGCGGGTCGCCGTGGCTTGAACCCGGACAATCCGCGGTATCTGACGCGCGCGGTCGTCCTCGACTGAACTGCGCGGGCGAGGAACCACAATGGCGAGCATGACCCAGGCCGTCCGGCAACCCCCCGCCGCGCAGCAGGCAGACGTGTCCGGCCAGCAGGACGCGGTGCGTCGCCGGGTGCGACGCCGCAAAGGGGTGCGGGCGGCGGCCGAGGGCTGGTCGTTCATTGCTCCCGGCATGGTGTTCGTGCTCGGCCTGTCGATCTTCCCGGCCGCCTGGGCGTTCCTGCTCTCACTGCAGAAGTGGAACGGCTTCGCCGAACCGAAGCTCGTCGGCGCCCGCAACTACACCAAGCTGGTCACCGATGCCGAGTTCTGGCAGGCAGTCACCCAGACCGGGGTGTACCTGCTGTTGTTCGTTCCGACCTCGGTGCTGGCCGGGCTGTTCCTGGCGGTCGCCCTGAACCGGCAGATCCGGTTCATCGGCTTCTACCGGACGGCGATCTTCGTCCCCTTCGTCGCCTCCGCGGCGGCTACCGGCATCCTGTCCACGTACCTGTTCAGCCCGCAGTACGGCCTGGTCAACAATCTGCTCCGGCTGGTCGGCATCCCCGCCCAGGGCTGGCTGGAGGATCCGCACCAGGCGATGATCGTGATCGCTCTGATGTCGTTGTGGGGCGAGGCGGCGTTCACCACGGTGATCTACCTCGCAGCCCTGCAGGACATCCCGGCCGAACTGCTCGAGGCGGCGAGGGTGGACGGCGCCAACCCCTGGCAGACCTTCTGGCGGGTGGTCTGGCCCGAGCTCTCCCCGGTGACCGTGTTCGTGACGATCTGGCAGGCGATCGGTGCGCTGCAACTGTTCGACCTGGTGTACACCACCACCCGCGGCGGACCGCTGGACGCCACCAAGACCATCGTCTACTTCCTGTGGGAGAAGGCGTTCAAGGGACTCGAGTTCGGCTACGGCTCGGCAGCGGCCTACGTCCTGTTCGCGGCGACCCTGCTGATCACCCTCGGCATGGTGATCTACGCCCGGCGCAAGGGAATGGAGGCCTTCTGATGGCGACCACCATCGTGCCGGTGGCCAACCGGCGCCGCCGCCGGATCAGCGGCTGGCACTTCGTCCTCGCGCCGCTGGCGCTGATCTTCCTGATTCCGTTCCTGCAGATGCTGCTGGCGTCGCTGTCCCCGGCAGAGGAGTTGGTGAAGTTCCCGCCGCCGTTCATCCCGTCCCGGCTCACGCTCGACGGGTTCGCCGGGCTGTTCGCCGACACCCAGATCCTGCGCTGGCTGGCCAACAGCACGATCGTGTCGGTGATCGCGATCTGCTCGCAGCTGGTGTTGTGCTCGATGGCCGGCTACGGCTTTGCCCGGCTGCATTTCCGCGGCCGTGACTTCGGGTTCATGGCGGTGATCGCGACGATCATGATCCCTACCCAGCTGCTGATGATCCCCACCTACATCATGTTCTCCCGGCTCAGCCTGATCGACACCCTGGGCGCCGCCTTCGTACCCTGGCTGTCGTCGGCCTTCGGGATCTTCCTGATGCGTCAGTTCTTCTTGTCGATCCCGGTCGAACTGGAGGAGGCCGCGGCCCTGGACGGCTGCACCCGCTGGCAGGTCTTCGGCAGGGTGATCCTGCCGCTGGCCCGGCCGGCGATGGCGACCCTGGCGATCTTCACCCTGTTGGGTTCGTGGAACGACCTGGTCTGGCCGCTGATCGCGATCAGCAACGAGGACCTGTTCACCGTGCAGTTGGGGATCGCCAACTTCCAGGGCACGCGGCGCACGCAGTGGTCACTGCTGATGGCTGGCAATGTGGTGGCGACCGCCCCGCTGATCCTGTTCTTCCTGGTCGCCCAGAAGCACTTCATTGCCACCATGACCATGTCAGGGTTGAAGGGATGAGCAGTCAGGACGGTGGGAGGCCGACCTCCGCCGGCCGGCCCCGTCGGGAGCCCGGCCCGGTGCTGGTCGCCGGTGACGCCAACCTCGACCTGGTGCTTCGCGGCGACATTCGGCCCCGCTTCGGGCAGGCCGAGCAGTTCCTCACCGGTGCCGACCTGGTGCTGGGGTCGAGCGCCGGGATCATGGCGGCAGGGCTGGCCCGGCTGGGAGTCGAGGTCGGCCTGGTCGCGCGGGTCGGCGATGACTGGTTCGGCGAACGTACCCTCGCCCTCCTCGTCGATCACGGGGTGGACGTCGCCGGCGTCCGGACGGTCCCCGGCCCGACCGGACTGTCGGTGATCCTCTCCGACGACGACCGGGCGATCCTCACCCTGCCCGGGGCGATGGCGGGGCTGCAGGCCGCGGACGTCCGTCTGGCGCTGGCCGGTTCAGGGGCCCAGCACCTGCACCTGGCGTCCTTCTTCCTGCTGCCGGAGTTGGCGCGTGACCTGCCCGTGCTGCTGGCCCGGGCCCGGGCTGCCGGGGTGACCACCAGCCTCGACTCGAACTGGGACCCGACTGAACGCTGGTCCGGCGTCGCCGCCTGCTTGCCGCACCTCGACCTGCTCTTCCCCAATGCCACCGAGGCGATCGAACTCGCCGGGGCGCTCGGGACCGGCCGGCCGGCCAATGCCCTCGAAGGGGCCCGGGTGCTGGCTGCCGCCGGCCCGACGGTGGTGGTGAAGGACGGCGCGGACGGCGGCTTCGCTGTCAGCGGCACGCAGGTGGTGCGGGCTGCGGCGTTGCCCGTTCGGGTCGTCGACACCACCGGGGCGGGGGACAGCTTCGACGCCGGCTTCCTGGCCGGCTGGGTGGAGGGGCAGCCGCTGGCCGACTGCCTGGCCTGGGCGGTTGCCGCCGGATCGCTGTCGGCCACCGCCACCGGCGGCACCGCCGGACAACCCGCCCGTACCGACCTGCTCGCGGCCCTTGGCAGGCAGCCATGATCACCTGTCTTGGCCTCTCCCCGGCGCTCGACATCAGCTACGGGCTGCCCGAGGTCGAGGTCGGACGGATTCACCGCCCGTCCTGGGTGGTCGAACTGCCCGGCGGCAAGTCCCTCAATGTCGCGCGGGCCCTGGCCGTGCTCGGGCAGCCAGTGCGGGCGATCGCCCCGCTCGGCGGCCCGGTCGGTCAGGTGATGGCCGAGGCCCTGGTCGCCGCCGGGATCGAGGTCGAGCAGGTTCCGGTCTCGGCCACCCGCCGCTGCGTCTCGGCGTTCAGCCAGAACGACGGCTCGGCCACCGAGTTCTACGAGCCGGCGCTGCCGCTGGATGACGCCGCCTGGCAGCGCCTGTGCACCGCCGTCGAGCATATCGACGGCGGCTGGCTGGCGGTGTCGGGCTCGGTTCCCGCCGATCGGGTTGGGCCGTTGGCCGACGTGGTGGCGGCTGCCTCGGCGCGTGGGGTGCGGGTGGCGCTGGACGTGCACGGGCCGGCCCTGGCCGCCGTGCTGGCGGCGGCCCCGATTGCGGTGGTGAAGGTGAACCGGGCCGAGGCGGTGGACCTGCTCGGTGACGGCCCGGCAGCGGCCCTCGCGGGCGGGTTGCGGCGGGCCGGTGCCGGGCTGGCCGTGGTGACCGACGGTGCGACCGGGGCGGTGGCGCTCGGCGAGGACGGGGGAGCGCTGTGGGCGACTCCTGGCCAGCCGGGCCGGTACGCCGTCGGCTCGGGAGACTGCTTCCTGGCGGGCCTGCTCGCCGAACTGTGTGCCGGTGGCGAGCTCCGTGCGGCACTGGCTCTGGCCACGGCAGCCGCAGCCGCGAACACCCGGGTGCCGGGAGCCGCACGGTTCACCCGGGCCGATGTCGATCGGGCGCTGCGGCAGGTTGACATCAGGAGTGAGGCGTGACGAGCACCCGACGTCGTCGCCACATCACCTGGCCGGTGCTGCTGATCGCAGGGAGTGTTGTGATGGGTTCCTGTTCCGTCCCCCCGCCTGCCGCCACCACGCCGGTGCCAGGGCAGTCCAGCGCGACCGCGCCACCGTCCCGCTCTGTCGCGCCGCAGGCCACCTCCGTCGCGGACGGACCGGCGTTCCCGCTGGTCGATGCCGGCCCCGACGGGGTGCGGATCACCGACGGCGACGACTGGTCGCTGCCAGCCTGGGTGCGTCCGGCGGTCAACTCCGGCTTCTTCTCCGAGGATGCCTCGGCAAAGAACCGTGTCGAGGTCCGCTCGGTCGACCTGACCTGGCGACAGCTTCGTCCGATCGCCGGCGGCCCGCTGGACCGCACCGCGACCGGCGAGGCCCAGGAGATGGCGCTGGCCGGGCTGGACGATCAACTCGCCGAACCCGGCGACTTCTGGATGCGGCTGTTCGCCAGCGGCAAGGACTGGGCCCCGGCGTGGGTTCAGAAGACCTGCGGCGTAGCGACCTACGGGCCCGACTACGACGGCCAGCGGCACCTGCCGATCTGGAACGAGTGCGTCTGGTCAGAGTTGCTGGACACCTACCGCATGCTGTTCCTCGACACCGGCCTGGCCGCCGACCCCCGGCTTCGATTCGTCTACGTGCCCGGCGCGTTCACCTGGGCCGAGTACGACTACGACATCATCGACGCTGCGGTCAGTAGCGACGATCTCGACAAGGCCGCCTACCTGGCCTGGTACTCCCACGCCTGGACCGATCTGGTCGAGCTGTTCGGCGAGCACGCCACCAAACTGGTGTTCACCGGCGAGGACTACCCCTTCGGCCCATTCGATGACGCCGACGACCTGCTTGCCGCCCAGGCCGTCGCCGCCGGAATGGGGATTCGTACCGGCATCACCGAACTGTCGAACTTCCACCTCAACGAGGCGCCGGCCTACGGCTCCCGGATCCAGCCCGACGGGCACCTGGTGGTGGATGAGACCCTGCCGATCCACTCCGGACGCTATGTCGTGGCCACCGAGAACGAGTGCTACACCGACTGCGGCTACCACACCGACGACCCGTACTACGCGGTACGCCAGTCCAATCTGAAGGCCCTGCAGCTGCGGATAAACTGGATCTACGTGGTGCCGGGGCCGTCCTACCTGGCCGAGTACCCCGAGCACTGGGACTGGGTGCGGCACTCGATCGGCCACACCGCCGCCGACTCCGCCGATGCCTGGGCAGCCTTCCGGGATGCCGAGGACACCTACTGGCAGAACAACGGCCTGGCCCGGTTCGCCGACCCGACGCAGTGGCCGTCGCTGCCGTACGTCCGCAACCTCGAACGCTGGCTGGTACAGGTCGACGAGCCCGGCTCGGTGGCCCACCGGACGACAGCCGATGTCCACGCCGAGGTGTTCGAGGCCGACAACGGCACCGCCTACGAGGGTCTGAGCACGAAGGTGGCTGACGGCGACACCGGCTTCGTGCTGGAGGCCGACCTGGCCTTCGCCACCGCTGCCGCTGGCGGACCGAACCTGGTCAAGGTCACCTACCTCGACTCCGGCACCGGCGAGTTCAGCGTCACCACCGACACTGGCAGCACCGCCGCCGTGGCGCGGCAGGATTCCGGCACCTGGCGCACCGCCACGCTCGCCATGCCCGAGGGTTCCCTGGACGCCGCGCATCGTCGGTTGCGCATCGGGTTGGCCAGCGGCGCGGAGGATCTCGTGGTGAGGTTCGTCCGGGTGCTGCGGGGCTGAGCCGCGACCTCAAGCGGTACTTCCTGAGTGCAGGGACGGTGGCACCACCGGTGCGGACGGACGTGATGAGATCGTCGTTCTCCAAGCCGCGAGCCACGGGTGAATTCCTCGGGTGACGAGCTTCAGTGAGCGGTCACGCACGGCGCAGGTGCTCATCGAGATCCGCAATCCCCCAATGACTGATAGCGGTTTCAGGCTATTGACCCAATAGTTTGAAACCGCTATCGTCTCGTACAATAAAGAATCTGATAGCGGTTTCAGACGTTCCTGTTCACGGACGCGGGCACGTCGCAGCCGACGGCGGCGGGCTTCAAGGAAGAAGGCAGGATGACGGGCAGGGTGATGTGGGGAGACGGCGAGTTCGAGCTCGCGATCGCCTGGGACGCCGGTTCGGCGCCGTGCCTGACCGCCGTACGCTCCGGCGAACTTGAACTGGTGCTGCCCGATTCGCGACCGCTGGTCGAGATCCTGACCGTCGCCGATGGCCACGCCCAAGCCAGCGATCGCCTCGCCGGGACGGCAGTGGGTGCTCGGGCGCGGTATCGGCGGCACAGCGAGACCGCGGACGCCCGTGGCACGACGCTGGTGGTGGAGGTCGAGGATCCCGAGACCGGACTCGCTGGGGCGCTGGAGCTCTTTCTGGCTCACGGCACCCGGACGGTGCGGGCCTGCCTGCACGTGGTCAATGATGGGTCGAAGCCAGCAGTCCTGCGCGCGGCCGCCTCCTGGATATCAGCCCTGGGCTGCCCGACCGGGAAGCAGAACCAGGCCGGTGTGGCGGCGTGGACGATCCATCGCGGGTTCTCCGACTGGCTGGGGGAAGGCCGCTGGGCACAACAGCCCGCAAACCGCTTCCGATTTCCGGATCTGGCCCAGGAGTTGACTGGCCATGATCCTCGAGGCGCGTTCACGGTGGTGTCCACCGGCACCTGGTCGACCGGCAAGCAACTCCCGGTGGCCTGCGTGGAGTCGGACGAACTGGGCGCCGCTTGGGCGTGGCAGGTCGAGCACAACGGGCCCTGGCGCTGGGAGGTCGGGCAGAATGCGGGTGACGGCTACTTCGCGCTGAGTGGCCCGACCGATGTTGATCACCAGTGGGTGAAGACGCTGCAACCCGGCGAGCAGTTCACCACGGTCCCGGTCTCGGTCACCTTGGCCCAGGATTTCACCGACGCGATCGACAATCTGACTCGCTACCGCCGGGCGGTTCGACGCCCGCATGCTGACAACCAGGCACCGAAAGTGGTGTTCAACGACTACATGAACACCCTCAACGGGGATCCGACCACCGCCCGCCTGCTGCCGCTGGTTGACGCCGCCGCGGATGTCGGAGCCGAGGTGTTCTGCATCGACGCTGGCTGGTATGACGACGGCGGCGACTGGTGGGACAGCGTCGGGGCGTGGGAGCCATCCACCACGCGATTCCCCGGCGGACTCGGCGAGGTCATCGGACGAATCCAGGACCGGGGCATGATCGCCGGCCTGTGGCTGGAACCCGAGGTGGTCGGGGTGCGCAGCCCGGTGGCCGGCCAATTGCCGGATGCAGCCTTCCTGCAGCGAAAGGGACAGCGGGTTGTCGAGCATGGCCGTTATCACCTCGACCTGCGCCACCCGTCGGCCCGCACCCACCTGGACGCCGTGGTCGACCGGCTGGTCGGACGCTTCGGAGTCGGCTATTTCAAACTCGACTACAACATCAATCCCGGGGCCGGCACCGATTGGTCTACCGATAGTGTTGGTGACGGGCTGCTGGGGCACAATCGCGCCCATCAAGGGTGGCTCGACTCGGTGCTCGACCGTCACCCAGGCCTGATCCTGGAGAACTGTGCCTCGGGCGCGATGCGGGCCGACTTCGCGATGCTGTCGCGGCTGCAGCTGCAGTCGACCTCCGATCAGCAGGACTTCCGCAGGTATGCCCCGATCGCTGCCGCCGCACCGGTATTGATGCTGCCCGAGCAGGCGGCCAGTTGGGCCTACCCGCAACCCGGGATGTCGCCGGAGGAGGTCGGGTTCTGCCTTGCCACCGGCCTGGCCGGCCGGTTCTACCTGTCCGGGCACCTGGATCGGATGAGCCGTGAGCATCGAGCCCTGGTCAGCCAGGCGGTAGCGCTGGCCAAGGACGTGCGCTCCGACCTGGCCCGGTCCGTGCCGTCCTGGCCACTCGGCCTTCCGCAGTGGGACGCCAGCTGGATCTCGTTGGCCCTGACCGGCCCCAACGCGACTTATCTGGTCGTGTGGAACCGGTCGGATGCCGAGCCGGGAACGACCCTGCTGCTGAATCGCCGGGTGTCCTGCACTACCGGGTTGCGGGTCGAGACGGTGTTCCCGACCGACCTGCCCGCCTGGCCGGTCAGCTGGGATGCCGGGGCAGGCAGGTTGCGGGTGACCAACCCGACCGGGGCGATCGGTGCCCGGGTGTTCCGGATCTCGTCGGACGTCGGCAGTGACGTCCGCTTCGCCACACAGTAACCATCGGCGGCTACCGTCGATCAACCAAGGAGAGATCAATGAAGATTGCAGTGAGGAGCCTGGCCGCGGTGGCCGCGGCCGCGACACTGGTGCTCGCGGGGTGCAGCGACCCGGGATCCGGTCAGCAGACCGGCGCCGCCCCGGCGTCCTGGCCCGCGCAGGACACCAAGCTGGACGGTGTCACGCTGACCATCTGGGCCGCCCAGAACTCCAACAAGACCCCGGACAGCGTGATCGCTGGTTTCGAGAAGCTGACCGGTGCGAAGGTCAATGTGGTCACTATCCCCGATCCCTACGAGCAGGGCATCCAGACCAAGGTGGCCACCGGGGACAAGCCCGACCTGGCCTTCTGGCAGCCCACCGCGTCCATGCTGACCGCGCTGAACGCGACCACCAACCTGCAGTCCCTGGACGGGGCGCCGTGGGTGGACAACTACACCGGCAGCCTCAAGGACATCACCGGCATCCTGGACGGAACCCGCTACGCCGCGCTGGTCACCACTCCTGCGGTGGAGGGCGTCTACTACAACAAAGAGGTCTTCGCCCAGGCCGGGGTAACCGACCTGCCGAAGAACTGGGACGAGTTCATCGCCCTCGGCCAGAAGCTGAAGGCCGCAGGCGTCACGCCCTTCTTCGAGATGGGTGGCGAGAAGTGGGCGACCCAGTGGTGGGTGCAGGTGCAGCTCGCCGACGCCGCCAAGGACGGACTGTGGGATCGCGTGAACGAGAACAAGGAGAAGTTCACCGACCCGACGATCCAGGGTGCGATCAGCAACTACAAGCAACTGATCGACGACGGCCTGTTCAATTCCGACATCAAGACCGCGACCTTCGTTGACCAGGGCAACGCCCTGCTCGGCGGGAAGGCTGCGATGGTGATGCAGGTGAACTCCTTCTTCGGGCAACTCCAGGCGCTGGCAGACACCGATGAGCTGAACCAGAAGATCGGCTTCTTCCCGATCTCGCCCAGCGGCAACGTCGGCACCTTCATTCCCGATCAGAGCAATGCGCTGGTTGCGTTCAAGACCGGTGACGACAAGCGTGAGGCTGCCACTCGTCAGCTGCTGTCCTACTGGCTGGGCGATGGCTATGCCGACTTCGTCAAGGCGCAGAACACCGTATCCCTGCTGTCTGAGGTGACAACGCCGGACACCGTCCCGCTGGCCCTTCAGGACGTTGCGAAGTCGCTGGACAGTTCGGTCGGTTCGATGCAGGCTCTGGCGGTGGCCAACCCCGACCTGTACCTGAACCTTGCCGACATGATCCAGGGCACCAAGAGCCCGACCGAAGTCGCTGAGGCGACCCAGGCGCAGTTCGCCCAGTTGGCGAAGGCCCAGGGCGTCAAAGCGTTCCAGTAGCAGACCCCGGGGTGACCGCTCGGCTGCGGTCACCCCGGCCCTCCCAGGAGGATTCTGATGACGACACAATCCCTGTTCACCCAGACCCGGGCCCAGGGCCGCGGGACCGAGGATCCGTCCCGACGCGCCAGGGCCGACCATCCGCTCTGGTTTCTGCTGCCGGCGCTGGCCGTACTCGCCGTGTTCTTCTTCACCCCCACGATCTACAACTTCGTCTATGCCTTCACCGACTGGTCCAGCTTCAAGTCCGCCATCAATCCCGTCGGCTTCAGCAACTTCGTCGACCTGCTGAGCAACGGCAGTCTGCTGGCCGACCTGCGGATCACCGTGACCTACGCCGTCCTGGTGGCCATCTTCCAGAACCTGTTCGGTCTGGCTCTGGCCCTCATCCTGGAGCGGGACACCCACCTGAACCGCTTCGCCAGAGTGGCCTTCTTCGTTCCGGTCGTGATGTCGGCCCTCGCCGTGGGCTATATCTTCCAGGCGATGCTCAAACCCGAGGGCGCCCTCAACGCGATCCTGTCCGGGCTCACCGGCCAGCAGGTTTCCATCGCCTGGCTGGGAAGCACCACCTGGACCATCCTGGTCGTGGCACTGATCCACTCCTGGAAGTGGATGGGGTTGTCCATGCTGATCTACCTTGCCGGGCTGAAGACCATCAACGAGGATCTCATCGAAGCCGCCCGCCTCGACGGCGCCAGTTGGTGGAACACCTTCCGGAACATCCGCTTCCCGCTGCTCGCCCCAGCGATCACCTTCAATGTCGCAACCGCACTGCTCGGTTCCATGAATGGCTTCGACATCGTGCAGGCCACCACCGGCGGCGGACCGGGAGGCAGCACGGAACTGCTCAACATCTTCATCTTCCGCACCTTCGGTCAGGGCCTGTTCGCCCAGGCCACGACGATGAGCCTGGTGTTGTTCCTGATGGTGACCCTGCTCGCTTTCCCGGTTATCCGGATCCTCCGCAAGAGAGAGGAAGTTCTGTGAGTTCCCCGACGATGGTCCCGGTCCGGCCGCGGTTCCGCCTGGGCAGCCTGGCCCAGCCCATGACCACGGTCCTGCTGATGGTCTTCCTGCTCGGAGTGCCGTTCTGGCTCGTTGTAGTCACCGCAGGCAAGGACCAGGGCGAGGCGCTCAATCCGAGCCTCGCGCTGCCCACCCAGTGGCACCTGCTGGAGAACTTCGCCACCGTCATCACGGACGGACGCATGGTCAGCGCCTTCTTCGGCAGCCTGCTGATCATGGTCCCGGCCGTGCTCGGGGTGCTGGTCTTCGGCTCCATGGCGTCCTGGATCCTCGGCCGCCGCAAGGGCCGCAAGATCTCGTTCATCTATGCCTTGGGAATCAGCGGCATCGTGCTTCCCCCTGCCGTGGTCACCATCGTGCTGCTGCTGCGCCAGATGGGGCTGGCCGGCACCGCCCCCGGCATGGTCGGGGTTTACATGGGCATGTACATGTCCACGGTGATCTTCTTCGTCACCGGGTTCGTGCGGACGATTCCGTTCGAACTGGAGGAGGCCGCCCGGGTGGACGGTGCCGGGCCGGTCCGGATCTTCGTGCAGATCATCCTTCCGCTGCTCGGCCCGACCCTGGCGACCGCGACCATCCTGATCTGCCTCTACATCTGGAACGACGTCTTCTACGCGTTGTTCGTGATCGGCGGCCGGATCGACACCCTTCCGCTGAACCTCTATCAGGTCGCCAGCGCGGGGCTGTACCTCCAGAACTGGCACCTGATCTTCGCGTACATCATCTTGATGAGCCTGCCGCTGCTGATCACCTTCGCGGTCATGCAGCGCAAGATCATCTCCGGCATCACCGGCGGGGCGGTCAAGTGATTGGTGTGGAGACCACCCTCTACACTGAGGGACTGATGACCCTCCACAGCTCCCGCGCCCCAGTGATCGCCGATGTCGCCAGGGCTGCGGGTGTGTCGGTCCCGACCGTGTCGCGGGTTCTGACCGGTGCGGCGCGGGTGAGCGACGAAAAGCGTGCGAAGGTTCTCAAGGCCATCGACGAACTCGGCTTCGTGCCCTCGGCTGCTGCCCGGACGCTGTCCTGGGGGAGACCCCAGCTGATCGGCGTGATCGCCGGGAACACCTCCCGCTACGGCTACGCCGAGACGGTACGCGGGATCGAGGAGGGGGCCAGGTCGGCCGGTTTCACGGTGACAATCACCGTCGTCGAGTCCACTGAGGACGAGGAGGTGGGACGGGCAGTCTCCTCGGTCCTGGGCCAGTCCATCGCCGGGATGGTGGTGCTGAAGTTCGACCCGCCCGGGGTCGCGGCACTGAGGCGCATTCCGGCGAGTATCCCTACCGTGTCGGTCTCCGGGGTCCGCGAACCAGGTGTCCCCCAGGCGGTGCTCAACGAGTCGGCTGCGGCCCGGGAGGTGGTCGGCTACCTGCTTGATCTCGGCCACCAGACCGTCCACCACGTCCGGGTGCCGCCCTCCCGCAAGGAAGACGGCCGGACCACCGGTTGGCGCCGGGCGCTGGTCGAGCGGGGGAGAGCCGTCCCGCCGATCATCGATGCCACCTGGCAGCCCGAATCCGGTCGTCAGATCGGCTTGGCGCTGGCGGAACGCCCGGAGGTTACCGCAGTCTTCTGTGGCAACGACGAGATCGCCATGGGGATGATCCGCGGCATCTGTGAGACCGGTCGCAGCGTCCCCGGCGATGTCAGCGTCGTCGGTTTTGACGACCACCCGTTGGCCGGCTACTACAACCCCCCGCTGACCACCGTCCGGCAGGACTTCTGCGAACTCGGAGGCCGCGCGTACAGGATGCTGGAGGCCATGCTTCAAGGCCGGCCAACCAACAAGTACTCCTCGATCAAGCCGGCCCTGATCCGGCGGGAGAGCGCCGGGGCGCCGCCGGCATTCCGGGCCTGAGCCGGCGGCACCCGCTGCGTCAGGACTGCTTCGGTGCGGTCATGGCGGCCACGTCCAGGGCCGTGGCCAACTGCTCCTCGGTGACCTCGCCGCGCTCGACGTAGCCGAGATCGCGGACGGCGTCGGCGACGGTCAGGTTCTGCTTCACCGAGTGCTTGGCGATCTTGGCCGCCGCCTCGTAGCCGATGACCCGGTTCAGCGGCGTCACGATCGACGGGCTGGACTCGGCCAGCTGCAGGCAGCGCTCGACGTTGGCAGTGATCCCGTCCACGCAACGGGTGGCCAGCACCCGGGCGACATTACCCACCAGGGTGATCGACTCCAGCAGGTTGCGGGCCATCACCGGCAGCATCACCAGCAGGTCGAAATTGCCCTGGGCGCCGGCGAAGGCGATCGCCGCGTCGTTGCCGATCACCTGAGCGGCGACCTGCACGGTCGCCTCCGGCAACACCGGGTTCACCTTGCCGGGCATGATCGACGACCCGGGCTGCAGGTCGGGTAGGGCGATCTCGCCGATGCCGGTCCGCGGACCGGAGCCCATCCAGCGCAGGTCGTTGGCGATCTTCACCAGCGAGACCGCGATCGTCCGCAGTGCACCCGAGGTCTCCACCAGCGAGTCCTGCGCGGCCTGGGCCTCGAAGTGGTTGCCGGCCTCGACCAACGGCAGGCCGGTGTGCTCGGCGATCAACTCGATCACCCGCGCGGAGAACCCGGGCGGGGTGTTGATGCCGGTGCCGACGGCAGTGCCGCCCAGCGGCAACTCGCACAGCCGGGGCAGCGCTGCCTTCACCCGCTCGATGCCGTAGCGCACCTGGGTGGCGTAGCCGCTGAACTCCTGGCCCAGCATGATCGGGGTGGCGTCCATCAGGTGGGTGCGGCCCGACTTCACCACGGTGGCGAACTCGGCGGCCTTGGCCTCCAGCGAACCGGCCAGCACCTCCAGCCCGGGCAGCAGTTCGTCGTGGACGGCCTGGACGGCGGCGATGTGGATCGAGGACGGGAACACGTCGTTGCTCGACTGCGAGGCGTTGACGTGATCGTTCGGGTGCACCTTCGAGCCCAGCTTCCGGCTGGCCAGGGTGGCGACCACCTCGTTGGTGTTCATATTGGAAGAGGTGCCCGAGCCGGTCTGGAAGACATCGATCGGGAACTGGTCGTCGTGCTGCCCGGCGATCACCTCGTCAGCGGCGGCCACGATCGCCTGCGAGATCTCCGGGGGGATCACCCCGAGTTCGGCGTTGGCCAGCGCGGCGGCGCGCTTGATCTGGCCGAGGGCTGCGATGTGGTGGGAGGACAACCCGCGTCCGGAGATCGGGAAGTTCTCGACGGCCCGTTGCGTCTGGGCGGCGTAGAGCGCATCGGCGGGGACGCGCACCTCGCCCATGGTGTCATGCTCAATGCGGTATTCCATGGCTTCACCCTATGCCGTGCCGGCGGACCTCGGGTGGCTCGCCGCTAGCCTTGGTATATGGGTGTAATCACGGCGGTGACCGATTCGGTGCTGCTGGCGGTCGCCTCCGTCCCGCCCGGCCGGGTGACCAGTTACGGGGCCATCGGACGGCTGGTCGGCGCTGGTCCGCGCGTGGTGGCCAGAGTGCTTGCCGGCCGAGGTGACGAGGTCTGCTGGTGGCGGGTGATCCGGGCCGACGGGACGATCGCCCCGCAGGTCGTGGAGCGGGCGTCGGTCCTGCTGGCGGAAGAAGGTGTGGTGGTTCGCGACGGGCGGGTGGACCTGCGTCAGTACGGTGCGTGAGCCGGTGGCGCCGCGCGTCCGGCCCAGATGTGGCGCCGTCGGCTGCACAATCCGGGTGATCCAGCCCACTCGCGTGCACTATCCACTCGACTGGTCGGGATTGCCCGGATTCTGCGCGGAGGACAGGGGAGTGCCGGGCCAGGTGCCGGGCAGCTGGATCCGTCACGAAGGCGTGTGGGACTGATGTGGCGGGTGTGACGCGTGGGGCGCCTGTTCACCGCCTGAGCAGGAGCCCCACGAGCACCATCGCCAGCTGATTTGAGGCTGGGGCCCACGGTCGTGTAATGTCGGCCGAGGTCCGGCCCCTATAGCTCAGTCGGCAGAGCGTCTCCATGGTAAGGAGAAGGTCTGCGGTTCGATTCCGCATGGGGGCTCTGTGTTTGACAGAGACGGAATAACCGCCCGTCATTCCCGGTTCGGGTCTGTCGAACGCGCGGCGGGATAGCTCAGGCGGTAGAGCAAGCGGCTCATAATCGCTGTGTCGCGGGTTCAAGTCCCGCTCCCGCTACCGCAGACGTAGCTACGCGTAGGAAGAGAGAGGCCGATGGCCAAGAAGGCAGCCGACGTCCGGCCGAAGATCACGCTTGCCTGCACGGTGTGCAAGGAGCGGAACTACATCACCAAGAAGAACCGTCGTAACGACCCCGACCGGCTTGAGTTGAAGAAGTTCTGCCCGAAGTGCCACGCGCACACCGCGCACCGCGAGACCCGCTGAGGCTCCGACCGCACAGCCGTCCGCCGTTGGCGGGCGGCTGTGCTGCGTTCCGGGGACGCTAGTCTTCCCCCATGCCGATCAGCGAGCAGCATGCCGGCCGGTGCTATCCGGCAACCGCCCCCTACCAGGTGAGCCGGGCGAAGATCGCCGAGTTCGCAGCCGCCCTGGGGGACGCCAATCCTGGCTACGTCGGGGAGCAGCCGATTGCCCCGCCAACCTTCGCCATCGTGCTCGCCGCCGCAGCCTGGGACGCCTACTTCGACGATCCCGAGCTGGGCGTCGCGCTGCGGCGGACGGTGCACGGCGACCAGCGGTTCAGCTGGCAGCGTCCGCTACGTGCCGGGGACGAGGTGCGGGCGACGCTCACCATCGAGAAGGTGCGCCGCCGCGGTGCGACTGCTTTCGTCACCATCTCGGTGGCGCTGGCGACCACGGACGGTGAGCAGCTCTGCACCTCGGTGTCGACCCTGGTCCACACCGACGAGGCGGAGGCGGCAGCATGAACCCGGAAGCCCGCGCACACGCCGAAGCTGGCGACGAACTGCCCGGCTTCACCGTCACCCTGACCCGCGCCGACCTGGTGCGGTACGCCGGCGCCTCCACCGACTTCAACCCGATCCACTGGTCGCCGACCGCTGCTGCGGCTCTCGGCCTGCCGGGCGTTCTCGCCCACGGCATGCTCACGATGGGGATGGCGCTGCGCGTGGTGACCGACTGGATCGGCGACCCGTCCCGGATCGTCAGCTACGGGGTGCGGTTCACCAACCCGGTGGTGGTCGACGAGCAGGCGGGTGCCACGGTCAGCTTCGGCGGCACCGTCACCGCCGTCGCGGAGGGCATCGCGACCCTTACCCTCACCGCGACCTGCGGCGAGCAGAAGGTACTCGGGGCCGCGAAGGCCGAGGTGCGCCTTGACTGACCTCGCCGAGCTCACCACCCTGCGGGTCGGGGGTCCGGCGAAGCGGGTTGTGACGCCTGCCTGCGAGGAGGAACTGATCGCGCTGGTGCGCGACTGTGACGCCGCCGGCGAACCGGTCCTGGTGATCGGCGGTGGCTCGAACCTGCTGGTCGCCGACGCCGGTTTTGCCGGGACGGTGATCCGCACCGACGGCCTGCGCGGCATTGAGCACGAGGACGTGACAGCCTGCGCGGGGGCCTTCCTGCAGGTCGCCGCCGGCGAACCCTGGGACGATTTCGTCGCCTCCTGTGTCGGGCAGGCCGAACAACGGCAGGGCTTCGTCGGTGTGGAGGCGCTCTCCGGCATCCCCGGCCTGGTCGGCTCGACGCCGATCCAGAACGTCGGCGCCTACGGGCAGGAGGTGTCCCAGACCATCGCCCGGGTGCGGGTGTGGGATCGCCAGCTCGGCCAGGTGACGACCCTGTTCAGCGTCGACTGCAGGTTCGGCTACCGCACGTCGGTGTTCAAGCGGAACCCCGGGCGCTACGTGGTGCTCTCGGTGAGCTTCCAGCTGGCCCTGGGAAAGCACTCCACCCCGCTGCGCTACGGCGAGCTCGCCCGCCGGCTGGGGGTGGCTGACGGGGAGACCGCCCCGCTCGCGGACGTCCGGGACGCCGTCCTGGAACTGCGCCGCGGCAAGGGCATGGTGCTGGACCCCGCCGACCACGACACCTGGAGCGCCGGCAGTTTCTTCACCAACCCGATCCTTACCTCCGAGCAGGCCGCGGCGCTGCCGCCCGAGGCGCCGCGTTTCCCGGCGGCACAGCAGCTGTTCGGCAAGGGTGGTGCCCGCCAGGTGCCCGACCAGCGGGTGAAGACCAGCGCCGCCTGGCTGATCCAGCACGCCGGCTTCGCCCGCGGCTACGGCACTCCGCCGGCCACCCTGTCGACCAAACACGTCCTCGCTCTGACCAACCGCGGCGGCGCCACTGCCGCCGACCTGCTCGCGCTGGCCCGCGAGGTGCGCGACGGCGTACAGCGGACCTTCGGCATCCGGCTGGAGCCCGAACCCGTTCTGGTCGGCCTTGCCCTGGACTGAGCACCCGTCGCGCCCTGACCGCCGGGGTGTCCACCGCTCCCGGGAACCCGGACCCGACCGGGCGCCCTCGGTAAGCTGGCTCGTGCCTGAAAGAGCCTGCCGAGAACCGGTTGGTCCGTAACCGATGAGGAATACCTGTGAGCATCCTGGCGAGCGTCCCCCTGGCCCCCCGTGACCCGATCCTCGGCCTCACCGAACAGTTCAACGCCGACGACCGGCCCGGCAAGGTGAACCTGGGCGTGGGCGTCTACCAGGACGAGCATGGCAAGGTTCCGCTGCTGGACTGCGTACGGACCGCCGAGGCCCGCCTCGACCGGGCGCCTGTGGCCCGCAGCTATCTGCCGATCGACGGCCTCCCGGCCTACGACCGGCTGGTGCGCGAGCTCATCTTCGGCGCCGACTCGGCCGCGGTCGCTGCCGGACAGGTGACCACCGTCCAGACCCTGGGCGGTACCGGTGGGCTCAAGATCGGTGCCGAGTTCCTCAAGACCACCGGAGCCGGACGCCGGGTGCTGATTTCCACCCCGTCCTGGGAGAACCACCACGCGCTGTTCACCAAGGCCGGCTTCGAGGTCGGCAGCTACCGCTACTACGACCGCGACCTCGGTGGGGTCGACGTCGCCGGCATGCTGGCCGACCTGGCCGCTGCCACGCCGGGCACGATCGTGGTGCTGCACGGCTGCTGCCACAACCCGACCGGCTATGACCTCACGTCGTCCCAGTGGCAGCAGGTGGCGGCCGCGGTGGTCGAGCGCGGTCTGGTGCCGTTCGTCGACCTGGCCTACCAGGGCTTTTCCGAGGGCCTGGAGCCGGACGGCGCGGTACCGCGACAGTTCGCCGAACTCGGCGTTCCGGTGCTGGTCTCCACCTCCTTCAGCAAGAGCTTCAGCCTGTACGGCGAGCGGGTCGGCAGCCTCAGCGTGATCAGCGCGGACGACGAGGAGGCGGCGCGGGTGCTCTCCCAGCTCAAGGTCGCCGTCCGAACCACCTACTCCAACCCGCCCACCCACGGTGCGGCCGTGGTGGCCGCCGTCCTGGCAGACCTGGAGCTGCGGGCCGGCTGGGAGGCCGAGCTGGCCGGGATGCGCGACCGGATCAAGGGCATGCGTCGCGCGCTGCTGGCTGGCCTGGCAGCTGCCGGCGTCGACGGCTGGGGTTTCCTCACCGAACAGGTCGGGATGTTCAGCTACACCGGGCTGTCGGCCGAACAGATGCGCGTGCTGCGTGACGAGCACGCCGTCTACGGCACCGACGCCGGGCGAATCTGCGTGGCGGCGCTCAACGACAGTAACGTCGAGGCGGTGGCCCGGGCGATCGCAGCGGTGGTGTGAGGAGTCGCCGGTTCGACTCGACTGGGCAAACCACGTACAATCTCCGTCTTGGTGACCTGCACCGTTTCCGCCATGCCTTCGCAGGCGTCGGGTACGGTCGGATCTCCACCCCAAGGGCAATAGCTCAATTGGCAGAGCAGCGGTCTCCAAAACCGCAGGTTGGGGGTTCAAGTCCCTCTTGCCCTGCTGGATCGGTGCGACCGGCACCGGCCCCGCAACCCGACTGCGACCCGAAGGATGGCCCTCAGTGGCAGATGAACAGGACAAGGCGAATGCCGATGTCCCAGGTGGGCCTGTCACCGAGCCGGTGGAGCTTGAGGATCTGCCCCTGAGCGAGGCCGAACAGGTGGCGATCGCCGCAGCGGGCGCCCGTCCGGCGCGCAAGGCCGCCGTTGTCGAGGCCAAGGGCCACGCCACCCGCAAGCGGTCGGACGCCACCGCCCGCGACGACCGCAAGAAACGCACCACGCCCGCACAGTTCGTGCGCGAGGCGATCGAGGAACTGAAGAAGGTCGTCTGGCCGTCGCTGACCCAGTGGCAGCAGTACTTCGTGGTGGTGCTCGTGTTCGTCCTGTTCATGATCGCGATCGTGACCGGCCTCGACCTGCTGTTCGGTTGGGTGCTGTTGAGGATATTCGGCTGAGTCGGCGAGAAGTAGGAGCGACGTGACAGAAACCCCAGGTACCGAGCCGTACGAGCCGTCCGACGATTTCGAGATCGATCTGGGCCAGCTTGAGTCCAGCGCGGACGAGGTCGAACTCAACCTCGACTTCGGCAGCGACCTCGATGAGGCGTCAGCCGAGGACGACATTCTCCTGCCCGGGCTGGAGGAGGACGAGGCCTCCGAGGCCCAGACCGGCGACGAGTTGGACGCCGACGAGGAGGCAGTGCTCGCCGAGTTGCACGAGACCCTGCGCGGCCAGGTTGGCGACTGGTACGTGATCCACACCTATTCGGGGATGGAGAACCGGGTCAAGCAGAACCTCGACAACCGGGTGAAGACCCTCGGTATGGAGGACTACATCTACGAGGCGGTGGTTCCCACCGAGGACGTGGTCGAGACCCGCAACGGCACCAAGAAGACCGTCACCCGCACCGTGCTCCCGGGCTACGTGCTGGTGCGGATGGAGCTCACCGACGCGTCCTGGGCCGCCGTCCGCCACACTCCGAGCGTGACCGGCTTCGTGGCCCACGCCAATGCGCCGGTGCCGCTCAGCCTCGACGAGGTCGAGAAGATGCTCGCTCCCGCCGCCCTGGCAAAGGCCGCCGCAGCGACCGCCGGGGCCAAGCCGAGGAGCAAGAAGGTCGAGATCGCCGACTTCAACGTCGGTGACTCGGTCATGGTGGTCTCCGGGCCCTTCGCCGGGGTTCATGCGACCATCACCGAGATCAATGCGAACAGCCAGCGGCTCAAGGCGCTGGTCGAGATCCTCGGCCGGGAGACCCCGGTCGATCTCACCTTCAGCCAGATCTCCAAGGTCTAGCCGAAGCGGTTTCGCATGGCGGCCGGCCAGCCAGGCCGGTCACAGGAAAGAACCATCACACAAAGGACCCATCCATGCCTCCCAAGAAGAAGGTAGCGGCGATCGTCAAGGTCGCCCTCAACGCGGGTGCAGCAACTCCCGCCCCGCCGGTCGGTACCGCCCTCGGTCCGCACGGCGTGAACATCATGGAGTTCGTCAAGCGCTACAACGCCGAGACCGAGGCGATGCGCGGCAACGTCATCCCCGTGGAGATCACGATCTACGAGGACCGCACGTTCACGTTCATCACCAAGACTCCGCCGGCAGCCGAGTTGATCAAGAAGGCCGCCGGCCTGACCAGCGGCTCCGCCCGTCCGCACAAGGACAAGGTGGGCAAGCTCACCGCCGATCAGGTGCGCGAGATCGCCAACACCAAGATGCCTGACCTGAACGCCAACGACATCGAGGCCGCGATGAAGATCGTCGCCGGCACTGCTCGTTCGATGGGCGTTACCGTCGAGGGCTGACCCCTCGGCACCACCCCGTGGGAGGGGCGGTCCCCGCGCCTGGCGAGGGGAACTCTCCGCACCACACCTGGCACCCGGCCCATACGAGGGCCGCACCAACAAAGGAAAGACCAGACATGAAGCGAAGCAAGGCCTACCGGGCAGCCGCCGCCGAGATCAGCGACGCCCAGCTCTACACCCCGGAGGAGGCTCTCGCCCTGGCGAAGAAGGGCGCCTCCCACAAGTTCGACGAGACCATTGAGGTAGCGATGCGCCTCGGTGTCGATCCCCGCAAGGCGGACCAGATGGTTCGTGGCACGGTCAACCTTCCCAACGGCACTGGCAAGACGGCACGGGTCCTCGTCTTCGCCACCGGTGAGAAGGCTGCCGATGCCCTGGCGGCCGGGGCCGACGAGGTCGGTGCCGACGAGCTGATCGACAAGATCGCCGGCGGCTACCTCGACTTTGACGCCGTGGTGGCCACCCCCGACCTGATGGGCAAGGTCGGTCGTCTGGGCCGGGTGCTCGGCCCGCGTGGCCTGATGCCGAACCCCAAGACCGGCACCGTGACGATGGATGTGACCAAGGCCGTCACCGATATCAAGGGCGGCAAGATCGAGTTCCGGGTCGACCGGCACGCGAACCTGCACTTCATCGTGGGCAAGGCATCCTTCTCCGAGAAGCAGCTGGCCGAGAACTTCTTCGCCGCTTTCGACGAGGTGATGCGTCTCAAGCCGAGCGCCGCCAAGGGCCGCTATGTGAAGAAGGTCACTGTCGCCTCGACCATGGGCCCCGGCGTCCCGGTCGATCCGACCCGCACCAAGCCGTCGGCGGAGTGAGCTGACGCCAGTATCGCGGTCATCAGCGCAGCGGTCGCCAGCACCGCGGTGACTCACCAGCATGGCAGGGGCCCCGTCCCACCGGACGGGGCCCCTGCCATGTTTCTGCACCTCCCCGATCACGTAAGACCTCCCCGATCGCGCAAGCTGTGATTGGGGTTCCGTCTTCGGGGGTGTGGTCACAGCTTCGCGATGGGTGGTGAGTCGGCATTGTCATGTTCGCGCAAGCTGTGATCGGGGTTCCGTCTTCGGGGGTGTGGTCACAGTTTGGCGATGGGTGGTGAGCCGGCACTGTGGTGCTTGCACAAGCTGTGAGTGGCATTCCGTCCTTGGCCGTGGCGTCACAGGCTGGGTGATCCTCGGAGGGCGAGGGCGAGGGCGATCGGCGGCCGATCGCCGATCGATTTGGCCGGGGGAGTGGGCGTCCCGTAAACTCGTGCCTGCCGAAGACCGCTGGTTCGGTTCTGCGTGAGCAGGGCCGGTAAACCCCGCGCAGGTGAAACGTGAATCCGCTCGTTCGAGTAGTTCCCCGTGTCGCCCTGCGCGTCCGGGGTTTTTCTTTGCCCGCGGATCCTCGGCTGACACAAGAAGAAGTGGGAAGGAGACCCATGGCGAGGCCGGACAAGGCAGCAGCCGTTGCAGAGTTGAAGGATGCCTTCGACAGCTCTGCGGCGGCAGTGTTGACCGAGTACCGCGGTCTCACCGTCAAGGACCTCAAGGCTCTGCGCCGGTCCCTCGGTGAGGACGCCACCTATGCCGTTGCGAAGAACACCCTGACCACGATCGCTGCCCGCGAAGCGGGCATCGAGGGCCTCGATGACCAGCTCACCGGGCCCACGGCGATCGCCTTCATCCACGGTGACGTAGCCACCGTGGCGAAGGGGCTGCGTGATTTCGCGAAGGCCAATCCGCTTCTGGTCATCAAGGGCGGCGTCATGGATGGGCGCGTGCTCAATGCCGATTCGGTCAAGAAGCTGGCCGATCTGGAGTCTCGCGAGGTTCTGCTCGCGAAACTCGCTGGTGCGATGAAGGGCAATCTGGCCAAGGCTGTCGGCCTCTTCGCCGCACCTTTGTCCCAGACGGCCCGCGCCGTTGCCGCGCTGGCAGACCAACGCAGCTCGAGCGGAGAGTGAAGTTCGCTTCATTCTCCCGAGAGCAAGGCAGGTCGTGTGCGACAGCGAACAGACCAACGCAGCTCGAGCGGAGAGTGAAGCTCGCTTCATTCTCCCGAGAGCAAGGCAGGTTCTGTGCGACAGCAACCAGACCAGAAGCAGTCGAACGAGTAAGAAAACGAAAGGACGCCCAACATGGCGAAGCTCAGCACTGACGAGCTCCTTGAGGCCTTCAAGGAGATGACCCTGATCGAGCTCTCTGAGTTCGTGAAGCTGTTCGAGGACACCTTCGGCGTGACCGCCGCTGCTCCGGTGGCCGTGGCCGCCGCTCCGGCAGCCAGCGGTGGCGACTCCGGTGCCGCCGAGGAGGCCGAGGAGTCCTCCGAGGTCGACGTCATCCTCGAATCCGCAGGTGACAAGAAGATCCAGGTCATCAAGGAGGTGCGTGCGCTCACCAACCTCGGCCTGAAGGAGGCCAAGGATCTGGTTGAGGCCGCCCCGAAGCCGGTCCTGGAGAAGGTGGCCCGCGACGCGGCCGCCAAGGCCAAGGAGTCCCTCGAGGCTGCCGGTGCCGTCGTCTCCATCAAGTGAGCGATACGCACAGCTGACAAGCACAGCGGGGGCGGTTGCGTTCAGGAACCGCCCCCGCTGTGCGTTCCGCGATCATCAAACCGGCACCAGAACGGAGCTGTCCTGAGCCCGGGGAGCTGAAAGCTGATGGCGCAGATCGGCGGCGGTCCTGCGGTGGACCGCCGCCGATCTGCGCCAAGGGGGTGGGTAGTTGGCTTGTGTGGCTTGCCGACTGAGCTTGGGGGGTGCCCAGCGACTGCGCGGAAGTTACTCAGCGAGCCAGCGGCCAGTTGCCCTGGCCACCGCCATTGACGACGACGGTGGTGGAGCCCTTCACCAAGGAAGCGGCCTGAGCGTCAACGACGCCGATGCTGACGGCCAACGCGGCGGCGGTGATGGTGGTGGCAACGATCTTGCGGATGGTGGTCATGTTGTAATCCCTGACTCTCGTGGATGGTGTCGAACGAACTCCTCGTTGACGAAGGTAGGGGAAACTTGACTGGCTTGTCAAGATTTGACAGAGTTTCCACCACGAGCGAGCAGAGGAGACGCTGTGGCGATCCAGACGACTGGCGTCGAGTTCGGTCGGCTACTCCGTGAGAGCCGCCGCAGCCAGAAGATGTCCCAGGCGGAACTGGGAGGTGATCGGTATTCCGGCAGTTACATCTCGCATCTGGAGAGTGGCCGGCGGACACCGACCCCGGAAGTGGTGGAGTTCCTGGCTCGCCGTCTCGGTGTGTCCCCCCTGGAGTGGGGGATCCGCGAACACTTCGACAAGGCCGCGACGATGCGTGCCGAGCGAACCGTGCACCCCGGCGCCGTGGAGGACCTGCTGGTCGCCGAGCGTGCCTGGTACGACCGCGACTGGTCCTCGGCGGAGGCGCACGGCCAGCGGGCCGCCGTCCGCGCGAAGGCCGCCGGTGACGCGATCCGCTACTGGGAGGCCATGTACGTGGTC
The DNA here is from genome assembly GCF_034927565.1 of Propionicimonas sp. GTDB lineage: Bacteria > Actinomycetota > Actinomycetes > Propionibacteriales > Propionibacteriaceae > Propionicimonas. Next base: position 25,003 of record NZ_JAYFPT010000001.1, read on the forward strand.
GCCCAGGCAAGGTTCGCGAACGCACAATTCGCCGACGCGGCCCGGATCGCCGAGGAGATCTCCGAATGGGAAGCGGCCACCACCTACGCCGTGGCGCGGGCGCAGTCGCTGAGCCTGGCGTCGATCGCCAACCGGGCGGGAAGCCGGGTCGGCTGGGCGATCGCACTGGGGGCGCGGGCCGTGGAAGCGGCTGGCGATGCACCGCCGATCATCCTTACCGAAGCTCTGATGTCCCTTGTCAGCGCCCTTTCAGAGGCAGGGCATGGGGCCGATGAGACCGGGCCCTACCTGCAACGGCTGGTCGATCTCATGCCGCAACTGTCAGCCAACCACTCCCGCGGGATGGTCGCCTGGACGATCGGCACCGCGGCCTACAACAATGGCGATCCGGTGGAGGGTGCGGCGCGTTACGACCAGGCCCGGGAGCTGCTGAACCCGCAACGCGATCTCCGGCTGTGGCTGCGGTTCCACCGCAGCGACGCCAACTGCCGGCTCGACCTCGGCTCGACTGACGGTGTGGCCGAACTGCTCCGGATCAGCTCGACCGGGCTGGAGATCATCGGCAACCCGTTCGACGTCGTCGAACTGCGGCAGGCGCGCGCGCGGCTGGCCCTGCTGGAGCACAACCCCAGCGAGGCGGCGTCAATCATCGAGGGGATCCTGAGCGACCCGGTGCTGGGCAATGCCGAGTACAACCACGGGATGTCGGAGTGGATTCTCGGCGCGGCGACACAGGAACTGGGCCGGCGCGAGGAGTCCTGGCAGCACTACCGCGCGGCAGGTGAGTTGTTCGAGGCCGACGGCCGGCTCAAGCAGGCGCTGGAGGCCTACCGTCATGTCAGCGAACTTTGTTGTCCAGAACTTGACTCCAGGAGTTGACACGACAGTCAAACCATGATGTGATTAACACATCGGCGCCCCCCCACAATGCGTCGGATGAGTACACCTCAACGATCGGTGCTTGCGTCAGGCCACCCCTCCCGTGCCTGACAGCAAGCACCGATCACCGTTTTGGGGACAAGCCTGTCGGCAGCAGGCCGTGGCTTGGCAGCAGGTGGGGATCGGCTCTACGCTTCGTCGGACGGGTGCCCAGGCCAGGGCCGTCCGCTCACTGACGAGCGGGCTGTTGCGTGTGTCGCGGTTGGGCTGTAGGCTATTGCTTTGCCCATTGCCATCGACGACCCGTGACTTTGACGCGGGCCGTTCTGCGTGCAACGAACCGGCAACGCGCCGGGTTTCTGGAAGGACTCCACCTTGGCCGTCTCGCGCACTGCGTCGAAGAACACCAATGTCGTCTCCCCTAGCGGTCGGATCTCCTTCGCAAAGGTCCATGAGCCGCTCGAGGTTCCCAATCTGCTGGATCTCCAGATCGAATCCTTCGACTGGCTCGTCGGCAACGAAACCTGGCGCGAGCGGGTAGCCGCGGCCCAGGCCGAGGGTCGTACCGACATCAACACCAAGTCCGGCCTGGAGGAGATCTTCGAGGAGATCTCGCCGATCGAGGATCTGTCGCAGACGATGTCGCTGTCGTTCCGCGACAACCGGTTCGAGGATCCCAAGCATTCGGTGGAGGAGTGCAAGGACCGCGATGTCACCTATGCGGCCCCGCTGTTCGTCACCGCTGAGTTCATGAACAACGACACCGGCGAGATCAAGAGCCAGACGGTGTTCATGGGCGACTTCCCGCTGATGACGGACAAGGGCACCTTCATCATCAACGGCACCGAGCGCGTGGTGGTGAGCCAGCTGGTTCGCTCCCCGGGCGTCTACTTCGAGCAGACCGCTGACAAGACCTCCGACAAGGACATCTTCACCTGCAAGATCATTCCGAGCCGCGGCGCGTGGCTGGAGTTCGAGATCGACAAGCGCGACATGGTCGGCGTCCGGCTCGACCGCAAGCGCAAGCAGAACGTCACCGTGCTGCTGAAGGCACTGGGCTGGACGAACGAGCAGATCCTGGAGGAGTTCGGCGAGTTCGAGTCGATGCGGTTGACCCTGGAGAAGGATCACACCACCAACACCGATGACGCGCTGCTGGACATCTACCGCAAGCTGCGTCCGGGCGAGCCGCCGACGCGTGAGGCCGCCCAGCAGATGCTGGAGAACTACTACTTCAACCCCAAGCGCTACGACCTGGCGAAGGTCGGCCGGTACAAGATCAACAAGAAGCTGGGCACCGGTCTGCCGTTCGACACCCAGGTGCTGACCCTGGACGACATCGTTGCCGCGATTCGCTACGTGGTCGCGCTGCACGAGGGCCGCGAGACCATCGGCGACCTGGTGGTCGAGACCGACGACATCGACCACTTCGGCAATCGCCGGCTGCGCACCGTCGGTGAGCTGATCCAGAACCAGCTGCGGATCGGCCTGGGCCGGCTGGAGCGCACCGTCCGCGACCGGATGACCACCCCGGACATTGAGGCGATCACTCCGCAGACCCTGATCAACATCCGTCCGGTGTCGGCGGCGCTGAAGGAGTTCTTCGGAACCTCACAGTTGAGCCAGTTCATGGACCAGACCAACCCGGTCGCCGGCCTGACCCACAAGCGGCGGCTGTCCGCGCTCGGCCCGGGCGGTCTGTCCCGGGACCGCGCTGGCATGGAGGTCCGCGACGTTCACCCGTCCCACTACGGCCGGATGTGCCCGATCGAGACCCCGGAAGGCCCGAACATCGGCCTGATCGGCTCGCTGGCCTCGTTCGCCCGGGTGAATGCCTTCGGCTTCATCGAGACGCCCTACCGCAAGGTGGAGGACGGCCACGTCACCGAGCAGATCGACTACCTGACCGCCGACGAGGAGGATCGCTACGTCATTGCCCAGGCCAACGCCAAGGTGGGTGCGGACGGACGCTTCCTGGAGGACCGCATCCTGGTCCGGGTCAAGCACGGCGACGCCGACGAGGTGCCGGCCGCCGACGTGCAGTACATGGACGTCTCACCGCGTCAGATGGTGTCGGTGGCAACCGCGCTGATCCCGTTCCTGGAGCACGACGACGCGTCGCGGGCCCTGATGGGCGCCAACATGCAGCGCCAGGCGGTGCCGCTGATCCGCAACGAGTCCCCGTTCGTCGGTACCGGCATGGAGTACCGCGGTGCGGTGGACGCCGGCGACGTGACGGTCGCCTCGAAGCCCGGCGTGGTCACCTCGGTGAGCGCCGACCTGATCGAGATCGCCAACGACGACGGCACCTACACCACCCACCGGCTGGCGAAGTTCACCCGCTCCAACCAGGCCACCTGCATCAACCAGCGTCCGCTGGTCGCGCCGGGCGACCGGGTCGAGGTGCGCACCCCGCTGGCCGACGGCGCCTGCACCGACGGCGGCGAGATGGCACTGGGCCGCAACCTGCTGGTGGCGTTCATGCCGTGGGAGGGCCACAACTACGAGGACGCGATCATCCTCAGCCAGCGCCTGGTGCAGGACGACGTGCTCACCTCGATTCACATCGAGGAACACGAGATCGACGCCCGCGACACCAAGCTGGGTGCCGAGGAGATCACCCGCGACATCCCGAACATCGGCGAGGACATGCTCGCCGACCTGGACGAGCGGGGCATCATCCGGATCGGTGCGGAGGTACGTGACGGCGACATCCTGGTCGGCAAGGTCACCCCGAAGGGCGAGACAGAGCTCACCCCGGAGGAGCGGCTGCTGCGCGCCATCTTCGGCGAGAAGGCCCGCGAGGTCCGCGACACCTCGATGAAGGTGCCGCACGGCGAGACCGGCACGGTGATCGGCGTCCGGGTGTTCGACCGCGAGGAGGGCGACGAGCTGCCGCCGGGCGTCAACCAGCTGGTGCGGGTCTACGTCGCCCAGAAGCGCAAGATCTCCGACGGTGACAAGCTCGCCGGCCGGCACGGCAACAAGGGCGTCATCTCCAAGATCCTGCCGGTCGAGGACATGCCGTTCATGGAGGACGGCACCCCGGTCGACATCGTGCTGAACCCGCTGGGCGTCCCGTCCCGGATGAACGTCGGCCAGGTGCTGGAGACTCACCTCGGGTGGGTGGCCAAGACCGGCTGGGACATCGCGGACGTGGACGAGCCGTGGGCGAACCGGCTCAAGGAGGTCGGCCTGGCCCAGGTGCCGGGCGACTCCCGGCTGGCCACGCCGGTCTTCGACGGCGCCAACGAGCAGGAGATTGCCGGGCTGCTGGAGCACGGCCTGCCGCAGCGCGACGGCATGAAGCTGGTCGACGCCGGCGGCAAGGCCAAGCTCTTCGACGGCCGCTCCGGCGAGCCGTACCCGGAGCGGGTCGGTGTCGGCTACATCTACATGCTGAAGCTGCACCACCTGGTGGACGACAAGATCCACGCCCGCTCGACCGGCCCGTACTCGATGATCACCCAGCAGCCGCTGGGCGGCAAGGCGCAGTTCGGTGGCCAGCGGTTCGGCGAGATGGAGGTGTGGGCACTGGAGGCCTACGGCGCCGCCTGGGCGCTGCAGGAGCTGCTCACCATCAAGTCCGACGACGTCCCCGGCCGTGTGAAGGTCTACGAGGCGATCGTCAAGGGCGAGAACATCCCCGAGCCCGGCATCCCGGAGTCCTTCAAGGTGCTGGTCAAGGAGATGAAGTCCCTGTGCCTGAACGTCGAGGTCCTGTCCTCCGACGGCACGGTGGTCGAACTGCGGGACTCCGAAGACGACTTCCGCTCCGCCGAGGAGTTCGGGATCGACCTGTCCCGGCGCCCCGGTGCGGATTCGTACCAGTCCATCGACGAAGTCTGAGCAGAACCCTCTCAGGAAGAAAGGGCACACAAACGTGCTGGATGTGAACTTCTACGACGAGCTGCGCATCGGGCTGGCCACGGCCGACCAGATCCGCGAGTGGTCGCACGGCGAGGTGAAGAAGCCGGAGACGATCAACTACCGGACCCTGAAGCCCGAGCGGGACGGCCTGTTCTGCGAGAAGATCTTCGGTCCGACCAGGGACTGGGAGTGCTACTGCGGCAAATACAAGCGGGTGCGCTTCAAGGGCATCATCTGTGAGCGCTGCGGCGTCGAGGTGACCCGCTCCAACGTCCGCCGCGAGCGGATGGGCCACATCGAGCTGGCGGCTCCGGTGACCCACATCTGGTACTTCAAGGGCGTGCCGAGCCGGCTGGGCTACCTGCTGGACATCGCTCCGAAGGACCTGGAGAAGGTCATCTACTTCGCTGCCTACATGATCACCGCGGTGGACGAGGAGGCTCGTCACCGCGACCTGTCCTCGCTGGAGGCCAAGGTCGAGGTGGAGCGCAAGCAGATGGAATCCCGGCGCGACGCCGAGATCGAGACCCGGATGCGCAAGCTCGAGGAGGACCTCAAGCAGCTGGAGGACGAGGGCGCCAAGGCGGACATCAAGAAGCGGGTGCGCGATTCCGGCGAGCGTGAGGTCAAGCAGGTGCGCGACCGCGCACAGCGCGAGCTCGACCGCCTCGATGCCGTCTGGCAGCGGTTCAAGACCCTCAAGGTGCAGGATCTGGAAGGCGACGAGATCCTCTACCGCGAGATGAAGAACCGCTTCGGCAAGTACTTCGAGGGCTACATGGGTGCCGAGGCGATCAAGAAGCGCCTGGCCACCTTCGATCTGGCCGCCGAGTCCGAGGACCTGCGCACCATCATCCAGACCGGCAAGGGGCAGCGGAAGACCCGTGCCCTGAAGCGGCTCAAGGTGGTGTCGGCCTTCCTGAACACCACCAACAGCCCGCTGGGCATGGTGCTGGATGCCGTCCCGGTGATCCCGCCGGACCTGCGTCCGATGGTGCAGCTGGACGGTGGCCGGTTCGCGACCAGCGACCTCAACGACCTGTACCGCCGGGTGATCAACCGGAACAACCGCCTCAAGCGACTGCTCGACCTGGGCGCGCCCGAGATCATCGTGAACAACGAGAAGCGGATGCTGCAGGAGGCCGTCGACTCGCTGTTCGACAACGGCCGCCGCGGCCGTCCTGTCACCGGGCCGGGCAACCGTCCGCTGAAGTCGATCTCCGACATGCTCAAGGGCAAGCAGGGCCGGTTCCGCCAGAACCTGCTGGGCAAGCGCGTCGACTACTCCGGCCGTTCGGTCATCGTGGTCGGCCCGCAGCTGAAGCTGCACCAGTGCGGCCTGCCGAAGAACATGGCCCTGGAGCTGTTCAAGCCGTTCGTGATGAAGCGGCTGGACGACCTGAACCTGGCGCAGAACATCAAGAGCGCCAAGCGGATGGTCGAGCGGCAGCGTCCGGTGGTGTGGGACGTCCTGGAAGAGGTCATCAGCGAGCACCCGGTGCTGCTGAACCGTGCTCCCACCCTGCACCGGCTGGGCATCCAGGCCTTCGAGCCGCAGCTGATCGAAGGTAAGGCGATCCAGCTCCACCCGCTGGTCTGCACCGCCTTCAATGCCGACTTCGACGGCGACCAGATGGCCGTCCACCTGCCGTTGAGCGCGGAGGCGCAGGCTGAGGCCCGGATCCTGATGCTGTCGACGAACAACATCCTCAAGCCCGCCGACGGCCGTCCAGTGACCCTGCCCACCCAGGACATGGTGATCGGGCACTACTTCCTGACCCTGCAGACCGACGGGTTGCCGGGTGAGGGACGTGCCTTCTCGTCCACTGCGGAGGCGATCATGGCCTTCGACCGTGGCGAACTGGGCATCGGCGCGCGCTGCCGAATCCGCTTCACCGACGTTGTTCCGCCGACCGGTATGGAGCCGCGTCCGGACGGCAGCATCGTGCTGGAGACCACGCTGGGTCGCGCGCTGTTCAACGAGGCGCTGCCCGAGGACTACGCGTTCGTCAACGAGGAGGTCGGCAAGAAGAAGCTCGGCCAGATCGTCAACGACCTCGCCGAGCGCTACCCGAAGGTGCAGGTCGGTACGACGCTGGACAAGCTGAAGGATCTCGGCTTCAAGTGGGCGACCCGGTCGGGCGTCACGGTGTCGATCTCCGATGTCCAGACCCCGCCGAACAAGCCGGAGATCCTGGCCGGCTATGAGGCCAGGGCAGCGAAGATCACCAAGCAGTACGAACGTGGCAAGGTGACCGAGGAAGAGCGGCACCAGGAACTCGTCCAGCTGTGGACCGACGCCACCGCCGAGTTGACCGCTGCGATGGAGGCCAACTTCACCAAGAACAACCCGATCTTCATGATGGTGCACTCCGGCGCGCGAGGGAACATGACCCAGATGCGCCAGATCGCCGCCATGCGAGGTCTGGTGGCCAACCCGAAGGGCGAGATCATCGCCCGGCCGATCAAGTCCAACTTCCGTGAGGGCCTGTCCGTGCTGGAGTACTTCATCTCCACCCACGGCGGCCGGAAGGGCCAGGCCGACACCGCGCTGCGGACCGCCGACTCCGGCTACCTCACCCGGCGGTTGGTGGACGTCTCCCAGGACGTGATCATCCGCGAGGAGGACTGTGGCACCGAGCGTGGCCTGATCAAGGTGATCGCGGCCGAGGGCAAGAACGGCAAGCTGGTTCCGGCTCGCAACATCGAGACCGCGGTGTATGCCCGTACCCTGGCCTCCGACGTGGTGACCGCCGACGGCAAGGTGCTGGTCAAGGCCGGGGTCGACCTGGGCGACGTCAACATCAAGAAGCTGCTGAAGAACGGCATCACCGAGGTCCGGGTTCGTTCGGTTCTCACCTGTGAGGCCGCCACCGGCACCTGCGCGATGTGCTACGGCCGGTCGCTGGCCAGCGGCAAGCTGGTCGACGTCGGCGAGGCGGTCGGCATCGTCGCGGCGCAGTCCATCGGCGAGCCCGGCACCCAGTTGACGATGCGTACCTTCCACACCGGTGGTGTGGCCGGTGACGACATCACCCAGGGCCTGCCGCGTGTGGTCGAGCTCTTCGAGGCCCGCCAGCCCAAGGGCAAGGCCCCGATCGCCGAGGCCGCTGGCCGGGTGTCGATCGTGGACGGGGAGCGCAGCCGCAAGCTGGTCATCGTCCGCGACGACGGCGAGCCCGACCTGGAGTACCCGCTGCCTCGGCGGGTCCGGCTGGAGTGGGAGGACGCTACCGGCGTTCGTCACTCGATCGGCGACGGCGACCACGTCGCCGCCGGCCAGCAGCTCTACGCCGGAACGCCCGATCCTCAGGACGTGCTGCGGGTCTCCGGCCTGCGCAAGGTCCAGGAGCACCTGGTCGAGGAGGTGCAGGCCGTGTACCGGACGCAGGGCGCTCCGATCCACGACAAGCACATCGAGATCATCATTCGGCAGATGCTCCGCCGGATCACCGTGATCGAGTCGGGTGACACCTCGATGCTGCCGGGCGAGTTGATCGACCGGAACAGCTTCGAGGCCGAGAACCGGCGGATGGTGACCGAGGGTCTCACCCCGGCCCAGGGCCGTCCGGTGCTGATGGGCATCACCAAGGCCAGTCTCGCCACCGAGTCCTGGCTGTCGGCGGCCTCCTTCCAGGAGACCACCAAGGTGCTCACCGACGCAGCGATCCATGCCAAGTCCGACTCGCTGGTCGGTCTGAAGGAGAACGTCATCCTGGGCAAGCTGATCCCGGCCGGTACCGGCCTGGACCGGTACCGCAACATCCGGGTGGAGCCGACCGCCGAAGCCCGGGCGGCCGCCTACGACCTCTCCTACGATCCCTACGACTACGACCTGAACGTCGGCGGCGGGATCCTCCCGCTGGACGAGTTCGACACCGGCGAACTGCGCTGAAGCCCGAACTGGCGGCCCCCTGCCGGGGTGCCGCCGGTTCGGCGTCGCCGCACCTCGTCGTCCTGTTTCATCGAGCGCTTCCCTTACCGTCGAGCGCTCGTGCCTAGGGCCTGGCGCTCGACGTGAAGGCAGGCGCTCGATGGTGGGGAGCGCATGGTTTTGCTCCAAGCGGGGGACAGCGACTAAGCTATTCCACTGGGTCTGGGAGACCAGGCTCTTGTGCGCGGGTATCGCCGGGTCTCACGACCGCGATCCCACCGCCGCCACCACACGACTTGCGTTCACCCGAACGTGCCAACCCGAATAACGGAAAGAGATACCAGCCGGTGCCCACTATCCAGCAGTTGGTCCGCAAGGGCCGTGCTGACAAGGTCAGCAAGTCCAAGACGCCCGCGCTCAAGGGCTCGCCCCAGCGTCGCGGGGTGTGCACCCGGGTTTACACCACGACCCCGAAGAAGCCGAACTCCGCGCGGCGCAAGGTTGCCCGCGTCCGGCTCTCCTCCCAGGTCGAGGTCACTGCCTACATCCCCGGTGTCGGCCACAACCTGCAGGAGCACTCGATGGTGCTGGTGCGCGGCGGTCGTGTGAAGGATCTGCCCGGCGTGCGCTACAAGATCATCCGCGGCTCGCTCGACACCCAGGGTGTGAAGAACCGCAAGCAGGCACGCAGCCGCTACGGCGCGAAGAAGGAGAAGTAATGCCTCGCAAGGGTCCCGCCCCGAAGCGCCCGGTTGTCGTCGACCCGGTCTACGGTTCCCCGCTGGTGTCGCAGCTGGTCAGCAAGATCCTGCTGGACGGCAAGAAGACCGTCGCCCAGAGCATCGTCTACGACGCGCTGGAGGGCACTCGCGCCAAGACCGGTGTGGATCCCGTTGCGACCCTGAAGAAGGCGCTGGACAACATCCGTCCGGCGCTGGAGGTGAAGAGCCGCCGGGTCGGTGGCGCCACCTACCAGGTGCCGGTCGAGGTCAAGCCCGGCCGCGCCAACACCCTGGCCCTGCGCTGGTTGGTGTCGTTCTCCCGGCAGCGCCGCGAGAAGACCATGACCGAGCGGCTGATGAACGAGCTGCTGGACGCGTCCAACGGCCTGGGCGCTTCGGTGAAGCGTCGCGAGGACACCCACAAGATGGCCGAGGCGAACCGCGCCTTCGCCCACTACCGCTGGTGAGTCCCCAGGACAACTGAGTTCCTGTTCAGGGCACGGTGTTGGCACCGTGCCCTGAACCCTGACAACAGACTTATGCATTCGACAGACGGAAGGTTGACCCCTCGTGGCCATTGACATCAGGACGGATCTGGCCAAGGTTCGCAATATCGGCATCATGGCCCACATCGACGCGGGCAAGACCACCACCACCGAGCGCATCCTGTTCTACACCGGCATCAACTACAAGATCGGTGAGGTGCACGACGGCGCCGCCACGATGGACTGGATGGAGCAGGAGCAGGAGCGCGGCATCACCATCACGTCCGCCGCGACCACTTGTTTCTGGAAAGACCACCAGATCAACATCATCGACACCCCGGGCCACGTCGACTTCACCGTCGAGGTGGAGCGTTCGCTGCGCGTCCTGGACGGTGCGGTGGCGGTCTTCGACGGCGTCGCCGGCGTGGAGCCGCAGAGCCAGACGGTGTGGCGTCAGGCCACCAAGTACGGTGTGCCGCGAATCTGCTATGTCAACAAGCTCGACCGCACCGGTGCCTCCTTCGACTACTGCGTGAAGACGATCAAGGAGCGGCTGAACGCCACCACAGCGGTGCTGCAGCTGCCGATCGGCGCCGAAGCCAACTTCACCGGCGTCGTCGACCTGGTCGGCATGCGCGCCCTGATGTGGCACGGCGAGACCAAGATCGGCGAGGACTACACCGTCGAGGAGATCCCGGCCGATCTGGTCGCCGCCGCGGCCGCCGCGCGCGAGGAGCTGATCCACGTCCTGGCCGACTACGACGACGAGTTCGCCGAGGCCTGGCTGGAAGCCGAGGAAACCGGTGAGGAACTGACCTCAGCCCAGCTCAAGGCCGCGATCCGGCGCACCGTGATCGCGAACAAGCTGACAGCGGTGGTCTGCGGCACCTCGTTCAAGAACAAGGGCGTGCAGCCGATGCTGGACGCGGTGATCGACTACCTGCCGTCGCCGACCGACGTGCCGGCCATCGAGGGCTTCCGCCCGGGTCACCCCGAGGAGGTCGTCGAACGGCATCCGTCCACCGACGACCCGCTGGCGATCCTGGCCTTCAAGATCGCGGCCGACCCGCACCTGGGCAAACTGACCTACATCCGGATCTACTCCGGCGTGCTCAAGTCCGGCCAGCAGGTGATCAACTCGACCAAGGGCCGCAAAGAGCGGATCGGCAAGATCTATCAGATGCACGCCAACAAGCGTGAGGAGATCGAGGAGATCGGCGCCGGCATGATCGTGGCGGTGATGGGGCTGAAGGACACCAGCACCGGCGACACCTTGTGCGACTCGGCCAACCAGGTCGTGCTGGAGTCGATGGACTTCCCGGCACCGGTGATCGAGCAGGCCATCGAGCCGAAGACCAAGTCCGACCAGGAGAAGCTCTCGGTCGCCATTCAGCGGCTGGCGGAGGAGGACCCGACCTTCCAGGTGCACACCGACGAGGAGACCGGGCAGACCATCATCGCCGGTATGGGCGAACTGCACCTGGAGATCCTGATCGACCGGATGAAGCGCGAGTTCCGGGTCGAGGCCAACATCGGCAAGCCGCAGGTGGCCTACCGCGAGACGCTGCGCCGTCCGGTGGAGAAGGTCGAGTACACCCACAAGAAGCAGTCGGGTGGTTCGGGCCAGTACGGCCGGGTGATCATCGCGCTGGAGCCGCTGGAGCCGGGCTCGGGCTACGAGTTCGTCAACGCGGTCACCGGCGGCCGGATCCCCAAGGAGTACATCCCGGCCGTCGATCAGGGCATCCAGGAGGCCATGGCCTTCGGTCCGCTGGCCGGCTACCCGGTGGAGGACATCAAGGTGACCCTGCTGGACGGCGCCTACCACGACGTCGACTCCTCGGAACTGGCCTTCAAGATCGCCGGTTCGATGGTCTTCAAAGAGGCTGCCCGCAAGGCGGACCCGGCCCTGCTGGAGCCGCTGATGGCGGTCGAGGTCACCACGCCGGAGGAGTATCTGGGCACCGTGATCGGCGACATCAACAGCCGCCGCGGTCAGGTGCAGGGGATGGGCGAGGCACACGGCAACCAGGTCGTGCGCGCGCTGGTGCCGTTGAGTGAGATGTTCGGCTACGTCGGTGACCTGCGTTCCAAGACCTCCGGGCAGGCGTCCTACTCGATGGAATTCCACTCCTACGGTGAATGCCCCAAGTCGGTCGCGGACGAGATCATCGCCAAGGGACGCGGCGGCGTCTAGACACGCCGGTTTGACTCACGGGTCGGCGTAGAGAAAACTTGGTCAGGTCCGCCCTGGAGCGGATCGTGACCATGCAGTCAGAAAACCAACAACGCCCCGCGGAAAGCGCGTGGCGACATCCGAAAAGGAGCCCAAGTGGCAAAGGCCAAGTTCGAGCGGACCAAGCCGCACTGTAACATCGGCACCATCGGGCACATCGACCACGGCAAGACCACTCTGACCGCGGCGATTACGAAGGTGCTCCACGACAAGTACCCCGAGCTGAACGCCGTCTCGGCCTTCGATCAGATCGACAAGGCCCCCGAAGAGCGCCAGCGCGGTATCACCATCTCGATCGCGCACGTCGAGTACCAGACCGAGAAGCGCCACTACGCGCACGTCGACTGCCCCGGTCACGCCGACTACGTGAAGAACATGATCACCGGTGCTGCCCAGATGGACGGTGCGATCCTGGTCGTGGCCGCCACCGACGGCCCGATGCCGCAGACCCGCGAGCACGTGCTGCTCGCCCGTCAGGTCGGCGTCCCGGCGATCGTGGTTGCGCTGAACAAGTGCGACATGGTCGACGACGAGGAACTCATCGAGTTGGTCGAGATGGAGGTCCGCGAACTGCTCAGCTCCCAGGAGTTCGACGGTGACAACTGCCCGGTTGTCCGGGTGGCCGCCTTCCCGGCCATGAACGGCGACGAGAAGTGGTCGGAGTCGATCCTCGAGCTGATGAACGCTGTGGACGACTACATTCCGCAGCCGGAGCGCGAGACCGACAAGCCGTTCCTGATGCCGATCGAGGACGTGTTCACCATCACCGGTCGCGGCACCGTGGTGACCGGTCGGATCGAGCGCGGCATCGTCAAGACCGGCGAGGTCGTCGACATCATCGGCATCCGTGACGCCAAGCAGTCCACCACCATCACCGGTGTGGAGATGTTCCGCAAGATCCTCGACGAGGGTCGCGCGGGTGAGAACGTCGGCCTGCTGCTGCGCGGCACCAAGAAGGACGATGTCGAGCGCGGCATGGTCGTGATCAAGCCGGGTTCGACCACCCCGCACACCGACTTCGAGTCCAACGTCTACGTGCTGACCAAGGAGGAGGGTGGCCGTCACAAGCCGTTCTTCTCCAACTACAGCCCGCAGTTCTACTTCCGTACCACCGACGTGACCGGTGTGGTGCAGTTGCCGGAGGGCACCGACATGGTGATGCCCGGCGACAACACCGACATGACCGTTCACCTGAACAAGCCCATCGCCATGGAGGACGGCCTCAAGTTCGCCATCCGCGAGGGCGGCCGCACCGTGGGTGCGGGTCGTGTGACCAAGATCCTGAAGTGATCTAGTCCGCAAGCCAGCAGGACGCCGGTTCCACTCAGGTGGGGCCGGCGTCCTGCTGTTCTACGCAGGGTTGCCAAGACCGGCGGCCGGCGGCGGCCTTGCGCGGCGGGTCGCGGGCTCTGACGCTGGTGGGATGAAGGAGGAGCAGTGACGATCCACACCACCCATCCGTTCGCCGACCCCGACTGGGCCAGGGGAGCGGTCCGCCGGTTCCGGGGGCGGCTGGCACACGGGGTGACCCTGTGGGCGTCCGGCACCGGGCGGGACCGGGCGGGGTTGACCGTGTCGTCCTTGATGGTTGCCGGCGGTGAACCCGGACGGGTGCTCGCCCTGCTCGACCCGCTGTCTGACCTGGCCGGCCAGTTGCAGCAGACCGGGACGGCGGCGGTCACGCTGCTGCGCCACGACGAGCACTATCTGGCTCAGGTCTTCGCCGGGCTGGCCCCGGCGCCCGGCGGACGGTTCACCCAGACGGGATTCGCCGATACCGACTGGGGGCCGGTCCTGGCCGGTGAGCGCACCTGGGCGGGGCTGCGGCTGGAGACGGCTGTCGAGGTGGGCTGGTCGACGCTGGCCACCTGCGTGCTGGAGCACCTGGAGCTGGCCGACGAGACCGATCCACTGATCCACCTACGCGGCAGGTACCCGCGCCTGGCGTGAGCCGGGGGCGGGAACCGTCCTCACCCGAGCAAGCTCCCCTGCACAAACCGGGCAGCAGAGGCCACTCGCGTGGATTATCCACGCGACCCTCCGGAATCACCCGGTTTGCGCACCTGCGGGCTCAGTCGGCCACGGCCGCCAGTTCGAGTTCGCCGCGGGTGGGCGGGTTGGCGCCCGCCCGGGATACGGTGATCGCCGAGCAGACGACGGCGCGCTCCACTGCGGAGCTCACCTCGTCCCAGCCGGCGGTGGCGAGCCGGGCGCGAGCCGCAGTGCCGCCCAGCAGGCCGGCATCGAGCAGGCCCGAGATCAGCCCTGACATGAACGAGTCGCCCGCCCCGACGGTGTCGACCACGGCCACTGACCGGGTCGGGATCCGGTGGACCTCGTCGCCGAACAGCACGACCACCTCGCTGCCGCCCTGGGTGGCTGCGACCAGGCGGGGCCCGCGGGCGGTCCAGCCGCGCAGCACCTCCTCGACCGGGACACCGGGGTAGAGCCAGTGCAGGTCCTCGTCCGAGGCTTTCACCACGTCGGCCAGTGCCACCAGCGACTCGACCACGGCCCGGGCGCCAGCGGCCGAGCCCATCAGGCTCGGGCGGGCGTTGGGGTCATAGGAGATGGTGGCATGCGGTCGTGCGGCTTCGACGATCGCGTGGACGTCGGCACCGCCGGGGGGTAGCACCGCCGCTATCGAGCCGGTGTGCAGATGGCCGCCGTCGGCGACCGGCAGGGCGGGGTCCACCTGCCAGTCCAGGTCAAAGGTGTAGCTGGCGGCGCCGGTCTCGTCCAGCCTGGCAGCGGCGGTCGAGGTGCGGACGGCGGTGGTGCTGCCCGGGGCCAGCGTCACCTCTTCGGTGGCCAGCAGGGCAGCGATCCGGTCGCCGCGCTGGTCGCGCCCCAGATGGGTGGCCAGCTCGACCTGGTGGCCCAGCCGCGCCAGCCCGATCGCGACGTTGGCGGGGCTGCCGCCGACGTACTCGGCGACCTGGCCGTCAAGCGGGATGACGATGTCGATCAGGGCTTCGCCCACGACGGTGACCGGTGCGTCCATGGGCGGCATCCTAGACCCCGGCGGCGGGGGGTTCGGCCGAGTCGTCGATCCTCCGGGCGAGATCGTCGGCGTCCACCGGACCCTCCACCAGGGCGCGGCTGCCGTAGGTCTCGAAGGCGGCGATCACCGGCAGCATCGACAGGTGCTCGACGAAGACCACGGCGATGACCGCCCCCACCTCCACCTCGGCGAGCAGGCCGATGATGTCGGTGTCGGAGAGCAGGCCGGTGGCGCAGCCGTCGAAGCCCGGCAGGGTGACGCCGAGCGCCTCGGGAAGGTCGGCGGCGTCTAGCACCTCGGCCTCGTCCTCACCGACCCGGTGCAGGAACTCCAGGTCGAGCAGCCGCAGCAGGCCGGCGTCGACCGCGGCGTGCAGGTGGTGCCAGGGCTCGGGCGACATGGCGGTGGGAAGTTCGAGAGCGATGATCTCGACCGGACCGAGGTGCTCGATGGGCATGGGGCCAGCATAGGATTCCCGACCGACTGCAATAGGCTGGTTCGGCCATGACTGATGACCTGATTCCCGCGCGGCTGCGCGTCGCCCCGTCCCCGACCGGTGATCCCCATGTTGGGACGGCCTACATGTCGCTGTTCAACCTCGCCTACGCCCGCAAGACCGGCGGGTCCTTCGTGCTGCGGATCGAGGACACCGACCGTGCCCGCTACGTGGCCGACTCCGAGGAGCAGATCTTCTCCACCCTGCGCTGGCTGGGCCTGGGCTGGGACGAGGGCCCTGACATCGGCGGCCCGTACGCCCCGTACCGGCAGTCCGAGCGGTTGGACACCTACCGCCCGTTCGTTGACAAGCTGATCGCCGACGGGCACGCCTACTACTGCTGGTGCTCCACCGAGCGACTGGCCCAGATGCGCGCCGCGCAGGCTGCCAGCAAGCAGGCCGTGACCGGCTACGACCGGCTGTGCTACGGCAAGACCCGCGAGCAGCGCGCCGAACTGCCGGGCTTCAGCCCCACCCCGGTGGTCCGGATGCTCATCCCGCAGGACGCCCCCACCGGTTTCGAGGATCTGATCCGTGGCGAGGTGAGCACCCCCCGTCCGGACGACCAGGTGATCCTCAAGGCGGACGGCTTCCCGACCTACCACCTGGCGGTGGTGGTGGACGACCACCTGATGGGCATCACCCATGTGGTCCGCGGCGAGGAGTGGATCTCGTCCACCCCCAAGCACCTGCTGCTGTACCGCTGGCTGGGGCTCACCCCACCAGCGTTCGCGCACATGCCGCTGCTGCGCAACCGTGACAAGTCGAAGATCTCCAAGCGGAAGAACCCGGCCGCCCGGCTGATGTGGTTCCGGGAGCAGGGCTACCTGCCCGAAGCGCTGCGCAACTTCCTGCAGCTGCTCGGCTACCCGCCCAGCGACGACGCCTCCGAGGTGGCCAGTTTCGAGGAGTTCGTCGAGCATTTCGCCTGGCAGAAGGTGGCCACCGTCGGACCGATTTTCGACCTGGACAAGCTGAACTGGCTGAACGGCCACTACATCCGTGCTCTCGACCCGGCCGACCTGGGGGAGCGCATCGTCGAGCACCTGGTCTGGACCGGGCAGTGGGAGCCGGAACCGGACCCGGCCCGGGTCGACCGGCTGCTGCGGGCCGTGCCGCTGATCCAGGAACGGCTGGTGACCCTCGACGAGGCGCTGGGCAAGCTGCAATTTCTGTTCACCCCCGACGACGAGCTGGCGATCGCCGAGGATTCCCGCGCCGGTGTCGAGGGCGACGCCCAGGCCGTCCTGGTCGCGGCCGTCGAGGCGCTGGAGGGGCTGGAGGCGTTCGACCACGAGTCGCTTCAGCAGCTGCTGCGCGCCCGGTTGGTGGACGGCCTCGGCCTGAAGCCGAAGTTTGCCTTCGCCCCCGTCCGGGTGGCGATCACGGGCTCGCGGGTGTCGCCGCCGCTGTTCGAGTCGATGGAGCTGCTGGGCCGGGAATCCTGCCTGGTCCGGTTGCGGGCTGCGCTGGCCTGAGCCCGTCGTGCCGCCACGGTGTGCGTCGGGGTCCGAGGACGGGGTCACAGTCACAGCGTGCGGGTGGGTGGCGGCCGTGCGGCCGGGCCTCGCCGGAATGGTAACTTTTCGGGCATGACCTGGCTCGAGACCTCTTCCGCCGGCGACTTCATCGCCGACGCCGTTGTTGCCGACAACGCCGAGGGGACGTACGCGGGCCGGGTGCAGACCAGGTTTCCACCCGAGCCCAACGGCTACCTGCACATCGGCCACGCCAAGGCGATCACCGCGGACTTCGGCATCGCCGAACGGTTCGGAGGGGTGTGCAATGTCCGCTTCGACGACACCAACCCCGACACCGAGGAGGCCGAGTACGCCGAATCGATCCTGGCCGACATCGAATGGCTGGGATTCCACCCGGCCGCGGTGCTGCACGCCTCCGACTATTTCGGGGCGCTCTACGCCTGGGCCGAGTCGCTGGTGACCCGTGGCCTGGCGTATGTGGACGACCAGGACCAGGAGACGATCTCCGCCCAGCGGGGCGGCTTCGGCAAGCCGGGCATCAACAGCCCCTACCGCAACCGCACTCCCGAGGAGAACCTCGACCTGCTGCGGCGGATGAAGGCCGGCGAGTTCCCTGACGGGTCGCGCGTGCTGCGCGCGAAGGTCGACATGCAGGCCGAGAACATGCAGTTGCGTGACCCGATCATGTACCGGATTCGCCGTGGTCACCACTTCCGCACCGGCGACGAGTGGTGCATCTACCCGACCTACGACTGGGCGCACGGGCAGTCCGATGCCCTGGAGGGCGTCACGCACTCGATGTGCACCCTGGAGTTCGTCGCGCACCGTCCGCTCTACGACTGGTTCCTGGAGCAGCTCGATCTGCCCTTCGAGAAGCCGCGGCAGCTGGAGTTCGCCCGCTTGGAGCTCACCCACACGATCACCTCCAAGCGGAAGCTGATGCAACTGGTCAACGACGGCGTGGTGGACGGCTGGGACGACCCCCGCATGCCCACCCTGCGGGGGCTGCGCCGACGCGGCTACCCCGCATCCGCGATCCGCGCCTTCTGCGCCCACATCGGCGTCAACAAGACCAACTCCCGGCACAGCATCGAAGAGTTGGAGGCGTTCGTCCGGACCGAGTTGAACCGGGTGGCGCAGCGTCGGATGGCGGTGCTGCGCCCGCTGAAGCTCGTCATCGACAACTGGCCGGCCGACGAGACCGGCGCCCCGGTGGTCGAGTGGTTCGAGGTGGGCAACAACCCCGAGAACCCGGCAGAGGGCACCCGCAGCGTGGCCTTCAGCGGCACCCTCTACATCGAGCAGGAGGACTTCGCCGAGGTGCCGCCGCCGAAGTTCTTCCGGCTCTCGCCCGGTCGCGAGGTGCGGCTGCGGGGCGCCTACCTGGTCACCGCCACCGCTGTGGTCAAGGACGCCGACGGCGCCGTCGTCGAGGTGCACGCCAGCTACGATCCGGAAACCAGGGGAGGGGACGCCCCCGACGGCCGCAAGGTCAAGTCGACCATGCACTGGGTCTCGGCCGGCCATGCGACCGACGCCACCGTGGCACTCTACGACCGGCTGTTCACCGCCGAGGTTCCCGGAGACGCCACCGGTGACCCGCTGGACGACCTCAACCCGGCCTCGGTCGACCTGCTCACCGGCTGCAAGGTCGAGGCCGGGTTGGCCCGAACCGCCCCCGGCGAGGTGGTGCAGTTCGAACGCCTCGGCTACTTCGCTGCCGACCCCCGCACCCCGCTGCTCTTCCACCGCACCGTCGGCCTGCGCGACGAATGGGCCGCCATTCAGAAGCGGCAACGCTAGCCGAGGAGCCGGGATGAGCACATCCTTCGAACCGGTGGTCCCGGCGATCACACCGGCCACCACGGCGGAGGAACTCGCCCGGATCGCGGCGACCAGGCCCGACCTGGGCGCCGTCGTGGCCTGGCATCCGAACGCCTACGACGAGCTGCTGGACTGGCTGGCGGTCTATGGCAGCCAGGCTGCCCGCGATGCCGTCCGGGCTCGCCGCGCGCAGCCGGCGGCGGTCCTCCAGCCAGCGGCCCCGACCGTCCCACCCTCACCGGCACCACGCCGCCGGCGCCCGGCGGTGGTCGCCGGTGTCGCCGTCGGGGTGGTGGTGTTCGCCGTGGTGGCGGCCTTCGCCGTCGAGCCGGTCCGCAGCCTGTTCGCCGGCCCGCGGCCGACCGCCTCCGCTCCGGTCGCCCCGGCCCAGACCGATGTCCCCGCCGCCGACAGCTTCGGGGTGGACGCCGCCTCGTCCTTCGTGAACGGCATCGGGGTTGCCTGGACCCTCGACCTGGACGACCTGGAGCCAACAGGAGAGGACCGCGGGTTCTCCGGCGTCACCGACTACGGCGCCTTCTGGCTGGTCTCCAGTCACCAGTCGATCGGCGACCTGGCCCACGGTGGCCACGCCACGGCAGTCGATGCCGCCACCGGGACGGTGCTGTGGTCGCTGCCCGACGGCGGCGTCGAGCGGCAGTGCGCCAACCGGCTGGTGGCCGGGCAGTTGATCTGCCTGCACACCACCGATGAGGGCCGGCAGGTCGAGAGCATTGAACCGGACACCGGGGCGGTGGCGGTCGAGAAGTCGCCCGGGTTCAGCGCCGGCGCCGTGGCAGCCCTGGACGACGCCTACCTGCTCGTCGGTGATGACGCCTCAGGGAAGTCGTCCACGGTGAGGCTGGCCCTGCTACGTCCGGGTGGCGAGTTGGTGTGGACGTCCCGGATCCCGGGCTGGTGCACCACTCCCGGGCGGTACGACCTGACCACCCTGGACGCCCGGCAGACCGGGGGCCAGCTGGTGGTCACGGTGAACAACTGCCTGGCTGCGACCCTCGACCCGGCCACCGGTGAGGTTGCGGACTCCTTCGGGGCGCAGAACCTGGCGGTGCTGACCGGCGGACTCGCCGCGGAGGCGCCGTACTGTCAACTCGACAGCGCGGCCTCTGACGACTGCCGCGGCACCGCCCGGCGCCGCCCTGACGACGTCGCCCAGCCGGACGGCAGCCGGCTCCCGCTGCGCCGGCCGGCCCACGGCGGCTATGTCTGGAGCGGTACCGACGGGCTGCTCGATCAGGCACCGGCGTCCTGGTATCTGGTCGGTGGCGACGACTGCTTTCTGTCTGCGGTCGTGGACGCGGCCTCGGGCCGCGAGCTGTGGCGCTCCAGTGACGCCGTCGGCGGGTTCTGCCCCGTGCAGGTGGGCGACGGCCAGAACGCCCGTCCCGCTTTCCTGGTCAACGGAACCGACGGTGGCGACCTGCTGACGCTGCTGGATCTGGCGAGCGGCGAGCCGGTGTGGCAGCGTCCCTTCTCCGGGTTGACCCGGAGCCAGGATTCCTTCGGCTACTTCGCTGCCTCGCCCGACGCGCAGACCATCCTGGAAGCCGACGACCACGGGCTGAACGCCTTCGCCACCGCCGATGGCCGGCTGGTCTGGCAGGGCTTCCGCGCCCTGGACGATAGTGCCGTCTGGTGGCAGGTGGTGCCCGGCCCGGGCCGCTCCTCCGTGGTGGAGCAGACCGCGCAGCACCTTGCCCGGCTGGTCCCGGCCACGGCCCCGACCCGCGTCGAGCCGATGCCGCAGGAGGTTCCCGACTGCCCGGCGGGCTGGAGCCCGGTCAGCTGGTCGACCTGGGTCGGCGGTCACACGCTGGTCTGCAGCACTCCCTCGCTGGCCACCTGGTACCTGGAGTTCGTGGACGGGCAGACGGTCTACCGCACCGACGCGGCGACCCAGACCCCCACCGGATGGTCCTGGACGTCACCGACCGGGGTGGTGGTTTCGGTGGCCTTCGCTGGCGGGCTGGTGCAACTGGCCGGCGACGGCGAGGAGACCACCCGGTTCCCGGCCGCCGCCTGGCACAACGGCACCTCGACAGCGCTCACCGACCCACCGGCCTCGGTTCCGGTCTGCCCCGCCGGTGCCTGGCCGCTGTCGCTGTCGGTCTGGAAGGACGGCTGGCTGCTGGTCTGCGGCACCGCCGCTGATGCGCCGGTCCGGCTGACCTTCTCCGACGGTGCCAGAACCCTTGAATCGACGTCGGTCAGCTACCAGGACGGCACGTACTGCGGCCAGGCCGGCGACGCCCGGGTGTGTGCCTATCAGGCACCTGCGCTGGTGACCGTGGAGTCGGACGGGGGCCAGGTGGTGCAGCACAGCGTGGCCGAGAACTGGTACGCCGGGGCCGGCCATGGCGGCGCCGGGGAGGGCACCGGCTCCTACGATGTCGATACTCCCGAGGGCACCGCCGCTGACCAGTTGCGCTACCTGGACCAGATCCTCGACCGCTCCCGGGCGGCCCGCAAGACCCTCACCCCGAGCATCGACGACGTCCTGGCCTGCCGAAAACTCGGCTCGGCGATCACCCGGATCGACGCGGTGACGGCCAACCGCGACGCACTGCTGGAGGCGCTGCGCTCCACCCCGGTGGACGCGCTGCCCGAGGGTGAGCGGATCGTCACCGACCTGCGCTTTGTCCTCGACCTCTCCCGGGCCACCGACCAGGCCTATGCCGACTGGGCCCGCACCGAGCAGGACAATGGCTGCACCGGCGGCCGGACATCGCCGGAGTGGGCGGCGGCCCAGGCTGCCGACGACGCGGTCGACGGACCGAAGGACGCCTTCGTGGCCTACTGGAACAGCTCGATCGCGCCGAAGTACGGCGTCCGCGACCTGGCCAACAGCGACATCTGAGCGGTCGCGGTCAGGGCTGAGCCGGCTCCGGCTCGGCGTCGGGCAGGGTGGCGGTGAGGGCCGGCACCGCCGGTTCGTCCCGGTTTGCCGCCAGCCGGATCAGCACCACGCCGGCGACCACCAGCACGCCGCCGGTCAGCTGCACTGCCGAAGGCACCTGGTGCAGCAGCAGCGCGGCCAGCAGCACGGCGAAGAGCACCTCGGACAGGCTGACGAAGCTTGACAGCCGTTCTCCCATCCGGGCGATTCCGGCGACGCCGAGGGAGTAGGCAAGGGCGCCGGCCACCAGTCCGACGACACCGAGCGGCAACCACCACGGCAGGTGCGTGCCCAGCAGGGAGACCTCCACCAGCGGGGCCGCGTAGGGCAGTATGCCGATCAGGCAGGCCAGGCCGAGCAGCACGGCACCGACCGCCAGCCCCAGCCCGGGCAGCGCCAGCGGCGGCAGTGGGCTGGGACGGGCAGCGATCACGAAGTAGGACGCGGCGCCGACCATCGCACCGAAGGCGAACAACACCCCGAGCGGGTCCGGGGTGGCGCCGGCGAGGTCGAGGACGCAGAGCAACCCGATCACGCTCACCACGACACCGGCCAGCACCAGCGGGACCGGGGGACGCCGGGTACGGACCCAGGCAAGCAGGACGAGCGCGACCGGCGCCAGGTACTCCAGCAGCAGGGCGATGCCGACGTCCATCCGGTCCACGGCGGCGAAGTAGCACAGCTGCGAGACGGCGACGCTGAGCACGCCGAACCCGAGAACCGGCCGCCACTGGGTGCGCAGCAGACCGAACCGGCCGCGCAGCTGCCACAGCGAGAACGGCAACAGCGCCACGGCGGCGATCAGCACTCGCCAGAAGACCGCCGCACCGGGCGTCCAGCCGGCCTCGAACAGGGGTGTGGCGAACACTCCCGAGGTGCCGAACGCCAGTGAGGCGGCCAGCCCCAGCGCGATGCCGGCCGTCACCTGGCTGGAGCCGGCCGTGAGCCCAGGAACGGGGGTAGTCACCGCACCATTGTCGCCGGTATCCCGGTCGGCTCGTGCCGGGCTGCCGGCCGTGGAACGCTCGGCCGGTCAGCATCACCCGCTGATTTTGCATCAGGGCTTCCCGCGTGGGAGAATCGACAGGTTGCTCCGACGGGGACGCCATCGCGGCGGCCCCTCGGCAAGTCTGGCGCGTCAGTGCCGGGCCCTACCACGAACCATTCAAAACGGATCGTGTGCGGCCCAGAACAGGCCCGACACGCCCGACCCCGGGGGTCGGAGGAACGCACTTGTCCGGAAGATGCACCGGGTGAGTAACGATCGAGTTGAAAAGGACATCCAGTGGCGGGACAGAAGATCCGGATCCGACTCCGGGCTTACGACCACGAGGTCATCGACTCCTCGGCGAAGAAGATCGTCGACACCGTGACCCGTACCGGCGCGAAGGTGGCTGGCCCCGTGCCGCTGCCGACCGAGAAGAACGTATTCTGCGTGATCCGTTCGCCGCACAAGTACAAGGACAGCCGCGAGCATTTCGAGATGCGCACCCACAAGCGGCTCATCGACATCCTCGATCCCACGCCGAAGACGGTCGACTCGCTGATGCGGCTCGACCTGCCGGCTGGTGTGGACATCGAGATCAAGCTTCCGTGAGGTCAGCCGGTATGAGTAGCGAACGCACAGTCAAGGGGCTGCTGGGCACCAAGCTCGGCATGACCCAGGTGTGGAACGAGGCCAATCAGGTCGTTCCCGTCACCGTTATCGCGGCCGGCCCGAATGTGGTCACCCAGATCCGTACCCCCGACGCCGACGGCTACGCAGCCGTCCAGCTCGGCTTCGGTGCGGTCAAGGCCAAGAACGTCACCAAGCCCGCCGCGGGCCACTTCGAGCGCGCCGGGGTCACCCCCCGCAAGCACCTCGTCGAGTTGCGCACCGCGGACGCGAGCACCTACACCCTCGGCCAGGAACTGACCGCCGAGGTCTTCGCCTCCGGCGAGATCGTGGACGTCACCGGCGTCACCAAGGGCAAGGGCACCGCGGGCGTCATGAAGCGGCACGGCTTCGGCGGTCTGCGCGCCTCCCACGGTGTGCACCGCAAGCACCGCTCGCCCGGTTCGATCGGCTCCTCGGCCACCCCGTCCCATGTCTTCAAGGGCACCCGGATGGCGGGTCGCATGGGTGTGGAGAAGGTCACCGTGCAGAACCTCACGATTCACGCCGTCGACGCCGAGCGCGGGCTGATCCTGGTGAAGGGCTCCGTGCCCGGCCCCAAGGGCGCCCTCGTGGTGGTCCGGACGGCCGCCAAGAAGGGAGTCCAGGCATGAGCCTCACCGTTCCCGTGCTGGGCACGAAGTCCGACACCGTCGATCTGCCTGCCAAGGACTTCGACGTCCAGACCAACATCCCGCTGATCCACCAGGTCGTGGTGGCCCAGCAGGCCGCGGCCCGCCAGGGCACCCACGCCACCAAGACCCGGGGCGAAGTCTCCGGCGGTGGCGCCAAGCCGTGGCGCCAGAAAGGCACCGGCCGTGCCCGGCAGGGTTCCCGCCGGGCCCCGCAGTGGGTTGGCGGCGGCATCGTCCATGGTCCGCAGCCGCGCAGCTATGCCCAGCGCACCCCGAAGAAGATGATCGCCGCCGCGCTCCGCGGGGCACTGTCCGACCGGGCCCGCGAGGGACGCATCCACGTGGTCTCGGAGATCGTCGTCGGCGAGACGCCGTCCACCAGGACCGCACTGCAGGCCCTGGCGCAGGTCACCGGCCCGCGGCTGCTGGTGGTGCTGTCCCGCACCGAAGACGTCGCCTGGCTGAGCCTGCGCAATGTCGCCACCGTGCACGCGCTGGCCGCCGACCAGCTGAACGCCTACGACGTCCTGCTCGCAGACGACGTGGTCTTCACCACCGCAGCCCTGGCCGACTTCACCGGCGCTGCCGCAAGCGAAGCCGAGGAGGAGAAGTGAGCGAGATCAAGATCCGCGACCACCGCGACATCCTGCTCGCCCCGGTCGTCAGCGAGAAGAGCTACGGCCTGCTGGACGAGAACAAGTACACCTTCGTCGTCGCGCCCGACGCCAACAAGACCGAGATCAAGATCGCGGTCGAGAAGGTCTTCGGAGTGAAGGTCACCGGGGTGAACACGATCAACCGGATCGGCAAGCGCAAGCGCACCCGCTACGGCTGGGGCAAGCGCGCCGACAGCAAGCGCGCGATCGTGAGCGTCGCCGACGGCCAGCGCATCGACATCTTCTCGGGCCCGGCGGTCTGAGAGCCAGAGAGGACTACGAACCCATGGCTATTCGCAAGTACAAGCCGACCACCCCGGGCCGTCGCGGCTCGAGCGTGGCCGACTTCGTGGAACTGACTCGCTCCACCCCGGAGAAGTCGCTGACCACCTCCAAGCCGAAGACCGGCGGCCGCAACAACTCCGGCCGGATCACCACCCGGCACATCGGTGGCGGTCACAAGCAGGCCTACCGGCTGGTCGACTTCAAGCGCTACGACAAGGACGGCGTGCCGGCCAGGGTGGCGCACATCGAGTACGACCCGAACCGCACCGCCCGGATCGCGCTGCTGCACTACGCTGACGGCGAGAAGCGCTACATCCTGGCTCCGCTCGGGCTTGAGCAGGGCGCCACGGTGGAGGCCGGTGAGGGCGCTGACATCAAGCCCGGCAACAACCTGCCGCTGCGCAACATCCCGGTCGGCACCACGGTGCACGGTGTGGAGATGCGGCCCGGTGGCGGCGCGAAGCTCGGCCGCTCGGCCGGTGCCCGGATCCAGCTGGTCGCCCGCGAGGGCAAGTACGCCACGCTGCGGCTGCCCTCGGGCGAGATGCGGATGGTGGACGTGCGCTGCCGCGCGACCGTCGGCGAGGTCGGCAATGCCGAGCAGTCGAACATCAACTGGGGCAAGGCCGGCCGGATGCGCTGGAAGGGCGTCCGCCCGACCGTCCGCGGTGTGGTGATGAACCCGATCGACCACCCGCACGGCGGTGGCGAGGGACGCACCTCCGGCGGTCGCCACCCGGTGACCCCGTGGGGCAAGCCAGAAGGCCGCACCCGCGACAAGAACAAGGCCAGCAACAAATTGATCGTCCGTCGCCGCAAGGCCGGCAAGAAGCGCTGATTGGACAGGTGAGGTAAGAGATGCCACGCAGCCTGAAGAAGGGCCCCTTCATCGACGACCATCTGGCCAAGAAGGTCGACGCCCAGAACGAAAAGGGCACCAAGCAGGTCATCAAGACCTGGTCCCGGCGCTCCATGATCAGCCCGGACATGATCGGGCACACGATCGCGGTGCACGACGGTCGCAAGCACATCCCGGTGTTCATCACTGAGGCGATGATCGGCCACAAGCTCGGGGAGTTCGCGCCCACGCGCACCTACCGCGGGCACATCAAGGACGACAAGAAGGCACGCCGCCGCTGAGCGGGCCGGAGAAGGAACTGATTTCAAGTGAGTAGCAAGAGTGAGCGACCCAGCCGTCGCGCTGCCCTGCTCGGGGATCGTCCTGGCTCGTACGCCATCGCGCGTCACGTGCGGATGTCTCCGCTGAAGGTGCGCCGCGTGGTCGACCTGGTCCGAGGGATGGACGTCAATGCCGCCCTCGATGTGCTGAGGTTCGCCCCGCAGGCGGCCTCCGAGCCGGTCTACAAGGTGCTGGCCAGCGCCAAGGCGAATGCCGAGTCCACCGAGGGGTTGCGGGGCGACGACCTGTACGTCTCCGCCGCCTTCGTGGACGAGGGTATGACGCTGCGCCGGATCCGGCCGCGGGCCAAGGGCTCCGCCAGCCGCATCCTGAAGCGAGCCAGCCACATCACCGTCGTCGTCGAACCCAAGGGAGCCTGAGCATGGGCCAGAAGATCAACCCCCATGGCTTCCGCCTCGGGATCACCACCGACCACAAGACCCGGTGGTACGCGGACAAGAACTACGCCGACCTGGTCGCCGAGGACGTCAAGATCCGCCGCTACCTGGCCAAGACCCTGGAGCGTGCCGGGATCTCCTCGGTGGAGATCGAGCGCCGCAGCGAACGGGTGAGCATCTACCTCTACGCCGCGCGTCCGGGCATCGTCATCGGCCGCAACGGTGCCGAGGCCGAGCGCGTCCGCGCCGAGCTGGAGAAGCTGACCGGCAAGCAGGTCCAGCTGAACATCCTCGAGGTGAAGAACCCCGAGACCGATGCCCAGCTGGTCGCCCAGGGGATTGCCGAGCAGCTCGGTGCTCGCGTGGCCTTCCGGCGCGCGATGCGCAAGGCACAGCAGTCGGCGATGCGCTCCGGCGCCCTGGGCATCCGGATCCAGTGCTCGGGTCGTCTCGGTGGCGCCGAGATGAGCCGGTCGGAGTTCTACCGCGAGGGACGGGTGCCGCTGCACACCCTGCGCGCCGACATCGACTACGGCTTCTACGAGGCCCGCACCACCTTCGGCCGGATCGGTGTGAAGGTGTGGATCTACAAGGGTGACGTCTCCGGCAACCGTGCCGAGCGCGCCGCCCAGAAGGCCGCCCGGCAGGCTGCCGGCGGTCGCGCCCGCCCGGCCCGCGGCCCACGCCGCGAGGGTGCCGGCGGTCGTCCCGATCGTCCAGAGCGTGGCGGACGCCGCCGCGCCGAGGCCGTGGCCGAGGGCGCTGCGCCCGAAGCCGCGGTGAGTGAGAACGCAGGAGCCTGACCATGTTGATTCCGCGCAGGATCAAGCACCGCAAGCAGCACCATCCCAGTCGGGACGGCGTTGCCAAGGGCGGTACCAAGCTGGCCTTCGGCGAGTACGGCATCCAGGCCCTGGAGTCCTCGTACCTGACCAACCGTCAGATCGAGAGCGCCCGTATCGCGATGACCCGTCACATCAAGCGTGGCGGCAAGGTGTGGATCAACGTCTACCCCGACCGTCCGCTGACCAAGAAGCCGGCCGAGACCCGGATGGGTTCCGGCAAGGGCTCGCCGGAGTGGTGGATCGCGAACGTGAAGCCCGGCCGGGTGCTCTTCGAGCTCTCCGGCGTGACCGAGGACGTGGCCCGCGAGGCGATGCGCCTGGCGATCCACAAGCTGCCGTTCAAGGCTCGCTTCATCAAGCGGGAAGCAGGTGACATCTGATGGCAAACACTGTGACGGCTGCCGAGCTGCGGGCTCTGTCCCGTGACGAGCTCAACGCCAAGGTGATCGAGCTGAAGGAGGAGCTGTTCGGACTGCGGTTCGCCGCTGCCACCGGACAGCTGGAGTCCCACGGCCGGCTGCGTGAGGCCCGCAAGGACATCGCGCGGATCTACACCGTGCTGCAGGAGCGCAACCTCGGCATCATCCCCGATCCCGATGAGGACAAGTGAGTGTCATGAGTGAGCAGAACGACGCCAAGCGCGGCGCGCGCAAGGTCCGCGAGGGCATTGTGGTGTCCGACAAGATGGACAAGACGGTCGTCGTCAAGATCGAGTCCCGGGTCAAGCACCCGCTCTACGGCAAGGTCATGACGAAGTCCGAGAAGCTCAAGGCGCACGACGAGGCCAATCAGGCCGGCATCGGCGACCGCGTTCGGGTTGCAGAGACTCGGCCCACCTCGGCCACCAAGCGGTGGCGCCTGGTCGAGATCCTCGAAAAGGCCAAGTGACCAGGAGAGATAGCAGATGATCCAGCAGGAGACGCGACTCAAGGTCGCCGACAACACCGGTGCGAAGGAACTGCTCTGCATCCGGGTGCTCGGCGGCTCGACGCGTCGCTACGCCGGCCTGGGCGACAAGATCGTTGCAACGGTCAAGGACGCCATCCCGGGCGGCAATGTGAAGAAGGGCGAGGTCGTCAAGGCGGTCGTCGTCCGTACGGTGAAGGAGACCCGCCGTCCCGACGGCTCCTACATCAAGTTCGATGAGAACGCCGCCGTGATCCTGAAGAACGACGGGGAGCCCCGCGGCACCCGCATCTTCGGCCCGGTCGGCCGTGAGCTGCGCGAGAAGAAGTACATGCGGATCATCTCGCTGGCCCCGGAGGTGTTGTGAGATGGCGAAGACTCTTCACGTGAAGAAGGGCGACCGCGTCAAGGTGATCGCCGGCAAGGACAAGGGCGCGACCGGGGAGATCATCTCCGTCGATCCCGAGGCCGGCCGCGTCGTGGTCCAGGGCGTGAACCTGGTCAAGAAGCACCGTCGCGAGCAGCCCAACCCGCAGACCCGTCAGCCGCTCAAGGCCGGCATCATCACGACCGAGGCGCCGATCGACGCCTCCAATGTGCAGCTGCTGGTGAAGGTGGACGGCAAGGAGGTGGTGACCCGCGTCGGCTACGAACGCCGTGAGGTCACCAAGCGTCGGTCCGACGGCAGTGAGTACACCGGTACCCGCAGCGTCCGGATCGCGCGCAAGACTGGGAAGGAAATCTGATGACTGCCGCCACTGCAGAAAAGCAGCTGCCGCGTCTGAAGCAGAAGTACCGCGAGGAGATCGCGCCCGCGCTCCACCAGGAGTTCGGCTACGCCAACGTCATGCAGATCCCCGGTCTGGTCAAGATCGTGGTGAACATGGGCGTCGGCGAGGCTGCCCGGGACTCCAAGGTGATCGACCACGCGGTGCGCGACCTGACCGCGATCACCGGCCAGAAGCCGACCATCACCAAGGCCCGCAAGTCGATCGCGCAGTTCAAGCTGCGCGAGGGCATGCCGATCGGCTGCCACGTCACGCTGCGAGGCGACCGGATGTGGGAGTTCGCCGACCGGCTGCTCACCCTGGCGCTGCCCCGGATCCGCGACTTCCGCGGCCTGTCGGCCCGCCAGTTCGACGGCCTGGGCAACTACACCTTCGGTCTGGACGAGCAGGTGATGTTCCACGAGATCGACCAGGACAAGATCGACAAGCTGCGGGGCATGGACATCACGTTCGTGACCTCGGCCAGCAACGACGACGAAGGCCGTGCGCTGCTCAAGGCGCTGGGCTTCCCGTTCAAGACCCCGGAGAACGAGGTCGCGAAGGTCGCCAAGAAGCGCCCGGCATTCACCGGCAAGAAGAAGAAGTGAGCTGATCCATGGCCAAGACTGCCCTGAAGGTGAAGCAGGCCCGCAAGCCGAAGTTCGCCGTCCGTGCCTACACCCGCTGCTCCAAGTGCGGGCGGCCCAAGTCGGTGTACCGCAAGTTCGGCCTGTGCCGGGTGTGCGTGCGTGAGATGGCCCACAAGGGCGAGCTCCCCGGCGTCATCAAGTCCTCCTGGTGAGAGTCCCTCGAAACCAGTCCAACCCGACCCGCTGAAGGTCCGCTGTGACAGCGGAAACCGCGGCGAGAAAGTGAAAAACAAGTCATGGTAATGACTGACCCGATCGCAGACATGCTGACGCGTCTGCGCAACGCCAATCAGGCGTACCACGATTCGACGACCATGCCCCACAGCAAGATCAAGGCGGGAATCGCCGAGATCCTGAAGGCCCAGGGCTACATCGCTGACTTCGAGGTGCTGGACCCGGCCGAAGGCGAGGTTGGCAAGTCGCTGAAGCTGCAGCTGAAGTACGGCGCCAACCGTGAGCGGGCGCTGTCCGGCGTCCGCCGGATCTCCAAGCCCGGCCTGCGCGTCTACGCCAAGTCGACCGCGCTGCCGAAGGTTCTCGGCGGCATGGGGATCGCCATCATCTCGACCTCCCAGGGTCTGCTGACCGACAAAGAGGCCAAGTTCAAGTCCGTGGGCGGCGAAGTCATCGCCTACGTCTGGTGATCGGAGGATAGGACAATGTCACGCATTGGAAGGCTCCCGATCGCCGTGCCCGCAGGGGTGGACGTCACCCTGGACGGCCAGACCGTGTCGGTGAAGGGCCCCAAGGGTGCGCTGAGCCACGTCGTGCGCGAACCGATCAAGGTCGGACGCAACGAGGCCGGCGAACTGGAGGTCACCCGCCCCGACGACGAGCGGGAGTCCCGTTCGCTGCACGGCCTGACCCGGACGTTGGTGGCC
The DNA here is from genome assembly GCF_034927565.1 of Propionicimonas sp. Taxonomy (GTDB): domain Bacteria; phylum Actinomycetota; class Actinomycetes; order Propionibacteriales; family Propionibacteriaceae; genus Propionicimonas. The sequence continues at coordinate 55,648 of NZ_JAYFPT010000001.1, forward strand.
AATATGGTCACCGGCGTCACCACCGGCTACGAGAAGAAGCTCGAGATCGTCGGCGTGGGCTACCGCGTCACGGCCAAGAGCCCGACCCAGTTGGAGTTCGCGCTGGGCTTCTCGCACCCCGTCGTGGTGAACGCCCCGGAAGGCATCACCTTCTCGGTGGAGAGCAACACCAGGTTCACCGTGTACGGCATCGACAAGCAGGCTGTGGGCGAGGTTGCCGCCAACATCCGCAAGATCCGCAAGCCTGAGCCCTACAAGGGCAAGGGTGTGCGGTACGCCGGCGAGCGGGTTCGCCGCAAGGTTGGAAAGGCGGGTAAGTGATGGCTATCTCACTGTCTACGCACAAGGGCGTTGCCGCCCGGAAGGCGGCGCAGCTGCGCCGCCAGGTCCGTGGCCGCAAGAAGATCGCCGGCACCCCGGATCGTCCACGCCTGGTGGTCACCCGGTCGAGCCGCCACATCGTGGCACAGGTGATCGACGACACCCGGGGCGTCACCCTGGCGTCCGCCTCCTCGCTGGAGGTGGACGTGCGGGCGACCGACGGCGACAAGTCGGCCAAGGCCAAGGTCGTCGGCAAACTGGTCGCCGATCGTGCGAAGCAGGCCGGCGTGACAGACGTCGTCTTCGATCGCGCCGGCAACAAGTACCACGGGCGGATCGCGGCGCTGGCTGACAGTGCCCGCGAGGCCGGCCTCGGATTCTGACGGAACTCGGAAAGGTAACGAGCGATGAATGGAACCCAGCGCCGCGGTGGCGGTGCCGGTGGTGAGCAGCGTCGCGGCCGCGAGGACCGTCGTGGCCGGGATGCTGCCGCCGAGAAGGAGAAGAGCAACTACCTCGAGCGGGTGGTAGCGATCAACCGGGTGGCGAAGGTCGTCCAGGGCGGTCGCCGGTTCAGCTTCACCGCGCTGGTCGTGGTGGGCGACGGTGACGGCATGGTCGGCGTCGGCTACGGCAAGGCCAAGGAGGTGCCCGCGGCGATCGCCAAGGGTGTCGAGGAGGCCAAGAAGCATTTCTTCCGTGTGCCCCGCATCCAGGGCACCATCCCGCACCCGGTGCAGGGCGAGAAGGCGGCCGGCGTGGTCATGCTGCGCCCGGCCTCCCCGGGTACCGGTGTGATCGCTGGCGGCTCGGCCCGCGCCGTGCTGGAGTGCGCGGGGGTGAAGGACGTGCTGGCGAAGTCGCTGGGCAGCGACAACGCGATCAACGTGGTGCACGCCACGGTGGCCGCGCTGCAGAGCCTGGAGGAGCCGGAGGCCGTCGCCAAGCGCCGCGGCCTGCCGGTGGCGGACGTTGCTCCGGCAGCGCTGCTGAAGGCACGCAAGGAGGTCAACTGATGGCACGGCTGAAGGTGACCCAGATCAAGTCCGGGAACTCCCGCAAGCAGAACCAGCGCGACACCCTGCGCACGCTGGGTCTGAAGCGGATCGGCGACGTGGTTGTGAAGGAAGACCGCCCCGAGATCCGCGGCATGGTGAACACCATCCCGCACCTCGTGGCAGTCGAGGAGGTTGAGTGACATGGCACTGAAGGTTCATCACCTGCGGCCGGCTCCCGGCGCCAACACCGCCAAGACCCGGGTGGGTCGTGGCGAGGGCTCCAAGGGCAAGACTGCCGGCCGTGGCACCAAGGGCACCGGCGCACGCAAGAACACCCCGGAGAACTTCGAGGGCGGGCAGATGCCGCTGCACATGCGGCTGCCCAAGCTGCGCGGCTTCTCCAACCCCTTCCGGGTGGAGTACCAGGTGGTCAACCTGGCCAAGCTGGCGTCCCTCTACCCCGACGGGGGCGAGGTGACCCCGGCCGACCTGGTGACCAAGGGCGCCGTCCGCGACGGCGAACTGGTCAAGGTGCTCGGCAACGGCGAGGTGACCGTGGCCCTGCAGGTGAGCGCGAACGCGTTCTCCGCCTCGGCCAGGGAGAAGATCGAGAAGGCGGGCGGTTCGGTTACCGAGCTGTGAGCCGCTGATGCTGTGAGAGGGCCGGTCCTTTGGGGCCGGCCCTCTTTTTTCACACCGCGGGACGCGACGGGGGAGAATGGGGTATGGACGCCAGCGACGCAGCCCCCGCCCATCCCCAGACTCGTCATGAGATCGCGCTGCCTTCCGCGGAGGTCTCGTATCTGGAGTGGGCGCCACCTGAGGCTGAGCGGACGCTTCTGCTGCTGCACGGCGGCGGGGTGGATTCCGCGTCGCTGTCGTGGGGTGGGGTAGGGCCGGAGCTTGCCGCGGCGGGCTACCGGGTGATCGCTCCTGACCATCCGGGGTATGGCAGCAGCCCGCTGCCGGATTGGTCGTCCTCCCAGGAGCGTCTGGTGGGCTACGTGGGTGAGTTCGTGGCTGCCCTGGACCTTGGCGGCTACGCGGTGGGTGGGCTGTCGATGGGTGGCGGGATGACGATCGGGCACCTGCTGGACCGTCCGGAGAAGATCACCGGCGCGATCCCGATGGGAAGCTACGGGTTCATGGAGCGGCTGGGCGAGGGGCGGTTCGCCGGCCTGCTGCACTGGCTCACCTGGGCCAGCGTCCAGTCGGGGTTCCTTGATCTGGCCACCCGGTGGTACTCCGGCAAGCGTTCCCGGATGGATCTCACCATCAAGGCGCTGATCGCCGATCCTGCCCGGCGTGACCCGGCCCTGCTGGACGAGGTCTGGCAGGCCGTCCAGTCCGGCGAGGGGTCGGCAGCGTTCAGCCAGTGGCAGAAGTCGGAGTACGGCCGCAAACGTGCAAAGACTGTCTACCTCGCGCAGTTGCCGTCGGTGACCACGCCCGTCCTGCTGGTGCACGGTGAGAACGACCCCGGCGTCCCGGTCGCCAGGGCCCGGCTGGCAGCCAGCCTGCTGCCTCACGGCCGGCTGGTCGAGGTGCCCGGCGCGGCCCACTGGGTGCAGCGGGAAAGACCCGACATCGTGGTGCCCGCGCTGCTCGACTTCCTGGCCGGTCTGGATTGGCCAGCCGGTTCGGCGGTTCGGCAGCCTGCTTGGTAGAGTTTGGCGGGTTGTGCGTCGGCGAGGGGTCGGCGTGTCGTGCTAAGAGAGTTGGGTTCGGATGCTGTCAGCGTTCGCCAATGCGTTCAGAACGCCGGATCTTCGCAAGAAGATCCTGTTCACGCTCGGGATTCTCGCCGTGTTCCGGCTCGGCTCGGTCATCCCGACGCCGAACGTGAACATCGTGAACGTCGATCAGTGCCGTCAGCTGTCGCTGTCGGGTGAGAGCTCCGGGCTCTACTCGATGATCAACCTGTTCTCCGGCGGTGCGCTGCTGCAGCTGACCATCTTCGCCCTGGGCATCATGCCCTACATCACTTCCAGCATCATCCTGCAACTGATGGCAGTGGTGATCCCGCGGCTGGAGGCGTTGAAGAAGGAGGGTGCCGGCGGCACCCAGAAGATCACCCAGTACACCCGGTACCTCACCATCGTGCTGGCAGTGCTGCAGTCCACCACCTTCGTCACCCTCGCGGTCAACGGCCAGCTGTTCGTCGGCTGCTCCCTCGACCTGGTCTACGACAAGAGCATCTTCCCGATCATCGTGATGATCCTCACCATGACCGCCGGTACCGGCGTGATCATGTGGCTGGGCGAGCTGATCACCGACCGCGGCGTCGGCAACGGCATGTCGGTGATGATCTTCACCCAGATCGCCGCCGCCTTCCCGTCGCAGCTGTGGAGCATCAAGGAGTCCCGTCCGGGCGCCGAGGGCTGGCTGATCTTCATCCTGGTGCTGGCCGTCGGTCTGGCGGTCATGGCGGGCGTGGTCTTCATGGAGCAGGGCCAGCGGCGGATCCCCGTTCAGTACGCCAAGCGGATGGTCGGGCGCAAGCTGCTCGGCGGCTCCACCACCTACATTCCGATCAAGGTCAACCAGGCTGGCGTCATCCCGGTGATCTTCGCCTCCTCGTTGATGTACCTGCCGGTGTTGTACGCCCAGTTCCAGCCCGGAACCGTCGACAACCCCAACCCGATCGCCAGCTGGATCTCGGCGAACTTCGTCCGCGGCGACCACTGGATCTACAACCTGACCTACGCGCTGCTGATCATCGGCTTCGCCTACTTCTACGTCTCGATCACGTTCAATCCCGACGAGGTCGCCGACAACATGAAGAAGTACGGCGGCTTCATTCCGGGCATCCGCGCCGGCGAGCCGACGGCCAACTACCTGCGGCACGTGCTCTCGCGGCTGACCGCACCTGGCGCGCTGTACCTGGCGGTGATCGCGTTGATCCCGACCTTGGCGTTCGTGCTGTTGGGGACACAGGGCAAGTTCCCCTTCGGCGGCACCTCGATCCTGATCATCGTGGGGGTCGGCCTCGACACGGTCAAACAGATCCAGAGCCAGTTGCAGCAACGCAATTACGAGGGCTTCCTTCGCTGAATCCAGCCTCGGGGACGGGGCCGACTTGATAGGCTCGCAGGGATTCGGAACCATCGTTCCAGTAGGACAAAAGCAAGGGAATCCGCAGTGAGACTGCTTATCATGGGCCCCCCCGGGGTCGGCAAGGGCACGCAGGCACGGGGCATCGCCGCACACTACGAGGTGCCGGCCATCTCGACCGGGGACATCTTCCGGGCGAACGTTCGCAACCAGACCCCGCTGGGTCAGAAGGTGGCTGCGATCATGGCCGAGGGTGGCTATGTCCCCGACGAGATCACCGACGCGATCGTGCGTGACCGGCTGGGCGAGGACGATGCCGCTGCCGGCTGGCTGCTGGACGGTTACCCCCGCACCCTGGGGCAGGTCGAGGCCCTGGACGGCGTCCTGGCCGAGTCGGGCACCGCGCTGGACGCGGTGATCTCGCTGGTGGCCGACGAGGATGTCCTGGTGGAGCGGCTGCTCAAGCGCGCCGAGATCGAGGGCCGCGCCGACGACAACGCCGACACCATCCGCAACCGGATGGCCGTCTACAACCAGGCCACCGACCCGCTGCTGGCGATCTACCGCGACCGTGGCCTGCTGGTCGAGGTCGACGGCATCGGCACCATCGAGGAGGTCGGCGGGCGGATCACCGCCGCGCTGGACCAGGTGGCGGCGAGCTGATCGTGGCGCCGCGCATCGAGCGCAAGACTGAGGACCAACTGCGTGCGATGCGGGCAGCCGGGCTGGTTGTCGCCCGGATTCTCGAACAATTGCGGCAGGCCGCCCGTCCGGGCGTGACCACCGCGGAACTGGACGGCCTCGCCCGCGCGGAGATCGCACGGGTGGGAGCCGTCTCCTCCTTCCTCGGCTACGACGCCGGCTACGGACTGCCGCCCTTCCCGGCGGTGACCTGCATCTCGGTCAACGACGAGGTGGTGCACGGCATCCCCGGCCCGCGGGTGCTGGTCGAGGGCGACCTGGTGTCGATCGACTTCGGGGTCTCGCTGGCCGGCTGGCACGGCGATTCCGCGATTACCGTCGGGATCGGTGAGCTGCCCGCCGAGCGGGCCCGGCTGAGCGAGGTCACCCGGCAGGCGCTCTGGGCCGGGATCGCCGCCGTCCGCGCCGGTGGCCGGATCGGTGACATCGGCCACGCCGTCGAGCACAGCATCCGCCGCGAACCGGTGCGGTACGGGATCGTCGCGGAGTTCACCGGCCACGGCATCGGCACCGCGATGCATATGGAGCCGGACGTTCCCAACCTCGGCCGGCGCGGCAGGGGAGTGCCGCTCACCACCGGCATGACGATCGCCATCGAGCCGATGGTCACCCTGGGCCGGGCCGCGCTGGCCACCCTGGACGACGAGTGGACGGTGGTCACCCGCGACCGCTCGGCGGCAGCACACTGGGAACACACGGTGGCGATCACCGAACGCGGCCTGTGGGTGCTGACCGCGGCGGACGGCGGCGAGGCTGAGCTGGCGGCCCGTGGCGTGCCGTTCGGCCCGCTGGGCGACTGAGCCCCGATAGCATGCGGCCGTGACAAGGCAACGGATCGAAGCAGCATTGATCGATCTGGGCCTGGTCGTCGGCTGGGTGGTGGTTGTCGCCGCCCTCGGATTCGCGCTGTGGCAGTGGGACGTGGTCACCACCGTCCCGCCGCTGACGCTGAACCTGGCGGGTTCGGTAGCGGTGGTGGTGCCGCTGCTGGTGTTGTTCACCCTCACCGAGGGCGGCCGCTACGAGGCCAGCCCCGGCAAGCAGTGGGCGGGGCTGCGGATCAGGCGGCTCGACGGACGCTCGCTGGGCTACAGCCGGGCCCTGCTGCGGAACCTGATCCGGATCGGACTGCCATGGGCGCTGGCCCATGCGGCGGTGCTGGCCCAGTTGACCGCCCGGCCGCCGATCGGCTGGGACGTCTGGGTGCTCACCGGCAGCGCCGTCCTGTTTCCCGTCCTCACCGTGGTCGCGATGCTCACCGGCGACCACCGCGCACCCCACGACATCGCCAGCCACGGCCAGGTGGTGGCCACTGGCGGCGCCCGGCGGGTGGCCGAGGGCTGAGCCCGGCCTGGCCTGGAACGCTGACACCTGCCTGAAACAGAGACCGCCTACGCTGTGCGGCGTGAGCCTGCTGTTTCGCGACTATGCCGGTACCCCGAAGGCATTCGATGAAGTTGTGGGGGCCGAGGGCGTCCGGATGGCCTACGGTTCGGTGCTGCGGCAATTGGCCAAGCTCGACACCGATGAGGTCAGGATCCGGGCCGAATACCTGAAGTCGACCTACCTCGACCAGGGTGTCACCTTCGACATCGGCGGCGAGGAGCGGCCGTTCCCGCTGGACATCGTGCCACGGGTGATCCTGGCCGACGAGTGGGCCGAGGTGGAAGCCGGCGTCAAGCAGCGGGTGCGGGCGATCGAGGCCTTCCTGGCCGACGTCTACGGTGAGGGCAGGGTCTTCCGCGACCGGGTGGTGCCGCGCCGGGTCGTGGTGACCTCGCCGCACTACCACCGCGTGATGCACGGCGTGGTGCCGCCCAACGGGGTTCGCTGCCAGGTTGCCGGGATCGACCTGGTTCGCGACGAGGTGGGACGATTCCGGGTGCTGGAGGACAACGTCCGGGTGCCCTCGGGGGTCTCCTACGTGATCTCCAACCGGCGGGCGATGTTCTCGGCTCTGCCCGAGGTGACCTCCCGGCACCGGATCCGCCCGGTCGAGCAGTACCCGCTGCACCTGCTGGCGGCGCTGCGGGCAGCTGCCCCCAGCGGGGTGAGCGACCCGACGGTGGTGGTGCTCACCCCCGGCGTCCACAACTCGGCCTACTTCGAGCATGCCCTGCTGGCCCGGATGATGGGCGTGGAGTTGGTCGAGGGCCGCGACCTGGTCGCCCACAACGGACGGGTGTCGATCCGCACCACCCAGGGCCTCAAGCCGGTGCACGTGATCTACCGCAGGATCGACGACGAGTTCCTCGATCCGGCCCAGTTCCGGGCGGACTCGCTGCTCGGCTGCGCGGGCCTGGTCACCGCGATCCGGGCGGGCAACCTCACCCTCGCCAACGCGATCGGCAACGGGGTGGCCGACGACAAGCTGATCTACACCTACATGCCCGACCTGATCCGCTACTACCTGAACGAGGAGCCGGCGCTGGCCAGCGTCGACACCTGGCGGCTGGAGGAGCCCGCCCACCGTGAGGAGGTGATGGACCGGCTCGACGAGCTGGTGCTGAAGCCGGTCGACGGCTCCGGCGGCAAGGGGATCGTGATCGGGCCACGGGCGACAGCCAGGGAACTGGCGGCCCTGCGGGCGAGGATCCTGGCCGACCCGCGGGGCTGGATCGCCCAGCCGGTGGTGCAGCTGTCGACCGTCCCCACCATGATCGACGGACAGATGATGCCCCGGCATGTCGATCTGCGGCCGTTCGCGGTGAACTCCGGCGACGCGGTCTACGTGCTGCCCGGCGGGCTGACCCGGGTGGCCCTGCCGGAGGGCGAGCTGATCGTGAACTCCAGCCAGGGCGGCGGTTCGAAGGACACCTGGGTACTGGCCGCCGAGGGGGTACGGGGACGCAAGCGCCGCCGGACCGCGCCACCGCCGGAGGCGGTGCCCCTGGGGGCACTGGGCGAGGAGCCGGTACAGCGCCAGCAGACCCAGCAGCAACAGCAGCAGGCCCGGGGAGGTGCGCCATGCTGAGCCGGATCGCCGAGTCGCTGTTCTGGATCGGACGCTACCTGGAGCGGGCCGAGGACACCTGCCGGATCGTCGAGGTGCACCTGCAGCTGCTGATCGACGATCCCACCGTCGACTCCGACGAGGCGGCGGCCACCCTGCTGGCGGTGATGGGCTCGGCAACCGACCCGTCCGGGATCACCGACTCCAACGAGACCGTGATGGCCCAACTGTGCTGGGACGGGGCCTCACCCTGCTCGATCGCGGCCGCGATCGGCGGCGCCCGGGAGGCTGCCCGCCGGGCCCGGGAGACGATCTCCACCGAGATGTGGGAGGCGATCAACACCTCCTGGATCGCGGTGAAGGGCAGCCGGTTGCAGCGGATGCGTCCGGCCACCGCGTTCAAGTACGTGCGGGAGCGTTGCGCGGTCATCTCCGGCACGGCCGACCAGACCATGAGCCACGACGAGGGCTGGCACTTCCTCACCCTCGGACGCAGTCTGGAGCGGGTCGACATGACCGCCCGGATGATCTCCACTGCCGCGGTGATCGCCGGCAGCCAGAACGCCTGGCCGAATGTGCTGCGGGGCTGCGGCGCGCACCACGCCTTCATCCGCAGCTACGGCGGGGTGGTCGCCGACCGGGACGCTGTCGAGTTCCTGCTGCTCGACCGGCTCTTTCCGCGGTCGGTGGTGCACACCCTGACGATCGCCGAGGACTCTCTGGCCGAGCTGGATCCTGGTACCCGGCGGGCCGGTGTCCACGACGATGCGCAGCGACTGCTGGGCACCGTCCGGGCCGCGCTGGAGTACCAGCGTCCGGAGCGGATCCTGGCGGAGTTGCCGCAGCGGATGGTCGACCTGCAGCGCGCCTGCCACCAGGCCAGCGAGGCGATCACCAGCCGCTACTTCAGCGCGGCGACAGCTGCGAGTTGGCAGGAGGGAGCCTGATGGGCCGGCAGCTTCGGATCGTCCATCACACCGGATACCGCTACCCGTCCGGGGTGGCAGCCTCGCGGAACGAGGCCCGGATGACGCCGCGGACCAATCGCGAGCAGATCGTGCTGGCCACCACCTTGGAGATCTCGCCGACCGCCTGGACCTACGGCTATCGGGACTACTGGGGCACCCAGGTGACGGCCTTCGAGATCTCCGCCCCGCACGACCGGTTGCAGGTAGTGGCCACCAGCACCGTCGAGGTGGGCGACCGGCCGGCCACCGGGCTGGGGATCTCCTGGGAGGAGGTGCTGGACCCGGAACTGGCCGACCAGTACGTCGAGATGCTGCAGTTGGCGGGCCACATCGAGCCACCCGCGGGGCTGCGGACGCTGGCGCGGCGGATCCGCCGGGATGCCCCGACCCCGGCGCAGGCGGTCCACCGGTTGGTGACAGCGATCCGGGAACGGGTGGACTACGTCCCCGGCTCGACGGAGGTGCACACCCGGGCCAGTGAGGTGTGGGAGGCGCGCGCCGGGGTCTGCCAGGATCTGGTCCACCTCGCGCTGGGCGCGCTGCGTTCGATCGGCGTGCCCGCCCGGTACGTCTCGGGCTATGTGATGCCCTCGCAGAACCCGTCGGTCGGCGAGCCGCAGACCGGTGAGTCCCACGCCTGGCTGCAGTACTGGGACGGCCGGTGGGTGGGACTGGACCCGACCAACGACACCGCGCCGGGCGACTTCCACGTCGAAATCGGTACCGGTCGCGACTACTTCGACATTCCGCCGTTGAAGGGGGTCTACTCCGGCCCCAGCGAGTCGGACATGTTCGTCGAGGTGGAGATCACGGTCCTGGCCTGAGCGGCCCGCGTGGTGGGCTCCAGTCTTTGTTCGTGGGGCGGATGTCCTCGCCGGTGAGGTCTTCGTGGACGCGGTACGCGGCGAGGGCGCCGGTGAGGAGCTGAGCCCAGGGCTCGGGGCCGGCGGGGCTGAACGCCGAGGCGTGATACACCCCCGGGATGGTGGTGCGCAGGCGCGGGAGGGCAAGAAGGGTGCGCCAGCCGTGCCATTGCGGGCCGGCAGTGCTTGCCGCGGTCAGCCCGCGTGGTGGCCGCCGGCCGGTGAGGGTGGCGTGCTGCCAGGGGGAGGTGGCGATGATGATCGCCCGGCCTTCCACAGGTCCCTCGGTGGTGAGCACCCGGCCGGGGGCGACGTGGCGTGCCTCGGTCTGCCAGCGCAGGTCCACATCGCGATCGACGAGCCGCTGCAGGACGATGTCCAGCAGGCGGGTGGCGGGCTGGGGGATGTCGCCGGAATCGGCCAGCTGCCAGCGTCCGAAGGTGCGTTCGATGCTGAGCCTGGTGCCGAGCCAGCCGGGGGTGGTCCGCGGATCGCTGTCACGGCGCAGTGCCAGGTCGGTGAAGAGGCTGCCGAGCGGGCCTGCCTGTCGGGCGAGGTCAGCCAGGGTCTGGTGGGTGTGCAGCGCCGCCTTGGTGGCGCGGTCGAGGCGGGTTGCGGTGAACTCGGCCTCCACGCCGAGGGGACGCAACGCGAGCCAGCTGGTGTCCAGCCGGTCGAGCAGGTCGCGCCAGGTTGCGGCCGCCCGGGGCCCAACCGTCTCGGCCAGGGTGTGCCACTGGCCGGCGCGATCCGCCGGGAGCGTGATCTCACCCGCCGATGTCGCGTAGCTGGGCGCGGGGGCCGGCACGAGACGTAGCCCGTGGCGGCCCAACTCTCCGGTTATCGGTCGGCCGGACTTGCGGAACAGATCGCGCCACGCCCCCGGCAACAGGATCACGTGGGGGTCTGGGTCGAGCGGTGACAGGGGGACCGGCTCGGGGATCGCCGGCCGATCGGGGAACGCCCGGCGATCGAGCACGACGACCTGGTGGCCGACGCGGGCGAGCCGGGCGGCTGCGGCCAGGCCGGGCAGGGTGGCACCGACGACGACGATCACGGCTGTTCCCGGTGCAGGGCGAGCAACTCGGCCAGGGTGAGAGCCTGGCATCCGGCCAGGTCGGAGACCTGGGTGCGGCAGGAGAAGCCGTCCGCCACCACGATCGCCCCCGGCCCGGCCGCGCGGATGGCCGGCAGCAGCTGGTCCTCGGCGACCGCCACGCTGACCTCGTAGTGGCCGCGCTCGACGCCAAAGTTGCCGGCCAGGCCGCAGCAGCCTCCCAGGGTGGTGACGGTGGCACCGGTGCGGGCCAGCAGGGCGGCGTCGGCCTGCCAGCCGAGTACGGCGGCGTGGTGGCAGTGTGGCTGCACGACCAGCTGGTGACCGACCAGGTCGGGCGGGGTGTAGCCGGGGGTCTCAGCCAGCAACTCGGCCAGGGTGCGGGTGGCAGCGGCGACGGCGGGCAGCCGTGGGTCGTCGATCAGTCCGGCCGCGTCATCCCGCAGCACGGCCAGACAGGACGGTTCGACGCCCAGGATCGGCAGCCCGCGTTCGACGTAGCTGTGTAGGGTGCCGACCGCCTGCCGCAGCCGGCGGGCGGCGGCGTCCCGCTGGCCTGTGGTGATCCAGGTCAGCCCGCAGCAGGCGGGATCGGTGACCAGTTCTGGCGTCCAGCCGGCGTCGGTCAGCACCTGGACCAGAGCGGGCAGATGGGTGCCGGCGAAACAGTCGCTGAACGAGTCGATCCACAGCGCCACCGGCCTGCCCGCACCGGCAGACCGGGCGAGGGTCTGGTGGGATGGGCGGGCTGCGAAGCGCGGGAGGGAACGGCGCCGGTCGACTCCGGCCAGCCAACGTGCCGCCCGTCCGACCCCCGGCGCCCGCAGTGCGCCGTTCACCAGCGCCGTGGCTCCCGGCAGCCGGGTGATCAGCCGGGCGAATTGCGGCAGCCGCCCGAGCAGATAGTGACTGCGCGGCCGCAACCGGCCGCGGTAGGTCTCGGCCAGCGCCTGGGATTTGTAGGAGGCCAGGTCGACGCCGGTCGGGCAGTCCCGGGCGCAGCCCTTGCAGGCCAGGCAGAGGTCGAGCGCCTCGTGCACCTCGGGGGCGGCGAAGCCGCCGGGCAGCGTGCCGCCGAGCAGTTCGGCCAGGACGTGTGCCCGGCCGCGGGTGGAGTCCTTCTCGTTCCCGGTGGCACGGTAGGAGGGGCACATGATGTCGGCGGTCTCGCCGTGCTGGCTGATGCAGCGCCCGACCCCCGAACACCGGTGCACTCCCGCGGCCAGTTCCGGATGGGCCAGGGCCAGCGACGAGCGGGCCAGTTCGGTGCGCAGGCCGGCGTCCACCGGGGCCGGGTCGACCAGGACGCCGGGGTTGAGCAGGTTGTCCGGGTCGAAGAGTTGCTTGACCGCCCCGAACAGCGCCAGCGCTGCGGGGGAGTACATCGCGGGCAGCAGTTCGGAGCGGGCCCGGCCGTCGCCGTGCTCGCCGGACATCGAGCCGCCGTGGCTGCCGACCAGGGCGGCGGCATCGGTCAGGAAGGCCCGCAGCCGGGCCGGGCCGTCCGGCGCGGTGAGCGGGAAGTCGATCCGGGCATGGACGCAGCCCTCGCCGAAGTGCCCGTAGGGCGCGGCCTGCAGGCCGTGCTGGTCCAGCAGCGCCTCGAAGTCGCGCAGGTAGCCGCCGAGCCGCTCGGGAGGGACGGCGGCGTCCTCCCAGCCGGCGTAGGCCGGACGGGCGAGGCTGGTCTCGGCCAGGCCGGCGCCGTCG